>CAXSBL010000011.1:59294-82436 GCA_964235515.1 uncultured Bryocella sp.
TGCTCCTGCTCCTGCTCTTCTTTCTGTCATTCCCGAAGGGAACCTGCTTTCGCCCACGCCCATTCCTACCCTGGCCCAACCGCATGAAAATCGTCCTCTACGGCCTCACCATCACCTCGTCCTGGGGCAACGGCCACGCCACAACCTATCGCTCGCTCTGCAAGGCCCTCGCCGCCCGCGGCCACCGGATCGTCTTCATTGAACGCGACGTCGAGTGGTACCGCTCCAACCGCGACCTCCCGGAACCCGACTTCTGCACCGTAATCCTCTACGAAGACTGGCAAACCGAACACCAGCAACTCATCGCTCAAAGCCAGGACGCCGACGCCATCGTCATCGGTTCCTACTTCCCCGACGCGGTCGCCGCCACTGAACAACTCCTCGCCCGAAACCACGGCCCGCTGCTCTTCTACGACATCGATACCCCCATCACAATGGCCGCCCTCCGCGCCCAAGGCCGCACCGACTATCTCCGCGCCGACCTCATCCCTCACTACAACGCCTACCTAAGTTTCACCGGCGGCCCCACCCTCACCGAACTTGAAACCCGCTTCAACTCCCCGCGCGCCGTTCCGTTCTACTGCTCCGTAGACCCCGACCTCTATCACCCCACCGCAACCAACCCCGACTTCCGCTGCGCCCTGAGCTACCTCGGCACCTACGCCCCTGACCGTCAACCGAAGCTCATGCAATTTCTCAACCAAACCGCAGGGCTTTTACCTAAAGAAGATCTCATCGTAGCCGGCCCGCAATACCCTGCCGACATCCCCTGGGCACCCAACGTGAACCGCATCATCCACCTTTCGCCGCCGCAACACCCAGCCTTCTACTCCAGCTCCCGCTTCACCCTCAATCTCACCCGCGACGACATGGTCGCCGCTGGCTGGTCGCCCTCCGTGCGCCTCTTCGAAGCCTCCGCCTGCGGCGCCGCCATCCTCTCCGACCCCTGGCCCGGCCTCGAAGACTTCCTCACCCCCGGCAGCGAGATTCTGCTCCCCAACACCCCCGGAGAGGTCGCCGGCATCCTCGAAAACACCACCGACGCCGAACGCCACGCGATGGGCAAACGCGCCCGTGAGCGCATCCTCGCCGAGCACACCTCCACCCACCGCGCCGCCCAGTTTGAAGCCATCGTCTCGACCTCCGGCTAGCCGCTAGCGTGCATCGCTAGCGGCCAAGCCGCTGGACTCTCCACACTTAGCTGTCATCCCAAAGGGACTCTGTGTTCGCTCCCGGCACACCTCAGGCGCTCACTACCGCCTTCGCCCCGATCGCATCCAGCTCGGCCAGCACCTTAGCTGAAAGCTCCAACTTCGCCGCCGCCAGATTCTCCCGCAAATGCCCTACCGACGAAGTCCCCGGAATCAACAGAAGATTCGGCGACCGGTGCAGGAGCCATGCAACCGCCACCTGCATCGGCGTAGCTTCCAACTCCGCAGCGACCGCATCCAGCTCCGACGCCTGCAACGGAGAAAACCCACCCAGCGGAAAGTACGGCACATACGGTATGCCAAGCCCGGCCAGTTCCTCAATCAGCGTATCGTCACCGCGCTTGGCCACGTTGTACAAATTCTGCACGCAAACCACCTCGGCAATCTTGCGCCCCTCCGCGACCTGCGCCGACGTCACCGTGCTCAGCCCCAGATGCCGGATCAAGCCCTGCGCCTTCAGCTCCGCCAGTACCGTAAACGGCTCTTCGATTGACTGCTCCGCCGGCTGCAACGGCGGTCCCACCCGAAGGTTCACCACATCCAGCGCCTCCACCCCAAGATTGCGCAGATTATCGTGCACCGCCGCGATCAGTTCCTCCCGCGACATCGCCAGATTCCATGACCCATCCGCCCCGCGCTTGGCCCCGACCTTCGTCACAATCACCAGGTCGTCCGCGTACGGATGTAACGCTTCCTTGATCAGCTGATTGGTCACATGCGGCCCATAAAAGTCACTGGTATCGATGTGGTTCACCCCCGCCTCCACCGCCGCGCGCAACACGGCCAGCGCCGCCTCGTGATCCCGCGGCGGCCCAAACGCATGCGGCCCCGCCAGTTGCATTGCGCCATACCCCATCCGGTTCACGGTCATCCCCGTTCCTGGAAACGTGAACGTTCCACCCAGCATCCCATTCGAATTCATGTTTATCTCTCCTCCGTGCTATATGTTGGATGAAGGAAGCTTCAGTTTCGGAGTTCGCATTTGCCCACACTCACTCCATCCGCTTTAAAGCCAAGAAAGACGCCCACCCAGGCCCGTTCCGCCGTCACCGTGGACGCCGTCCTCCAGGCCACCCTTCAGGTTTTGCTCGCCGTCGGCAAGGAGCGGCTCACCACCACACGCGTCGCCGCCCGCGCCGGCGTCTCCGTCGGCACACTCTACCAATATTTCCCGAACAAGATCTCACTCCTGCAGGCCGCCCTTACACACCACATGGAGGGCGTCTATGCTGCCATCGAGCAGGTCTGCAGGGAACAGACCGGAAGTCCACTCCGCACCATGGCCACCGCTCTCGTCCGTGCCTACTTAACCGCCAAAATGGCAAACGGCCCAACCAGCGCCGCGCTTTACGCCGTAAGCTCAGACATCGACGGCCTCAAGATCGTGCAATCCTTCAGTACCCGCATCCGCACGGTGCTCGCCGCACTGCTCGCCAGCTCATCTGAACCCCTCAACAAGGACCCCCTACTCGTCGCTTCTATGCTGCAGGGATCCATGGCCGGTGTCACCCGGGGTCTGCTCGAAGCGGGCACCCCACCCAGAAACCTCGATCCCTGGGTCAACGAACTCACTGCGGCCGTCTGTGCCTACCTTGAAACCTGTCGTCCCTAGCTTCACGTTGAGGCTTCAAGCAAATCGGGAGCACCCGAAGGCGCTCCCGATTGAGCTAAACCGAAACCTTGAATTCAGGCAGTAAAGTTCTTAGTTCTCGACAGCTTTCAAAGCATCCAGCGCCTCGGCACCCGGCATATTCAAAACCACCTTGCCGCCCGAAATACTGGCAACCTTCTCCAGCTTGATGTAGTGGTGCTGATCATGCGCGGCGGGGTCGCTCTTGGTCAGCTTCAGCCCAATGTTGTCCACCGTACCGACATGCTGCTGATCCGAACCAACCACTTCCATGTGCTCTTCAATCTGGGATACATCAATCATTGCGATCTCCTTAACCTGCTTTCCGTAAGAGCGGAATAACGGCGCCCGTGTTGGCTCGCGGCCCAGCGTTCGCTGGAAATTCATGCCGGGTTCCGTCGCCGCCTCGGCTCAAAGCGTTGTAGCCGATCCCCCATGCTGCCCAACGCCAGCCCGAGCCAGGCCCGGCAACTCCACAAAACTCCGCAGGCAAAGCTCGGGTCCCTCCGCCGCCAGCTGCTCATACGAAAAAATCCCCGTCGCCACCGCAATCACCTCCAGCCCGTTCGCATGCGCCGCCTGCACATCCGCGGGCGTGTCCCCCACCACACACACCGCAGCCTCTCCGCCAACTCTCTCCCGCACCCCGGCCAGGGCTGCGCGAAACACCTCCGCCCGCGTCTCAAATCCGTCACTCCAGCCGCCTAGGTCGAAAGCCTCCCACAGCCCACAGCTCTCCAGCTTTGCCACCCCGATCCGCGCAAAATTTCCCGTAGCCGTCGAAAGCACGGCCCCCCGCGAGCGCAAATGCGTCAACACCTCCCGCACCGCCGGCAGCACCTCGATCCGGAACTCCGCGCGGTTAGCCTCCACCTCCGACCCCATCCACTCATACATCTCCGCCATACGCGGCCGCCAAACCTCGTCCCCTACCCCGTTCAGCCGGAACGCATCCCGCAGAATGCCCAGATCGGTGTTCCCATGCGTCACCACCCCGTCCAGGTTCAGCGGCCGAACGCTCACCGCGCTCAGCGCATGGCAAAACGCGAAATAATGCACCGCATCCACGCAGTTCAGCAGCGTCCCGTCGATGTCGAACAGGTACGCGTCGAACCCATCCCACGCCCGCGAAAGCCTTCCGTCCAAAATTTCACCTCTCCCGCAGACTGGCACGCGAGCCCGCCTGCTCTGTGATCCTTCGCTCCACAAACTTCCGTCCCGAAGCTCCGCCGACACCCGCTCCATCAACCCCGCCCAGTCGCCCGCACTCCCCTGCCGCCACAGCCGCAATGACGGGTACCAAGGCGAATCCTCCCGCCCGCTCATCCACCGCCAATCCGCCCGATGCTGCAACAGCAGCCAGCAAGGCACGCCCAACGCCCCCGCCAGGTGAGCGGTCAGCGTATCCACCGTGATCACCAGGTCCATCTGCTCCACGACCGCCGCCAACCGCAGCAATCCGTCGCCAAACTCGTACACATCCCGCCACCCGGCCGGCAAAACCGCATCCCGCTCCCGGCCGCTGCGCCCCTCCAGGCTCCAGAACTCGCACCCCGGCACACCACCCAGCGACTCCACCAGCCCAAACGGGATCGATCGCGAAGGATTCCAATGTCCCGCCGTCCAGATCACCCCAACCCGGGGTGTTGAACCGTCCCCGCCGCGCACAAATCTCGAAGCCCCCGACCGCAAACTCTCCGGCAGCCGCAGGTATCCCTCACGCGGCTCCAGTGCCCCGGACTGCACCCGCAGCAGGTACGGCAATTCCATCACTTCTATCTGCGCATCCCAGGTCGGCGGCTCCGCCGGAGCACCCTCACCCCACGTAATCACCTCACCTATGCCCGCAAAACATGGCGCCAGTTCCACCAGCCGCGGCGGCACCTCCACCGTCAACTCCGAAACCAGCGATCGCAGCCTGGGCAAAAACCGAAACATCTGCACCGCATCTCCAAAGCCGTGCAAGCTGCGCAGAATCACCCGTTTGCCTCGCAGCTCCTCGCCATCCCAGAAACGGTGCGGATCCGGGCCACCCCGCCCTCGAATCGCATCGCTCTCCCGCCACGCCAACTCAAAATCCCCGCCCAGCATGTGCGCCAACCAACGGTTCCCGGCACATCGGTCCCTCTCGGCCCCGGCAAGCTCAGCCTCGTTCGCCAGGCGCACCGTTGCCGCCGGATCTTCCTCGGCCAGCGCCTTCTCTGCCGCCAAAATCAGCTCTTCTGCATGCACGGCAAACCCGTCCGTCACGGCGCAACGGGCGCCGTCTCTGCCGCGCCGGCTGGGTAAACGGCATGGGGTCCGTCTGGCGGCACCGCCACGGCACGCCACTTGCAAACGTAGACCTCGTGCTCCGGCTGCGACTCAATCAAAAACCCAGCCGACCGCAGCATCGCCTCCGTGCACGCCCGGTTCGGCACCCACCAGTTCGTCTCATCATGTGAGTACCTCCGCTCGATAAAATGCAGCTTCGGATACCCCGGCTCATCAAACGGCGCCGGCGCGGCAAACTCATAGTCCTCCGCCACCTCCGCGATCTCCCGGCTTCCTCGCTGCATGCTCTGAAACAGCAGCAGATTCTTGGCCACATGCTCATGGATCAGGTCCAGCGCCAGCAGCGGATGCCGCAGGTGGTACAGCACCCCCATAAAGATCACCAGGTCGAACCGCTCACCCAGCTTCGCCACATCCCACACCGCCATCTGCCGGAACTCCACATCGAGCCCCGTCACCTCCGCCGCAAACCGCGCCTGCGCCAGGTAGCCCGTATCCGTGTCGATCCCCAGCACGCGTTCCGCCCCACGCCGCTTCATCTCCAGCGAATAAAACCCGCCATTGCACCCAATATCGAGCACGCTTTTGCCCGTCATATCTGCCGGCAGCGCCTCACGAAAATTCGCATACTTCACCTCCGGGTAGTTCCCCAGAAAATGATTCGGCGCCGTCCAGACGCCCCGCAGCTGCATGTTGTGAAACCACGGCCCCAGCTCTTCAATCCGCTGCTTCAGCTGCTCATCGCCCAAATCACCCGCGGCCTCAACGTGTTGCGGTTGCATCTCGATCATGCTCCTCCAAGGTCTCTTTGCTCATGTCCAAACTCTCCGGTCCACCGTGCACCGGCAGCGCTCCCTGCTCCAACAAACGCACCGCCGCACGCCATCCGTTCAGCGTCCCCGTGTCCACATAACCCTGTCCTTTACGTATGCCAACGGCCCGGCCACCCTCGGCCAGCCACGCATTCACCAGCGTACCCATGTACTCATCCCGGCGCTCCGGCCGGCACCACAGCGCATGCAGTTCATGCAACACCCGCCCCGGCATCTTGATCGCGCCCCAGATCCAGTGCGTCGATGCATCTCGCCGCTTCACCTGGATCTCGGTCACCACGCCCTGCCCATTCGTCACCACGGCGTCAAACAACTCCGGCCGCTCCACCGGAAACAGAAGAAACGAAAGCACATCCTCCGATAGCCCACGCAATGCATCCTCCGGCGACCACACCGTATCCGGCAGCCCAATCAGCACACTCTCCTCCGGATGAATCAGCGGCAACGCCCGAAAAATCGCGTCGCACAACCCACCCGGCTGCGGCTGCACCACATAGGCAATGTCCGCCCCCCAAAGCCGCGATCCGTAATACGCCAGAATGTCAGTCTTTCCCGGGGAGATCACAAAGCAAAGCTTGTCCGCGCCGCCCAGCACCATGCGTTCCACCAGGTACTCGCTCACCGCCCGCGGCCGCTCAACGCCACCCTCGACCCGGCTTCCGACCGGCAGCAATTCCTTTGAGAACGCCAAAGGCTGAATGCGGCTCCCTGCACCCGCGGCTGGAATAATGCCCCACATTCGTCTTGCCGTCTCCCTACTTTGTTTGTCATTCCCGAAGGAAATCTGCTCTTGCTTCTCTATCTGTCATCCCCGAAGGGGATCTGCTTCTCCACCGCCAACCACCACCCGCAACCCGTCCATCGCCGCTTCCAAATCCCGAACCCGGCAATCCGCCGTATGTTCCCGCAACGCCCGCGCCTGCGCCGCCTCGGCCACCCGCTTCAGCTCCACGTCGGACAAGCATAACGTGTCCAGCACGTCCGAAGTTGTATCCACCAGCAGGATCTCCTCCCCCGGTGTATAGAACTGACTCAGTCCCGCCCACGTATCACTCAAAAGTGGCACCCCGCAAGCCGCCGCCTCAAATAAACGCCCCGACGGACAATACCCGTACTCCGCCATCGCCCGCCGCGTCACATTCAACGTCGCCCGCCCCGAGCAGAAAAATCCCGGATGCTGCGCCGGCTCCAGATGTCCCGTGAAAGCGATATTTCCGGTCCACGGAAACCCGTCCGGATACTGCGCTCCCCCGATCAGAAACCGCTTCTCCGGCAATAAACCGGCCGGCTCCAGAAACAACCGCGTCAACGCCGCCTGCCGGTCCTCCGCATACGTCCCCAGGTAGCTCAACTCCGCCCGAAACGCCTCCACCGCTGCCACGGGACGGTGCGTCTCCGGATCCACTGAACCATAAAGCGGCGCGACGGCCCGCGCTCCCAGCCGAGTCCGCAACTCCTCCAGCGCACGCCCGCCCGTATAGCTCAGCACCAGGTCGAACCCGCCTAAACCCTCCGCCGGCAGATACCCCACCTCCGCCCCGGTCCGCAGCGCGTCCAGCGTCACCGGCGTGTCCATGTCATAAAACGCCCGCACCCCGCGTCCAGCCTCCAGCACCAACCGCGAGGCCTCCACCCCATCCGGGCAATAGCTCGTCACCAGCGCCAGGTCTGCCTCGCGCACACTCCGCAAGGCCTCTTCCCGCACCGCGCCGAACTCCTGGTACAGCCGCAGCCTTCCACCCTCCGGCAACTCCCACAAATCCCGAGTGCTGGCGTAGTACGGCACATCCTTCTCAAAGAACGTAACGGCGTACCCTCGCCGCAGCATGGCCTTGATCAACGACCGCCAAAGCGTCGCATGGCCATTCCCCCAGGACGAGCTGACCGTCAAGCCAAAGATCACAACACGCATATCCGCCTCAAACCCCGGGCAATTTACCCACAGAAACAACAAAAGCTGCCACAAGGGCAGCCCTACATCACAAAACATCCATCAGTAAAAACTTCCGGAAGGCGGAGATGGCTCCTGAGGTAGGACTCGAACCTACAACCCTTCGGTTAACAGCCGAATGCTCTGCCATTGAGCTACTCAGGATCAGCCGGAAGCAATGCAGCCGGAAGGCCGCACTCACCCTTTATAGCAAACGCCACGGAGACCGTCAAAAGCCGCGCAGGCCGTCTCTATAATCGCCTGCATGCCCACGCTGGAGGCTCCAGACCCGCACAATTCTCCGGAGCCATGGCCAAATCACCTCGACGCCCGTCTCGCCGCCCCCGACCACCACGTCCTGCTCTTTGAAAACGCCCACATCCGCGTGCTCGACATCAGGGTCCTCCCCGGGCACACCGTCCCGCTCCACACCCACCGCTGGCCCGCCTCACTCTACTTCCTCAGCTGGAGCCACTGTCTCCGCCGCGACGCCGCCGGTGCCATCCTCATGGACAGCCGCAACAGCCCTCCACCTGCCCAGGGCGCCGTCACCTGGTCCCCCGCCATGCCCCCGCACACCCTTGAAAACATAGGCCAAGCAACGCTGCGAATTATCAGCACCGAAATCAAAACAGCCTGACCAACCCCAACAACCGCGTCACGGATATAGCAGCACCACAAGGTTGTAGCTAGAAAACGGCCGCGAACTTTGCTTCGCCGCACAAGCCCCCACCACCGCCTGGTGGTATCGCCCCGACCCCAGCCGGGACCGCAGCTCCGCAGGCAACGCATCCAGTTCCCCCGTCGTGAATCGCATGACAAACCACGGTCGCCGAGTCCCCGCAAACCCTTCATCCATGGCGCACGTCGCCCGCGCCGCTTCGTCGCCCACTTGGATGTTCAAATCCGGCGTCCCCCGCATCAGGTCCGCAATCGCGATCTCCTGGTCGTCGTAGCTCACCGCCTCCACGCTGCGCTCAAAATCCTCGACCGCATACAGCTCCCCATTCCGGCTGCGCACGCTGATGCCCACCCGGTTCACCTCCGGATCCAACAAATTCTCTCGATGTCCCTCAGACTCCATCCACGCCCGGTGCACCGCCACCGCATCCGGCGCCTCCGCCACATTCTCTTCCACGACGCTGAAGCGCGCCCCCGCACCGCCGGCCCGCCCTGCAAGATCCGCCTCGCCCGCATACTGGTGTGAAATCGACTCCCGCGACGCCATCTCCAGCGCATGAAACGTCGCCGCCCGGTACAGCGCCGGGTCCCACCGCAGCACCGGCAATCCGCGCTGCATCCGCTCCGCATTCGCCGCCTGAAACAGGTACTGCTCCGCCACCGAGGTCGGCCCCTGCGCCGCCACTCGCAGCCCCGCCAGCAAAAAGCTCAGCACCATCAGAAACAGAAACCGCATGGATACCAGAACCCGTCGCCCGGAAAAAGGCTGCGCCCTAAACCTCAAAAATCCAAGGAAGCTCACCAGGGCCGATCCTCTTCTCGGCCCCTCTGTGTCAATCTCCTCCCAAACGCTCTAATGCCGCTGCGGCACCAGCTCCGGCATACGATCCTTGTATCGCACCATCAGGTGAAACAGCTTGCGAGCATGCCAGTACCTCGGTACATACCGCGTAGGCTCGCTCATCGCCCGGAAAAACCAACCCATGTACAGCTTGTCCGCCCACACCGGGATGTGCACCTGGTCGCCGCTCAAAAAAGCAATCGCCGCGCCAATGCAGTGAATGGCCGGCAGATAACTCAGCTGGTGCTTCAGATACAGCCCCACCCGCTCCTGCGTCCCACCGCCGACCGTCAGAATCACGTGCTTCGGCTTGATGCGCTGAATCTGCTCCAGCAGCCCCGTATCCTCAATCTCCACCCCGTACGTTGGGGCGATATACACACAGCTCATCGGCACCGTAATCCCCTGGCTTTGCAGCCACTCGCAGTTCCGCTGCGCGCTCACATCCCGCGCCATCACCCAAAGCGTGTTGCCCGGCTTGCGCACTTCCTCATCCTTCAACAACTCCCGCAGGTACTCCAGCCCTGAGATCCGCGGCATGTGCTGCCCTTGCATCCGGTTCCAGATCATCACCATAAAGGCCGAATCCGGCAACACCAGGTCGGCTTCGAGCATCGCCTGCCGGTAGTTCGCGCTCGTCTCCACCTCGCGCAGCGAAGGCGCCGCCGGCACCACCAAAAGGCCGCCTTCCTTCATTCGTTCGATCGCCTGCCCTGCTGTGCCGCTAAAGAAATCAATGCCGAGAATCGTGGTTTCTTTCAAGCTCATCGCTGCCATCTGGACCTGCCCCTTTTGCCGGCTTGCCTTCCCGTTTTGGGAACGGTGGAGGTGTTCCTACTCAAGCCAACACGGAGTCTAATCAGCCCGAATGGGAACACGCCCTTCCACTTCCCGGTCAGCCTTGCGACTAAAGTCGTGCACTCTCGGCCTTCGGGTCATGACCCTCGCGACCCTGTCCCAAAACCCAACAAAAACACCGGATGCAGTCCGTCCATCGCCCCACGTACACTCGATTCCATGAGGAATCTCTCACCGCGGCGGCTGCGATCCCACCCCTTGATCGCCGCCGGGGGCCTCCTCATCACCCTCTTCGTCCTCCTCGCCCTCTTCGCCCCCTGGCTCGCCCCCGCAGACCCCGCGCACATCGATCTCGCCCACCGTCTCACTCCACCCTCCGCGCACCACCTCTTCGGCACCGACGAGCTTGGCCGCGACGTCCTCTCCCGCGTCCTCTTCGGCGCGCGCATCTCCCTCGCCGTCGCCGCCGCCGTCGTTCTACTCTCGCTCGCCCTGGGTCTCGTCTTCGGCTCACTCGCCGGCTTCTACGGCGGCTGGCTTGACACCGTCCTCACCGTCTATCTCGGCAACGCCTTCCTCGCCCTGCCCGGCATCCTGCTCGCCGTGGCCGTCGTCGCCTTTCTCGGCCCCACCGTGCCCGACCTCATCCTCGCCCTCGCCCTGCCCGCCTGGGTCGGCTACGCCCGCCTCGTCCGAGCGCAGGTCGCCGGCGTCCGCGAACGCGAATTCGTCCAGGCCGCCCGCTCGCTCGGCGCCTCGGACCTCCGCCTGCTCACCCGCTCCATCCTCCCCCACGCCCTCCAACCGGTTCTCGTCCAGGCCACCGTCGGCATGTCCGCCGCCGTCCTCGCCGAAGCCACCCTCAGCTTCCTCGGCCTCGGCGTCCAGGCCCCCGCCGCCACCTGGGGCGCCATGCTCAACGCCGCCCGCTCCCACCTCTTCGAGTCGCCCTACCTCGTCTTCTTCCCCTCGCTCGCCGTCGCCGCCTGCGTCCTGGCCTTCAACCTATTAGGCGATGGTCTCCGCGATCTTCTCGACCCCGCCCAACGCAGCCGGGAAGGACAATAAATGCGATCTCGATTCCCGAAAGAGGCCGACTCGTGCGAATAGGCGTTCTCTCCGACACGCACGGTCTCCTCCGCCCTGAAGTGCTCCCCGCCCTCGCCGGCGTAGAGCACATCCTGCACGCCGGCGACGTGGGCAAACCCGAAATCCTCGACGCCCTCCGCCGCATCGCCCCGGTCACCGCGATCCGCGGTAACATCGACCACTCCGGCCCCTGCGCCGAGCTGCCCGCCACCGAAGCCGTCGAGCTCGGCGGCCATCTCTTCTACCTCGTCCATGCCCTGCCCGACCTCGATCTCAACCCAAAGGCCGCCGGCATCGCCGCTGTCCTCTACGGCCACAGCCATAAACCCTCAATCACCTGGAAAGACGAAGTCCTCTACCTCAATCCCGGCAGCTGCGGTCCCCGCCGCTTCTCCCTCCCGGTCACCCTCGCCATCCTCCACCTCGAAGGCACAACCCTCCGCCCCGAACTGATCAATCTACCAATCGCCTGACCAACCAAGCATTTTTAGTTGTCATTCCCGAAGGGAATCTGCGTTTCGCCACACCGACCATGCCGAACTGGAATCCCTAAAACGAGGAACGGCACAGCCGAAGCCATGCCGTCGTTGCATCCGCCCACGAAAACCCGTCAGCTCTCGCCACTGCAGGTTCGCCGCAAAGCTCTGCCCCTCAGGGCAAAGATCCAACGCCGTCTCGCTCAGCGTGAACCTCCGCCCATCTCAATCTTTCGGGTTACTGCCCACCCTGCTCCATCAACGGTGTGAACGCGGCAACCGGCTGCACCGGCGCAACTACGGGCGTCGCCGTCACCTTCGGCATCCCGTTTCCGCGCGGATTCTTCTCCCAATCCAGCTGCACCGACGAAAGAATCTCGTTCATTCGCTGATCAATCTGCTGAATCTGCTGATCTGTCAGCTCCGCCGCCCCGCTCGAAACCGAACAAAAGCTGTTCATCGCCAGATCAAACCGGTAGCACGAACCCTTCCGGTAAGCCGTGTACACCTCATCCCGCGCCTCGACGCAGATCTTGCCGTGCTCATCATGCCCGTGCGCAAAATTCATGCCATCGATCAACTGCGTCTCCTGCAACTCCGTCGGTTGCGAAGCCGGCGCCGAGGCCTGTCGCGCGCACTCCGCATCCGTCGCATGCTTCTGCACGCTGAAGTAGAACAGCGCCCCGCTCAAGGTCGAGTAAGGATAGGGATTGAACTGGATCGCCGCCACGCTGCGCATCTGTGTGTCGGACGTCGCCGTTCGAGCGTCCAAATGGAAGGTACTCAGCTCGCCGTCCTTGCGCTGCAGCTCCCAACCCTCCGGCACGCGAAATCGCACCCCGAAGCGGCTGTCATGGAACACCTGCTGTTTTGCATGGACCGGGGGAGCATCCGGCACCGAAACCTGGGCGTGACCGGAAAGTGGCAGGGACAAGAGGCAGGCGAAAGCGGTACAAAGGGTCTGGAAGAGGTTTTGGCGGACGTTCATGCTGTGCTCCTTAAGGGCGCATGCGAGGATCTGCCAAAGCGTACATCGAGTCGGTGATAAAGTTCACCATCACGTAAGTAACCCCAATCGCCAGGATGCAACCCTGCACCAGAGGGTAGTCCCGGTTGCTCACGGCCGAGAGCGTCAGCCGCCCCAGACCCGGCCAGGCAAAGATCGTCTCTGTCACAATCGCCCCCGCCAAAAGCGACCCGAACTGCAGCCCCAAAATCGTCAAAATGGGCGTAAGTGCATTCCGCAGCGCATGACGGTACACAATATGACCTTCCGAAAGTCCTTTCGCGCGAGCCGTTTTGATGTACTCCTGACCCAGCTCTTCCAGCATCGCGGACCGCACCATGCGGGTCAGAATTGCCGCCACGCCTAACCCTAAAGTAACCACCGGCAACACAAGGTGTTGTAAAAAGTCCACAGGGCCCACCCCCGCTCCGGACACCGGCAGCCACCCCAGCTGAATCGAAACCACCAAAATCAGCACCGGCCCCAGCGCAAAATTCGGCAACGAAAGCCCCAGCAGGCTCCCGAAGCTCAGCACACGGTCCACCGCGGTTCCCCGCCGCCGCGCCGCCATCACCCCCGCCGGAATCGCCACCGCCGCCCCAAACAGCATCGCCCCCGCCGTCAACGCCAGCGTGTAAGGGTACCGCTGCAAAATCAAATGCCACACCGAATCATGCAGCCGCAGCGACCGCCCCAAATCTCCATGCCCCAGCCCACGCCAGTACCCGAAATACTGCTCCCCCAGCGGCCGGTCCATCCCATAGCTGTGCCGCAGAGCCGCAATGTCTCCCGCTGAGGCCCCCTCGCCCATCATCAGCACGATCGGATCGCCCGGCACCAGGTGAATCAGCAAAAATACCACCGTCACCACGATCCAAAGGGACGGCAAAGTCACCAGCAGCCGCCACCCCGCTCGCCGAAACACCGGCAGCCATCCCGCACTCATCAACTCCGGACCCCGGCAATCGCTTCCTCAGCCACTGTCCTATCTTCAGCCGCAGCCAAAGTCTCCACCCGCACCCGCGCAATCCGGTGCCGGTCCATCGCCACCACCTCGAAACGCCGCCCGTCCAGATCCAAAAACTCACCCTCGGCCGGAATATGCCCAAACCGCGCCAGTAGCAGTCCCGCCAGCGTCTCCACGCCCGAGGTCCGCGGAAGCTCCCAACGCAGCTGCGTCGCCAGATCCCGCAGCGTCACACTGCCATCCAGCACCACCACGCCGCCCCGCGCCCCCGCCCCGATCGACTTCCCCTGGTCGAACTCATCCTCCAGCTCGCCCACAATCTGCTCCAGTGCATCCTCCGCCGTCACCAACCCCAGCGTCGACCCGAACTCATCCACCACAATCGCCAGCTGCCGCCGCCGCTCCTGAAACTCCTGCAACAACTCCAGCGCCGGTTTCGTCTCCGGGACAAACAGCACCTCCCGCATCACCTCGCGCAACGTCAGCCCCGAGGCCCCACGGTGCCCCATGCTCAGCGCCACCCCGCGAAAATGCATCAGCCGAAACACGTCCTTCGCATACACCACGCCCACAAACGCCTCGCGCCCGCCCGCGGGGTCGTACACCGGCACCCGCGAATGCTCCTCCTCCACAATTCGCGCACTCGCCGACTCCAGCGACATGTCCGCCGGCAGGCTGAAGATCCGCGATCGCGGCGTCATAATCTCGCTGGCCGAAACCTCCCGCAGCTCCAGCGCGCGGTGCACAATCTCCTCCTGGTACACCGGCAGCAGGCCCAGCTTGCGCACCTCGGAGGTCATCAGCTTCAGCTCCTCCGGCGAGTGCGCCCCGGCCTCACCCCGCAACGGCGCCCGAAATACCCGCAGCGCCAGCGCCGCCGACCCGTTCAGCAACCGCACCACCGGCCTCGAAATCCGGATAAACAGATCTACCGGCCCCGCCACCGCCAGCGCGATCCGCTCCGCCCGTTGCAGCGCCAGCGACTTCGGCACAATCTCCCCAAGCACCACCTCCAGGTACGTGATGAGGCCAAACGCCAGCAGAATCGCAGTCGTATGCGCCACCGCGACCGGGTGCGCCCCCATCCAGCCCCCTTGCGGGAGCCGCCGCAGTAGTGTTTCCACCCCCGCCGCCAGCGCCGGCTCGCCCAGCCCGCCCAGCGCCAGGTTCGCCAGGGTCACCCCCAACTGCACCGCCGGCAAAACCTCATCGATGTTGTGCTTCAGCCGCAACGCCGTGCGCGCCGAAGGCCGGTTCCGCGCCACAAGGTGCTGCACGTGCGTCTCCCGCACACTCACCAGGGCGAACTCCGCAGCCACAAAAAAACTGTTCGCCAGGATGCACAACGCGATCAGACTTCCATGCACCAACAGCCAGTCCAGCATGTGCCTCAAGTGTAGCGGAGCCAACTCCCCGCCACGAACCTACTCCGCCAACCACAAACAGAAAGGCCCAGCCTCACGGGAGACCGGGCCCTAAAGCTAAAGATCGAACTTACGCCAATACGCCGGCAAGCTTCTGATCAATCGTCGTCTTCGGCACGAAACCTACGATCTGCTCCACCACCTTGCCATCCTTGAAGACCAGCAACGCAGGAATGCCACGGATACCGTAACGCCCGGGCATCTGGTTGTTTTTGTCTACGTCCATCTTCATGACCTTCAGCTTGCCTTGGTTCTCGCTCGCCACCTGGTCCACCACCGGCGCCAACGCACGGCAAGGGCCACACCACGCTGCCCAGAAATCCACCAGAACCGGCGTGTCTGACTTCAGAACCATCGCCTCAAACTCCGAGTCGTTTACCTCGGTCACAAATTCACTCGCCATTACAGCCTCCATTTAGGATCACGGACTCATCATCCGGTGCCACAACAAAACCTCAAGAGTAGATGCAAACCGCTCCCGGGCGATGCAATCGACCCCTACGACCGAAGCGTCACCCTCTCCCACTCACAGCGCCTCAACAACCGCCGGCCCACCAATCCGCACCGGCAGCAGCGTCACCCCGGCTCCCAGCACGTCGTGCATCTTCTTCTCGGCCGCATGCAGCGTTGCCCGCTCATTCAGGATTCCCAGCAGCGCCGGCCCGGCCCCACTCAGCGCCACTCCCGCAAACTCCGGGGCCCGGTGCAGCTTGTCCAGGTGCGCCAGCAACCCGCAAACCTTCCGCCGGTGCGGCTGGTGCAGCCGGTCCTCCATCGCGATCCGCAGCAGATCCAGCCGTTCCTGCGCAAAGGCCGCCGTCAGCAGCGCTGCCCGCTGCAGATTGAAAATTGCATCCTCCCGCGAAAGCTCCGCAGGCAACAACGCGCGCGCCTCTTCGGTCGCCAGACCCTCTTTCGGCAGCGCCAGTAGCAGCTGCCACGTCGAATCCACCGCAAAACTCGCCGCCGCTACCCCGTCTCCGTGCGGCACCGACACCGTATAGCCCCCGTACCAACATGCCGCCACATTATCCGGATGCCCCTCCAAACGGCTCGCCTCGGCCACAATCGCCGCATCATCCATGCCGAGTTGCCCAAAGTGATTCGCCAGCGCCACCCCCGCCAGCCGCGCCGCCGCGCTCGACCCACAGCCCATCCCCAGCGGAATCTCGTTCTCCACCACCAGCGATAGCGCTCCGGCCACCTTCCCCGCCCCGCGCATCACCTCGCGATAGCTTTCCAGGATCAGGTTGCCCTTCAGCGCACCGCAAACCTCCGCCCCCAGCCCGGAAGCCTCGATCTGATCAGGTGCCGAACCATGCGCCGCCGCCCGCGCCTCCACCTGCAGCGTCAACGACATCGCCAGCCCCGCCGCATCGAACCCCGGCCCCAAATTCGCCGAGGTCGCCGGTAGCGTCAGCCGTACTCCACCCCCATGCCCACGTCCGCTCACGCCGGCTGACTCGCAAATCCGGCGATTCGGTCCAGCGCCCGCAACACCTTGTCCGCATCCGGTTCCAGCACCAGCGGTTCCCGCCGCAAACGTGCCTCCTCCATCCGCTCCGCCTCACTCAGTAGTGCCTGCTCAGCCTCACTGAAAAGCTCCCCGCGATGAAACTGGATCGTGTACTCCGAATCCTTCAGCGTGTGTCCGGTCAGCAGCAGCACAACGGTTTCCTCTTTTCCAACCCGTCCGTCGGCCACCATCTTGCGCAGCCCCGCCAGCGTCACCGCAGAGGCCGGCTCACACCCGATCCCCTCAGCCCCGATCTGCGCCTTCGCCAGCGCAATCTCGCGCTCATTCACCTGCTCGCACCATCCGCCGGTCTCTGCCAGCACCCGCACCGCCTTGCGCCAGGAAGCAGGATTGCCGATCCGGATCGCCGAGGCCCGCGTATCCGCCGTCATCGGCTCCAACGCCACGCCCCCATTGTCATGAAGACTGCGGTACAGCGGATTTGCTCCCTCCGCCTGCACCACACTGATCTTCGGCACCCGCGGGATAAACCCCAAGTGCTTCATCTCCGCGAAACCCTTGCCCAGCGCCGACGAGTTCGCCAGATTCCCACCCGGCACGATTACGTGGTGCGGCACCTGCCAGTCGGTCTGCTCTAAAATCTCGAAAGCCGGCGTCTTCTGCCCCTCCAGCCGGTACGGATTCACCGAGTTCAACAGGTAAATCGGCGCCCTCTGGATCAGCTCATTCACCACCCGCACGCAGCCGTCGAAGTCCGTTCGCAGCTGCACCGTCGTCGCCCCATAATCCATCGACTGCGACAGCTTGCCCCAGGCAATCTTGCCCTCCGGGATCAGCACCAGGCTCCGCAGCCCCGCCCGCGCCGCATACGCCGCCATCGCCGCCGATGTGTTGCCCGTCGAAGCGCACGCCACCCACTCAAACCCACTCGCCGCCGCCACCGAAAGCGCCGCCGTCATTCCCGTATCTTTAAAGGACCCCGTAGGGTTCATGCCCTGGTGCTTGCCGAGCAGCCAGTTCATGCCCAGCGCCTCGGCCGCACGCGGCATCTCGTACAACGGCGTATTGCCCTCACGCAGCGTCACGGCCTGCTCCGCGTCCACGATCGGCAGCAGCTCTCGAAACCGCCAAACCCCGCTCTGATCCACGCCCATCGTCGACGTCCGGCGTTCTGCCCAAAGATGCCGCAGCGCCCCCGGATTCGGCTGCCACACACGCTCGGCCCCGGCCTGCACCCCGCCCTGCGCCCCGTCGCTCCAGGGGTATTCCACCTCAAACAAGTCGCCGCAGGCAGCGCACCGGAAGTTACTCTGCGCCTGCGCGGCCGCGATTCGGGAGCCGCATCCGATGCACCGTAGATTGTGAGTCGTCGTCCTCTGCGCTATGGCTGTCATGCGCCTCTAGACTACCGTAGCGAAATTGCCCGGAACAGCATTACGACCTGTTTTGGGACACAATCAGCCCTGTTTCGATCCAAAAGTGGCAGACGGAGAGGATTCAGCGGCACGGCACTTCTGTCCCTGAAGTCAACCTGACTAAATCGCAAGAACCCGACTTCCATAGCAGCAACAACATCCCGCTCCAGGCGAAACGCACCTCGAAGGCACACATCACAGTTCGCCCTACCCCAGCAACACAGGTTCCCGCTCCAACCGCACCCCGAACCGCTGGAACACACCCAGCCGCACATGCTCCTCCAGCCGCAGCACATCCGCACACGTCGCCCCGCCCCGGTTGGTCACCGCCAGCGCATGCCGCGTCGACAACCCCGCCGTCCCCAACTGAAATCCCTTGCCAAACCCCGCCCGCTCCATCAACCAGGCAGCCGAAAGCTTCACCTTGCCCTCGCTCGCCGGGTAACGCGGCACCGCCTCCACGTCCACCTTGGCCGCGGCGGCAATCTGAATCAGCTGCTCCGAAGCAATCGCAGGATTCTTGAAATACGACCCCGCACTATGCGTATCCGGGTCACCCTCCACCAGCACCATGCCCTTGGCCCGCCGGATCTCCCGCACCGCCTCCGCCACCTCCGCCAAAGTGGGCGACGGACGCCCCGCAAAGTACCGCTGCAGGTCCGTATAACGCAGCGTGGGTTCCCCACCCGAGCGGAGGGTAAAGGTCACACGCGTCACAATGTAGCGCCCAGGCTCATCCGTATTGAAAAGGCTCGCCCGGTACCGAAACCGGCACGCTTCGTGCGGTAAATCAGCAAAAAGTCCCAGCGAACGATCAAAAACCCGCACCGAGGCGACCGTCTCACTCACTTCCTGCCCATACGCGCCCACGTTCTGCACCGGCGTCCCACCCGTACTGCCCGGAATTCCCGCCAGGCATTCCATCCCCGCACACCCGGCCGCGACCGTTCGGCTCACGAGCTGATCCCAGGGCTCCCCCGCTCCTACCTCGAAGCGGCAACCCTCCTGCTTCACCCCGGCAATGGCAATCCGCAACACCAGGCCCGGAAACCCCTCATCCGGCACAAGGAGATTGCTTCCACCGCCCAGCACATAGAGAGGAACTTTGTGCTCCGTAGCCCACGCAAACGCCTTCTGCACATCGGCCTCCGTCCGGGCCTCGACAAAATAACGCGCGAAACCTCCCAGGCGGAACGTCGTGTGCCCAGCCAGGTGAATGTTCTCTTCGAGCCTCATGGCTTGAGGCTATCTCAAAGCTCCGGCTGACTAAGAACCGGCCGACTCGGAAGCTGGCTAACAGAGAACTAAGAGATCTACAGGAGATCTAACAGAGAGTTTAGCTGGCTTCGGTAGCCGACTTGCACGCCACCTACACCGCGGAACGTAAACTGCAGGAGGCGCAACCTCCAGGAAACCCTGAACGCTGTCCGCGTAGCTGAAAAAAGGCGTACCTAACTCCCGCCTCCCGAAGACTTTAGAGACAAAGTACACCGGGGGAGGGTACCCGCCCCGGAGCCTCCGCGCGCCAGCGGCTACAATAAAGACGAAGCCAATTGTGGCGGGAAACGCAGGAGACACAACATGTACCCAGAGCTGATGGTAATCCCGATGCGCGAAGAACTCACCCGCGCTGGTGTAAACGAAGCCCGTACCGCTGCCGACGTGGACAGCGCCCTCGCCCAGCCCGGCACCGCCATGGTCATCGTCAACTCCATCTGCGGCTGCGCCGCCGGCAAGATGCGTCCCGGCGTCCGCCTCGCCCTGCAGCACGGCACCAAGCCAGACCGCGCCATCACCGTTTTCGCCGGCCAGGACCGCGAGGCCACAGACCGCGCCCGCGCCAACTTCGGCGGCCACCCGCCCACCTCCCCCTCCATCGCCCTCTTCCGCGACGGGCAACTGGTCTACCTCATGCAGCGTTCGGCAATCGAAAGCTCCACAGCGCCGGCAATCGCTCAGGAACTGGCGCGCGCCTTCGATCACTACTGCGCGAACACGGTTGCCTAATCCGTAACTCACACTTCCCACTTTGAAACAGCGCCAGACTTGATCTGGCGCTGTTTCTTTATGGGAATCAATTCGTGGTGTTTTCGCCTTTTCGCCCTAATGTTCGCCTGGCGTTCGCCGTTGATACGGTTGTATGCAGACGCCGACGAACCACCAAGCCCCCGCCGCCCTTGCCTTCAACTCCAGTGCCGCACTCGCCCTCACCCTGCTGGGACCCAGCACTGCCATGGCCCAGCTCTGGTCGCAGATGCGCCGCCTTGCCCCGCACCTGCGTACGCTCCTGCTCACCGGGACCGCCGATTGCGGCCAGGAAGCCATTGCGCGCCTGATGCTGGACCTGTCTACCCAGCCCCGCCGCCAGTTCCTGGTCCTCCCCGCATGTGAGGTAGAGGAGCGCCTGGAATGGAAGGAGGGCGTCCCCAGCCTGCCCACCGAACTTTTCCTCTTCCTCCCAGACGTTGATCAACTCACACCTGATGCGCAGGCGAGCCTGCTGCACTTTTTACGCGCGCGCCGCTCCCCCGCGACCGCGGTAGTCGCTGCCGTGCCGGAAAACCTGAAGACGCTGGTTAGCCTGGGCCGCTTCTCGTCCGAGCTGGCTGAGGTTCTCGGCACCGTCCGTATCGCCGTTCCTGCCCTCAACGACCGAGTGGAAGACATCCCCATGCTGTTGAACCACTTGATCAGCATGCGCTGCCAGGGTAAGCAGCGGTCCGTCGCTCAGATTGCCGAGCCGGTACTGCGTGCTGCCATGCAACATGACTGGGCGGGCAACCTGGGGGAGCTGTCAGAGATGGCGGATGAAATGATCAGGCTCACGGGCTCAAAATCGGAGATAGCTCTGGCCGAGTGGACGCGCGCCCTCAGCATGCATCGCCTTCCCAAGGCCAGTCCGATTCCCGCCCGCATGATTCGCCTCGACACAGTGCTCCAGGAACATATCTATTCGGTTCTCCGCGCCTGCAGCGGCAACAAGCAGAAGGCTGCGGATGTACTGGGCGTCAGCCGTTCCACGCTGTACCGCATGCTTGAATCGGCAGCCCGGGAGACACCGCTTGCGCTCGCCAGCTAACTCGTCCCTTTAACTCGTTCCTTCACCGGTCAGCTAAGCCGGTGTTAGGCTGACCGGATGAATCTGGAAGAGCAGCCTGCGTCAATCAAAATTGACGCGATACCGCAAACGCTGGCCGTCCTGGGTACGGGCAAGATGGGAGGAATCCTCCTCAGCGCGTTTCTGCACTCCGGCCTCTTTGCTGCAGAACGCGTCGTCGCGACGGTAGGACACGAAGGGAGCGCCGCTGCCCTGGAAGCCAGACTCGGGGTGCGGTGTACTACGAACAATCTGGTTGCCGCTCAGGCCGCGGATATCGTTGTCCTCGGTGTTAAACCAACCCAGGTTGCTGACCTGGTTCGGGAGATTGGCCCAGCGCTCACGACCGGCAAGTTAGTCATTTCCATTGCAGCCTCCATGACGGCGAAGGCGATTGAAGAGGCGGCCGGGGAACACGCACAGGCAGCGGTCGTTCGGGCGATGCCCAACACGCCGGCTCGCGTCGGGGCAGGCATGACCGCTCTCGTCCGCGGACGGTTTGCCACCCCGGAGCAGGTGCAGTTGGTCCGTCTCATGTTTGAGACCGTTGGGCGTGTCGTCGAGGTGGACGAAAAGCATATGGATGCCGTGACAGGACTGTCAGGCTCCGGGCCCGCCTTTCATTACATCATCCTCGACGCGCTTACGGAGGCAGGCGTTAACGTTGGTCTACCACGAGAGATAGCGATTCAGCTGGCCGCGCAGACGGCCTACGGAGCCGCACGCATGGTGCTTGAAACCGGCTCTCACCCTGCCCTGCTCAAGGATGAAGTCACCACGCCGGCCGGCTGCACGGTAGATGGAATTCTGGAATTGGAGGCTGGCGGTCTCCGTGGCACCCTGATCAAGGCCGTGAAGCGCTCAACGGAACGAGCCCGAGAACTGGCTCGCTTGTGATCTGCGGAGGTTTGAGTTGCATCGACTCGGGGCAGAGACGCTAATCGTCCAATTTCACCTTTACCCAAGGCAATGAGCGTAAAGTTACAGTATGCGACGCGTCTTGGCCTATCTGCGCAGTGGGCGAGGGATCTCCGGCTTCGCCCTCATCAGCCTGGGATGGATGCTGCTTGTCATTCTGGAGGGCGCCGTCGTCCGCGCCACCGGCTCAGGCGCGGGATGCGGCAAGCACTGGCCGCTCTGCAATGGAGAGTTCATTCCCCGGCATCCGCGCCTCGCCACGGTCATTGAATTTGCCCACCGATCGATCACTGCGGTCTGTACGGGGCTGGTGTTGAGCCTGGCCGCATGGACCTTCCTTGCACGGCCAGCCGGTCACCGGGCCCGCAAAGCTGCTGTCTGGTCAGTTGGTCTGCTATTCACGGAAGCTTTTCTGGGAGCGGTTCTGGTGCTCGGGGGCTATGTGGAGCACAACACCTCGGACGCCCGTGTTCTGGTGCAATGTGTGCACTTCACCAACACCCTGCTGCTGCTGGGTGCGCTGACGCTGACCTGGTGGTGGCAGCACCCCCGTGCGGCAGCAGTGAAGGAGGGTGGATCCGTTCCACGCCAGGCCGCATGGCTTGCGATCGCCTTGACAATGCTCACGGGAGCGACAGGCTCGGTGGCTGCGCTCGCTGACACGCTGTTTCCTTCTTCCAACCTGCGCTCGGCCATTGCCGCCGACCTCTCTTCGAGCTCTCCCCTGCTTATCCGGATGCGATGGATCCACCCAGCGTCCTCGCTGGGAGCTGTCATAGCCGTTGCGGTTCTATCGTTCGGGCTGCGCAGGGAACGTGGCCGTTGGCTGGTGGCGCTGGTTGCCTCACAGATCGTGCTGGGCGTGGCTGATGTTTTGACTCTGGCGCCGATCACGCTGCAGCTGCTGCACCTGCTGGGCGCCGACCTGTTCTGGATCGCGCTGGTCGCCACGGCTTCCCAGGTGCTGGAGCTTGCCCCCGCACAAACTCTGACACAGAAGTCCGCTTTGGGCGCTGCTGCACCCGGGCCTGCCTAAGACCCGGCCCTGCCTAAGACCCCGGCGTGCCTAAGACCA
>CAXSBL010000011.1:82536-91038 GCA_964235515.1 uncultured Bryocella sp.
ACCCGGGCCTGCCTAAGACCCGGCCCTGCCTAAGACCCCGGCGTGCCTAAGACCAAAGCGGCCAATACACCGTTCCAGTGCAGAGACTAGCCCCGTCGTGACAGGCCGCTGCACGACATTCGTCATCTCGCGTCGCAGAGAAGGCAACGATGCCACATTTGTGGTATTCCACTTTCCTTAGAGACCTGATGTCCACAGCCTCATATGTTAGGTGGCGGATATTGTGCGTGAGAGACTCGCAATTTGCCGCTTCGCCATGGCGCAAAGGTGCTACGGCAAGCAGGGTTAAGCCGCCTTACGTCCCAGGCTGGCGGCATACTCGGCCATGGCGATTTTTAGCTGTTCACAATCGGGTCGCACGACGGTGTGGCAGTAATTCAGTAAAACTGCAGCGTTCGTGCGCCATTCGTTTCCTGGAAGGATTTCAGTAACGTTACGCATGAGCATCATACGAACATGCTAGGGGGTGTGGAAGGGTGGTACACCTCTACATCAAAAGTGGGATACCGGTCTTGCGGATCCTGTCACCGTGATCCAGCTTCTGGGCGAGCCATTCGCATCGAAACACCCGATTTATGGGTTGGAGGCGACGGGCATGACAGCCAACCCACTCAGGTTACGCACCCAGCGCGCCGGTTTCACGTCCAGTGTATCGACAAGTTGAAAGGCACCATCTTCGGTCAGTGACTGTCCACCCTTGGTGAGTGCCACGATGCACTGCGCCTTGTGTAAGGCGCTCTGCAGTTCCGCTCCGGAAAATACCACGAAGTAACCGTCGGTGCCGGTAGCCACGACGTAGGATCGCAAAATGTCATGCTCGGTGGCGCCGCTCAACGCGACGCCGGCCCTTGCAAGCACATCGGAGACGAGGGGGCCGGAGTAGGTCTCGTCCGCCTTGGTGTGCCCATTCAGGACGGTGACGGAGGTTTGGGGTAGCGCCTGCAAGTCGGCCGCTGAGAGGACAAGGTGTCTTTCACCCACACGGATGGAAAGAGCCGTGGAACGCTGGGTGGGCGGATGGATATGGTGAGCCGCGCCGGCTGCCTCCTGAGCCTGCGCAACGCGAAAGCCAGGGTACGGGGTAGCGGCAAGCAGAATGAGCAGGCTAAAGGACTTCATGAATACAGCCTATCTGCCGCAGCCACCGTTTGCCGCAACCGTGCGACTTGCGTGAGAAAGGGCGACGGAGGTCAACGCGAGTGCAGGTAAACTCAGGACTACGTTCCCGCGCTGGAGCGATGCCATAGCAGAGGAGAACGTGCATGCCGACAGAGCTTTACTTCGAGGATCTTCGTCCGGGATTGTGCTTCAACTCCGAGCGCAGCTACCGTGTCACGGCCGAAGAGATCAAGGAGTTCGCAGAGCGTTACGATCCGCAACCCTTTCACCTGGATGAAGCCGCCGGGGAGAGCTCCTTTTTCAAGGGACTGGCAGCCTCCGGCTGGTTAACGGCCGCCATCGTGATGCGATTACGAGTTGAGTCGCTCCACATAGCGGGCGGCATCATCGGGGCCGGCGTGGAGGAGATGCGCTGGACGCAGCCGGTGAGACCGGGCGACGCCCTGCGTACCGAGGCGGAGATCCTTACCGTTCGTTTGTCGCAGTCCAGGCCTCACTTCGGCGTCGTCCAGTCCCGGACCACCGTCTTCAATCAGCGGGAAGAGGTCGTGATGCGATCCGTGGTGAACTTTCTCGCGCCGCTCCGTCCTGAAGCGGGCTAGCACCGGTAGTTGTGGGGTTTTCTCCGCATTTGGGCGTATGCTCAAAGGGTGCGGATGACGGTGCTAGCATCGGGTTCCAAGGGCAACGCCACGGTGGTCTCTGCGGGCGCCACCAGCCTCCTGATCGACGCGGGCCTGTCCTGCCGTGAGTTGCTCAAGCGCATGGCCGCGAGCGGGGAAGATCCGGCCAGCCTGACCGCCATCCTGATTACCCATGAGCACCTGGACCACGTGGCCGGTTTGAGTGTCCTGGCCCGCCGGTTCGGCATTCCCGTCTTCTTTACGGAGGCCACGCACCGCGCCTGGACCCGCATGATGACCCCGCGCAAGCGGATGACCTACGCACAATGGCTGGACAATCTGCGGCAGGAGCAGGCTGCGCGCCAAGGCATCTCCCTCGCGCCGGAACGGGACCACCTGCCCGCGCACCGGCTCGCGCTGCAAACGTCTGCGCAGGAGGAACCGGCGGCGATGGATGAGGTGCTGCTGGTGGATGAGGCATCGGCGGTGCAACAGGATGCACCGGAGCCGGCCTCGGTGCAGATCGCCGCACACGCGGAGCCGTGTGAGCCGGAAGAGACCCGGACCGTGGCTCGGGTGAATCCCGCGTTTCTGCCGGCGGTCGAGTACTTCCAGGCCGGCAAGCAATTTTCTATCGGTGACATCGACGTTAATCCGTTCACGATCCCGCACGATGCGGCCGACCCGTGCGGATTCGTCTTCCATGCACGGAGGGAGAGCTTGCGCATGGCCGTAGCCACAGATCTCGGCTACATGCCACCCAATGTGAAGCTCGCGATGCGCGAGGTGGACGTGCTGCTGCTGGAGTCCAACCATGACATCGAGATGCTGCGGGAAGGCCCCTACCCCTGGTCCCTGAAACAGAGGGTTTTGTCGCGGGTAGGGCACCTTTCAAACTCTGCGGCGGCGGAGTTTCTGACCCGTGACTACGATGGCGGAGCCCACACCATCGTGCTGGGGCATCTTTCCGAGCAGAACAATCTGCCGGATCTGGCGCGTTACGCGGCGGAACAGGCCATCGGCGACCGGTTGTCCCTGCTCGGCAATCGCATCGTGCTGGCCGGGCAGGATGAACCTTTGGAACCGATCTGCCTTTGATCCCCTGGCATCTCCGGCTTGAAGGCGTGCTCTCTTCGCGCAGTGAAGCGCAGCGGCGCCAAATTGCGTTTCATCTGAAGACGATCAGATCCCTATCCATCATGCGCTACCATCACAGCAGGTGACCCACACGGTTCCTAGTCGTCGATGCACACCGAAGCTCGCCTGCAGGCGCACTGAGCGTAGGCTACGGCTCTCCGCCCGGCCCCGACGGGCTTCCCGGCTCTCGCCCGGTGGCACTCCATGACCCTGCAGGACGGAAACTCCGAGCCGGCCCAACCGTTGAGGCACCCAGCGGTGATTGACGCCTCTTCAGCGGATCTCCCCGCCACGACCCAACGCCAGGAACGCCCTCCCTCCCTGCTGGCCTACCCCGCAACGTACACGCTGATCGGCATCAACGTGGCCGTCTTTCTGCTGATGTCGGTGTTCGGTCCCGTGCCGCTGCTGATTCGCCAGCACGCCTACGGCTCGGTCCTGACGGCACCCTTCAGCACAGGGGTCCTGCTGTTTTTCGGCAGCAGCGCGCCGGACAGCATCCTGGGCCAGGGCCAGTGGTGGCGGCTCCTTACAGCCAACTTTGTGCATGTCACACCACTGCATCTGCTGCTGAACATGTGGTGCCTCTGGAATCTTGGCCTGTTCGGTGAGCCTCTGTTGGGTCAGGCTGGGCTGGTCGCGGTTTACCTCTTGACCGGCATAGCCGGCATGCTGCAATCGCTGGCGTTCGGCGTATTCCGGGGCCAGTGGAGCCTCACCGCCGGCGCGTCCGGGTCCATCTTCGGGGTCGCCGGCATCCTGATTGTGCTGTTGTCTAACCGGCGCCTGGCGTTACCCTGGGCCGAACTGCGCAGCCTGCGGCAGCAGGTAATCTTCTTTGCGGTGGCGAACCTGGCGATCGGCGTGGCACCCGGGTTTCTTCCGGGCTTTTCACCGCAGCACCTGCGACTCATGCACCTGGCCCCGGGCACCCTGCCCCGGATCGATAACAGCGCCCATGTGGGTGGCTTCCTGGGCGGCCTTGCCCTGGGCCTGCCGTTGTTCCCACGCATGACCTCTGGCCGTTCCAGCTACAGGGCCCGGCAGGTTCTCGTCTTTGCGACAGCCGCTCTGGTACTTTGCCTTCTGTGCTACGCCGTAGCCACATTCACACGGCCAGCGCAATTTCAGTAGAGAACCGTGCGGAAAATATATGGCTTAGGAATCGGGCTAGTCGACCAGCCCGTTCGCCGTTGCAGCGAACTTTCGCACCATCGCCAAGAGCAGCCTGCGGTCAGTCTCCCCGAGGTTCGCTGAGTACCGTTGGATCTCAGTCAGAAAGTGAATTTCCGTCTCATTCAGGCTGGCTGCGCCCATATCGCGGACCTGTTCGTCAGCAAAGAACTGACTGAGGGGGAGGTCCAGAGCCACGGCGATCTTCTGCAGCGTGTCGAGCGAAGGGATGGTGTGGCCGTTTTCGACTCGCGAGAGGTAGCAGCGCAAAAGGCCGGTGCGCTTTTCGATGTCGCCCTGCGACATGCCGCGCTGCAGGCGAAATTCGCGAATGGTGACGCCGATCGCGATCGGCGCCGACGGCGGCGGCGCAGTCGGGGTTAGAGGTAGAGCTGCATGCATGTTGGCCATTGACCGGAGAGTAACGATCCTGCCCCGCTGCCTGCAAGCCTCAAGTTGCCTCCGATTGTGAATCTTTGCACCAGCACAGATTCGTGTATGCGGCGGCACCGGGCATATCCACGAAGGAATCGGCACAAATGCCTACAACCGCCTAGACTGTTCCCGATTAGGGAAGAATCAGCCCATGTACATGCCCCCGTTCACATCCAGGGTGTGCCCGGTAATGTAACCGGCAGCCTCGGAGCTGAGAAAGGCGACCGCAGCCGCGATATCCTCCACCGCTCCATAGCGACCAAGGGGGATCTGGGTAAGGATGCCGGTCTTCTGCGCCTCGGTGAGGACGTCGGTCATGGCCGTCTGGATGAATCCGGGCGCGACGGCGTTTACGGTGATGCCGCGCGAGGCGAACTCGCGTGCCAGCGATTTTGTCAGCCCGATCAGGCCCGCCTTGGACGCAGCGTAGTTCGCCTGCCCGGCGGCCCCGGTTTCGCCGACGATCGACGTAATGTTCACGATCCGGCCCCAGCGCGCCTTCATCATGGGCGAGAGCAGCGCCTGCGTCAGCAGAAAGGCGCCTGTCAGATTCGCCCGCAGGACCTCCTCGAAGTCGGCTGCCCTCATACGCAGCGCCAAACTATCGCGGGTGATGCCCGCATTGTTTACCAGGATGTGCACGGTGCCAAGCCGCTCCAGAACGGCCTTGGCACCCGCGCGCAGCGAGGCTTCCTCCGACACGTCCAAGGGGAACGCCTCGGCGACACCGCCGGCAGCCACGATCTCCGCCTTCACTTCGGCAAGCTTGCCTTCGTTGCGGGCCGCCAGCGCCACGGTGTGACCAGCCTGGGCCAGCTGCAGGGCGATGGCTCGTCCGATGCCCTGGGACGCACCCGTAACCAGGGCAACGCGCTTCTCCGGTGATGCCATAGAGGGACGATCTCCTTCAATTGACTTCGGACAGTATTCGATTGACTTTGGACAGTATAGGAGCCGATCACCCCCGTATGGATCCGTGCACGGCCGCGGATCGCTATACTTTGGATTCTATGCACTCGCTGGTCTCTGACGATCCCGTTCCTCCCGTTGCAACGCCGGTTGATACCGTGGCGCCCCAGGCCGCACTACCGGCCTCCCTGCCGCAGACCGAGGTGTATGCGATTCACGGGGCCGAGCCCGAGGTGCTGGCCTATGCCATGGCGAAATACTCCCGTTCGTCGCTGACCTTGCGCGAATCTCTGGCGGAGATCAGCACCCAACGTGCCGAGCAGTTTCTGAATACCTTTTACTTTCAGTACGGGCACCGCTCGATCGCCGACCTGGCGCACGTTCCCATGGCGGTGGAGCGGCTGAGCCTGCTCGCGGCCATTGCGCTCGTGGACGAAACGCGCTGGGACGGCCAGGAGCGCTCCACGCGCTATCAAAATTTTCAACGTTCCGGCTGGTACACCCCGGTGCTCTCCGATGCTGGACGTGCGGAGTTCAACGCGTCGGTTACATCGCTCTTCGGGGCGTACGAGCAGCTCAGCAAGCGCATGACGGACAAGCTGCGCGAGACGCTGGCCCGCCCGGAGGAGACAAAGCCGGAGGTCTACGAACGTACGTTGCGGGCCCGCGCCTTTGATGTCGCCCGCTACCTTCTGCCGCTGGCCACGAATACCTCACTGGGGCAGATTGTAAATGCGCGCACGCTGGAAACGCAGGTGTCGCGCCTGCTCTCCAGCCCTCTCGCCGAGGTGCGCGACCTCGGAACCAAACTGCGGGAAGCGGCGCGCAACCCGGCTTGGGATTTGCAGCGCGAACGCCTGGAAGAACTGGCCGGCGAAGGATACGCCGATCCGGACGCGGTCAGCCTGATGAGCAAGCTGCTGCCCGAAGTACGCACCGCGCCCACCCTGGTGAAGTACGCCGAGCCCAACGCTTACCTGCAAAACAGCTGCACCGAGCTGGATCAGGCGGCACGCGAGCTGATGGGAGATGCACCCATCTACCCGGCTCCCCTTGTCGATCTTCTGGACGACGACGAGGATCTGGAGGTCGAAATTGCCACATCCCTGCTCTACCCACATTGCCACTACTCCTATCGCCAGCTCCGCGGCGCGGTAGGAGCTCTGCCTGAGGCGCGCCGCAATGAACTGATCGCCCTGGGTGCCCGACATCGCGGCCCGCATGACGAGCTTCTGCGAGGTTTCAAGAGCGGTGATGGCTTCCGCTTCGACGTTCTTATGGACATCGGCGGCTTCCGTGACATGCACCGTCACCGGCGCTGCACCCAGCTCATTCAGCAGTTCAGCGCCCTGCACGGCTACGAGGAGCCAGTCTGCCCCGGGCAGCCGACCTTGGCCGAAGCCGGCCTTGACGGGCTCTATCACCAGGCCATGACCGAAGCCCACGCCGCCTACGAGCGTGTGCGGGTCAGCGGTGAGCCGGAAGCAGCCGAAAGCGCCCGCTACCTGCTGCCCTTGGGTACGCGCTGCCGTGCCATGTTCAAGATGGACTTTGCCGAGGCACTGTATATCTCGGAGCTGCGCTCCGGCATCGCCGGCCATTACAGCTACCGCCTTGTGGCCTGGGAGATGTACCGTGCCATGGCGATCCGGCATCCTGCGCTGGGGGCGCTCTTTCGCATCAAGGACGTGCATGAGCCAGTCGATCTGCTGCAACGATAAGAGCCGTTCGGTTTGTCTGAAATGCAAGCGCAGCACTTCCCGTGAACCCCTCGGAAGTGGTAAGTCGCTTTCGCCTTTCCTTTGCTTTTCATCATTCCGGAATGCTAGACTTTGCCTTGAGTCGCAGCACACAGGAGAGCACCTTGGCCGAAGACCGTAACAAAGCTATCGAGTCCGCCCTTTCGCAGTTGGAGAAGCAATTTGGCAAGGGCTCGGTCATGCGGCTTGGATCAAAAGAAGCCATCGTTCCGATTGCGGTGATTGGGACGGGGTCGATCTCCTTCGATGCTGCCCTGGGCGTGGGTGGTGTGCCCCGCGGACGTGTGATTGAGATCTTTGGTCCGGAGAGCTCCGGCAAAACGACCATCACGCTGCAGATCATTGCCGAGGCGCAGCGCATGGGTGGTTTGGCAGCCTTTGTAGACGCCGAGCATGCTCTGGACCCTCTGTATGCAAGGAAGTTGGGCGTAGACATCGATAATCTGCTCATCTCGCAACCGGACTACGGCGAGCAGGCGCTGGAGATTACAGAAGCCCTGGTAAAGTCGGGTGCCATTGATGTGCTCGTGGTCGACTCCGTCGCGGCGCTTGTGCCGAAGGCCGAGCTGGACGGTGAAATGGGTGATTCTCACGTCGGCCTCCAGGCCAGGCTCATGTCGCAGGCCTTGCGGAAGTTGACCGGCACGGTTGCAAAGTCCCGCACAAGTCTGATCTTCATCAATCAGATCCGCGAAAAGATCGGCGTCATGTTCGGCAACCCGGAGACGACCACAGGCGGCCGTGCGCTTAAGTTTTACTCCTCTGTACGCATCGACATTCGCCGCATCGGTGCCGTCAAGGATGGCGACGTCGTGGTCGGCTCGCGAACCAAGGTCAAGATCGTGAAGAACAAGGTAGCCGCGCCCTTCCGCGATGCGGAGTTCGACATCCTTTACGGCGAGGGAATCTCGCGCGAAGGCGACACCCTGGACTTGGCAGTGCTGCACAACATCGTCGAGAAGTCTGGAGCCTGGTACAGCTACTCCGGGGAGCGTATCGGTCAGGGCCGCGAAAACGTGCGTAACTATTTGAAGGAGAATAAGGAAACCTTTGCGCGCATCGATGCGGAGCTTCGGAAGAAGCTAGGTCTCAAGGCCTCGGAAGAAGCGGAGCTCCCAGCAGTTCCGCTCGACGGAGTAGCCCAAGCAACGGAGACCGTCCGCACGAGGCGTATGAACCCGGCGTTGGCAGAGCGCTAAATCAGCAGTAAACTGAAGCGGGGAGAGTTGGCAGAGCCCGGTTGAATGCACCTGACTCGAAATCAGACATAGTCGCAAGGCTATCGGGGGTTCGAATCCCTCACTCTCCGCCATTTTCTAAAAAGCCCCGTGTTCACGGGGCTTTTT
>CAXSBL010000012.1:0-7417 GCA_964235515.1 uncultured Bryocella sp.
ATGCAGCTTGTGGTTTCCTCTTTGCGGAGGGCGGTTGGCTTGGCTTCGGTGAAGCTCATGCGGATGCCGTGCTTCGGGCGCAGGATCACCACCGCGCGGGGTTCGATGGTTTGGCCGGGAACCAGGTGGAGATCGTACCTTCTGAGCAGCGTGCTTAGGATCATCAGGATCTGCAGCATGGCGTAGTTGTTGCCGATGCATACGCGCGGTCCGCCGCCGAAGGGCAGATAGGTGAAGGGTGTACGCAGCTTTTCGCTGCCTTTCACGAAACGCTCCGGATCGAAGATCTCCGGATCCGGCCAGTGCTGCCGTGCGTGATGCGCGCCGTAGACGAACACGATGACGGTCGAACCCTGGGGAATGGGAAGATCGCCGACACGGTCATCCGCCATGGCCATGCGGTCGACCATCCAGAATGGCGGGTACAGGCGGAGACCTTCCTGGATGACCTGCGTGGCGAAGGTGCACTTGGCGACATCGCCGTGGCTCAACGGCGCGTCACCCAGCACGGCATCGAACTCTTCGCGTACCCTCGCCAGACAATCCGGACGCGAACTCAAGAGGTAGAGCAGCCAGGACAGGGCATTGGACGAGGTCTCGTGGCCGGCTACCAGCAGCTGCATGCTTTCGCTCAGGACGAGTTCATCGCTCATGCCCTCGCCGTCGCTGTAGCGGGCGTCCATGAGTGTCTGCAGGAGGTCGCTGCCGGGCGGTTGATGGCGGCGTGCGGTGATGTACTCGAGCAGGACGCCATCCGCGCGTGTCCGCATCCCTTCATGCCGGCGCAGGGTGCCCGAGGCGGCAAACCATGGGTTCATGTACGGCTGCAGCGTCTGCCGGACGATGAACTCCTGCACCGTGCAGATGGTGTCGCTTACCAGAGCGATGTCCTCATCCTTGAGGTGAGCCCCGAACAGAGAACGGGCGACCATGGCGAAGGTCATCTTCATGAGGTGGGGGTAGATGTCGACGGGGCCGGTACGAACCTGCGCGTCGAACTGCTGCATGGATTCGGTGAGCGAATCCTGCATGATCGCGGAGAGCGCATCGAGCTGTTTGCGGTCGAACCCCTTCTGAATCAGACGGCGCTGCGTGCGCCAGGCTTCGCCGTGGGTTGTCAGCAGCCCCTTGCCCAGGAAGTGCCCCATCCGTTTCACCTGGATGTCGGACTTCTGGTAGTTCTCCGCGTTGGTCTTCAGAACGTGCTGCATGACCGCCGGGCTGGTCGTGACGATCGCCTTTTTGAGGCCGCCCAGATAGAACTGAAACGTTTCACCGTACCGCTCTGTGTAGGCGGTGAGGACCTCGACGGGATTGGCGACGATGGCACGGGAATCCGCGAAGGAGCGGAGGCGAGAGACTGCCGGGATGTGGACTTTCGACATCACACCTCGCTGACCGGGACGTGGCTCAGGATTAGGGCTTGGGAATCGTGTCGCGTTCTACGCAAGGCGCCGGCTCCGTTGAGAGCCGATGTGGACATGCGCTGCCTCAGTCGGCCGTTCCCAACTGCTTGAGCAGGATCAGATGGTGCCACACGGCCCGGGTCATGGTGGGGTTCTGGCGGTAGGGTACCCCGAACTCTTCTGCCGTTTGCTTCACGATCCTGGTGAGAGGACCGTAGTGGGTGTGGCAGACAAAGGGGCAAAGGTGGTGAACGATGTGGTAGTTGAGGCCACCGGTGAGCCAGCCGACCAGCGGGTTGGCTGTGGCGTAGTCGGCCGTTGTGGCGAAGATGTGATAGACGCTGTTGTCGAACTCGTTGCGGCTGGAAGGGAAGTGGGTGTCTTCTACGGTGTGTGTGGTTTGGAAGACGAGGGACACCGTTAGGCCGACGACCAGATGTACGAGCAGGAAAGACAATAGAACCAGCAGGATCGGCTTGCCCAGCAGTACGATCGGCAGAACCAGCATGTAGGTAACGTAGAACAGCTTGCCGGCGATGAGGGTGACGTATTCCCGGAGGGGATGTTGGGTGCGCTTCAGATATTCGTGTGCCGGGGAGAAGAAGGACTCGAAGTCGCGTACGAAAACATAGTCGAGCGAGAACATCGCATATAAGAACAGAGCGTAGATGTGCTGAAAGCGCTGCATCGGCCGGCGCGGCTCGTGCGGTGTGAAGCGGAGCAGACCACGTCCGGAGAGAGCGTCGTCCTCACCGTGAACGTTGACGCAGGAGTGATGTCCCCGGTGGTGCAGGATGCGCCACATGTAGGAGCTGATGCCGCAAAGATCGAAGACGTAGTTGAGAGTTTTGTTGACCGAAGACGAGGATGAGATGGCGTTGTGATTGCTGTCGTGCGCGATATTCAGCAGAAGAAAGGTTTGAGCCAGACCGCCCAGCAGATAAAGACCAACAAACTTCCAGGAATCCGGTCTGAAGAGATAGATCGCCGCCCAGCTGCCTGCCAGCACGGCGAGGCCCGCGGCGATCTTGATCCACATGGTGCTGTCGGCTTTGGGCGAGATGGATTCGTCGGAAAAGAACCTGTCCAGGCGCCGGCGCAGGACTTTTGGAAACGAGGCTGCTGCGCCTGCAACTTCGGCGGGGGCAGGGTGCGACGCGGAAGCAGGGGAGAGAATGTCCTCTGAGTCCGGGTCCACCGTCGATGCCGTGGCCACCGTGTCCAACGTGGCTACGGCTCCGCTTTCAGAGTTCATGGACTTCACCGCCGCCTCCATTTTGTGTCAGGCTGGCCCGGTTCTCCGGTGTGTACGTCCGCAACGGTATCGCTTTGCAGCTGTGCCGTGCCCGCCGCCTGCCGCAGTGATGGTAGCGTGAACAGCTGGCAAGAGCAAGAAATAGGATTGACGCAGAGCCCTTACAGAGCCCTGGCTGAGCTTTGCTGAGCGCACCGTGTGTCAATTTATCGGTGCTATCGCATGAACACCCGGCTCTGCTACCATGAACCGCATTGATCGCACGGAACGAAGACGCCTGGAACGGAGCTACCGACCAGCGGGGCTGCTCGGCCTTCCACTCTTTCCTGCGTTCCCACGTCTCTGCGAAGAGTGCGTGCCGAGTAGGGAAACACAGGGTCGTCCACGGTCCTTTGGTCGACTGCCCTTCGGTTCCTGGGCAGGCGTCTCAATCGCGTACCCAGCCGTATCTGAGACATCGGGGTTTGGGCAGCAGCCTTTCCCAGAGTTCCGCACGTACTGAACTTCGCTCTCCAAACCCTGGAAGGTATCGCTGAAATATATGGTATCGATCGTAGATACATTGGATAGGCTCGGCAGTGAGCACCCGCACAAGCTTTTGTATTCTTACCTGGATCTGAACGGCGAATCACTCGAAAGCTACACCTACGCCTCTTTTATTCGGCGAACGAAGGCAATCGCCTCTTCTTTACTGCAAGAGCGCAGGTTTGTCCCGGGGGATCGCCTGTTGCTCGCGTACCCGCCCGGCCTGGAGATGATCTGCGCGTTTTTCGGTTGTGTGCGCGCCGGATTAATTCCCGTCCCGGTGTACCCGCCGAGCTCCCGCGGCTTCCAGAGCGCACTTTACAAGATCGTTCACATTGCCAAGGACTGCCAGGCTGCCGGAGTCTTGACCAGTGGGACGTACCATGCGTCGTTGAAGACGAATCTTGCGCGAAGCGGTGTCTCCACGTCCGGTGTCGACATTGATTACATCTCAGGTCTGCCCTGGATTGTGACGGAAGACTTTCTGGAGCCGGTGAGCACGTTGGCCTCGGCTGATCCTGCGGAGATCCTGTTTCTCCAGTACACCTCGGGGTCGACGAACGAACCGAAGGGCGTGATGGTGACGCATGAGAACATTCTGCAGACCTGTCCGCTGGTGATCGATCATCCGGATCCGGTCGTGGTCTCCTGGCTGCCGCAGTATCACGACATGGGGCTGATCGGATGTTACCTGTACCCGGCGCTGAAGGGTGGAACGACGTACGGTTTTGCGCCTACCGACTTTATTCAGCGCCCGGTTGTCTGGTTTGAGACGATTTCGAAGTATCGCGCGACGGCGACGGCCGCGCCCAACTTCGCCTATGAGTATTGCCTGCGTGCGGGCAGGGTTGCGAAGGAGAGTCTGGAGGGTTGTGATCTTAGCTCGCTGCATGTGCTCATGGTCGCGGCAGAGCCTGTAAAGGCGGAGACGTATACCCGTTTTCTGGAGGCGTTCCAGCCCTATGGGCTCCGGTCGGAGAGCTTCTATGCGGCGTATGGGCTGGCCGAAAATACACTGGCGGTTTCGATGGGCGGCCGCAAGATCGTCTCGGTGAACAAGCATGCGCTGGCGTTGGGTCAGGCTCGGATGACTGCTGAGGTGTCGGAGATCGGGGCCTCCACGCAGGTTGTCAGTTGCGGAAAGCCGCTGGCTGGCCTGGATGTGCGCATTGTAGATCCGGAGCGGCACGATACGCTGCCCGCCGGAAGCATTGGCGAGATCTGGATCGCCGGCAGTGGAAAGTGCCTGGGTTATTGGAATAACCCGCAGCTGACGCTGAAGCAGTTTCGCGCGCGTCTGGTGGATGACACGCCGTATGACGATGGATTTCTGCGTACCGGCGACATGGGCTTCTTGCATGACGGCGAGCTCTTTGTCTGCGGCCGCATCAAGGACATGATCATTCTGCGCGGACAGAACTATTATCCGCAGGACATTGAAAGCGTTGTGGAGCGGGCCTCTAGCCTGATCCGGGCACATTGTGTGGCGGCCTTTCAGATTCATGAAGACAGCGAGCCGGCGCTCGCCATTGTGGCAGAGGTGAAGAACACGCAGACGCTGCCGGAGGCGCGGCAGTTGGCGACGGCAGTCCGCAACTACCTGAACGTGGAGGTGGCGCTGATCTCGTTCATCGCGCCGCGTGCGATTCCGCGAACCAGTTCAGGCAAGATCATGCGCCACAAGACAAAGCAGATGTGGCTTGACGGCCAGTTCACCGTGCTCTCTGAATTTTCGCGGGAGAAGGATGCGGGTGTCGCCGACTGTTCCGAGACCAAATCTTCCTTCGATGTGCTCAAGGCGAGATACAACCTCACCGGCAACGAATCCTACAACGTGATTGAGGCCGGTTTGGACTCGCTGGATCTGGTGGTGTTCATGCACGAGATCCGGGAGCTGCTGAAGAATAAAGGCGCTGAGATACTGGCCAGGCAGGTGGACATCGGCGTCATCCAGCGCGTCAGTGTGGCGGAGTTGTTCCAGCTGGCCGAACACCTTGAGACCGCACCGGAGGAGGCGCTGGAGCACCTTCGCCTTTCCTTGGCCGCCTTCCGCGAAGAACAGCGCGCCGAAGAGAAGGCGATGATGAGCAAGGATCGAACGTTGACCTTTGATCCTCCACGGCCATCCGTTTTGCCCTTGGTTCCGGTGTTGAACGATGTCTTTTTGACCGGCGGTACCGGATTTATCGGACCGTTTTTGATGAAGAGTCTGCTGGAGCAGACGAGCGCGAAGATCTACGTTCTTGTGCGGTCCGCGGACGAAGAGCAGGGCCGGCAGCGTCTGAAGGCAGCGATGGAGTCAATGGGGCCGTGTAGTCCCGCGCTGATGCAGATGTTTGAGGGCCGCGTGTTTCCGCTGTGCGGTGATCTGGCGCAGCCGGGCCTGGGTTTGGCGAAGGATGCCTGGGAGTTCCTGGCAAACGGCGTGGATACCATCTTTCACAACGGCGCGACCGTGAACTACCTCTTCAACTATGACCGCATGCGCGATGCAAATGTGCTGGGTACCAATGAGGTGCTGCGGTTGGCGTTTGAGGGGCGGCCCAAGGAGTTCAACTACGTTTCCACGACGTTTGTGTTCGGCTGGGCGGTCAAGAGCGTTCTCTGGGAGACGGATCAAAACCAGGACATGGAACTGCTTGACTTCGGTTACAGCCAGACCAAGTGGGTAGCGGAGCAGGTTGTGGCCGATGCCCGCGAGAAGGGACTTTCAACGAGGATCTTCCGGCCTGCGCTTGTGAGTCCGTCCGTGCTGGGAGGCGGCAATAACTTTGATATCGCGGTTCGCCTGGTCGCTTTTATGGTGAACCACGGCATCGGTGTGGATGCCTTGAACCAGGTGAGCTTCGTTCCGGCGGATATTGTGGCGAACAACATCGTGGCGATTGCCACGAGCCCGGGAACCGCGAACCAGACCTACCATGTGGTGCGGGATGACTACGCCAATATGCTGGACATCACGGATCTGATTACCAAGCAGACGGGCCGGCAGTTTGAGATTTTCAATATCGCCGAGTTTGTTCCGGAGCTGATCCGGAGATGCCGAAAGGAAGACCTGCTGTTTCCGTTGCTGGACTTTCTTGTGGGCTCGGTGGACAACATCTCTTCGATGGAGTTCAAGCGCTACGATAATTCGTCGTACCAGGCGGCGCGGGATGCCTCCGTGTGGGGCAAGGCGGATCCATCGCTCGATGACGTGGTGAATGGAATACTGAAGTTCATGAACCGCAAGGGTATTATCTCGGTGGCTCCGCGGCAGATGGATGTTGTTGCGGCTGTGCTTACGCAGAATGCCTGATGGCATCGTCGCAGCAGGTGGGTTCCCTCGGGAATGACAATGAACTGTAACGATCAAGCAGAGCGCTGGCGGCTTTCAACACCAGCGCTTCTTTTTGATCGTTGCCGTTACTGCTTTTGGAAGACCAGATTTTCGGACACGTGTTGACCGGTTTCCAGCGTGCCGTTGCTGGTCAGCGTCAACGTCCTTCCGTCCGCCGAGACGACCCACCTGTCTTTTTGCGTGATCTGATTGTCACGCCGGTACGTTGCATCCACGGTGTGAGGATCGGTCAGGGTCTGCTGCACGGTGTCGTTGCGAGAGTTCTGCAGATCGTACGGTTTGCCGTCGAGGCGTCCGGTGAAGCTGCCGTCGCCGGAGAAGTGAATGCCGTCGCTGCCTGCGGGTTCGATCTTCAATACCAACCCTTGACGCAGACGAGTCTTGCTGAGGTCCTCCGTCCATTGCCCGGCAGACAGATTGCCGGGCACGACGGCGCCGCTTCGCTCCCACACGGTGACCTGGTCCGGCTTATTCGGAGTGACTGTTTTTATGGTGAGTTCTTTTCCGTCATTGGAGATGGTTTCGCGCACGGTGGCGACCAGAGCTCCGTCCTTCTCTTCCTTCACCTCGGACTGCCGCTTGTTGATTCTGTGCAGCTCAATTTGATTGAACGCCGGATTGCCCGCAACGGAGGTTCCATGTCCACCTGCGCGTGCCGTGACGTCAAGATGCACCTCACCGGACATGACGAGATGAACGCCGTTGGGTACGGGCGTGATGGAAAGCGTGTCCGCCGGATCCATGGTGGAATGTGCTGAAACAAGCGTCCAAGAACCGATGCGAGGATCGGCGTTTCCTGACGGTAGGGCGGCAGCCAGGGCGAGGATCGCGATGAGGCGCATTACTTCTCCTTAGATTTGCGGTGAACGACTTGCGGTGAACGACTTGCGG
>CAXSBL010000012.1:7517-25498 GCA_964235515.1 uncultured Bryocella sp.
TTGCGGTGAACGACTTGCGGTGAACGACTTGCGGGTGGACGATCTGCGGGTGAACGAGGGTACGGGTGAATGATTTGCGGGTGGACGAGGTACGGGGGAACGACACCAATTTAGCAGATGGGCGAAGCCTGTCTCCGGCGGCATCTCCTGTGACATGATCAATCCATGAATGTGCGCCGGTTCGGGGTGGCTCTGGTTGTGCTTGTCGCCGTCCTTGCGCTGCTTCCTTTTTCGTTTCACAGCGAGCGGCATCTTGAAACAGCGACCCGCGTGGAGGGTAGCCAGGCCGAACTTGTCAACGAGGAGTTGAGCCAGGGGTTTCACTCGCCGTTCGTCGACCGCGTGGCTCTTGTCGTGCAGGGGCTTCCGCCGGCGAACACAGCCGCGGGAGCGGCGCCTCTTCAGACGATTGCCGATGCCTTGCGGCAGGAGCCGGGCGTCTCTGGCGTTGTCTCCTACGGGGATCTCCGCGATCCGATCTTTCTGGGCAAGGGTGGAGGAACTTTCATCTTCGTCGGGCTCTCTGCAGATAGCGGGCCGGCGGAGTTGGTGGTGCCGCGGCTGCACACACTGGAGCACTCCCTGGAGGCCGGGCTGCGTGCCCGTTACCCAGCCGTCAAGCTCACGTTGACGGGCGAGACGCCGCTTAACTTTGACATACGCAAGGCCAGTGCCGACGACGTGCGCCGCGGTGAGAGCCTGGTAATTCCCGTCACGCTGGCGCTGCTGCTGGTCGCCTTCGGCAGCCTGGTCGCGGCCTTGATTCCCCTGGCTGTAGGGCAGCTGGCGATCGCCACTACGCTGGCCATCGCCGGCTTTCTCGCCGAACGCTTCCACCTGTCGATCCTGGTGCAAAACCTGGCCACGATGCTGGGGTTGGGTCTCGGCATCGATTACGCGCTGCTGATGGTCAGCCGCTTTCGTGAGGCTATCGCTGCCGGCCATGACGGCCCAACGGCTGCGGATATGGCCGCGCGCCAGGCTGGCCGCACCTTGCTGATCTCTGCTTCCACGGTGATGATCGGATTCCTCGCGCTGCTGATTGTGCCTATCAGCGAGATTCGGTCGATTGGGCTTGCGGGCTGCCTCGTCGCGGGCACGAGCGTACTGCTGACCAACACGCTCGTGCCGGCTCTACTGTCCTGGCTGGGGCCGCGGATTGACCTTGGCCGTCTGCCGTTTACGCCGAAGCTCGACGCCGACCGCAGCGCCCGGACCGGCAACCGGTGGAGGAGCTTGGGAAGGATCGTGGTCGCGCATCCGTGGCTGGCGATTCTGTTGGCCGGGGCGCCACTGCTGCTGCTTGCGCTGCAGGCCACGCGACTGGATACCAGCGTTCCCCAGGGCGACTGGTTGCCGCCGGCCGCGGAGTCCGTGCAGGCGCTTCACACGCTGGAACGCATGGATCGTGCGGGTGTTGTGCAGTCCCTGCGGGTGTTGATCACGTTGCCTCAGGACTCGATTGCCCATACCGACGCGGGCTGGAACACCGTTGACAGGCTTTCAAAGCGGCTGGCGAGCGATCCCCGTTGCCAGCGTGTGATCTCCATCACAACGGTGGCGGATAGCAATCGGTCTATGCTGACAGATCTTTCCCGCGAGACGCGACGCACCTTCCTGAGCGCCGATGGACGTACGGCACTGCTGGAGGTGCTGCCCACCGGCGCCGTCACGCTGCGGCAACAGGTGGACTGGGTGCGTGAGCTACGCAGGACCGGAGCGCCCGGGCTGACCGGCGTTCCCGGATCCACGCTGCTGATCGGCGGCATCCCGGCTTTGAATGCGGATTACCAGACGATCGTTAAGCAGAGTTTTGCCAAGGTGACGGCGCTTGTTGTTGGCGGAACGCTGCTGGCACTTCTGCTCGGGTTCCGGTCGCTGGTGGCTCCGGTGAAGGCGATTGCGCTGAATCTGCTTTCGGTGATGGCGTCCTTCGGTGCACTGGTGCTGGTGTTTCAGGACGGTCACCTGAGCCGGTTGCTGGGTGTACGCGAGGCCACCGGGAGCATCTTTCCGCTGGTGCCGATCGTTGCCTTTGCCATCGTGTTTGGACTCAGCATGGACTACGAGGTGTTTCTTGTAGCGAGGGTGCGTGAGGCACGCAATAACGGCTTTGGCGAGGCGGACGCCATCACGGAGGGACTGGCGCGGACCGCCGGGCTGATTACCAGTGCCGCGGCCATCATGATTGCTGTGTTCGCGGCGTTCACCTTTGGGGATTTCCTGGTGGTGAAGATGATCGGTTTCACGCTGGCGGTTGCTGTCCTGATTGATGCGACGCTGGTGCGCATGGTCATCGGACCGGCGCTGCTGCGCGTGGCAGGGGATTGGAACTGGTGGCCCGGCGGATTGGCCAAGATGCGCACGGAAGATTCGATCCCACGCACTTAAGGAAGCAGGTCACCGCAGGGTGCACGATTGCGATCGTGAAGATCTTGCAGGGACATATAATCCGGTCGTGTCCGGTGAATCGTAGCCATGCCTACCAGGAGATTCGGTGAAGGTGCGGCCGTCAGTGGTATCAATCTTCAGTAGATGTATTTCGGTTCAGGAGCCTTCAATAATGAGAAGCACACGGGCACGGAGCAGATTCGAGCGCGAGACGTTCGGCCGTAAGAGCGGCGGCAGAGGCTGGATTGGCCTGCTGGCGCTCTTTCTTATGTTGCTTGGGCGTGCGGGCGCGCAGGGAACGGCGGGAGGTGGGCAGCCGTTGCGCGTGGCCGTGGTGGGGCTGGTGCATGAGCATGTGCTGGGGTTTCTGCCACAGTTGGCGAAGCATCCGGAGATCGAGTTGGTCGGGATCGAAGAGCCGAATCAGGCGCTGGCTGAACGGTACCGAAAGCAGTTTCACCTGAATTCCACTCTGTTTTACACCGACCTGAACACGATGTTGGACAAGGCGCACCCGCAGGCGGTGCTGGTCTACACGGACATCGCCGATCACCGGCGAGTGATTGAGGCGGCGGCCTCGCACGGCGTGAGTGTGATGGTGGAGAAGCCGCTGACGATCTCGCTTGAGGATGCCCTAGCCATTCGAAGGACGGCGAGAGAGCACCACATTCACGTGCTGACGAACTATGAGACGACCTGGTACGCGAGCAATCGGGCGGCGTACGACGATCTGCAGAACGGGGAACTCGGCACGCTGCGCAAGGTGATCGTACGCGACGGCCACCAGGGGCCCAAGGAGATTGGAGTGGGCCCGGAGTTTCTTTCGTGGCTTACCGATCCGGCGAAGAACGGGGCCGGGGCTCTTTACGATTTCGGTTGCTACGGTGTGGATCTGACGACCTGGATGATGCACGGGGCCACACCGTTGAGTGTGACGGCGGAGGCGCAGACGGACAAGCCGGCGATTTACCCCCACGTGGACGATGATTCGGCGATCGTGCTGCGTTACCCCGGAGCCCAGGCGGTCGTGCTCGGCTCCTGGAACTGGAGCTTTGCCGTGAAAAACATGGAGGTCTACGGCACGAAGGGAACCGCCTTTACCGATGCGGCTGACAAGATCCGTGTGCGGTTGAGCGAGGCTGACACGAATCCGGCGTTGACGACGGCACCGCCGCTGGAAGGACCGCAGAGCGGTTCGATTGCGTACCTTGTCGCGGTGATGAACGGGCAACTGGAGTCCAAGGGCGATCTGACTGCTTTGGATACCAACGTGATCGTGATGCAGATCCTGGATGCGGCGCGGACGTCGGTACGGACGGGCAAGACGGTTGCTCTTCAGCCGTTGCCGCAGTAGAGCAAACGCAGATTCCCTTCGGGAATGACAACAAATTGAGCATCACGGCATGGCGGGCTACCAGGCGCGGGACCAGTTCGGTCCCGCCTTGCCCTCGTTTCGCAGGCGTCCGTCCACGCCGGCGTGGTGTTCGATGAGGCGGCCATAAAGCCAAAGCAGATCGGACAGGCGGTTGAGGTAAACGAGCGGCGCTGCCGGCAGGCTGGCGTCGGTTTCGTGCAGGCGGACGGCGCAGCGTTCGGCGCGGCGGCAGACGGTGCGGGCGACCTCGTAAAGCGCTGACTCGGAATGCGCGCCGGGCAGGGACCAGTCGGCCAGGAGACCTTCGACGGCCTCGATGGCGTGGATCTGGGCGGTGAGCTCGTTCACATCGGCTTCGGTGATGTCGGCTTCGGCGCGCTGCTCCCCGGAGGGACGGGACAGCGCGGCTCCGACGCGAAACAGCGTGCGTTGAATCGCCTCCGTGCGCTTCCGGAGTTCGGGATCGCTGCAATGGCTGCGGGCGACGCCGAGAAAGGTGTTGAGTTCGTCGACGGTACCGTACGCTTCCACGCGGAGGTCGGCCTTGGAGACGCGCCGGCCCCCGATGAGTGCGGTACTGCCGTCGTCGCCGGTCTTTGTGGCAATGCTCATGGACTTCAGGGTACAGGGTGAGCTCAGCCTCCGGGCGCGACAGCTGGGGAGTCTAGTGCGGCAGCGGCTTTGTGCCGGTGATGACGAAGTCAGCGGTTTGCGCGGGCGAGGGTAGGCGCGGATCCGCCGGCTGCCCTCCGCCTACCGCGATGCTGTAGTGACCGGCCTGCACGGAGCGGGCACCTTCCGCGTCGACCTCGGAAAGCTGCCGTGCGTCCAGCGTGAAGCTGATGTGCCTGGTCTGACCAGGCGCGAGATGGAGACGCTGTACGCCTTCCAGCTGAATGCGCGGCGAGAGGCCTCCATTGCCGTCCGACGGTGGGGTGAGGTAGAGTTCGGCGACCTCGCTGCCTTCCAGACTGCCCGTGTTACGTACGTCCGCTTCCACCGTCAAGGGATTGCCGGCGCTCAGGGTGCCCGCGGAGAGCTTCAGCCCGGAGTAGGAGAACTTGGTGTAGCTGAGACCGTAGCCGAAGCTGTAGAGCGGCTTCCCGGTGAAGTAGCGGTAGGTGCGGTTGCGCATGGAGTAGTCATCAAAGGAGGGAAGGTCAGAGCTCGCGGCGTAAAAGGTGAGCGGCAGACGGCCGGAGGGATTGTTGTTGCCGAGCAAGGTATCGGCGATCGCATAGCCGCCCACCTCACCGGGGTACCAGGCTTCGAGAACAGCATTCGCGTGTCGGTCAGCAAAGTTCACGGCCAGTGCGGACCCGTTCAGGAGGACGACGACCAACGGCTTGCCCGTGGCTGCGAGCTGCTCCAGGAGCTTCTCCTGCGAGGCGGGCAGGCCGATGTCCGTGCGGTCGCCGCCGCTGAACCCGGGCAGCTTCACAGGCATCTCTTCGCCTTCAAGGTCGGCGGAGAGTCCCAGCATGGCGACGATGAGATCAGCCTTCTTCGCTGTTTCCAGAGCCCCGGGAAGCAGGGCGCCCTCGGGTGGTGTCCATGACAACGTAACGCCCGAACCCTCCGAGTCGCTCCTGCGAAGGAAGTCGATCTCGATGGCGTGTTGTTGCCCCGCGGCGAAGTTGACGGTGAAATGGAGCGGCCTTTGCTCCGGCTCAATGGGCAGGCCTGTGTATTCGTCGTTGGCGACGGGCCCCGTCGGCGCCGTTGTGGGTGCCGGCGTGGAGGCGGCTACCTCCTGACCATCGATCAGGACCTTGAAGCTCTCCCCGGTGATGCAGCCCTGGCAATAGCCGGCGTTCAAGGAGAAGGTGTAGCTGCCGGGCTGCGGAGCGCCTAGCATTCCTGTCCAGCGCACGGCGAAACCCTCGGCGGAGTTGCCGGGGAGGTTCTTGGATTGGTTACGGGGCAAAGGATTCACACCGCTCCAGTCAAAGTTGATCTGGGGGTCGGTCCCGGATTTGACAGGTCGGCCATTCAGGCTGGGGCCGGCGAAATACTCCGCATGCAAGCCCATCTCAGGGGAGCCCTGCGCGGGGTGCAGCATGGTGCGCGGCACGGGCAGAGCGAAGCCGTCCACAAGCGGCGCCCCCTGAGCGTAAAGGATCCGGGTGCCGGGCATGGCGGCGCGAAGAGCATCGACCGGCAGAACCGGATCGTGCGGCGTTCCGTAGTAGTTGCCCTCGAGCGAGGCGAGGAGGGCGGCGTTGGGGCCGATTACGGCCACGGTCTTGTATTTACCGGGCTGAAGCGGGAGGGTGCCGTCGTTCTTCAGCAGCACCATGGCTTCTTCGGCGGCGCGGCGGGCAACGGCTACGTTTGCCGCTGAATGCACGGCGCTGAAGGGAATCCGGGCGTAGGCGACCTTTGCTTTGGGATCGAAGAGGCCGAGGCGCATGCGGGCTTCAAAGAGGCGCTCCAGGCTGCGGTCGATATCAACCTCCTGGACCAGCCCACGGCGTACGGCCTCGCCGAGGTGGCTGTAAGTTCCGCCGCAGTTGGTGTCGGTGCCGGCGAGCAGGGCATCGCGGTCGGCGTGTTCGGCGTCCGGTTCGGTCTGGTGGGTGTTGGGCTGGAAGAAGTCGTCGATCGCACCACAATCGGAGGTGACAAAGCCCTTGAAGTGCCAGTCTGTGCGCAGTGTGTCCACGAGCAGGAACTTGCTGCCGCAGGCGGGCACGCCGTCGACGGCGTTGTAGGAGCACATGATCGAGTCGGCCTTCGCGTCCACGATGGCGGTGCGGAACTGGGGCAGATAGGTGTCCCAGAGGTCGTGCGGCGTGGGATCCACGTTGAACTTGTGGCGCAGGCTTTCCGGGCCGGAGTGCACGGCGAAGTGCTTGGGCGTGGCGACGACCTTTAGATACTTCCGATCGTCGCCCTGGAGGCCCTGGATGAAACTATTGCCGAGTTGGCCGGTGAGGTACGGATCCTCCCCATAGGTCTCCTGGCCCCGTCCCCAGCGCGGGTCGCGGAAGATGTTGATGTTGGGCGACCAGAAGGTGAGGCCGAAGTAGATGCCGTGATTGCCGTGCGCGAGTGCGTCGTTGTTTTTGGCGCGGCCTTCGGTGGCGATGACGTCGCCGACCGCATGCAGCAGTTGCGGGTCCCAGGTGCTCGCCATGCCGATCGCCTGGGGAAACATGGTCGCGTACCCGGAGCGCGCGACGCCGTGCAGAGCCTCGTTCCAGTAGTTGTAGGCAGGAACGTCAAGGCGCGGAACGGCTAGCGCGACGTTGCCCATCTGCGAGACTTTTTCTTCCAGCGTCATACGGCCGACGAGATCGTGGGCACGCTGTCCCGGGGTCAATGCGGAGTTCTGATACGGGAGCAGGGCGCGCTGTGCCGAGGCCAGCGAAGCGAACGCGGTGACGAGAAAGAATCCAACACATGGAGGGGACAAACGCATCGAGAGGCCTCCCGGACCGAGGGCGCCACGAGGTTGTGCCCGGTGAGTGGCGGCCAATTCCCAAGTTTCGCCATGATGACTCCAGGGAATGTACTTAGTCCGTACTTTGCATGTCAAGAAGGTAATCTGCTCAGGGTGTAGCGGGCCGGCTCTCGACGCTGCTTCGGGCTGTCCCTCTGATGTCCGGAGCCAGGCGCCTTGTCTGTGCCGTTGGACAGGACCGCAGCTGAGCGAGCGGTGAGGAGAGGCAATGTACCTGCGAGGTCTGCAGCGCGGTGAAGTCGATCGGCTGTATGAAATGGATACCCTTTGCTTTGAGAAGCCCTTTCGGTTCTCCCGGTCCGCCATGCGACGCTTTGCGGGCGCGGCAAACGCCCTTGTGAGGATCGCGGTTGAGGCAGGCGGAGAGGGAGCGCCCGAGACGTTGCTGGGGTTCGGCATCGTGCACCTGGAAGCGGCGCCCTCCGGTCTGGCGGGCTACGTGGTCACGTTGGACGTCGATCCAGGCGCGCGGGGCAAGGGCGTCGCGACGCGGCTTATGACTGCGCTGGAGAGTGCCGCATACGAGGCCGGGGCGGCCTCCATGGCGCTGCATGTCTTCCGAGGCAATGCGGCGGCGATTTCACTGTATGAAAAGCTTGGCTACGAGCTCACGGGAACCGTTACCGATTTCTATGGTCCTGGGCTGGATGCGCTGGACTATCGACGGACTCCCCGCGGTGCGGGCACTCCGGGCCGGCCGGACCCGGTGAAGCCGGCCTGCACGGGGGAAGAGCCAGAGCGTCGTAGCGGCGATTGAACTGCAGGACCGCAGCCCACTCTCCGTTGCGGTCGTCCTGCCAGGCGATGCGGCCGCCGAGCAGGTGCGCGATCTCAGCGGGGGAGAGATCGCGGTCACGCAGATACTCGCGGCCGCGCCTCGTGTTCGGGTGCGTGAGCAGGTACTGCCGGAAGGCGGGGGTGACATAGCGGGTCGTAAAGACGAGCGCCGTGTCGAATTTGCCTGGTTCCTGCGCGATTCTGCCAATCTCGGCGGAGGAGAAGTTCTCGACGGAGACGACCTTGAAGCGATGCTGGGTGTAGCCGAGTTCGGGCCGGAAGAGTTCGGCGGCGGCGGGCCATGCGGTGAGTACGGTGGCGTCCGGAGCGTGCTGCTGAAGCCAGGCGATGGCCTCCTGGTGCACCACGATCATGTTGCGATAGGTGAGGTTATCCTCCGGCGCGAAGTAGGTAGGCGGATTGAGCCAAAGTCCGCTGATGAACGCGACGGCTGTCAGGACGGCCATGCCCAGCCAGTACCCTGTGCGTTCCCACCAGAGATTTACGGCGACGAGCAGCAGCAGCGGGTAGACCGGCAAGAGATAGCGCGTGAGCAGCGCGCCCCCGAGTACGGAAAAGGCCACCCAGTTGACGAGCACGAGGCAAGCGATGCAGGCGAGGACCTGCGGCGGGAGCCCGCGTCTCGCCAAACCGGCGCGGCGTGGCAGCAGCAGGCAGGCTGCGGCCAGGAGCAAAGGCAGCCAGATCGAACGCTGCCAGAAGAGGTGCATCGTGCGATAGCCGAAGGAGGTCAGCAGGTGCCGCAATGTGAGGTTGGCTGTGGCGTTGTAGCGTAAATATTCGGGATTGCCGAAGGTGAATCCCGTCTTCCAGCGGTGATAGCCGAACCACATCGCGAGTACGGGTACAGGGCTGCTGAGCGCAAAGAGCCAGCGCCAGGAGGTCTGTTCCCCTGCTGTTCTCTGAACTCGGAGCCGCGCAGTAAAGAACAGGGCCAGGGCGACGGGCTGCACTACGGCGGTCTCCTTCGCGAGCACGGCGAGGCAGAAGAAGGCGGCACCCCAGAGCAGGCGACCGGAACTGCTGCGCGAAGGCGGCGTGAGTTGCCTGTGGTGGCCGCTGAGCTCCGGCGCGGTTAAAAAAACAGCCAGTCCGGCGAGCGTGAGGGCGGCGGCGAAGATGTCCGCGTGCGCCAGACTGCTCTGCGTGTACCAGATCGGGTAGACCGCGGTGAGTGCAGTCACAACCATCGCCAGACCGAGGCCGAGGAGACGTCTGGCGAGCTCAAACACCGCCAGAAGAGCTCCGGCCGCAAAGGCGCAGGCCACGAGGCGGGTGACGAGGATGTGGAAGCCGAACAGGTGCCAGGCGAGACCCAGGACGACGCTGGGCAGCGGCGGATGGGCGTTGGTGAACTCGGGGATCAGCGTCCAGCGATGGAAGAAATCCAGCGCGGCAGGGACGTAATAGCCGCCTTCATCCCAGAAGTAGGGCAGCCGGAGCAAAGAAAGGTGCGCCAAGGCGACGGCGCAGAAGAGCAGGAGATATACGGCAAGGAAGCGACCGGGCCGAGGGCGGCCCGGTCTGAGGGCAGGTAGGGCCACCGGTTAGTGGACGGGGCTGGGGCCGGGAACGGCGCGGGGACCGCCGCCCTGCTGCGGGGCGTCGAGCGAGATCTGACCGAAGGCGGCCTCATACTGCGCGAGGTTCTGCGACAGGATGGCGTGCAGCGCCTTGGCCTGCTGGGGGCTGATGTAGATGCCTTGGAAGTTATTTACCTCCACGGCGTCGGCCGCGGTGGGCTCAAGCGTCCCGAAGACGAGCAGGAAATCCCAGACGGAGAGGCGAACCTGCACGCTGTTGGCGTAGGTGTCGCGGTAGTCTGGGGTCTTCGTCAGGGTGACGCGGGTGTTGTCGGGCTGCGTAAAGGTCTGGCTGTTTTCGCTCATCGCTGCTTTCTGGTGTTTTGCTGGGGATTTCCTGGTGCGGAAGGGGGGACTCGAACCCCCACGCCGAAGCACAGGCTTCTAAGACCTGCGTGTCTGCCATTTCACCACTTCCGCTTCAGCCCTCAGCGTAGCCCCGAACCGGGTTCCGAGGCAATTCCCGAAGTGGAACTTGTGTGTGAGAAAAGAATGATTTCCGACTGATGAAGACCCTTGCACCGGCCGTTTACGTCCTAGAGCAGCAAGAGTTGTAGGGCACGGGATGAGCACGGGTAGTTGCGACCCAGGTAGATCTGAATGCATCATATGCATGTAACTTGATAGAAAGGCGCTCAACATGCCGAACGAGTTTGTCAGTGTAATTCGCCCCTCCGAGGGCAAAATCATTTCGGGCGAGGGTCGTGGCCACTCGTATCCGGTTCTGCCAGTCCGGGATACTGTGCTGTTTCCGCACCAAGTTTTGCCCTTGACGGTGGGCCGCGAAAGTTCCATTCAGTTGATTCAATCCCTTGGTGAAGACAAGACCATTCTGGTGGTGGCCCAGCGCGACGCTCGCCAGGACACCCCAGAGAGCGGGGACCTGCATGAGGTCGGCACCCGGGCGACCGTGCATAAAGTGGTGAAAATGCCGAACCAGAGCCTCTTCGTATTTACGGAGGGAACGGAGCGGGTGCGCCTGGGATCGTTTACGCAGACGCAGCCTTACCTGACCGCCGAGATTGAACCCATGGAGGAGATCAGCTCGGAGGTTTCGCCGGAGCTGGAGGCGCTGCAGAGGAATGTACTGGCGCAATTCCAAGAGGTTGTGACCTCGTCTTCCACGCTTTCCGATGATCTGCAGACGATCGCGATCAACATTGACGAGCCTTCGCGGTTGACGGATTTTATCGCTTCCAATCTGCCGTTTTTGACAACTGGTGAGAAGCAGGAGTTGCTGGAAACAACGGATCTGAAAGCCCGGCTGGAAAAGCTGAATGCACAGCTTGCCAAAGAGCTTGAGGTGCAGCAGTTGCGCAACAAGATCCAGAGTGAGGTGCAGGATTCCGTTCAGCAATCGCAGCGGGATTACTACCTCCGCGAGCAGATGAAGGCGATCCAGAAGGAGCTGGGCGACCAGGACGACACGCAAAAGGACATCTCCGACCTGCGCGAGAAGATTGAAGCAGCAGGGATGCCCGAAGAGACGAAAAAGGACGCGCTGAAGGAGCTTGGACGGCTAAGCCGCATGAATCCGGCAGCAGCAGACTACTCGCTCACGCGGAACTATGTGGAATGGCTTGCCGTGCTGCCGTGGGGCAAGAGCTCATCGGAGGCCGTAGACATCCGTAAGGCCAAGGAAGTGCTGGATGCCGATCATTACGGTCTCAAGAAGGTGAAGGACCGCATTCTTGACTACCTCAGCGTGCGCCGGCTGAAGCCGGATATGAAGGGGCCGATTCTCTGCTTCGTTGGGCCTCCGGGTGTGGGCAAGACCTCGCTGGGACGTTCCATTGCGAAGGCGCTTGGGCGCAAGTTCTCGCGTATTTCGCTGGGCGGCATGCATGATGAGGCGGAGATTCGCGGGCATCGGCGGACTTACATTGGCGCGCTGCCGGGTCAGATCATTCAGCACCTGAAGCGGGTTGAGGTGAACGATCCGGTGTTCATGCTGGATGAGATTGATAAGCTGGGCCGTGATTTTCGGGGGGATCCAGCGTCCGCACTGCTGGAAACGCTCGATCCGGAGCAGAACAATACCTTCCGGGACAACTACCTTGATCAGCCGTTCGATCTGAGCAAGGTGCTGTTTATCTGCACGGCCAACCAGCTGGATACGATCCCTGCGCCGTTGTTGGACCGCATGGAGATCATTGAGCTTACCGGGTACACCGAGGAGGAAAAGGTCGCCATCGCGGAGCGGTATTTGGTGCCGCGCCAGATTAAGGAAAACGGTTTGGAGCCCCAGGTACTTGAGGTGCCGACGGATTCGGTGGGCATGATCGCGCGGCATTACACGCGGGAAGCGGGCGTTCGGCGGTTAGAGCAGTTGATCGGCACGGTAGCGCGCAAAACGGCGCGGCGCGTCGCCGAGGGCGAGTTGCATCCGGAGAACGGGGAAAAGCTCGTCGTAACGCCGGAGGTGATTCACGACTTTCTAGGCGGTATCAAGGTTCGCGTCGATACGGAGATTGCGGAGCGCACCAAGCGCGCCGGAGTGGCCGTAGGGCTGGCCTGGACGCCGGTGGGTGGCGATGTGCTGTTCATCGAAGCCAACCGGATGAAGGGCAAGGGTGGCTTTTCCATCACCGGGCAGATCGGCGACGTGATGAAGGAGTCCATGCAGGCGGCGCTGACGTGGGTGCGGTCCAACGCGGTGGATCTTGGTCTGGATGAGGATGTGCTCAAGGATATCGATCTACACATCCACGTGCCGGCCGGGGCCATCCCGAAGGACGGACCGAGCGCGGGCGTGACGATGGCGACCGCAATCGTCAGCCTGCTCACCGATACACCGGTGCATCCGCTGCTGGCGATGACCGGAGAGATCACGCTGAGCGGCAACGTGTTGCCGGTGGGTGGGATCAAGGAGAAGTTTCTCGCGGCCAAACGTGCCGGGGTGCGGGATGTCATTCTGCCCATCGACGTGAAGGCAAATGTGGAGGAGGACCTCACGCCGGATCAGACCGAAGGCATGACGATCCACTATGCCTCGCGGATCGAGGACGTCCTGAAGGTTGCGCTACCGAAGACACCGCGGGAGGCTGTGCAGGATGAGGAGTTGCGGGAAGAGGTTCTGGCCAACGTTGCCTAGTTGGCAGATCGTCGGATCGTGCAGGTGACCTTGAGATAGCTGTGAGATAGCCGGGGCGAAACTGCCCCGGCTATCTCGTTTAAAGGTCACATTTGCCGCAACTTCGAGTACGACAACGTCAGGTGAGGAGCGGTTGTAGAAAGGCGGAGACGGCCATCAGGAGGCGAGGCCAGGCGGAGGCGCTGAACCAGTGACCTTCGCCCGGGAGCAGCTCGGCGCGATGGGCGACGCCCAGCTGAGTCAGCTTTGTGGCGAGTTCCTGAGCGAAAGTTACCGGCACGACCATATCGGCAATGCCGTGCAGGATGAGGGTTGGTGGAAAGCGTGCTGTGGCCATCCTCTCGAAGGGCGGAACCAGACCGCCGGAGACGTCGACGATCGCCCGGATGCGGCGGGTCTCTGCCGCATCCCCCGAGGCGGAAAGCGTGGCGGCCAGCGCCAGACCAAGAAAGGCGCCCAGCGAGATGCCCGCGACGATGATGCGGGCCGGATCCACGTCTGGACGTGCGGCGACGAACCGGAGCGCGTCATTGATCGTCTCGAGCCACTGTGGGACGTGAATGCCGTCGCTGAGCAGGCTTATGTCGGCGCGTTTGGTGCCGGTCCGGTCGAAGTAATGAGGAGCGTACAGGTGGACGCCTGCTTCCTGCAGGATGGCGGCCAGCTGATTGCCCCAAAAGTCAACGTTGCCTCCGGAGCCGTGCAGAAGCAGGATCGCCGGGCGTTTGCGGGGGTTTTGGTGATGACTTGCATCCACAAGCTCCTGGGTGCTGATCCGGATGCTGTGTTCATGGGAGTCGAAGCTCAAAGTTTGCGGCACACTCGTTGGATGCTTGGGCTTAGAGGCATCAAGCGGGCGCGTTATGCTCTGGGATGGAGCGCGGCATGGAATCGACGGGTATGTATTTGCTTCTGGATACGTGCGGCGAACAGGCGTCCGTGGCCCTGGCGCAGGCGGATGGAGTCCTTCGGGCGCAGCTGCTGCTGGGCCCTCGGGCGGCCTCTGCTGGTCTGCTGCAGGCGATCCGGTCGGCTCTCGAAATCGGCGGCCTGCGCTTGAGCGAGGTGGACGGGATCGGTGTCGTGAACGGGCCCGGTTCTTTTACGGGGGTGCGCGCGGGCCTGGCGGTGGCGAAAGGTCTTTGTGAAGCGGCGCAGTTGCCGATGACGGCGGTCTCCCGGCTGGAGGTGCTGGCTGAAGCCGGGCCGGCCGGCGCGGTATGTGCTCTAAGCGCTGGGCGAGACCAGGTATACCTGAGACTTTTGCCTCTTGGAGCTCCCGCCGAGCGTCTGGTGCGTGACGAGGATGTGCCGGAACTCCGTCAAGGAGCGGTGGTGGTGGTCGATTCGCCCGAGCTTGCGGCCAGGCTTGGTAACGGCGGACCCGTGCAGCAGGTGAGTTTGATGGCCTTCCATGCTCTAGGGCCGGTGCTGCGGCGGATGGCCGAGGGTGGATCCGATGTGGCACTGACCGACGCAAACTACGTGCGGAACGAAGACGCCATTTACCGCAAAGCGGGTCTGCCTGTGGCGCCGGCGGAGCGCAGGTGAGCCCCGACGCGACAATGACCGTGCGGCGGGCGACGGCGGCGGATCTGCCGGCGATCCTGAGGCTGGTCAGGTCCTGCGATGACGCTCCGGGGTGGACCGAGGCTGTTTGGCACGAATTTGCGGCGGCACAGCGGATTGGGGAGCCCGGACGGCTCCTGCTGATCGTGCAGGCAGGCGGCGGGGAACTGTGCGGACTCCTCGCGGCCACGTCCCTTGTCGGACGGACTGAGCTGGAAGCGGTTCTGGCGGCGCGATCTGCCCGCCGTCGAGGTATTGGAAGGGCATTGGTTCTGGCATGGCTGAGCTGGGCGCAGGGGGAGGGTGCAACGGAGGCGATACTCGAGGTGCGCGCCTCGAATCTGGCTGCCCTGGCGCTCTATCGTTCCCTCGGGTTTGCGGTGCAGGGAAGACGGCCTGGTTACTATCGCGAACCCCCGGAGGATGCCCTTTTGATGGGACGGCAGGTCGGTGCTTCTTGAGTCAGGGTAGGCAGGATCACTGCTCGGGAAAGGTATAATCGTCGGCGATGGTTCGGGATGGTTTCTTTTACGGATTTGCGCTTGTAGCAGTTGCGGTCGTCGTCTGGTTTGGCACGCATTTTGTCGTCTTGACAGCTTTGCCCGTGTTGCTGGCGGCGTTTCTGGTCTGGTTCTTTCGCGATCCACCGCGCACCGTGCCTGCGGGACCCGGTTTGATCGTGTCCCCGGCGGACGGCAAGGTGGAGGACGCAGAGTGGATCGAGACCACGGCGGGTAGCCGCGTGCGCATCAGCATCTTTCTGAACGTCTTTGACGTGCACGTGAACCGTGTACCAGTCAGTGGAAAGGTGACACTGGCGGAGTATCGCGAAGGCCAGTTCCTGAACGCCATGAACTCCGAGTCTGCGGTGCACAACGAGCAAACCTTGGTAACCATTGACGCCGGCGAGTACAGCGTGAGCTTCAAGCAGATTGCCGGCTTGCTGGCGCGCCGCATCCTGTGCAACGTGCGTGAAGGGGACCAGGTGCAACGCGGTCAACGGATGGGTCTAATCAAATTTGGCTCGCGGGTGGATGTTTTGCTGCCAGCCAATGTGGAACTCAAGGTGCGTTCCGGGCAGCGGGTGAAGGGTGGAAGCTCTGTTTTGGCGGCTATTCTCCCGCAGACGACCGTTCGTCAGCCGGCTGAAGCGAGCGAGCAGCTCTGATGGCAGGCGCCGAACCGGAGCTTGGACGACCGGCGGCAAAGCGAGGCATGTACATTCTGCCCTCGCTGTTCACTTGCGGCAACATTGCCGCGGGCTATTACAGCTTTATTGAGGCGATTCGCGGGTCAGCCTCCAATGACCCGGCGGCCTTTGACCGTGCCGCGCTGGCGATCCTGTTTGCGATTGTTTTCGATGGGCTGGATGGGCGCATCGCGCGGATGACCAACACCTCCAGCGCCTTTGGCCGAGAGCTGGATTCGCTGGCGGATGTGGTGACCTTCGGCGTGGCGCCGAGCCTGCTAGCCTATCTGTGGGGTGTCCGTCACGTGGTGCCGTGGACGTCGGCTGCCTTTTCGGCCCGGCTGACAAATCTTGGCTTGGTGATCTGTTTTCTGTTTCTGATTTGCGGAGCATGCCGGCTGGCGCGCTTCAACATCAGCGTGAATCCGCAGCCCCGAAATCCGGGCCGGCCGGGGCGAAAGTATTTCGTCGGGATGCCGATCCCGGCAGGAGCGGGTGTTGTTGCCGCGGTAGTTCACTTTGAGAATGGATCGCCGATCCACAATGGCTGGCTTTGTCTTCTCTGGCTGGGCTTGATCGCCTTCGTCGGATTTCTGATGGTCAGCAGCTGGCGTTTTTGGAGCGGTAAGGAACTGGATTTCAACCAGCGCCGGCCGGGTCGGCTTTTGGCGTTGATCGCTCTGATGGGATGCCTCCTTGCTTTTGAGTCTGAGTACGCCTTGATAGTTTTGGCGATGCTCTATTTGCTGTCAGGTGTCTTTGCGCGGCTGGCCTATTCGTGGCAGCGGCGCAGCGAGGCCACATAGGCCGAATCGTAGCCGAAAATTGCGAAGAAGTGAGTGATTATGCCAACAAAGCAGATACGTGCCGCCGTAGTCGGTGCAGCGACGGTTCTTGCGAAGGAGTTGCTGGAAGAACTGAACAACTCTCCAGCCGCGGCCTGGGACATCCGGCTTCTTGATGATGCGGAAGGCGAGGAAGCACAGCTCTCCGCTGCCGGCGACGAGGCTGTTTTGATTCAGCCATTAAATCGGGAAGCGCTCGAGAAGATGGATCTCATCTTCTTTGCGGGCGAGGGAGCGACGGCGCGTGAACTGGTAAGCGCGGCTCGTTCCTCCGGCGCCGCCGTGGTGGACCTCACCGGCGCGCTGGAGCAGGAGGCAAACTTCCTGGTGCGCTGCCCCTGGCTGGCTGCCGGGAAGCGGCCGGATCTGACCACGCTTGGCCTTACGGTGCCTCAACCGGCCGCCGTCATGCTCGCGCTGGCCGCCCAGCGTTTGCAGAAGGTGGGGATCGTGAGCCTTTCGGCGACTGTGCTGGAGCCCGCCTCGCAGGCAGGAAAGGCCGCCCTCGACGAGATGCACCAGCAGACGGTGAGTCTGCTCTCCTTCCAAAGCGTTCCGCAGGAGGTCTTCGATACGCAGGTGGCGTTTAATTTGCAGACGGCGCTCGGCGAGGCTTCTAAGGTGGACTTAGGCGCTGTAGCTGCCACGATTCGCCGGCATCTCCGCCTAATTCTGGGCGTGGAGGCCGCGGCGCGGGTGCACTTTCAGCTGGTACAGGCGCCCGTCTTTCACGGGTACACGCTTTCGGCGCTGGTCCAGTTGCAGGGCAGTGTCGCGGAGCCAAGCATCCGGGAGATCCTGCACGGCGGCGTCATCCAGGCGGAGGACGAGACGGCTCCGAGTAATACGGCAGTGGTTGAGTCGGGAGATGTGCTGCTGACTGTGCGACCGGATTCCGGCGATGAGGAAGGCAAGCTCTGGTGGCTCTGGATGGCTGCGGATAACCTGCGTCTGCACGCGCGAGTGGCGGTGGCAGCGGGGCTTGAGCTGGCAGCTCTGCGCCCGGTAAACACGATGCAGTAGCACTGGGCCGGTTTGGGGCAGAGGGCTACCCTCAGCCCCAAACGACGAGTTTAGAAGCCGGCGAAGGGCTGGGCCGGACCGGGCTCTCTGCGATACACTAGAAGACGCGCCGGGATGGTGGAACTGGCAGACGCAGCGGACTCAAAATCCGCCGAGGGCAACCTCGTGGGGGTTCGACCCCCCCTCCCGGCACCAAAGTATGAGTGACTTACGGCGAAACGGCCTCCTTAAAGTGGGAGGCCGTTTTCAATCGGTGCATGTAGTCGTGCGTGTTCGGTTCCCGGATCGCTGTAGCCCCTAGTTGGGGGAAGGTACCCGCGCCTCTGGCCCCGGTACCCTGCCAGCGCATAACCGTCACCCGATCTCCGTGGCCCCTTCAGCCCCGAGGAGTTCAGCGCCCACGCCGGGCAGCTACTCGCCCGCGCCCTGCCGGATTTTGACGACCTGCTCTCCGTGAATAGCCTGATGACCGAGCCGAAGTGCAAAGGCATGACCTGCATTCAGGGTCTGGAGTACGTGATCGAATGTCGGCCGCCAAACAGCGTGCGTGTCGTTCGCGTTACAACCTGGTTCTCGCCGGGCGAAGCATGGAGCGGATGGAATCCGCAGCGCAGCAGCTTCGGACGGCTTACGGCGTGGAGGTCAGCA
>CAXSBL010000012.1:25598-81163 GCA_964235515.1 uncultured Bryocella sp.
CGGATGGAATCCGCAGCGCAGCAGCTTCGGACGGCTTACGGCGTGGAGGTCAGCACACTCATGCTCGACGCTTGCTTTAAGGTACGAATCTCCGAATCCAACAGCTACGCGATGAGCAATGACTATGAGCCATTTGCCGGGCCTAACCCGAACTTGATGCTGGTGCAAGTTACTTAGGACTTGCCGCTTTGTGAAATATTCCGTAACACGCACCTGTTGGCAACGGCGAAGGAAGCGAAAAAGGTAAGGGGATTCTTCGAGCGCCCCAAAGGCAGCGATATCTGGTGGATCAACTACTACGTGGGGCAAGAGGCAGCACCGGGAAAGGTGGGAAGCCGCAGTGCCGCTCTGGACCTACACCGCAAGCGCAAGGACGACGACCGGAGAGGCCGTAAGCTGCCGACATTGCGCAACACCAAAGTCATAACTCTCGAGGAGTTGATCGATGATGTCCTGGAGTTGGTCGCGGGGCATAGAGACCGGCGCAGCTACCAGAGCAAGGCAGAGATCGTCAGAGCAGACCTGGGGTGCCCACCCACCGCCGGGGTCACGCCGCAGGAGCTGCAGCGGTGGCTGAACGTCCACTGCAGGTCGCCAGCGATTTCGAACAGATACAAGGCATCACCTCTCTGTGTTATCGCGAGGGCGTGGCCAACGGGATGGTCGCGGTAAACCCTGCCCGGCTGTTGCGTATAAAAAGGAACCCCAGGATCGTCTCCGTTCCTCTCCCGAGATGAGTACGACCGGCTCCATGCCGCCGTCGACCTCGACAAAACCAAAAATGGGAACGCCCGAACTGTTCATTTCAACGCCACCGCCGTCGGGCCTTGCGCTCCGTTAAAGCCAGAGATCCCAAGGTCACGGACGGGTGTTCCCCGGGAAGGTCGTCCGCATCCTGCGGAAGCGGCGAGCAGAGGACGAGCCTGAGCAGGAACGCTTCGATACACGATCATGGTTTGTCCCCTGTCCCAAGGAGGCCAAAGTTGAAGGCTACGTCTGGCACTGTAACCGACACACGATGTGCTCATGGCTGGCCATGACCGGAGCAACGCTTTAGGAGATCCAAGGGCAGCCGGTCACAAGACGATTACCATGTCCGCCCGGTAAAGCCATCTCTCTCCGGAGTACCGTCTTCCGTGATGGAGCGGATCAACTGACTCCGTGCATCCGCTGCGTCTGCTGGTGCATGTTTGTTTCCGGCTTTGAGCAGTCCGATGCAGACGCGGAATCTCAGGCAAACGTTGCAATCATTGCAGTTGCTCGGCTTTCTGCAGCGTATCGCAGCACCGTGCAGGAGCCCCAAGAAGAGATTTGAATCCGCCGAGGGCAACCTCGTGGGGTTCCCTCCCAATGTACGCACGATTGAGAACGCCATGCCGTGGGCGGCTGGCCGGCCAAGGCAGTGCGGCGACATGCGAAACCTGGCTAAGGAGACCGGCAAAGCGAGCCTAGTGAACTGTTAAGGAATGAGACGGTGCGCAATGCGTTCTGTTCGGTCTGTTTTCGAGAAGAAGTCGAGTTCGTTTTACGCGGGATGCCGACGTGCGAGGAAGGGGTGAGGTGAAGCGCAAAGCGGGTAAGCTTTTTAGTCGATGGTGTTCGCGACAGCTGATGGTTCTCATCGGCGATGTCTCAGGCCAAGTCGCCGACGAAGGGGCGCGTTCACGCTTTAACGATGGAGCAGCCCCTGCAGTTCCAGCCAGCTCTTTTTCATTTTGCTTGCGCCGCGTCCGTCTTCGTAGTAATTTTACGGAAATTCACAAAAACCCAGAATTACAGGTTCCGTAAGAGCGCAGTACCTGCAGTTCGTCAGCCGGAAGCAACTTGTAGGCGACGCCCAAAGATGGGCGACGCTGCCTGTCTTGCTCTCCGTCACCTAGATCGCCGCAACCCCTTTTCTGAAGGGGTCTAACCATTCTTGTCTCGGAGGTCGGTATGTCTGCTCCCGTTCACAGGTTGTTGCTCCCAGTTATCGCCGCCAGTCTGGTTTGGAGCGTTGCCGGCCGTGTTCACGCCCAAACATTCCGCGGGGGCATTAACGGCAGCGTTACCGACGTGACCGGGGCCGCGATTGCTGGTGCCGCAGTGGATGCCACCGATACCGCCACCGGCATCGTCGTGAAAGGCACCAGCTCTTCTTCCGGTGAGTTTCTCTTTCAGGATCTCCCACTCGGCGACTACACCATCACCATCACCGCCGTTGGCTTCGCCAACACCAAAGTCGATCATGTCGGCGTCTCCGCCGGCCAGGTGTACACCTTGCCCGTCAAGCTTTCCGTCACCGCGTCCGGCGTGGTTGTCGAGGTCTCCGCAGCCAGCCTGGCTCTTGATACGACCTCCGCGACGCAAACCACCGTGCTTGATGCCAAGACTGTCGCCGACATTCCCCTGAACGGCCGCGACTTCACGCAGATGATCTCGCTCACCGCTGGCTATGCGGGCTATTCCGGTAACGGCTACGGTTCCCTCAACGGCACCCGCGCCAATCAGATGAACTGGCAGATCGATGGTGTCGACAATAACGACCTCTGGCACAATATCCCGGCTGTCAACCAGGGTGGCGTAAGCGGCATTGCCGGCGTCATCCTCCCCATCGACGCCGTGGATCAATTTTCCGCTCAAACTCAGTCCGGTCCAGAAGCGGGTCGCAACCCCGGCGGCACCGTCAACCTATCCTTGAAGTCCGGCACAAACCAACTGCACGGCACCGTCTATTATTTCGATCGCAACGAACTTTTTGGTGCCAAGAGCCCCTTTTCACCCACCAAACAGAAAGTCCGCAATTACAACACCGGCTTCTCCGTTGGCGGCCCCTTGCTTAAGGACAAGCTCTTCGGCTTTCTCAGCTTTGAGCATCAACGTTTCGTTATCGGTGAATCCGGCACCGCGACCGAGCCCTCCGTCGGCTGGCAGAATCAGGCGCAGGCGCTCCTGACCAAATACGGAATTCCCGTCGATACCGTCATGCCCAAGGTTCTCAATTCCCTCTGGGCGCAGGGTAATCTCGCGCAGGACACGGTGGGCACCATCAACAACTTCCATTCCAATGACCCTGAGTTCGGCTACAGCTGGAACGGGCTTGGCAAGATCGACTACCAACTCTCCGACAAGGACCGTCTCAGTGCTCACTGGTTCGTCGGCCAAGGCAACCAGGTCGCCCCCGTCGGCTCGCAACTCCTGTCCTACTACGAGGTCGCGCCGATTCATGTGCAGAACATCGCTATCGTCTACAACCGCGTGATCTCGCCCACGATCTCCAATCAGATTCTCGCCGGCGTCAATTACTACAACCAGGTCTTCTCCGACTACAACAGCGGCTTCAACGTCGGCAGTCTCGGCTTTGTGACTGGTGCGCCTTTCACCAATGCGCCGAATATCGTGATCGGCAACTCGACCGGCAGCGGCGCCACCGCCGCCTCAAGCGGAAGCTTTGATCCTGTCGGACTTACCCCTCCCGAAGGCCGTAACGACATCACCGGGCACCTGACCGATCAACTCTCCTGGGTCAAGGGCAAGCATGAGATGCGCTTTGGCGGCGAGTTCCGGCAAGCTCAGCTCGATGAGTTCTATCACCGTCATGCCGTGGGTGCCTTCACCTTTGACGGTTCCCGCATCGAGAAGACCATCAACGCCACGATTCCAGGCTGCAACACAAGTCCGCAGACCGCCACCAACTGCTACACCCCTGACGGCTACGTCGCTCCGCTGGCCGATTTCCTCTCGGGCCAGTTCGACACCGCCTCCATTGCCATCGGCAACCCCGAGCGCCAGGTCTTCGTCAACACCTGGTTCCTCAACGCCGGCGATAACTGGCAGATCTCGCAAAAACTCAATGTCAACTACGGCGTTCGCTATGACTACGAGGGCCCGCTCCACGAACCTTTTCAAGATATCTCCGTGTTCCGTCCCGCGCTTACCACGACGAACGGCCTTGCTTTCCAGGGAGCGCAGGTTGCCAATCTCTACCAGCAGTACTTCAAAAACATCAGCCCGCGCGTCGGTCTCAGCTACGCGCTCAACTCAAAGAGCGTGTTCCGCGCCGGGTATGGCTGGTACGCCGACACGCCTAACCTGAACCCATTCCTCGACAATCGCCCGGGCAATCAGGCTCCTAACGGCATTGAGGGCAATCCAGGAGGTCCAGATCCCGTGTACACCGTTGGGGCCACCGCCCAGGCCCAAAACCAGATTCAGTCGGGCAGCGCGATTTTCCCATCAGCCATCAGCTATCCCTGCTCGGCCACCTCACCCTGCGGCGTCTTTTCGATCAACCCCAACTTCCGTCCCTCCTACAACCAGAACTTCAACGCCAATCTCGAGCAAAGCGTCGGGCCCAATGTCCTTCTGCAACTCGGCTATGTCGGCTCACAGGCCCGTCATCTGCTTAGCCTTTTAGACATAAACCAGGCCGCTCCGGGCATTTACGCCAACTCGGCTGCTCTGCAGGTTGCTCGTCCCTACTACGGCCAGTACCCGCAATACGACAACATCAACCAGGTCGAAAGCATCGGCACCGCCAACTACAACTCCCTGCAGGCCACCTTCCGTGTGAGTAATCTGCATGGTTTTTCCATGAACACCGTCTACACCTGGTCGCACAACCTAGATGAGGTCTCCGACTACCGTGGAACGCTTCCACAGGATAGCCGTAACTTCAAAGGCGACTACTCCAACTCCGAGTTCGACATTCGCAATACCTTTGTCAGCTTCGTCAGCTACGCCGTCCCAGGCAGCGCCCGCTTTAAACCCGCCACAAACGGTTGGCAGGTGAACAGCCTCCTCAGCTTCCACGGCGGCCAGCCCTTTACGGTGTTCGCCGCCGGCGACCCCAGCGGTACCCAGGAAGGCAACGACCGGGCTAACCGGATCGGCAATCCGCAGGTCGGCTCCCTGGGCCAGCATCCCAATGTTGCCTGGATCAACATCGCCGCTTTCGCCAATCCGGCCCAGGGCAACTTCGGCACCTCTCGCCGGTACTCGCTCTATGGTCCCGGTTACAGCGACGTAGACCTTTCCGTGTTCAAAGATACAAAGATCTATGAACGGCTCACCGTGCAATTCCGCGCTGAAATGTTCAACCTATTCAACCGGATCAACTACGCTCCGCCCTCCGCCACGGTCGGCGGCAACCCCACACTGCACGACACCATAGGTGACTACAACGGATCACCCGGCATAGGCGCCGGCGAACCCTTCAATACCCAGTTTGGCGCCAAAATCATCTTCTAGGAGCTTTGCATTCATCACAGGTTCAGAGTTTATGAGACTGGTTCTCGAGTTTTAGCAGGTTGGATGGCCTCCGTTCGGAGGCCATCGTTCGTTGGTGAGCGCTGACTATACTGGTTCAGTGAGCAAGAACTTCTATATCGAGACCTTTGGCTGTCAGATGAATGCGCATGACTCTGAGAAGGTCGTGGGCACGCTGGAGAGCGAAGGATATACGCAGGTTACCGATGAGGCTGCGGCGGATCTGATTTTGTACAACACCTGCTCGATTCGCGACAAGGCGGAGCAGAAGGTGTTTCACCGGCTGAATGAGTACAAGCGCATGCAGGGCGAGGGCAAGAAGTTTGCCGTGCTGGGGTGCGTGGCGCAGCAGGAAGGGCACAAGATCTTCGAGAAGGCGCCGTACGTGTCGATGGTAGCGGGGTCGTCGTCCTACCGGAACCTGCCGGAGATGCTGCACCGGCTGGAGGCCGGCGAAAGCCGCATCACGGGGCTGGACGACCGCCAAACCGAGGAGACCTTCGACACGGAGTTCACCTCGCGCTCCAATCCGCATCGTGGGTACATCACCATTATCGAAGGCTGCGACAAGTTCTGCGCCTACTGCGTGGTGCCGTACACCCGCGGCAAGGAGCGCTCGCGCACGTCGGCTTCGGTGCTGGCGGAGGCGCAGCGGATTGCGGCGCTGGGCTATACGGAAATCCAACTGCTGGGCCAAAACGTGAACAGCTACGTGGATCCGAGCGGCAAACGGAGTTTTGCCGAGCTGCTGGTGGCGGTGGGCGAGGTGGGCGGCATCGAGCGGGTTCGATTTACGACCTCGCACCCGCGGCAGTTCACCAAAGACATCGTGGACGCCATTGAAGCTTACCCGCAGCTTTGCAATCACGTGCATCTGCCGGTGCAATCTGGGTCCAGCAAAACTCTGCGGGGCATGGCGCGGGAGTACACGCGAGAGTGGTACCTGGAGCGTATTGCCTGGATGCATGGGGCCAAGCGGGATATTTCAATCACGTCGGACATGATCGTCGGCTTTCCGGGCGAGACGGACCGCGACTTCGAGGAGACGATCACGCTGCTGGATGCGGTTCGGTATGACAGCATCTTTGGGTTCAAGTACTCGCCGCGGCCGAATACGCCGGCGATGCACATGGAGGACTCGATTCCGGAGCAGGTCAAGATTGAGCGCTTGGCAATTCTGAACGCGCGGCAGCGAGAGATCCAGCGCGTGAGCTACGGACGGCACCTGCATGAAGTGATGCCGGTGATGGTGGAAGGGCACAACGCGATGCGGGGGCAGGTGATCGGGCGATCGACACAGAACAAGACGGTGAATTTCACCTCGGCGACAATTCCGAAGGTGGGGAGCTACGTGGATGTGCGCGTGACCCAGATCTTTCCCAATTCACTGGTAGGTGAGGCGCTGGGAGAGGCCGTGGCGCCTTCTGCCGCGCTGCTGGCCCACCAGGCGCTGAATGCGCGTTTTCCTTTGGCAGGTTAAAGCGTACCAAGGGCGTGCGGGTTCCCCAAGCAGGCCGCACATCCGGGTATGTGGGGCACAGCGCGGGGCTCCCGTTTCGCGCTAAACTAGATAGAAATGCAGTTGCCGAGTTTTCAATCCGAGGTGCAGGACGTAGCCGACGCAGAGATCGAGGTGCGGATCCGTGGCTTGATGCTCGATCCATCGAATCGCTCGCCGATTGTGGTGTTAAATGATCTGGCCGGCGAGGTGGTACTGCCGATCTGGGTGGGTCTGTTTGAGGCCAACGCGATCATGCTGGAGATTGAAAAGTCCTCCACGCCGCGGCCGCTGACCCATGATCTGCTGTGCAACGTAATCGCGGGGCTGAATGCGCGGGTAACGCGGGTGGTGGTTGGGGCGCTGCGCGGCGACACCTTCCACGCCACGATCTGGATGGAGCAGGGCGGGGAGCCGGTGGCCATCGACGCTCGTCCGTCGGATGCGATTGCTCTGGCGCTGCGGGCCGACTGCCCTATCTTTGTCAGCCGAGAGGTGTTCGAGCACGCACGGCAAGCCGCCAATGGCGGTAATCCGGTGACGCCTGAGGATATGCGGCGATGGCTCGAGAACCTGGGCGATGATGAGATGGGCCGCTACAAGATGTAGCCTGGAAAATAACCAGAAATCTAGCAGCAGAAGTTCCTGCGGTTTAGCCACAGAAACCAATGATCCATTTGTCTGGCCTAGACGTAGCCGCAAAGCCTGGCGACTCGTTCGGCCCAGCTTTCTTCTGTAGGAAGCAGCGGCGGGGGAGCTGCGGTCATCTGTCCGTTACTTTGGAGCCACTGCACGATGGCCTGGAGAAGCGGATGCATGCCTTCCTCTCCACCCCTCAGTACAGCGGCCCAGGGTGTTTCGAGCAAAAGGTCGCTCACGCCCGATTCCCGGTGGAGCAGCACGGGGATGCCGCGCTGCAGGGCCTCGATCGCGGGGATGCCGTAGCCCTGGACGGCCGGCATGAGAAACAGATGAGCCTCGTCGTAGAGGGCTTCCAGCTCAGGGTCAGGAACGTATCCGCGGAAGGCGACGCGTTGCCCCAGGCCTAGTTCTTCAGAGAGGTGGCGCATGGCCTCAAGCGCCGATCCCTTGCCGGCGAGGGTCAAGGTCCAGTCCAGCCCGGTGGACAAGGCGGGTTGAGCCCGTTCGAGGCTGGCCAAGGCACGGAGGATCCAGTCGATGCGTTTGTTGGCCTCGATCCGGCAGACAGAAAGCATGCGCAGCTTGCCGTTGAGCGGACGGCGGCGGAAGGCGTCCGCGCTGCCGAGACCGCCCATGCGGGCGATTTCGGCGTGCACACCGTAGTCCGTTTCGCACTCCTGTTGCAGAAAGCTGCTGGTGACAATCGTGGTGCCGCCGCCGCGGCGCATGCCGTAACCGATGATGCGGTCCGAGAGCCGAATGCGGAGTTTTTGCTTCCAATCGCGGGTGGCGGGTTCGCTGAAGAGAGCCGCAGTGTCATGCATGAGGCAGTGGAACCGACCGCCGCCGATCAGTGAGAGGTGCAAGGCCGGCTGGTAGCCAGAAACGATGGGCGGCACCGAGATCGCGGGTAGCCGCAGGCGATGACGCCGCAGCGCGGCCAGCTTCGATACCAGGCCTTCCCCGGGGAACATCTCGATCGTCGGCAGTGGAAAGCCGGCGTGGGCGGCCATGCCGGCAGCGTCGCGATAGGTGAGCAGGTAGGACGGAATACCGCGGCGGTAGAGCCAACGGCCGAGCGCCAGGATGCTCCGCTCGGCACCACCCATCTGCTCGATCTCTGACATGAACAGGGGGACGGCGCGGGTGAAGTCGATCTGAAAATCGATTTGGGAACCGAGTCGGGTGCCGGTCTGGCTACGGACTTGGGGTTGGCGTTCCACGGGCCTTAGCGGACCGCGAGTTCGTCGAGCCAGTCGAAGAACTCGGGGAAGGAGATGCTGGCGGCTTCGGCACCCCGGATTTCGGTCTCGCCCTCGGCGCGCAGGGCGGCGATGGAGAAGGCCATGGCGATGCGGTGGTCCATGCCGGAGTCGACCGTGCCGCCATGCAGGCGCTGACCTCCAGGAATGTCCATGCCGTCCTCGTGCTCGGTGACCTCGGCGCCCATGGCGCGGAGATTGCGGACGACGAGCGCGATGCGGTCGGATTCTTTGACACGCAACTCGCCGGCATCACGGATCTTCATGCCGTTGATGGTGTAGGGGGCAATGGCGGCGAGTACAGGAAGTTCATCGATGAGTTGCGCTGCTAGGGCACCGGAGATGTCGACCCCGGTGAGGGTACCTTTGCGTTGCAGCTGAATGGTGCCGGCCATCTCGCCGTGCGTTTCGAGCACCTCCAGCATCTTGATGCCACCTCCCATCGCGGCGATGACATCGAGCAGCGTGGCGCGGGTAGGGTTGAGGCCGAGGCCGTCCAGGACAAGGTTGCTGTCCTCAAAAAGCAGGGCGGCAGCGAGAAAGAAGGCTGCGGACGACATGTCGCCGGGAACGGTGAGGTCGAGTGCCTTCAATTGCTGGCCGCCGGTGATCGAGAGCCTGCCGTCGCCGCGGTTGAGGCTGGCACCGAAGGCGCGCAGAGCGTGCTCGGTGTGGTCCCGGGTGCGGATCTTTTCCCCAAGCGAGGTGGTGCCTTCGGCTTGCAGTCCGGCGAGGAGAACGGCGGTTTTTACCTGGGCGCTGGCGATAGGTGCTTCAAAGTCAATGGCACGTAACGGGCCGCCGTGAACGGTCATGGGGGCATGACCTTCAGTGAGCTCGATGCGGGCGCCCATGGCCGCGAGCGGCGTACGGATACGCTCCATGGGGCGGACCGTGAGGGAGGGATCGCCGGTGAAGCGGAAGGTGCCTGCCTGCGCGGCGACGAGGCCGGCCAACATGCGCATGGTGGAGCCGGAGTTGCCGCAATCGAGATCGCCTTCGGGGGCACGAAGACGCCCGGCTGTGCCAGTGACGGCGATCGTGCGGGCGTCGGCAGCGTCGGGGGTTACGGTCGCGCCCATGGCCTGCATGCAGGCCAGCGTCGAGTGCGGGTCGGCCCCGGTGGAGAAGTTCGCGAGGCGCGAGGTGCCTTCGGCGAATCCGGCGAGCATGGCGTAACGATGCGAGATGGACTTGTCACCGGGCAGGGCCAGGGATCCACGCAGGCTGCGTGCCGGACGGATGATGCGGGTCTGGCCGGTTGCTGGCAAAGAGGCGTTTGCTGCGGGCATCTCGTGATTTTAGCGAACTTACCGGCTTCTGATCAGAGTGGGCGAGGTAGTTCCGCGATTGTGCGCTGCCCTGCGAGCTGGTTGGCGGTCAGTAACGCGAGCGCAAGGTCGTCACGCAGGTAGCCGTACAACAGATCGTGACCTGCGGCGTCGGCGGCGCGAAGGACGGCAGAGGGATGCACCGTTGCCATGATGCGGTCAGAAAATGCAGTTTCTTTGAAGGTTCCGCGCTCTTTCATGAGGGCGAAGGTGCTCCCGAGCAGGGATTTGGCGGCAGAAGCGCCGAGGCAGACGATTACCTTGGGCTTTACGGCTTCAATTTCCGCACTGAGCCAGGGCTTGCAAGCGTTGATTTCGCTCATACGCGGGTTCTGGTGCAGGCGAATTTTGCCGCGCTGCACGAATTTGAAGTGCTTCACGGCGTTGGTCATGAAGACGTCCTCGGGAGCGAGGCCGACCTCTTCCAGCGCCTTGCGCAGAACGCCTCCGGCAGGGCCCACAAAGGGGAGACCCTTGTGATCTTCCTGGTCGCCGGGCTGTTCACCGACCAGCATGAGCGAGGCGTGAGGATTGCCGGCGCCGGGGACGACCTGGATGGCGTGCTGGTAGAGCTCGCAGCCCTGACAGGCGGGTAGTGCGGCGCGAAGGACAGGTAGGGTGTGCTCGGCGGGCACAAACGGCGCGGCAGTGGGCTGACTGCTCTGGCGGGTGACCATGGAGTTGACTCGACTTTCCGCGCGCTGCATCAGTTCCGGCAGGAGCGCGACTTCAGGTAGGTTTCCCCAATAGCGGACCGGCATCTCCGAGCGCATGGCTCCGGGATTCAGGCGGGCCGGATTGAAGATGGAGCCGTAGTAGGACCGCCACAGATCCTCAAGCTGATCTTCTTGCGGCGCGGCTTCCTTGCCGGTGCCGGCGGAAAAGGTGAGATGTTTGGTCTCAGGATCCCAGCTGACGGATTCATCGGGCGTGAGGATTGTCCAGCGCATGGGGGCAAAGCGTTCGGCGAAGAACGGCGCCGCAAGAGGCAGGATGCGGTTGTCTGGGCGATACCAGGCGATGAAGTGCTCCTGCGGCGAGTTCGAGGGGCCTAGATCTTCCACCTTGCGAAAGCGAACAAAGGCGTGCATTTTGTGCAGGTCGCGGCGGATCTGTGCCTCCAGCCGCTTCAACTCGGCGACATCGGCATCAACCTCATTTTTCAGCAGGTCTCGCTGCTCCTGCAGGCGATAGAGCAGACGGTAGAGCAGGTTCCAGCGGCTTGGATCGCGGTGCGTGGCGGCTAGTCTGGCCTCTTCGAGGAAACTTTTTGGAACATAGGGTTGGGCCGTGGCCTTCCCGGCGGGAACCTCAACCATCGTGAGCAGAGCGAGCGTGGACGGCTGCGTCGCATCTTCGAAGTCCACCTGCTCCGGCAGGTATCCCTCTTGCAGGGCGGCACGGGCCTGCTCGCGCCAGGCGTTGAAGTCGGGTGGAATCGAAACGCGGTGCACGGCCTAGAGCGCCCCCGTGAGGGCGCTGGTGGCGGCAAAGAGGTCCAGCTGCGTGGCCTGCCGAACGCGGGTCGGAGAAGGGGTGAGTAAGGGCGCGGACACAGAGCTCAGATCGGGGGACTGGTCGAAGAGCGATGCCGGGCGCGGCAGGTGATCGGCGGCGGTGATGAAGGCGGAAGCCTTGCCGAGCTGTACGTGCAGCTTCTTCAGGTGTTCGAGTGCGAGGCGCTGATATCTGCGGATGCGCACGATCCGTTCAACGTTCTTATAGCCGATGCCGGGAACGCGCAGCAGCGATTCGCGGGGGGCGGTGTTTACGTCGACTGGGAAGAACTCGGGATGGCGGCGAGCCCAGGAGCTCTTGGGATCTTCGGTGAGAGAGAGCTCGGGTTCGGCCTCGGAGGTGAGTTCCGCGGCTTCGAAGCCGTAGAACCGCATGAGCCAATCGGCCTGGTAGAGGCGGTGTTCGCGCACCAGCGGTGTGGGCTTCAGCGGGAGCCGTGAATCGGCCTCGGGATAGGGACTGAAGCCGGTGTAGTAGACGCGGCGCAGCTTGTAGCCGGCATAGAGATCGCTGGCGCGTGTAATGATTTCGCGGTCGGTCGTAGCGGTAGCGCCGACTACGAGCTGGGTGGATTGGCCAGCCGGTGCAAACTTCGGCGCACGGTCCAGGTTCAGGCGAGTGCGGCTCCTTTCATCGTCTATCTCATCTTTTCTCGCCTGGATTTGACTCATTGTGGTTTCGATGACGGCCGCTTTTTTCTCCGGGGCAAGCTGGACGAGGTCACTTTGGGTGGGCAGCTCGATATTGGCGGAGAGACGATCGGCCCAGCGTCCGGCCTCTTCGATCAGCCGCTGATCGCAGCCGGGAATCGTCTTCAGGTGGATGTAGCCGCCAAAGTGGTGCACTTCGCGAAGCGATTGGGCCACAGCAATCAGCTGTTCCATGGTGTAGTCGGGCGATTGAATGATGCCCGAGGACAGGAAGAGGCCTTCAATGTAGTTGCGCTTGTAGAAGTCCAGCGTGAGATTCACAACCTCATCCGGCGTGAATCGCGCCCGGCGTACATCGGACGAGACGCGATTGACGCAGAAGACGCAGTCATAGGTGCAGAAGTTGGTAAGCAGAATCTTCAGCAGCGAAACGCACCGGCCGTCGGGCGTGTAGCTGTGACAGATGCCCTCGCCGTCCGAATGGCCGACGCCCTTGCCGTTGCCGGCGCGCTTGGCCCCGGAAGAAGCGCAGGAGGCGTCGTACTTCGCGGCGTCGGCAAGGATCTCGAGCTTCTGCTGGACCGTCATCATGCGGAGCCTTCCTGTTCCCTAAGATGCTATCGCAGAGGCGAAAGGATAGCGAAGCAGGTGGTCCTCGGAGGAGAGGTTGACGTTTTTAGTGGCCGGCGGGGCTGTCCGGATAAATCCGAATGTCTTCCAGACCGCGGTAACGCTCGGCGTAGTCCATGCCGTAGCCGACGACGAAGCGGTTGGGGATCTGGAAGCAGACATAGTCGGCTTCTATGGGAACGAGGCGGCGCTCGGGCTTGTCAAGGCAGGTGGCGATCTTGAGCGAGGCGGGTTTGTGCTGCAGCATGAGCTGGCGCAGGTAGCTGAGGGTCAGTCCCGTGTCCAGAATGTCTTCGACGAGGATCACGTGCCGGCCCTCAATGGGGTTGTCGATGTCCTTGATCAGCTTGACGGCACCGGAGGAGACACGCGCCCGGCCGTAGCTGGAGACAGCGACGAAGTCGAAGGTGTTGTCGACGGTGACGGCACGCACGAGATCGGCCAGGAATATCGCCGCGCCCTTCAGAACCCCGATGAGCACGATGGATTCACCGGCGTACTCGGTGCTGATCTGCTTGCCGAGGGCGTCCACGCGGGCGGCGAGCTGCTGTTTTGAGAAAAGAACTTCCATCCTGTCGGGGCGTACGTATTCGGGTAGAGCAACAGCGGACATGACGGTAGGGTAGCGCGAAACGAGCTTCCGTTGTCTGGCCAGACGGCAGGAACCTTATGCGCGCTCCAAGGTGACGGGATTGCGGTGCGATACTTGGAGGGTATGTTTCCCTTCCTGAACCTCGGGTTTATGCACGTTGGGACCTTTGGCCTGCTGCTGTGGCTGGCCGCCGTCTGTGGGACGGTGGTACTGCATCGCAACTTTCAGCGCAGCGGCGTGGATGCTGATGCGCTGAATGTGGTCGTGTTCACCGTGGTCGCCGGCATCATCGGGGCGAAGCTTTGGCATGAGCTGCAGGACACGCGGGAGCTGGCGGCGGCGTGGCGCCAGATTACCCTGCCGGGTTGGGGCCATCCGACCATCGTGGCCCTGGGATTTCTGGCGTGGTTCAAGGCGGGCTTTGCCTGGTTCGGTGGGCTGCTGGCCGGCGTGGCGACCTTAGTCTCGCAGGGCGTTTCTCTCCGCCTGAACGGTCTAACGGGACGCAAGGCCGCCTTGCGTATGCTCGACCTCGCAGCACCGGCGACCGCTATCGGCTATGGTGTAGGGCGCATCGGCTGCCTTACCTCCGGAGATGGCGACTATGGCCGGAACACCACGCTGCCCTGGGGCGTTCACATGGCCAAGGATGCGCTCGTGCCGCCGACGCCCCCGAATGCCCTAGTGCAGCCAACCCCGGTGTACGAGTTTCTCTACGCGCTGCTGATCGGCTGGTGGCTTTGGAAGCGCGGCGGTAAACCCATGCCCTTGGGCTTTTTGACCGGCGAATACCTCGTGCTGAGCGGCATCGGACGCTTTCTGGTGGAGTTTGAGCGTATTAACCCGAGGCTGTATTGGGGGATGTCGAACGCCCAGGTTGCGGCGCTGGGCAGCGTGGCCGTCGGAGGCCTGATGATGGCTCTGACGCGGGGGAATGCGGCGGTGATCGCTGAGCCGATCGAGTCAACTCGCGCCTCCTCACCCGTGACCGCGTAGGCAGGCTTCCGTAAAAAGCAGATCCCTGCGGGATGACAGAAGAGTAGGGTGCTGGACCTTAAGCTTTAAAGACGTTTCAAGTATTCCCGCGCCTGTTCGAGCTCCGGAAAGAGTCGTTCCTCGGCCTGGAACTCGCGCGAGTGCACGCAGCGGCGGCCGGCGCGTACGGAGACGGGGTGCTTCAGGTGCAGCATCTCGTGGTACAGCAGGTACTCGATGGCACAACGCGGTGTTCCGGGCCGGTCAAAGACCCGGCTGACGACGATGGTGTTGTGTGCAGCGTCGTAGTGGCCCAGCATGCGGCGCGCGGCGTGCTCACTCCAGGTGAGGACGGGCCGGCCCAGCAAACCGTGGAAGAAACGGGCGTTAATGGCTTCAAAGACCTCTTCAAGATCGTAGTGCCGGCCCTGCGCGGTGCTGATCCGCTTGCGTCCCCGCGTCTGCCGGATGCGCTCGGCCTGGCGCGCCACCGGTTCCGACTGCGTGTAGCGGCGGTAGCGGTCGGAGTGGGCGGGCGCGACAGGTTTGCGGTACAGCTTGGCGAGCAGAATGTGCGCGATGGCGCGATGAACGCCCTCCGGGGCATGCTCCAGAAGATCGGAGAGCCGCACGATGAGCTGGCCTTCGCGAAGCCGGATGGTGGTGTTGAGACTGGTAAATCGCCGAAACCGAACTTCGATGGGAGGCATGGGCGCCCGCGGCCGCAGGGCACGGTATTCCTCGTCAAAGAGGGTGATCAGGGCAGGACTGGCAGTGGGCAGGGCAGACGACGGCACGCAAGCACAGCCTAACATGTTGGCGGCGGACATAGAGCTAGCGCTCCGGTGAGCTTTCAGCGTGTACGGCGTGCGGGTCCAAATTGCGCTTTTTCTCCTCGGCCTCAGCCTCCGGATGCGCCTTGAAATAGGCGGTCAGGTCCGTCTGCAATGACGCGGCGAGGCTGTTTGTGTCCTTCACGTCGTCAAGCGCAATGCGGCGCACGACGTTGAAGGCGTCATCTTCCCCAACAGTGCGGAGCGTGGTGGACCAGCGCTCGGTGGATTCGATCAGCTTCGGAAGCTCTTTGCGCACATCGCGATGGCGACGGTTGTAGTCGTCGAGATTGTCGTTCAGTTCGTCGATGATCTTGCCGAACTGGTCCAGGGCGTCGTGCATCTGGTCTGGGAAGTCGGTGTGATTCTTTCGCTTGGCCAGCAGATCCTCAACGCGCCTCTGGCGGCTGTTCAGGATGGCCGTGAATACCCTGATGCGAGCCACAGGCTCAAAGGCGGCATCCCGCAGATCGTCGACTTCGCGCTGGCTGAGGGCATCTTCTCCCTTTTGCGCATGAGCCGAAGCAGCCGGCTGGAGAAGCAGGCCGGCTGCCAACGCAAAGGGGAGCAGTCTCATGCAGATCTAGTGTGCAAAGACCGCGGCGAGAAGATCATCATGCACGCTGCTGACGCGGCGAAGAACCGCCTGCATGGAGTCACGCTGCTCCAGTGTGGAGACGCGCATAATGTCGGACAGGCGGTGCACGGAACGAGCCATCAGCAGCTCGGCATTCTTTAGCCCCTTGGAATCGCGATTGATGACCTCCTTAAGGCGTGCCGCGTTGGCGTCGGCGTGTTGGATGGCATCCTCGGCGGAGGTGGTATCGCCGACAGCCAGGCTGCGGCCCGCGACCTCGGTCCACTCGTGCAGCAGTTCGGTGTAAAGGAAGCAGCGTTCGCGCGGTTCAGCCTGGGCCGCTTTGGCTTCCATGTCGGTGAGGGTCGCGGCCGTGATGACCATCTCATCCGCAGGGGCGGTGTAGATCGGAGCAAGCGCATGGGCCGGAGGCGTGCAAAGGGCTGCGAACAGAAGGGCGGCGGTGAAACAGGAGAGACCGAAACGACCTGGATTTTGCAAAAGCGCACCTCGCGAGTGCCGTCGTACTCAGTGTTCATGCTCCAAAGTAACTAACCTGTGGCGCGCCTCAAACTCCTCGTCCGGAAGCTTGCCGTTCGCCAAAGCTAGAAAGGCCCGATAGCTCACCTCGGCCTGGTGTCGCTGGTGTAACGTGTCGTGCGCCGTTGCTTCAAGGAATAACGAAGCGGGTGAGTTCGGTAACACTGTAGCGCGCAGCGCGAGCGCTTGCAATGACCCTTTTGCATCACCGTTGCGTGAGGCTGCAAAGGCCAGATGGCCCGCGGCGTCGCCCCACGCGGCATCATCGTGGAACGCGTTGCGCAGGCTCACAGCTTTGGTCAGAGTGACCTGAGCTTGCGCGAATTTCTGCTGCCGCACGAGTGTGCTCCCAAGGTCATCCAGCAGCTGCGGGTTGTTGGGATCGGTCGCCACCAGGGTTTCGTAGAGGGGTTGCGCAGCGGCGGCATCCCCCGAAACGAGATCCAGATGCGCGAGAAGACGAGTGAGGGCCGGGTCGGCGGCAGCCTTCGGGTCAGCGCTCCGCAGCTGGGTCAAGAGGGCAATCGCTTCGGTCGACCTGCCTTCCACCGCGTCGACGGCTGCCATTCGTGCGGAAAGTTGTAGATCACCCGGGTGCGCGGCCAGTGCGGGACGAAGCAGGGCGTCTGCTTCCACCAGCTTGCCCTGGGTCTCGAGCAGCGTGGCGAGACCGACCACGGCTTCCGTATCCGATGGGTCCTGCGCCAGGGCATGACGGTAGGCCGCTTCAGCATCTGCCGGTGACCCGGTGCGTCCGGCGAGGCTGGCGCTCAGTTCGGCATCCCCGGGCTGCTCGCCGGTTAACTGTGTTGCGCGAAGCAGGTCGTCGACCGCCTCCTGCGGATGGCGGCTTTCGTCCAAACGCGCCAGCGCACGCAGGGCGCGGCCCCGCAGCTGGGGCGACGCAGAGGTGAGGTTGGCCGCGGCCTGCAGCGGCGGTCTGGCCTCCTCCGCGTGACCCAGGCGCGCCTGGAGCAGGCCGAGAGCGAGCTTCGGCTCCGGCATCGAGGGGTCCGCGGCAGCGGCAGCGGTGTAGGAACGGGTCGCGTCCTCGTCCTCGTCGTTATGCTCCTGGCAAAAGCCGAGATCGAATTGCAGGCGTGCGTTTCCCGGGTCCGCGGCGGTGAGGAGCTTCAGCTGAACCTCAGCGCCCTTGTAATCGCCATGCTCGAGCAGCGTCTCCGCCCTTGTCGTGCCCTCAGCCTGGGCGCTGGTCTGGTCTCTAGTCTGGGCTCTGGTCTGCGCGGCTGCCTTCGGGGCCGCCGGCGTTTGCTGGGCGAAGCCGACGGGGGTCGCCAGCGAGAGGGCGGCCAGGCACATCGCGCGGAGCGATACTCTACCCATCAGGCAACCTCGCTAGAAGAGGGCACGGTCTCCGCGTTCTGGGCGAGGGTCGAACTTTCCCTCAAGCCAGGAAGCACGGTCCTGAGCCAAAGCCCGGTGTAGGAGCCGGGTACGCCCGCGACGGCTTCCGGCGTGCCGGTGGCCACGACTTCGCCACCGCCTGAGCCACCTTCGGGACCCATGTCGATGACCCAGTCGGCGCTCTTGATTACGTCGAGGTTGTGCTCGATGACCAGCAGCGAGCCGCCACCGTCGACCAGCTTGCGAAAGGCCGCGAGAAGGCGGCTGACGTCCTCAAAGTGAAGTCCGGTGGTGGGCTCGTCGAGGATATAGAGGATGCGGCTGGCAGCTTTTTTGGCGGCGTCATTGCGGGCGGCAGCGACGGAGGAGCCGCGCACCGTGGCAAGGTGTTGGGCGAGTTTAACGCGCTGCGCTTCGCCGCCGGAGAGGGTTGTGGCGCTTTGGCCAAGACGAAGGTACCCGAGACCGACCTCGTCGAGCACGGAAAGCTTGTCGACGATCTTGGGGTGGCCGGCGAAGAAAGTCACGGCCTCGCGTACGGTTAGGCCCAGAACATCATGGATGCTCTTGCCCTTGTACTTCACCTCCAGGATGGAGGTTTTGTAACGGGTACCGTTGCACTCCTCGCAGGGTAGCTCGATGTCGGCGAGGAACTGCATCTCGACGGTCACTGTGCCGTCGCCTTCGCAGACATCACAGCGGCCCCCCGGGACGTTGAAGGAGAAGGAGCCGGCCGTAAGGTTCTTGCGCTTGGCATCGGGCTGCGAGGCGAAAAGCTCACGGATGGGATCGAAGGCCTTGGTATAGGTGACCGGGTTGGAGCGCGGGGTGCGGCCGATAGGCGACTGGTCGACGAGAACAACATCGTTCAGATATTGCGCGCCGGCGAACTCGCGATAGAGGTGCGCAGGGTCACCGCCTTCCGCCTGGCCGAGCGCGCTGAGCAGGGCGCGGTAGAGAACCTGGTGAATCAGCGTGGACTTCCCGGATCCGGAGACGCCGGTGATGCAGCAGAGCAGGCCGAGCGGAATTTCAATGTCCACGCCGCGCAGGTTGTGCTCGCGGGCGCCGCGCAGGACCAGCTTTTCGCGGCCGGGTTCGTGTCGATGCGTTGGGACGGGGATCTCGTTGCGCCCGGAGAGATAGCGGCCGGTGATGGAGTTCGGATCGGCTTCCAGTTCGGCGACGGTGCCGGCAGCCATCAGGCGACCGCCCAGTTCACCCGCGCCGGGGCCCATGTCGAGCAGGCGATCGGCGGCGCGAATGACCTCGGGGTCGTGCTCGACGACGAGAATTGTGTTGCCGAGATCGCGGAGATCCTCGAGGATACGGATGAGCTTGGCGGTGTCACGCGGATGGAGCCCGATGGAGGGTTCGTCGAGCACATAGAGCGCCCCCACGAGGCGGGAACCAAGCGAGGTGGCGAGCTGGATTCGCTGCGATTCGCCGCCGGAGAGCGTGGAGCTGAGGCGGTCCAGGGTAAGGTACTCGAGGCCCACTTGCTGCAGAAAGCCGATGCGTTCGCGCACCTCCTCGAGGATCTTGCCGGCGATCTCCTCCTGCGCGGGCGAAAGCTGGAGGTTGTCAAAGAAGTTTTGTGCGCCGGTAATGGTGAGGGCGCAGGCCTCGCAGATATTTTTGCCGCTGAGAAGCACGGCGCGGGCCTCGGCACGCAGACGTTGCCCGCGGCACTCGGGGCACGGGGCGTAGCCGCGGAACTTCGAGAGAAAGACGCGGACGTGGAGCTTGTACTTCTTGCGGTCGAGTTCATTGAAAAAGCCGCGAATGCCGGGCCAGCCTCCGCGGCCTTCCCACAGAAATTTTTGTTGCGCTTCGGTGAGATCGAACCAGGGCACGTCGGTGCGGATGCCCTCGCTCTTGGCGGCGCGCTTCATATCGTTATGCCAAGGAACGCGATACGTCGGCTTGGTCCAGGGATCGATGGCGCCGTCGTCCAGGCTTTTGGAACGGTCCGGGATGATCAGGTTCGGGTCAAAGTCGATCGTGTTGCCGAAGCCCTGGCAACGGGGACAGGCGCCGAAGGGATTGTTGAAGGAGAACAGGCGTGGCTCGGGCTCGCGGTAGAAGCGATGGCAGGTGTCGCATTCAAAGGCGGCGGAGTAGCGGAAGGTCTCGGGCGCCGGTTGGGTGCCGTCGTCCGCCGCGCGCGGAACAGTGCGGAAGACGATCTCGCCGGCTTCGCGGTAGCCGGTCTCGATAGCGTCGACCAGACGGGAGCGGATGTCCGGCGAGAGCGCAAGGCGGTCGCCGAGGACGTAGATGGGGCGCAGTGCAGCCGGGTCCGTGCTGGTGGCAGCCTTGAAGTCGAGTTCCAGAAGAGATTCGGGCGTGGAGAACTCGACGATGCGGCCGGCGCTGTGCGGATCGCTGGCGTCGGCCTGCCAGAGGCGGTTGTAGCCGCGGCGGCGCAGCTCCCCAAGACGTTCCCGCAGCGTGTCCGTGAGGGCTTCGAAGGTGTTCGGAGAACCCGGCATCAGGGTAGCCGCAGCGCCCTTTTTGCCGACGCGCTTTGCTGGCCTGGAGGGCGGCTCGGGCAGGTCTGCATCGCTGGGCGCGGGACCCTGCATGGGTTCCAGCTTTACCTCGCGGCGCTGAATAGGGAACAGGGCGTAGAGGCGCGTGCCTTCGGGCAGAGCGAAGAGGCGGCCGACGATCTCATCCACGGAGTCGCGCCGGACCACGCCGCCGCAATGCAGGCAGGTCACGGTGCCGCAGCGGGCATAGAGAAGGCGCAGGTAGTCGAAGATCTCGGTGGCGGTCGCAACGGTGGAGCGTGGGTTGCGCGTCTGGTTTTTTTGCCGGATGGCGATCGCCGGGGCGAGGCCGTCCATGAAGTCCACGTCGGGCTTTTCGATGCGCTCCAGGAACTGCCGCGCGTAGGCGGAGAGCGATTCCACATAGCGGCGCTGGCCTTCGGCGTAGACGGTGTCGAACGCGAGCGAGCTTTTCCCGGAACCGGAGACGCCAGAGACGACGGTGAGGGCGTTGTGCGGGATTTCGACGTCCACGCCTTTTAGGTTATGGGTGCGCGCACCACGAATGGTGATTTGCGTTGCCGCAACGGTAACCGGTTTGGTCATGAGTTCGGGTTGGGGAGCTTCAGCGATCATGCGGGCAGGTTCAGGCAGTAGGTTCGGTCGAGGGCTGAGGGCGTAGAACTTCGATCATCAACAGGCAGGCGCCGATGACGATGCAGGAGTCGGCGACGTTGAAGTCGGGCCAGTGGTAGTGGACGATGTGGACTTCCAGGAAGTCGATCACGTGATGCAGGTGGATGCGGTCATAGAGGTTGCCGAGGGCGCCGCCGAGAATGAGCGCGAATGCGACGGTAGACAAGCTGAGACGGCGGCCAGTTTTTGCGAGGAATCCGAGAACCACCGCAATCTCGATGATCGCGACGGCAATCAGCACGTAGCGCACCGTTTCAGGGGAGCGCACGCCTTCGAAGAGGCTAAAAGCCGCGCCTGTATTGAGCACATGCGTAAGTCGGAAGACGCCGGGGATAACGACCTTTGCCCCGCCCAGCGGTACATGGGCGTGAATCCAAAGTTTGCTGAGGCGGTCGGCCACGATCACCAAAAGAGCGATCAGAAGCGCGGCCGGCCGTGCGTCGCGGATGGCCGCCACCTAGTTCGCCTCCGGTGAGGGCAGGCCTGTTTCGGGCTGCGGTGGGTAGCCAATTGTAGCGAGGGCACCGGCACAGCGGTCGCAGACCGTGGGCCAGCGGCCATCTGTGCCGACCTCAGGGAGAACGCGCCAGCAGCGGGTGCATTTGCTGCCGGTAGCCGGTTGCGCTTCAATGAGCAGCGCCGCGCTTGCGGTGGAGGCAGGCACCACCTGCACGCTGGCCTGCGAGACGTTGAAGAACTCGGCGAGGGAAGATTCGTAGTCGCGCAGCGTGACCGCGTCTTCGGAACCTTCGACGGCGATGATGCGCACGGCGGCGTCTAAACCTTTCCCAATCTGCTTATTCAGGCGAAGAGCTTCAAGCTGTACATTCACGAGCTCCCGCAAGCTGAGCAGCCGTTTCCAGTCAGCTTCTACCCTCGCAACGGAGCCGGGGACGATCTCTGAGACATCCGGAAACAGAGCGAGGTGGACGCTGGGGGCACGGCCTTTCAACTTCGGCAGGTATCCCCAGACCTCGTCCGCGGTAAAGCTCAGGATGGGCGCGATCAGGCGGGTGAGAGCTTCCGCAATGCGCCACATGGCGGTCTGCGCAGAGCGACGGGCCGGGTCTGCCGGGGCGAGCGTGTAGAGGCGGTCCTTGGTGACGTCGAGGTAGAGCGCGCTGAGGTCGGTGTTGGTGAACTCGTTGAGGGCCTGGTACGCGCGGTGAAATTCAAAGGCGTCATAGGATCCGCGCATGGCGGCGTCGAGCTCGGCGGTGCGGGCCAGGATATAGCGGTCGAAGGGCTGCATCTCCGCCCAGGGGACCGCGTCCGTTGCCGGGTCGAAGCCGTCGAGGTTGGAGAGCAGGAAACGCAGCGTGTTGCGCAGCTTGCGGTAGTTTTCGCTGACACGGGTCATCAGGCGCTCGCTGGCGGCGACGTCCTCGCGAAAGTCGACGGAGGCGACCCAGAGGCGAATGATTTCGCCGCCCATTCCCTCGGCGACCTTTACGGGATCGACCCCGTTTCCTAGCGACTTGGAGAAGGCGCGGCCCTGTTCGTCGAGCGTCCAGCCGGAGGTCGCCACCGTTTGGTACGGGGCAGAGTCCTTTAAGCCGACGGCGGAGAGCAGGGAGGAGTGAAACCAGCCACGGTGCTGGTCGCCACCTTCGGTGTAAAGGTCGGCGGGGAAGCGGAGTTCGGGTTCGGCTTCGAGCACGGCGTTCCAGCTGGCGCCGGACTCGAACCAGACGTCGAGAATGTCCATTTCCTTGCGGAACTCGGTGTTGGCGCAGACCGGGCAGGCCGTTCCGGCGGGCAGAAAGTCGCTTGCGGGGTGCTTGTACCAGACGTCAGCTCCCTCCGTCCTGAAGCGGGCGGCGATACGCTGGTTGATGGACTCGACATTCAGCGGCTCGTGGCATCTTTCGCAGAGAAGTACCGCGATCGGCACGCCCCAGATGCGCTGGCGGCTGATGCACCAGTCGGGCCGCGTGGCGATCATGTTCGAAATGCGTTCTTCGCCCCAGGACGGGTCCCAGGCGACGCGCTTGATCTCGTCCAGCGCGCGCTCGCGGAAGGTGGTGTTCGGGGACTCTTCCTTGGGCGACAGCACGGGCGTTTCCATGCGGATGAACCACTGCTCGGTGGCCCGGAAGATGAGCGGCTTGTGACAACGCCAGCAGTGCGGGTATTGGTGCACCAGGTCATGCGAGCCCATGAGGGCTTCGCGGTCGCGCAACAGCTGCTTGATGGGCGCGTTGGCCTTGTAAACGAAGAGGCCGTCGTACTCCGGCAGGCCGTTGCGTAGCTTGCCTTGCGCATCCACGTTGCAGGTCAAGGGAAGGTCGTAGCGCTGGCCGGTGGCAAAGTCATCCGGGCCGTGGGCAGGGGCGGTGTGCACGGCACCGGTGCCCTGGTCGGTGGTGACGTAGTCGGCCATGACGCCCAGGATCTCGCGGTCAAGAAACGGGTGCTGGAAGGTGACGCGGTCCAGCCTTGAGCCGGGAAAGGTGGCGATCGGTTGCGCTGTCGAGAGATTGCCGAGCTCGTTGCAGGCTTCCATGACCTGCGGCGCGAGCGGCAGGGCCACGATGTAGATGCAGGAGCTGTCATCGAGTGCGACGTAGTCGATCTCGGGATTGAAGGCGATGGCCAGGGAGGCCGGCAGAGTCCACGGCGTGGTGGTCCAGATGATCGTGTAGACCTCGCGCCCGGCTAGCCGTGGATCGATGGTGGAGGGATCGCCCGTGAGCTTGTAGCGCACGTAAACGCTGGGGGAGGTGTGCGTTTCGTACTCGACTTCGGCTTCGGCGAGCGCCGTTCGATCGTGCGAGCACCAGTACACCGGCTTCAGGCCTTTGTAGACGAAGCCTTTTTCGTAAAAGCCGTAGAAGGTCTCGAGGATGCGCGCCTCGTACGGGAAGTCCATGGTGGCGTAGGGCTTGTTCCAGCGGCCCAGCACGCCGAGACGCTTGAACTGCGAGCGTTGCAGGTCAATGAACTTGCGCGCATAGACGCGGCAGGCCTCGCGGACGGCAACCGGATCCATCTCGAGCTTTTTGCCGCCGAGTTGTTCGTCCACCTTGATCTCGATCGGCAGGCCGTGGCAGTCCCAGCCGGGGACAAACGGAGCGTCAAAGCCGGCCATGTTCTTGGTCTTGACGATGAAGTCCTTGATGCACTTGTTGAGCGCATGGCCCAGGTGAATGGCGCCGTTGGCGTACGGCGGACCGTCGTGAAGGATGTACTTGGGCGAACCTGCGCGAGCGGCGCGGATTTGGCCGTAGAGGTCCATGGCCTCCCAGGCGGCCAGCCGGGCGGGCTCATTGGCCGGCAGATTGGCCTTCATCGGAAACTCGGTCCGAGGCAGGTTCAGCGTGTCTTTCATGGTCTTGGACACGGGTTGGGTGCTACCGACTTCCTGCATGCGCTCTCCTGGCCGGGAGCGTCGACGCGCAGAGCGCCCGGTCCACAGCCAAACTCTGATTCTAACGTTTCTTCAGGCTCTGGTGGCGCGGGGTGGCGGTTTTGGATACGGAGCCGGCAGCAGCTGTGAGTGGTGCAAACCGACGTAACGGGGCAGCTGAGACGTTGGAGTGCCTCTGTGCGTCTAAACTATTGCACAAAGGGCGTAGCGCGGCTCCTCTGGTTGTAGTGGCAGAAGGATGAACCGATGGCGCGCAGTGCACTTGACCTATGGCCGCTGGCGACAATCTCCATCCTGACCTTCGCACCGCCGTAGTGAGCCCGGTGCCCCGTGCCATGTTCGCGACTGCGGGTGGCATCAAGGCACCACGTTCGCCGGCGTCTATCTGGACGGCTGTGGCCGTGCACGCTGTCATCATCGCCCTGATTGCATGGCTGGTGATGACACAGGTGCATCTGGCGCCCGCCGTGGTGCAGCAGGTAGCCGCCGTGAATCTACCGCCCATTGAGGCGCCGCCACCGCCGCCACCGCCTATTGCTCCCGCAGCGCAGCAGATGCATGGCGGCGGCGGACAGCATGATGTAGCCCCGCCGACGCAGGGCCATCTGCCCAAGATCGCGCCTGAGACCATCGTGCCGCCCAAGGCTCCGCCTGTGAATGCTCCGAAGCTGGCTGTGGAGCCGACTGTCAACATCCAGCAGAACCTGAAGTTGGCCGACAACAAGATGCCCGATTTGGGATTGCCGAACTCCGGTCTGAAGGGCGTTGCACCCTCCTTTGGTACGGGCTCGGGCGCCGGTATTGGCCCCGGACATGGGAATGGCATCGGACCGGGCAGCGGTGGAGGCATGGGTGGCGGGGTTTATCAGATCGGTGGTTCCGTACGCGCACCGGTGCTGACCTACTCCGTGGATCCTGAGTTTTCTGAAGAGGCTCGCAAGGCCAAGTTTTCAGGAAATGTGCAGGTGGCCCTCGTCGTCGACGAACAGGGGCGACCGAAGAACATCCGTGTAGAGCGCGGCGTGGGCATGGGCCTGGATGAGAAGGCGGTCGAAGCGGTTCGGCAGTACAAGTTCAAGCCGGCTATGAAGGACGGACGTGCTGTGCCGGTGGAACTGTATATCGAAGTGAACTTCCAGATCTTCTAGAGCGATGTTCATGACCGGTGTAGCGGTCGCAACCACGTAGCCGTCGTATATCGGCGAAATCTGAAGGTGGCAAATGAGAGCGCCGGTGATCCGGCGCTTTCGCTTGCCCTTTGTCGACTATGACTGCAAAACGGCGCCGACCTCTTCAAATGTCAGATTTTCCGCGGGGGAGCCGGTCTTCTCTCGCCAGCGGAGGAAGAGGGCTCCGTAGCTTTCCGTCGTGATCCGCTCGGAACCGACCTTCAGGCGGTCGAGCATCTCCTCAATCCAGGCTGGTTCGCCTTCAAGTTCCGCCCAGGTGCCGATCGGGGTTTCGTCCAATACGAGATGTCCGCCTTTGAAGTTGTCCCATTCGGTACGGTATTTTTCGTAGCGAAAGGCCGGCGTATAGCCGAGCTGCGCAAACACCTCGGCGAGCGCATCACCGTCCTCGATCGTGGTTTCGGTCTCGATGCGCGTCTTGTAGCGCTCGTCGTTCGAGCCTTCGTCGGCGACGCGCTTGTGCGTCAGTAGGCAGGTGCCGTTGTAGTGCCGCAGCCGCAGCAGCTGGCGCTTGTTGCGCAGCTGGCGCGCGGGTGTGTCGTACAGGGTATTGGATTCGAAGCTTCGCGGCGTGCGGAGGGTCAAGTCTAGCCTGCCGACGGCAGAACGGAAGCCGGCGATGTCGTCGATGGAGAACTTCAGTTCCGTTTCAGGCGCTTGCATGCAGCTCAGTATAGGACGTGGCCGCGTCGTCAGGGTGGCCTCTTCGTGGTACGCCCGCCGGTTGCCTTAGGATGGGGCCATGGCTTCGACGCTGCATCTTCATGCCGACCGGCCCGGGGATCTTCAGCAGGCGGCGCGCATCCTGCAGGCGGGAGGCCTGGTCGCGTTTCCGACGGAGACGGTCTACGGCCTCGGAGCCAATGCGCTCTCGCCCGCGGCGGTGCGCCGGATCTTTGCCGCGAAGGGCAGGCCCAGCTGGGATCCGCTGATCGTGCATCTGGCGGAAGCGAGCCAGCTTTCAGAGCTGACCGCGATCCCGGAGCTTCTGGCCGATCGCGTGGAAGCGCTTTCCAAGGCGTTCTGGCCGGGTCCGCTGACGCTTCTGCTGCCGCGGCTGCCGGTCTGCCCGGATGAGGTAACGGCAGGGCGGTCGCTGGTGGGCATTCGTGTGCCCGCCCATCCTGTGGCGCGAGCGCTTCTTCGCGTCGCGGGCGTACCAGTAGCGGCCCCCAGTGCGAACCGCTTCGGACATGTGAGTCCGACGACGGCGAGACACGTGCTGGATGATCTGGATGGCCGGATCGAGGCCGTACTGGACGGCGGGGTGGCTGCGATCGGGGTGGAGTCGACCGTTGTTGATCCTTCCCCGACGCCCATGCTCGTGTATCGGGCAGGAGCAGTCACTTTAAAGCAGCTGGGTGAGGTTTCCGGAGTCGCCGCGACGTACTTCCAACCGGGTGCGGCCAACGGCCTTCTACGACGGGAGGCGTTGCCTTCACCGGGCGTCGGGTTGCGCCACTACGCTCCCGGGGTGCCTTTGCGGCTCACCGGACCGAGCCTGCTTGAGCTGGTAACAGCCGCAGAACAGGCCCTGTCCACCTCGCAGGGGGTGTGCCTTTTGCTGCCGGTCGACTGGGATGTCGAACCCCGGCCGGGGGTACGGATCGTGGCCTGGGGCCGTTGGTCGCAAGCCGAAACCCTGGCGGCGGAGCTGTTCGGGGCGCTTCGCTCTGCGGAAAGTTCAGGTGCCGCGGTAATTTTCTGCCCCTTGCCGCTGCCCGGCGGTGTACGGGACGCCTTACGGGACCGGTTGCAGAAGGCAGCGACTCCGGCCTAACAAGCTACTTCATCACGCTGCCGGCAGGATGGGCATCGCTGGTCTTGAACATGTACTTCACCGAGCTTTTATAGATCAGCATTCGATGCCGGCCGGCGCGAAGTTTGATGGCGCAGCGGTCATACCACTCCAGTGTGCCGTGAATCTCCTCGCCGTCTTCGAGCACGAGGGTCATCTCGGTCTGCTGCTGAATTTGTTTCTGGAAGTAGAAAGCCTCGGCATGGGAACTCTCCGGGATGCCGTGGGTGTCTGAGATGAGAGCGTGCGTAAGAGGATCGCCCGCGTGTAAAGGGTCCCGGTGCCGCCCGGCAGCCGACAGAATTGGGCGTATCAGCTTACGCATGCCGCTGAACGACTCATTGTCATTGCGGCGGTCGTTGGCTCCAGCCAAAACAGGCTCCAATCAGGGTGAAGTAGACGCAAAGGGGGCCACGCCCGCTTGCATGGCGTGAGGAATCATAAAGCGGAGGTCTAGTCGTCTGATGCGCGGCGACCCGTTAGGGTTCCGCCTGTGAAGATGAAGACTCGAGTAATGGTGGCGTCAACGCGAGCCGAGCCCGAGCGCCAAGGCGTCCAGGCTCAGCGACCGGAGCAGATTCCGGCGCATTCCGGCGCGAACGGCATCGACCGCACGAACCGCGGCCTCCAGACCGGGAAGATCCATCGAGTCCGCAAGCCGTGTGATCTCGGCGTGCAGATCGATGTTGCGGATCTGGGCGGGAGCACCGCCGCGCAGCAGCAGAACGTCTTCCAGCAGGCGAGACAGCGCCTGCAACAGGGCTTCGATCTTGGCCTGGCCCTCCGCCCCGGCACGGTAGCTTTCCGTCATGCGGAAGAGCGGCGCATGATCACGGGTGTGTTCCAGCTGTGCAAGCACCACGAGCGCCTCGGCGCGGGCAGCGGTGTAGGCCGGCAGATCGAAGCTGAGCGCCCGGCCGGCCGCGCCTTCGCTCAGCCGGGCCAAAAGCGATCGCTCCTCCGCGGTCAGCTGCGGACGCCGTTCCGCGAGCAGCGCCTCCATCTCACCCGGGCCGAGCGCGCCGAGCCGGGCCACGGCGCAGCGCGAGCGGATGGTGGGCAGCAGATCACTCAGACTTTCTGCGAGCAGCATCAGGTACACCCCATCCGGCGGCTCTTCCAGCAGCTTCAGCAGGGAATTGGCGGCCTCTTTCATGAAGGCCCCCGAGGTAATCAGGAAGACACGCGCCCTTGCTTCGGTGGCGACGTACTGGGCTCTTCCGATGACAGTTCGGATCTGTCCGAGCTTGATGAGGAGCTGGGGTGGGTCAGGCGGCACGATGAGGACGTCCGGGTGGGTCTGCACGAGGATGCGCGTGTCTTTCTTGTCTGTCTCACGCATGTCCTCACGCGAGGCTATGGCTTCGGCTACGCGCGCGGGGAGGTCCGCGGCTTGAAGAATGCGGCTGCATTGACGGCAGACACCGCAAAAGCCGGCCAAGGCGCGGCCATCGGGGGCCGGTTCGCGGGGCTGCACATCGCACTCGAGCGCCAGCGTAAGCAGCAGCGCAAGCGTGTACTTGCCCGCACCCGACGAACCCGTAAGGATCAGTGAGCGGGGCAGACGACCTGCAGCTACCGCCGCCCGCAGGTCCCTGACGGTAGGGGAGTTACCCAGAAAGTCCGAGAAGCTTGCCGGAGACGCCACACTCTGAGACTAACCGAGGCAGGGGCGTGTGAGGTCGACGTCGTGTGTGATCGCTGGCATGCCTAAACGGCCGGAAGGAAGGGAGTCGTACCAACCTGCGCCCGGTGCCGCTCTAATCGAGGGAGCACTGCGGAGAGGATTTGCTCGCCGATGGATTGGATGGAGTCGTCTTCGCGAAAGGCGAGTACGCGCCCGGGCTCTCGCAGCGCGATGGCCTCATACTGCCTGTAGATGCGCTCGTAGAAGCTGTCATCCTCCCGCTCGAACCGATTCTCATCAGTGCCGTTGGTTTGAATGGCACGGCGGTTACGGCGCCTGGCGCGGCGCAGTGACGCGGCAAGGGGCGGGAGGAGCAGTATCGTCAGGTCGGGTTGAAAGCCGCCGCAGATGGCCTCGTGCGTCGCCCGGACACGCCCGGAGCCCAGTCCGCGCCCCGCGCCCTGGTAGGCCTCGGATGAATCGGTATAACGATCGCACAGCACGATGGCGCAGTCCTCCAGGGCCGGCCGGATCACCTGTGCCAGGGACTGGGCGCGGTCGGCGAACATGAGGGCCAGTTCTGCCTCGGGAGCAATCCCGCCCACGGCACGGTCAGTGCGGGAGTCCAGAAGAACAGACCGAATCGTGTCGCCCAGGGGTGTACCGCCCGGCTGACGAAGGCGGGTGACGCGCTCCCCGTGCGCCTCCAGCGCTGACGCCAATCGTTGCAGCTGCGTCGTTTTTCCAGAGCCGTCCAGGCCCTCAAAGGTAATAAACATACCGGCAATCACAAACTGAGTTTACGGGACTCCCCACATTTGCATCCGAAGGGAAGTCGCATTGCCTCACGTCGGACCTCGTCGGCGTGTGGCTGGGAGTTCTGCATGATCACGTTCATCCTCCTCGCTGTAGGTGCCATTCTTGTGGTGGGCGCCATTATCCTGGCCTATGCAGCCAATCAGAGAAAGCGCGCGGGCCAGAGTGGCCAGGCCATTGCGGAGGCACAAACCCAGCAGATGACGGAGCCGAAGACCGGCCGGCCGACCGGCGTGAACTAATCGCGACCTACCGTCCGCTAAAGCTAGCGAAAGGTGGTCTGCCACGCAGTTTGCCCGGGGATGATGGTCACGGTGAGGGTGCCTCCCTGGCCCTCATGCAGGGTGGGGCCTTCGGCGTTGTGTTCCTTTTGCCCGGCGTCGGTCCAGGAGAGCTTGACCGGGCCTTCCCCGATTACCTTGAACCTGTAGTGGAACGAGGTGCCCGGAGCCAGGTTTTGCGTACCAAAGCTGGCGCTGGGGTAGTCCACCTCTACCAGCCGGAGCGGCTGATCCGTGCGGTTAATCAGCGTCGTTTCGATGAACGCGGAGTGGCATCCTGCCAAGCCAGCCGAGCTGAGCAGAGCACCTGCCGTCACACCCACTGCAAGGCTCGCGCGAAGACACTTCTGAGATTTGGTGCCGTATTTAAAGTTCAAGAGCTGGTCTCCCGCCGGTAGCTGCGGACGAGTTCGGGAACGCGTTGCAGGGCCGCGACCATCTTCAACCAGGCCCGGTTGTCCATGGCAGGGTAGCCGCTGACCACCTTGCCGGCTTCGATATCACCGGGGATACCGGTTTGCGCCGTGGCGACGACGCCATCACCCACCATCAGATGTCCCGCAACCCCCACCTGCCCGGCCAGGATGACGTTTTTTCCAATGTGGGTCGATCCCGCCAGACCGACCTGCGCACAGAGGAGCGAATCTTCGCCGATGGTGGAAGCGTGCCCCACCTGAACGAGGTTGTCGATCTTCGTGCCCCTGCCCACGCGCGTTTCGCCGACCACGGAGCGATCGATGCAGGAATGAGCCTGCACCTCCACATCATCTTCCAGAACAACGGGCCCCGGATGCGGCGTCTTGATCCAGGAGCCTTCTTCTGTCCGGGCGAACCCGAAGCCGTCCCCGCCGATAAGGGCGCCGTTCCCCAGGACCACGCCGTTGCCCAGCCGGCAGCCCTCGCGCACGACGGCGTGACTGTGCGCAAAGAATCGATCGCCGATTGTGACCTCAGGGTAGAGGACCACGTGCGCCAGCACCGTGGCATCGGCGCCGAGACGGCAATGCTCCCCGATGACGACGTAGGGTCCGATGTGGGCCCGCTCGCCAATGCGGGCCGAGGCTGCAACGACCGCCGTGGGGTGAACGCCCGGCGCGTAGAGCGGAGCCGGGTGAAACAGGCTGACCAGGCGCGTAAAGGCAAGCTTCGGGTTACCGATGCGCAACGTGGGCGAAAGAACAGGACCGAAGGACGGTTCGACCACGAGGGCAGCGGCTCGGCTGGTGCGGGCGAGCCGGGCATATTTGGGATTGGCCACGAAGGAGATCTCGGTGGGCCCTGCCGACTCGATGCCGGCCACGCCGGTGATGGGGACGGTGGTGGCGCTCGTCGCCGGTGAGCCATCAGCGGCCACCAGATCCGCACCAAGTCGTTCTGCCACCTCGCCCAGAGTCATACGGGGATTGTAGCGGACGGCTCCTAAAGGCGGCCCAGGACCGGGCGACGGGAGCGGAGTGTCAGGGCCTGTGGCGCCTGGAGTGCCCGTGCCGCGGCAGCTGCAACAAATTGTGTGCACGCAGACGTGAAGGGAGGTCGCAGTCGTGTAAAATAAGGCGTCGTGCAGCGACGCGAGACCACCCTAAGTGCAACGCAGAGCGGGCCTTAGGAGCGTCTTCAAGCAGGGGGAACGAGTTAGCTCTTCGCTATGGCCGATTATATCTACCTGCTTCAATATCGCCTGACTTTAAATCAGCGCCGCGCCCTGGAAGCGGTTCGGGACGCCGCCCGTGGTTTGGGTGCCCCCGTCTTTCTAGTGGGTGGCGCCGTCCGTGACCTTACCTCCGGCGCCCCGGTGCGCGATCTCGACTTTGCCGTCCAAGGGGACGTCAACGGTTTGCTGGATGGACTCACAGCGGCTGGAGGCCGTTCGGTAGGCGAGGATAAGAGCTTTCATTCCCGCTACTTCGTCTTTCCCGGAGGGGTACGGTTGGAGGTCGGTCCTACGCTGGCTGTGACCTATCCGCAGCCAGGCGTCCCCGAAGTGGTGCCCGCGCCCATTCTGGACGATCTTCGCCGGCGTGATTTCACGGCGAACGCCATGGCCATCTCGCTGAACGAAGGATCCTACGGCCTGCTGTTGGATCCCCTGAATGGCGTGGCTGACCTGGAAAATCGTGAGCTGCGCCTGGTGTCCAATCTAGGCTTCATAGAACAGCCGGCACTGCTGATTCGGGCTGCCCGCCTGGGCAACCGGCTGGGTTGGAATCTGGAGGAGCGCACGCAGCGCCGCTATGAGAACGCCAAAGAGGAGGGAGCCATCGAACGGCTCCCGGCTGCAGCGCGGGATTACGAGCTGGAGGAAATCTTTCACGAGGAGGATCCGGTCTCGGCGATTGAGTACCTCGCCTCGGAAGGCTGGCTAGGACAGCTCTCCCCGGCTCTCAGCGGATTGAAGCCTGACCAGGAGGGGCTCGACCGTGTGCGGGACACCCTCGGGCAGATGGAGCAGCTCGGCATCTTCGCCGATCCGTCCGCCGTCTATTTCCCGTTCTTGACAGCTAAACTCCCTGCGGCCGATTCACTGGCGATCAAAACCGCATTCGCGCGCCCGGGATTTGCCGAGCAGATTGACTCGTTAGAGGCTCGCACCCGCGAGTTGGCCTCTCAACTCACGTCAAAGGCATCGTCTCTGCCCTCTGCTTCGTGGAAGCTTCTGTTTCAAGCCGAGCCGGAGGTGGTGCTTTCGCTGGGGTCGTCTTCCCGGACCGGGTCGACACAGGCCAAGTTCAAGGCGTTCTTCACCGAATGGCCGCAGGCTCGCCAACGCATCCCATACGGCCTGATGCAGGAGGTGCGAATCACGCCGGAGATCGCCGGCTACGACCAGCTGCTGGAAGATCTCTTCTTTGCGATCATTGACAACAAATTAAACACTCCCGAAGAGACTCGCGCCTTTTTGGAGCCGTTTTCGCCCCCGGCGCCGGCCCAGCAGGCGACACCACGCCGGCGTGCGGCAAAGTCGGCTCGGGGCAGAGGAAGGCCGGCAGCGGCTGCGGCAAGGGATGCCGACCTGGACCTTGATGAGGCCGGCGATGATGCCGATGAAGACTCTTCCTCTCGTGACGCGAGAAGCGAAGACGATGATTCAGACAAGGTTGTGCTCGAAGGAGCCGATGATGAGGGGGACGACGATCAGGTTGCCCCGGTCGGGGATGCCGACTCCGAGGACTCTTTGGCCGAGGATGAGGACGAGGTACCGGCGCGGACTCCCGCTACCCCGGTGAAGACTTCCTCCCCAAAGCTGCGTCAGGCCGACGAGCAAACGTCTGAGCCGGCTGCCGTGGCGAGCGCGAAGAAAAAAGTGACTCCCGCGCTGCCGCCAACCCCTGCAAAGAAGACGGCGGAGGCTGGGGCTGCTGTTGGTTCTCAGGTCGCACCGGAGGCGAAGGCCCGGCCGGCGAGCGGAAAGGGAACTCAACCCGAGCCGACGGCCAAGAAATCTGCAACCGTAGTAGCGGAAAAGAACGCCGTCGCGGTGACAGTCGTTGCCAAGCCCCCCGCACTTGCTGCCAAGGGTTCGGCAAAATCAGCTACGGCTAAAGCAGCCCCAGTGAAGGTGGCGGCAAAAGCGACTACAGCGGCCAAGCCGGACGCCGCTAGCCCTTCGACCAACAAGAAAGCCGCGACGAAGACCCCCGCGGCTACGAAGGGAACGGTACCCGGCAAAAAGACTGCTGACGTCACCAAGCCTACAAAGACCGCAGTGAAGGCGAGTAATTCCGCTCCAGCCAAACATTCTGGCAAGTGACCGTCGTCTTAGCCGGAGTCAACAGCTGGGCCTTCCACCGGGAACTGTGATCGCCTTAAAACGATCTAGTCCCGGTGCCTTCGCTTCACCTCGACGTTGAGCCGCTTGATCTTTTGATTGAGTGTGGAAAGAGGGATGCGGAAGTATTCCGCGGCTTCTGTCTGGTTCCAATTGCAGCGTTCGAGCCGGTCCGCAATGATGCGCCGCTCAATCTCTTCCATGACGTCGAAGAGGGAGGCGCTGGTGTTTTCCTCAAGCATCGCCGTGGAATAGGTCTGGCCGCGCAGCTGTCCGGGCAGCAGGTCCGGGGTTACCTGTGGCGCCCTGGAAAGCACGACCGCCCGCTCCATAGCGTTCTCCAACTCACGCACGTTACCGGGCCAGCCGTAGTCCATCATGACCCTCAGGGTTTCCGTGGTGAGTTCACGCACGGGGAAGCCGTTTTCTTGCGAAAAGATACGCAGGTAATGTGTCGCGAGCAAAGGGATGTCCTCCTTTCGTTGGCGAAGGGGCGGCAGTTCAAGCGCAATCACGTTGAGGCGATAGAAGAGGTCCTCGCGAAAGCGACCGTCCTTGACGGCTTGCCGTAGATCCACATTGGTGGCCGCGATGATGCGCACATCGACCTGAATCTCCTGTGTGCCGCCGAGATGCATGAAGCGGCGGTCCTGCAGAACGCGCAGGACCTTGGCCTGCATGTCCATGGTCATCGTGCCGATCTCGTCCAGAAAGAGCGTACCGCCGTCGGCTACCTCGAACAGACCTTTTTTCGCAGCCACAGCGGAGGTAAAGGCGCCGCGCTCATGACCGAACAGAGTTGATTCCAGCAGCTCGGAGGGAACTGCGCCCGTGTTCACGGGAATGAACGGACGGTCGCGCCGGGGTGAGTGTGCGTGAACCGCCTTGGCGATGAGCTCCTTTCCGGTCCCGCTTTCGCCTTGCAGAAGCACGGTGGAGCGGCTGGGGGCGACCTGCTCCACGAGCTGGAACAGCTGAAGCATCGGCTCACTTTTGCCGACGATGTTTTCAAACGAGTAGCGCTGCTTGAGCGCTCGCTTGAGATGAACGACCTCCTGCTCGGCCCGGCTACGGCCGATGGCGGCGCGGATGTCGGCCAACAACTTTTCGTTGTCCCACGGCTTTTGAACGAAGTTGGAGGCGCCCGCCTGAATGGCATCAACGACGTTGCCTACCGTACCGTAGGCGGTGATCATGATCACGGGCAACGATGGGGTCATGCCCTTGATGCGAGGCAGGAGGTCAATGCCGCTTTCACCAGGCAGAGCAAGATCGAGCAGTAGAAGATCGTAGGTGTAGCGCGCCAGGAGGTCCAGGCCACTCTTGCCGTCACGCGCCAGCTCGACTCCAAATCCCTCCAGTGTCAGAAGGGTTTCAAGGGAGTCGCGAATACCTGCCTCATCGTCGATGATCAGGACACGATAGGTCTCGGCGGCGGTGGAGGGGCGGGGCTCATCGAGGGAGGTGCGCTCCGGGTGCAGGACTTCAGGCATGGACTACGGTTCCTTGTTCTTGCGCCGAGCCGGCGGGGCCTCCGTCCGGCTGGTGACTATCGAGGTTGGGGAAGGAGAGACGGAAGGTGGTGCCCAGACCAACCTCGCTGGTCGCGTCGATGGAGCCACCGTGCTCCTGAACGATGCCATAGGAGACCGCCAGACCAAGGCCGGTGCCCTTCGTCTGACCCTCCCGTGGCTGGGCCTTGGTGGTGAAAAACGGATCGTAGATCTTACGCAGCACCTCCGGGGGCATGCCTGCGCCGGTGTCGCTGACCTCCAATTGCACCTCACCTTGCGCATGAAGGGTGCGGACGGAGATGCGGCGCAGCCTGCCTTCGTTGATGGCTGCCTGCGTGGTCTCCTGCATGGAATCCCGCGCATTCAGCATAAGGTTTACCAGCACTTGTTGCAGCTTGCCGCGATTGCCGGAGATGGCCGGCAGCTCCGCCGCCAGCTCCGTGCGCACATTCACTCCGGAAGAGCGCATCTGGTGTTCCAGCAGGAGAACGGTCTCGCGCACGATCTGGTTCAGATCAAGCCGGACGAGGTTGACGGTACCCATGCGTGAAAAGTTCAGCAGACCGTTCACAATCTCCGAGGCGCGGAAGGTCTGCTGCGTGATCTTTTCGATGACGGGACCAAGCCGCGCCTGCGCCGCCTCATCCATGCGCAGCTGCTTTCCGAGCATCTGCGTGTAGCTGGAGATTACGGTCAACGGCGTGTTGACCTCATGGGCCACGCCCGCGGCAAGAAGCCCGATGGAGGAGAGTTTTTCCGCCTGCGTGAGCTGCGCCTCCATGCTGACCCGGTCGGAGATGTCGTCGATGATCACGATCCGGCCGACAGCCTCCAGTTCGCGGTTCAGCAGTGGCGCCACGGTGATATTGGCGGTGCGCAGTTCGCCGTCCGGCAGCGGCAGACGGAACTTATACAAGGTGTGAACGCCCTGCTCCGAGCGAAGATGATCGAGTTGGTCGGCAAACTCGGGTGAAAAGACCTCGCGGATCGAGCGGTGCAATGCCTCATTCCGTACCGTGCCGTGCATGGTCTCCATTTGGGCGTTCCAGCTTTCGATCCGGTCTTCCGGGTCGAGCGCAAACACACCCACATTGATGGACTCGACGATGTTTTCGTTGAAGTCGCGTAGACGCTCGAAGTCCTGGATCTTCTGTTCGAGACGCTGATAGAGCTGGGCGTTCTGTATGGCGATACCGATGTAGCCGGCGAGCGATTCGAGCAGTTCCATGTCCTCACTGGAGAGGAAGTCACCGGATCCAGTGCGGCCCAGGCCGAGGACGGCCACCGTGCTCTGGCCAACCCCTTCATGCCGGGCGGCGCGGCAGGGAACGTAGTAGTGCAGATCGAGCGCGGCGGCGGAGGCGCGCTGACTTTCGGGTAGCCGGAGTACCGATCTCGGATTTTCAAAGAACAGGTGTGTCGTACCGTCGGTAGGGGAGAGCGATAGGAAACCGAGGTCGAGAGGCAGCTCCAGGGTGGGCGTGAGGCCGTAGGAGGCGGCCAGGTTAAAACGTGGGCGCCGGACAGAAAAGCCTTCATCGGCGAGAAAAACCGCCACGCGGGTGACCAGCAGCGTTCCATGCAGCCGCTCGACGACGGAGTTGACGAGGGCACTCAGGTCAGTCTGGGCGTTGAGCTGCTTGCTGAATTCGACGAGAGTTTCGCGGTAATCCACGCGCTTCTGGTCAAACAGCAGATCCACACGCAACTGAATCGCACGCTTCAGGGGGTCGAACAGGAGCCCGGTGATGATGACGGTGATCATCAGACCCCAGACGCGCAGGCTCTGCAGGCGCTGAATATGCTCATGCACCATCTCGGCCGAGAGAGCGATCACGCCAAAGTAGAGGCCCACCAGCGCGGCTGTTGCCAGGGTGTAGGCGACGCCACGTTTGAAGATCAGGTCCACGTCCATCAGGCGGTAACGCACGATGGCCCAACTGAAGGTGAGCGGCAGCAGAAGCAGCGACAGCAGCGCCAGCGTCTTCAGCGCGGTCGGTGCGTTCCAGTCGGCAAGGAACGGAACGACGTAGAGCAGCGTAAAGGGCACGATCGTTAGCAGCGTCCCACGCGCCAGCCACTTCAGCTGTTGGCGCTCCAAGGGTTGCAGCTCGCGGCGGTACCGCGCCCAGAACAGCCCGGCGGCACCGACGTAGAAGACGACCAGGTAGGCCAGGTCCAGTTGATCAAGGCGATGCAGAACGAGGCCCGTCACCGACCAGCGTGCGAGCGACAGATACCTGAGCCAGACCAGCAGAGCGCCGGGAAGGTATAGCACAGCGTAACGAGTCCACCGGATCCAGAGTTTGCGGCCTTGGCCATAGCCCGAGAAGCTGAGCGCAAAATGCAGAAACAAAGCCGGTTGCAGCGCCCTGGCGATGACGTTGCCGATCAGGATGGTCAGGTCAAGGCCGTCCAGCACGCCGGTGTACCGGAAGGCGTAGAGGATGTAGGACGTCAGGCAAAACACAAAAAAGTGGGTTGATTGCGGTGCCGTCCAGCGCCTGAAAAGCACGTAAAGGCCGATCGCAAGATAGACCAGCGCAATCACCCGGGAAACCTGGAAGTCGGTCCGGTCCGCGGGCTCGAGGTACACTCCGATGTCAAGAGGCGCCGGTCTCAGTCCACTTTTGCTGGGACGGAGCAGGGAATAGGTCGCATGGGACCACACGCCGCTAAGGCTGAGCGCCCGTTCCGCCGCGGCCAGGCGCGGCGTCGGCAATTCATTAATCGCCGTGAGTATGTCGCCTGCACGAATGCCGGCGCGACTGGCCGGGGTATCCACAGGAACAATGGTCGCGCGTAGACCGCCGGCCGTCTCGGTCCAAAGGACGCCGTCTGTGGCCACTTCGAAGCTGTTCTCTTCCACCAGATTCGCCACCGACAGAGCGATGGCCGCCAGCGTCAAGATCGCCAGAATGAGAGCAACGAGCCGAGTTTGGGTGGGGCTGTTCATACGACGGGCGCTACGGCTGATTTAGGTATGAGCAACTACATTGCCAAAGTCGAGTGTACCCATCACCAGTGTCTTACCCTGAAGAGGACAACGGAACTGTATGAAACCATAAAGCTCTCCCATTTTGCATAACCCAGGTCTGCCAGCAGCAAAAGCACGTGTCTCTTTTGAGTTACCCACCCTTGACCATAGGCCCCGTCTCCTGTGAACTGAATAGATGACGACGATGGGTGATAGCACACATCCAGAGGCCCGGGATCTTCTGCACCGCGATGCCGAGTGTCTGCTCCCGGTGTACGCGCGGTATCCCGTGGTCATGGAGCGCGGCGAGGGCATGTACCTCTTTGACGTTGCCGGTCGCCGTTATCTGGATCTGATGGCTGGCCTTGGGGTCAATGCCCTGGGGCACGCGCATCCTCGCCTCGTCCGTACGATGGCGGAGCAAGCGGCCACACTCGTTCACCTCTCTCCACAGTACGCCAACCGCTACCCCATTGAGCTGGCCGAGCGGCTGTGCGCCCTTTCCGGCATGCGAGGCGTCTTTTTCTCTACCGGCGGCTCCGAAGCCGTCGAAGGTGCGCTGAAGCTGGCGCACACGCACACCCGGCAGAACTACGGCCCGGAGAAGAAGGAGACGGTCGCTCTGCGGCAGTCTTACCACGGGCGAACCTACGGTTCGCTATCGGTTACGGGTCAGGAACGGTATCGCCTTGACTTCGGGCCGGGCATTCCGCACGTGCGCTTCATCGATCGGAATGATCTCGAGCAACTGCGGGCCGTCGTCACGGCGCAGACCTCCGCCATTCTGCTGGAACCGGTTCTGGGTGAAGGCGGCATCCACGAGTTGACGGCGGAATTCCTGCTCGAGGCGCGCCGCCTGGCGGACGAGCATGGCGCACTGCTGATCTTTGACGAGGTTCAATGCGGCCTCGGCCGGGTTGGGGAATGGTTCGCCTACCAGGCCTCCGGCGTGCAGCCGGATATGCTGCTGCTGGGCAAGCCCCTCGGTGGCGGGCTGCCCTTGAGCGCTCTGTTGGTCGATGATGATCTGTTTCACTCCTTCGGCTTGGCCAAACACGGCAGCACCCTGGGCGGGAGTCCGTTTACATGCCGGCTTGGGCTTGAATTTCTGAACGTCGTTGAAGACGACAATCTGCTGAATCGAGTGCGGGATACCGGCGTCTACCTAAAGCAAAGATTGAAGAGTCTGGCTGCAGGGAACAGTCGCACCGCCGAGGTTCGCGGGCGGGGACTACTGGTAGGCCTGGAGCTGAGAGAACCGGCCAGACCCATCGCGGAGGCTGCCCTGGAACAGGGCATACTGCTGAATCTCGTGCAGGGGAATATTCTGAGATTTTTGCCGCCGTTCCTGTTGGAACACTCTCACGTGGATCAGGCGATCGAGTTGCTGGGGGAGTTGCTGGCCGTACCCGCGGCTAAAATTGGCACTCCGGTCATGGTAGCGACAGGGGCCACTCCGTAATCGAGCGAACCTAGAATGCTAAGCCGTAGAAACATCACCGTTGGGGTGGGATCGATCTCCTACCTTGAACGAGGCGTCTCGCAGGCGGGATTGCCCACCTTTGTGTTTCTTCACGGCCTGATGGGTACGGCTGCTACCTTTGAGTCTTGCCTTAAGGCGGTGCCCGAGGACCGGCATGTGATTGCGATCGATCTGCCGGGGGCCGGCGGCTCCGCCCGGAGCCGCGAGGTCAGTCCGGCGTTGCACTCGATCTCGCGGGTGCTGTGCCACGTGTTGGACGTCTTGGGTTTGGAGCTACCCGTGCTGGTAGGGCACTCCCATGGCGGCGCGGTGGCTTTGCATCTGGCGGCTTCAGAACCGGGCCGGGTGAGCGGGCTCGTGTTGCTGGCACCGGCGCATCCCTATTTTCGGCACGCCGACCAGCTTATTGCCTTCTACATTTCTCCGCTGGGCAGGGCATTTGCGCACACCATGCCGTGGTATCCGGCGTGGATGCAGATGATGGGGCTACGGCGTATGGCCGGGCCGCAGAGCTGGGATGCGCCGGAGCGGCTGGTGCCCTATCGCGAGAACCTGCGCACGCGCGGAACCGTGGGCTTTCTGCTGCGGCTGCTGCGGACGTGGCAAAGCGATATGCGCGAGCTACGGCATCTGTTGCAGGCGCCGTTCCGGCTGCCGACGTTGTTGATCTGGGGTGACCATGACCGTGCGGTCCCTGTGGGAACCGCGCCGGATCTACAGCGGAGACTGCGCAATGCGGAACTGGAAGTGCTGGCCGGCGTTGGGCATCGGCCGGCGGAGGAGCGGCCAGAGCTGTGTGCCGCGCTGATGGAGGCCTGGTGGGAGCGGCAGGCGAATGCTCCGCCGAAACCGGTCAGCGTAGCTGAGGGAAGCTTTCGCTGATCCAATCACGGAGTGCGGCGGCGTAGAGATTGAGCTTGGAGCCGGGTGAAGCAGAGGTACCGGCAAAGAAGTGGTCGGCGCCTTCGATCCAGACGATGCGCTTGGGATCAGAGGCGGAGACCAGGTAGCCTTCGAGGACGCCCTGCGGGCTGAACTCGTCGGAATCGCCGGAGATGAAGAGCTTGGGGACGGCGCCGCAGCCGGGCAGGAAGTCGTAGGTGTAGTCGCGGCCTGCGGCTCGGACCGGCAGACCGATGCCGACTAGGCCAGTGACGCGAGGATCGCCGCAGCAGGCGCGCAGGCCGACGTTGGACCCGAAGCTGAAGCCGGCAAAGAGCAGCGGAAGGCCGGGGTAGCGGATGGCGAGCCAGTCAAGGGCGGCGCGGACGTCGGCGACCTCGCCGCGGCCTTCGTCGTGGGCGCCTTCGGAGAGGCCGGTGCCGCGGAAGTTGAAGCGCAGAACCGGAAGGCCGAAGTGACTGAAGGCCTTGGCTGCGTGGTAGACGACCTTGTTGTGCATGGTGCCGCCGCCGAGGGGATGGGGGTGGGCTACGAGGGCGGCGAATGGAGCGTCGGGCTGGCCTGTGTTGAGCAGGGCTTCCAGGCGGCCTGCGGGACCTCGGAGGTCCTCGACGGTCTGGACAGCAGATGGATGCTGGGAGGCGGCTTCGGACATCGGCTCGAGTGTAACGTGTAGAGGGGTCCTGACCGCCCCGGTTATGCTGTGGAGGTATGTCTACCGATGCGATTGATCCGATTGCCCTGACGCGTCAGCTGGTTGCGATTGACTCCACGACCTACCATGAGGGGCCTGCGGGCGAGTTTTTGGACGGGTACCTCAGTCGGCTCGGATGGGAGATCGAGCGGCAGGCTGTGGCACAGCCGGATCCGGCGCGGACGCCGGGTTCTGGCACGGGCGAGCGCTTTAACGTGTATGCACGCTGGTCAGAGCAGCCCGCGGTGGTGCTTTCGACCCATATGGATACGGTGCCGCCGTTTCTGGGACCGGCGCGGGAGGACGAAACGCACCTGTACGGACGGGGGGTGTGCGATGCGAAGGGCATTATCGCAGCGCAGATCGCGGCGGCGGAGCGTTTGCGGGGAGACGGGATCGCGGTGGGGTTGCTGTTCGTGGTGGGCGAGGAGCGGGACTCGGCTGGGGCGGCGGTGGCTAACCGGAACCCTCGCGGATCGCGATTTTTGATCAACGGCGAGCCCACGGACAACAGGCTGGCACTGGCCTCCAAAGGGGCGCTGCGGGTGGAGCTGCGGGCGGGTGGCAAGATGGCGCATTCAGCGTATCCGGAGCTGGGGGAGTCGGCGATCGACAAGCTGCTGGCGGCGCTGCATGAGGTGCAGGCGCTGGAGCTGCCCGTGGTGGAGGGCATTGGCGATTCCACGATGAACGTGGGGCTCATCTCCGGCGGACGGGCGCCGAATGTGATCGCCGATGCGGCCGAGGCGCACCTGCTGGTGCGGCTGGTGGGGCCGGCTGCGCCAATTCGGGAGGCGATCGTGAAGGCTGTGGGGGAGCGCTGCGAGGTGGAGTTTTCACTCGAGCTGCCGTTTGTGCAGATGCGCGCGCTGCCGGGGTTCGAGACGATGGTGGCCAAGTTTACGACCGATATTCCCAGCCTGACGCACTGGGGCGAGCCGTTTCTACTGGGCCCGGGCAGCATCCACACGGCGCACACGCCGGATGAGCGGATTGCGAAGGCCGAAATCCTGGAGGCTGTCGAGCTGTATGCGCGATTGGTTCGGCAGCTGAGCGAGCCAGAGGGAACGGCAGTTTGACGCGGCGCGCGCGAGTCCTGGCGATTGCCGGCGGCTTGCTGGTGATTGCGGCGGCCGTGGTGACCTGGGCGTTCCGGACGATGCCGGAGGGAAACTTGCCGCCGGGGGTGCCGGTGGATGTGCTGCTGGTGCTGGGAACGCCGGCGGAGATCGACGGTTCGGTGACGGAGGCGCAACGCTGGCGCGTGGAAGAGGCCGTACGGGAGTTTCGCGCGGGCCGGGCGCCGTACCTTCTGTTTACGGGCGGACCGGCGGCGAACCGGTTTGTCGAAGCGCGGGTAATGGCGGGGTATGCCCACCAGCTGGGTGTGCCGCTGGACCGGCTGCTGGAAGAGGGCCGGGCGAAGACCACGGTTGAAAATGTTGCGGACAGCCAAGAGATCATCGAGGCGCATGGATGGCATCGTGTGGAGGTGATCAGTTCACCCGAGCATCTGCACCGGGCGGCCTACCTGATGGAGCGGACGCCTTTTCTGTGGAGGGTGCACGCGGCGCCGACGCCGGGGCGGAGCCGCGTGCAGACCGCTGGAGCGTATGCGGAGGAGGCCATCGGCACAACGGCGTTCCGCTTGTTTGGGACAAGGGCCGAGCCAGTCATCCATGCGCTGGCTACGGCGCAGCACGCGGTGTTCTTCGGGGTGCGATGGAGCTTTTACAAGCTGCGCAGCAGCTTTCAGCGGCTTTAGGCTTGCGACTTCCTTTTTGATCCAAGTGGATTGTTCATCTCCTGAGCGAGCGGGACGAATTTACTTACATAGTTATGAGATTTTCCAAGATTGTTGTGCTGAGACGGAAAATTGCGCCTATGGTGCGATTGACACTTGAATGGAGCGTGGCATGTCCCAGTGCATGGGCAAGGTGGTGTGGTTCAACAACGCCAAGGGCTTCGGGTTCGTTTCTCATGAGGGTGGACCCGATGTGTTCTGTCACTTCAGCTCAATCCAGCAGGCTGGTTACAAAGCGTTGAAGGAAGGCGACGCTGTTGCTTTCGACATTGAGCAGGGACCCAAGGGCCTGCAGACGGCCAATGTGACCAAGGCCGTTCCCGTGACAAGGTGATCTAAGCAACGCTGTCGTAGAGTCATCAATCTAAGCCGTTAATCCTGCAATCTGAGCTTTGCCTAAATTAGAAATGGAGACGGCCCCATGATTCCCACACGCGACCATAAAGAGATACGTCGATGGGCTGCCAAGCACGACGCCATGCCCGCCGAGAGCACCCCGATCACCTTCGATAGCGAGCCCACCATGCTGCATTTTCTGATGGGTGCTGCCAAGGAGGGTACCCCGGAGTTGCACCCGATCAGCTGGGAATCGTTTTTTGCAAAGTTTGATCTGCTCGGGTTGGCGTTGGCGTATGACGAAGTTACGCCGCGATTCGATCTGGTGAGGATTGAGCCATCACAAGGGGCTGTGGCGCTGAATTAAAGCGGTTTATCTGCCTTGTTGAGGATCCAAGGCGTGAGGCGGCCGGCACACATTCCTGTGCCGGTTTCTGCGGCTGGGACTGCTACGGAGGCAACTCTAGTGGCGGGTGTTGACCATGGAGAGGACCTGGTCGTAGTTGCCGTTTTTCTCCGCGAAGCGAAGTGGCCTGACCCGCTCCACGAGAATTTCGCCGTTGGCGGGCGGGTTTTCGATCAGCTTCAGGGTCTCGGCTATGTATTCAGAGAGAGGCATAGCGTTGGGGTCGCTGGCTTGATGGGCGCCCATGAGCTCGGTCTGCACATAGGGTGGCGCGATCTCGAGGACCTCCACCTGCGTGCCCTGGAGTTGTTGCCGCAGCGATTGGAGCCAGGAGTGCAGGGCAGCCTTGGTGGCCGAGTAGGTCGGTGTCACCGCCATCGGCACGAAGGCCAGGCCCGAGGTTACGGCAGCGATCATGGCTTTGGGCTGCGCGAGCAGGACCGGCATCAACGCGGCAGTGAGGCGCAGCGGGCCGAGCAGGTTCGTGGCAATGGTGGATTCAGCTACCGGCAGGTTGTCGACGCCGGCCTTCAGGTCTTCGGCCTTCATGATGCCGGCGTTATTGATGAGAACGTTCAGGGCGGGGTACTCGTTCTTGACGTCGATGACGAAGCGTTGGAAGTCTTCGGCGTTTTCGATATCCAGGGTGAGGAACTGCATGCCGGGGTTAGCGGCGGTGATCTCTTCGAGGGTGGCGCGGCGGCGGCCGGCGATGACTACCTGATTGCCCTGCTTGTGAAAGGCTTCCGCGAGCGCGCGGCCGATGCCGCTGCCGCCGCCGGTGATGAGGATCGTGTTGCCGGTGGGGTTCATGTGATCTCCTGAGACCACCATAGGCCGTGCAGTGCGGTTTGGGAAGTAGGCACCCTATAGTTCTATACTTACCCAAAGGAGAGTACCGGTAATGGCGGATGGGGAGATGGTGGTTGGGGCGGGGATGCAGGGCGTCGGCGCTGACGGGTATCCCGAGGTCTCGCCGGAGGTAGAGGCGTTGGTGCGGGAGATCATCGGGCGCGTGGCCGACAGTTGGACGATGCTGGTGCTGGAGGTGCTGCACGAGCATGGGCGCGTGCGGTTCACACGGCTGGGCGAGCTGGTCGGCGGGATAAGCCAGAAAATGTTGACCAAAACCCTGCGGCAGATGGAGTTCGACGGCCTGTTACAGAGGACGGTGTACCCGGTGGTGCCGCCGCGGGTGGAATACCAGCTGACGGAGTTGGGCGGAAGCCTGGGAGCGGCCTTTTGCGGCGTTTGGCAGTGGGCGGAGAGGTACCACGGCGACGTGGAGCGGGCTCGGCGGGCGTTTCGGGAACGCGAAGTGGCGATGGCGGAGGGGGTGTAAGCTGTGGCCATGGCGAGCTTGCCCAAGCCGAGTCCTGAGTGGGTGCCGATGACGGCTGAGGAGTTGCTGGCGATTCGCGGGACGCCGGAGTTCGAGGCGGAGTTGCGGCGGCAGATGCAGGCATTGGCGGAACATCAGCGTAAGCATCCAGACGAGTTGATGGCCTTGGACGAAAGCGACATGGTGCGTTGGGATTGAAGCGTGGTGATATTGTCATCGTCGCGCCTCCAGGAGAGTTCGGCAAGCCGCGGCCGGGAGTTGTTGTACAGGCCGATCTTGAGACTGAGCCTGAGCGGGTGACCGTCGCCCTGATCACGAGTGATTTGCAGCGGCTGCCGGCTTTGCGCGTCCTTTTGCCCGCAGATGCGTTGACCGGGGTACGGCGTCCGAGCGAGATCGCGGTCGATAACCTTCAGACGTTTTCTGTACGCAAGGTCGGGAGTATGGTGGGGGCAGTTCCAGCCACCACCATGGCGGCGGTGGATCAGGTACTCCGGCGTCACCTCGGACTCTGATCGGACCGGTTTTCCTCTGAGTTGCCCTAAGACCGGAGCAGTAAACTAGAGGTATGGCCGCTGAGTTTACGCATTTGCACCTGCATACCGACTATTCGCTTCTTGACGGAGCCTGCGATGTGGACAAGCTGGCCAAGCACCTGAAGAAGATCGGCCAGGGGTCGGCGGCGATCACCGATCACGGGAACATTTACGGAGCTGTGCATTTCTTCGACGCGATGAAGAAGCAGAGCCTGCACCCGATCCTGGGGTGCGAACTGTATGTGTGCAAGGAAGGCGACCATCGGGGGAAGCCTGACCCGGAATCGAAGTACAACCACTTTCTGGTGCTGGCGGAGAACGAGGCCGGGTACCGGAACCTGGTGCAGCTTACCTCGGAAGCGGCACTTCATGGTTTCTACCGTAAACCACGCATTTCAAAGAAGTACCTGAGTGAGCATTGTGAGGGGTTGATCGGGTTTTCGGGGTGCCTGGCGGGGGAGATGAGCCAGCACCTGATGGCCGGGGACTACGCGGGCGCCAAGCGCGTGGGCGGCCAGTATGAGGAGATGTTCGGCAAAGGGAACTTCTTTCTGGAGATCCAGGATCATGGGCTGGAGCCGGACAAGGCTGTGACCGAGGCGATGTTCAAGCTGGAAAAAGAGCTTGGGATTCCGCTGATTGCGACCAACGATTCGCACTATGTGGCCGATGACGATGCGCGGTCGCACGAGGTGCTGCTGTGTGTGCAGACGGCGGATTCGATCAACAACCCGAAACGGTTCAAGTTCGATACGCAGGAGTTTTACATCAAGTCGGCCGAGGAGATGCATCGGCTGTTTGCGCAGAATCCGGAGGTTTGCACGCGGACGATGCAGTTTCCGGAGCGCTGCAAGCTGGAGATGCAGAAGGTCAAGGATCCGTTTCCGAAGTTTCCACTGCCGGAAGGCGAGACGATCGACACCTTCTTTGAGCAGGTGTGCCGGGAAGGGTGGAAGAAGCGTCGGGATACGGCGGTGCGGCACCTGGAGGAGCGCGGGATTCTGCGCTCGACGATTGCGGCGTATGAGGAGCGGCTGACGCGGGAGATTGAGTGCATCAAGGCCATGAAGTTTCCGGGCTATTTCATGATCGTGTGGGACTTTATCCGGTATGCGCGGGAGCAGAATATTCCGGTGGGGCCGGGGCGTGGGTCGGCGGCGGGGTCGCTGGTGGCGTATGTGATGGGGATTACCGACGTCGATCCGCTGCAGAACAACCTGCTGTTTGAGCGGTTCTTGAACCCGGAGCGGGTGTCGATGCCGGATGTGGATATTGACTTCTGCATGAACCGGCGCGGCGAGGTGATCGAGTACGTTCGCGGCAAGTATGGCGTGGACCAGGTGGCACAAATCATCACGTTCAACACGATGGCGGCGAAGGCGGCGATCAAGGACGTGGGCCGGGCGATGGATATCCCGTATGGCGAGGTGGACCGGATTGCGAAGCTGATCCCGGCGACGATCGGGATCACACTGGAACAGGCGTTGAAGGACTCGCCGCCGCTGGCCGCGGCGTGTGAGGCGGACCCGAAGATTCGGGAATTGATTGAAACAGCCCAGCGGCTGGAAGGGCTGGTGCGCGGCGCGGGGGTGCATGCGGCGGGCGTGGTGATTGCGCCGCAGCCGCTGACGGAGCTGGTGCCGGTGACGCGGACCAAGGACGAGGCCATTGTCACGAGCTATGACATGAAGGCCGTCGAGAAGCTGGGCCTGCTGAAGATGGACTTTCTGGGGCTGACGACGCTGACGGTGATCGATGATTGCCTGAAGCTGATCAAGCTGAACCGGGGCGATACCGTCGATATGGCAACGATTGACCTTGGCGACCAGGAGACGTACGAGAAGGTGTTTCACCGGGCGCTGACGTCGGGTGTGTTTCAGTTCGAGTCAGGCGGGATGCGGGATGTGTTGCGGCGGTATAAGCCGACTTCTGTCGAGGATCTGACGGCGTTGAATGCGCTGTACCGGCCCGGGCCGATCCAGGGCGGCATGATTGATGACTTTATCGAGCGCAAGTGGGGCCGGCGGCCGGTGGACTACATGTTCGACGAGCTGGAGACGATCCTGAAGGAGACGCTTGGGGTGATCGTGTACCAGGAGCAGGTGATGCAGATTTCTTCTGCGATCGCCGGCTACTCGCTGGGCGGTGCGGATCTGTTGCGGCGGGCGATGGGTAAGAAAGATCCGTCGGAGATGGCCAAGCAGCGGGACATTTTCATGGCCGGGGCACTGGAACGGAAGCACCCGAAGGATGCGGCCGGCAAGCTGTTCGACCTGATGGAGCAGTTTGCGGGGTATGGGTTCAACAAGTCGCACTCGGCGGCGTATGCGTTGCTGGCGTACCACACGGCGTGGCTGAAGACGCATTACCCGGTGGAGTTCATGGCGGCGCTGCTGACCTCGGAGACGTCGAAGCCGGAGAACGTGGTGAAGTACATCGGCGAGTGCCGCGAGATCGAGATTGCGGTGGTGCCGCCGGATGTGCAGGTCTCGGACGCGAACTTTACGCCGGCGGGGGATGCAATCCGGTTCGGTCTGGCGGCGATCAAGAATGTGGGGCATAACGCGATCGAGTCGATTCAGGTAGCTCGGGCGGCGTTGCAGGCCGAGGGTAAGCCGGGGTTTGCCTCGCTTTGGGAGTTCTGCGAGAAGGTCGACCTGCGGCTAATGAACAAGCGGGTGCTGGAGTCGCTGTGCAAGGCCGGGGCGCTGGATGCGTTTGGGAAGCGCGCGGAGGTGATGGCAGCGCTCGACAAGGCGATGGAGCGGGCGCAGAAGTCGCAGCGGGACGCGGCGAGCGGGCAGCACGGGCTGTTTGGGTTGTTCGACGAGGGACCCGCGGCGGGCGCTGCCGCGGTGGAAGAGAAGCTGCCCGTGGCGCCGGAGTGGGACGAGTACACGCGGCTGGCGAATGAAAAAGAGGTCCTGGGGTTCTTTGTTTCGGGACATCCGCTGGACAAGTACAAGGACAAGCTGCGGAATCTGAAGGGCGTGATCGATACGCAGACGGCTTGCGAGATGAAGCCGGAGCCGGTGGTCTTCAACCGTGGGCGACGCGAGGAGAGCTCGAACGAGATCCAGGTCGCCGGGGTGATCACGGGGTTGAAGGTGGCGAAGTCGAAGCGCTCGGGCGAGATGTATGCGCAGGCTTGCCTGGAGGATGCCACGGGCAAAATCGAAATCATTGTGTTCCCGCAGAGCTATGAAAAGTTGGCGGAGAAGTTGAAGATCGATGTGCCGGTGGTGGTGCGCGGGTCGATCCGGGGGGAAGAGGATTCGGCGCCGAAGATTGCGTTGTCGAACATTACGGCGCTGGAGGATTTGCAGGTGAAATTGCCGGATGCGCTGCGCATCCGGGTGCCGCTGCACTCGCCGGACGCGGCTTTGATGGCGAAGCTGGAAGCGATCTTTCGTGGCGCGCCGGGCAAGGGTAAGGTGCTGCTTAATCTGGAGGAGCCCGGGTCCTTCTGTGCAGTGCTGGAACCTCGGGGGTACAACGTGGCGGCGGATGTGCAATTTATCGAGAGCGTGGAAGGGCTTGTGGGGCGGGGTGCGGTGCAGGTGATCCACTGAGTTTGCCCAGGGGCGTTGAGGAGTAGCCGAAGCACCAAAGAAGAGCGCTTCCGCCACGTTGCCGTCGTGTCCTTGCCTGTGGTGAGATCTCGCGTCCATCTGAAGACCTTGCCTTGACGAGGGCCATAACGAACTGCTCGTCGGAGTAGCCGAGCTTGGGGTCAAGAGGGGTTTGCGGAGGGGCGTTGCCGGAGCTCTGGTCTAGGTGACGGCGTTTGCTAGAGGAAGGCGTAGGTTGGTCGGTTGCTTAGTCGCATCTCAGGGCTTATGTCGCCATTGCGAGACAGTTCACGGACGGCTACGGAGTACATGGAGCACATGACGGCGACCCCGGAGCAACAGTGGGCTTACGTTCTGCTTCGCGTGCTGACGGGATTGAACTTCTTCGGACATGGGTTTTCACGAATTTTTACCGGGACGCATCTGCCGGGGTTTGCGCAGGGCATGGTGAAGAGTATGGCTGGAACGCCTCTGCCGGCTAGGCTGGTCTTGGTGACTGGATACGCCGTGCCGTGTGTGGAATTGGTCGTCGGGGTGTTGTTGCTGGCGGGCGCCGGTGTGCGGTTTGCACTGGGACTGGCCTATTCCCTGATGTTTGTGCTGATGTTCGGGATCACGCTGAAGCAGGACTGGAACGTGGCGGGCCAGCAGCTGCAGTATGGTCTGGTGCTGGCCCTTCTGCTGTTTGCGCGGGAGCGGTACGACGTGACGTGGCCTTCGCTGCGGGATCGCACCTTGCTGGGCCGATGAGGGATTTCGCGTCGATATCGGTGGCCTGTCCATGCGTGGATAGTTTCCCGCTACAATCGTGAAGTCACGAGACCTGTTTTAAGCGATTGAGTTGATTGAGTATGGCTGAAAGTTTGCAGCAGAAGCCCGCGCCGCCACGATCCGAAGCGTGGGAGAGGACCGAGGTCGCGCGGCACCCGCAACGTCCGTATCCGATGGACTACATCGAGGCGCTTTTTACCGACTTCAGCGAGATGCACGGGGATCGCCAGTTCGGCGATGATCCGGCGATGACGGCCGGCATGGCGCGGTTCCGTGGCGAGGCTGTCATGGTGATCGGCAACCTGAAGGGGCGGACGCTGAAGGAGCGTGTGACGCGGCGGTTCGGCTCGCCTGACCCCGAGGGCTACCGCAAGGCGCTGCGCGCGATGAAGGTTGCGGAGAAGTTTGGGCGGCCGGTGTTTACGTTTATTGACCTGGCCGGCGCCAATCCTGGCGTAGGTGCGGAGGAGCGAGGGCAGGGCGAGGCGATTGCGCGGAACCTGCTGGAGATGAGCCGGTTGCGGGTGCCGACGATTGCGACGATTACGGGTGAGGGCGGCTCGGGTGGGGCGCTGGCGCTGGCGGTTGCCGATCGCGTGCTGATGCTGGAGAATGCGATCTACTCGGTGATTTCCCCTGAGGGTTGTGCTTCGATCATGTGGAAGGACGCGGGCAAGAAACAGCAGGCGGCGGCGGCGCTGCGGTATACGGCCACCGATGTGCAGAAGCTGGGCTGCGTGGATGAGGTGATTCCGGAGCCGCCGGGCGGCGCGCACACGGATCCAGCGATGACGATGCAGCTGGTCAATGAACGATTGGAACGGCAACTGGCGGCGCTGCGCTCGCTGAGTCTCGAGGTGTTGCTGGAGAGTCGTTATGCGAAATTCCGGAACATCGCACAGTTTTATACGCAAGCCTGAGCGCGGCTGGATCGCGCGTTGGTGTTGAGAAGTCTGGAGACCTCCGTGCCTTTGCCGGAAGCGACAACCCGTTCGAAGACGCCGCGGTCGTTGCACTTTGCCGTGTTTGCGATTGGGTTGCTGTGGCTGCTGGCGTCGCAGGTGGGGGCGGAGAGCGCGGCGCAGGGTATTGCGCGGTTGATTCACTTTGAGGTGCTGCGGCCGTTGTTGCAGCGGAGCTTTCTGCTGATCCTGCTGGTGACGGGTTACACGGCCCTGAACTGGGTAGCGTTGCGGAACGGCGGTCTGCGTTCCACCAATGCGCTGCCGGCGCGGCCGACCGCTGCCACTGAATGGCAGAAAGGCGCCGCGGTGGGCTGGGCCGGGATGCTGCTGGCGATTTTGCCGGTTGCGCTTGCGGGCGATTTACACCCAATCTTCTGGTTTGCGCCGCGAGCTTGGGCTCTCAGCCTGCTGGCGCTGGCGACCGTGCTGGTCGGTGCGCTGGCGACCGAGGTGGCGTTTCGGGGTTTTTTGTTTAAGCGACTAATCGCGGTCATGGGGCCGACCAGCGCGACCGTGGTTCTGGCCGCGATCTATGCGTTCGTGGCCACCCCGTTGGCGAACTCCACAGGGTTTAGCTTCCTTGTGAGTGTTTTGAGCGCAATCGTGCTTTCGCTGGCCTATCTGCGCACACATGGTCTGTGGATGGGGTGGGGTTTGCGATTCGGCTGGCTGGCGGCAATGGGCGTGCTGTTCGGCTTGCCCGTTGGTGGCTCATCCAGTGTGGCCAACGTGGTGGCGACCGAAAGCCTGGGGCCGGCATGGCTGAGTGGCGGAGCCTATGGTCCTGAAGGAGCTTTGGTCACGGCGCTTGTCCTGCTGGCAGGGCTATTTGTCGTGTACAAGCTGACGCGGGAGTATGCGTGGGATTACACGCATGAGCCGATTGTGGCTGGGGGCTACGCGATGGACGTGCCCCCGCCGCCGGCGCATGCGGCGATGGAGGGCGGAGCGCCGCCGCCGCCGCTGGTGCAGATCCTGGGCGCGGTGCCGGTCACGCAGTTGCTACCACCGCGCCCAAGTGCGCCGGTGATGGGAATTCTGCCGCCGCCCCTGGTGGAGACACCAACGGGGGATGTCGAGCAGGTGCCAGGCATGAATGTGGATCGAAACAGGACGTAATCGGGCTTTCGTCGCCTGAAAGTGCCATTTGCTCTTTTCCCTTAGAGAGCGCACACTTTTGGCATTCAGAGGTGAGTATGCGTGTCCAGTGCCGCATGGCAGCCCCCCTTTTGGGCATTTCGCTGGCGTTCTTGCCGGCCCTGCACGGGCAGGTGTTTGTGGTGGGCATGAAGTCCGCGACCGCCGATGCCACGACGGAGTTTCACCCTACGCGGGTCAGCCTGCCTGACAAGCCGCTCGATGAGCGAGGCCGGCTTGAGCTTGTTCGCAATCTGGAGGCGGAACAGGGATTTGCACACCGCGAGCTGCCGCTCGGTGCCGGCTTGACTCTGCTGGCAAACGGTAACATGACGCCGCGGGATGAGGAGTACCGGCGCATGTTGTACGAGAAGGGGCAGTCGGCGGCGGTGGGAGACCGGGTGGAGGTGAGCAAGCTGGAGTTCAAACCGGATCGGATCGTGCTCGATTTTAACGGCGGACCTTATGCGAAACACCGGTTTTTCAGCCATCTCTCGTTGAATGGCATGCAGGTCGCGCAGCAGGGGCCGATTGCGACGGGCTTTCGGATCACGCTGGTTTTTGAGGGGGGCGTTCCGGAGGTTTCGGCGGCGGAGATGAAGGCGCTGCTGGATCCGGTGGTCGACTTTAAGGCCAGGAGCAGCGCGGAGGCCTATGCGGATACGCTGCCGCCCAAGGTGCGGGAGGCCGTGGAGGCCCACGAGATTCTGGTGGGGATGGACCGGCGGATGGTGCTTGCGGCTCTTGGAGAGCCAAGGACCAAGCATCGCGAGCATGAGGGCGGGGACGAAGGCAAGCTGTCTGAGGAGTGGATCTACGGCGAACCGCCACATCCGACGCAGTTTGTGCGGTTTCAGCACGATCGCGTGGTCCGGTTGGAAATTGCGGCGCTAGGGAAACCTCTGGAGATTCGGGAGAAGAACGAGGTTGGCGGAGAGGCAGCTCCGACGCTAACGGCGCGCACGATCGTGAATGGCGATCAGCCCGGACGGTCGGACGGGCAGGGGAGCAGTGCGCCTCCACCGACGCTGCGCCGCCCTGGGGATGCCGATGACACTGTGGCGGTGCCGCCTAGCCTGGGAAAGGTGGTTGTGCCCAAAGAGTAGGTCTGCGCCATGGTCCGTCTTTAAAACCTGAGGAGTTCAGCGGTGATATGATTCCTTTGAGCCTTTTCCGCTCCGGTCGAGCCCCTTGTGCGCCGCTTTTTGGCGATCAGAGGCCAGGATCGGGAAGCGGCGTGCGACGGCACGGGCAACCACCTCTGAGACAGGGAGTTAGAACATGGCAAAGATCGCCAAGACCGGTGACCGCAAGAAGGTTATGGATACACAGAAGAGCACGGATTGCCCGAAGTGCTCCAAGGCGACGCGTATTGTGAAGCGCGTCAAGGATCGCGAACGCGGCATTCCAGGCGGGGTATATATCTCCTGCTCGGCGTGCGATTTCTTTGAAAAGCTCTAGAAGCGATGGACGGTGGAAAAGGCCTGCCTTAACGGCAGGCCTTTTTGTGGCTCGACGACAGCAAGGATGCCTAGTTGACGTCGCCTATCGGAGCGCCGTTTGAGGAGAAACCCTCTTTCAGCGTGTGGGTCAGTTCAGGGTCGTCGGCGCGGACCTGCTCCACGCGGACGGAGGCCCTGCCGAGCAGATGAAGGCGTTGCGCGGCGGCAAAGGACAGATCGACGATGGTGTTGCCGCTATAGGGGCCCCGGTCGTTTACTCGCACAAAGGTAGAGCGGTGATTGCCGAGATTGGTGATGCGGAGCCAGCTGCCGATGGGCAGCGTGGGATGCGCGCAGGTGAGGGCGTGCATATTGAAGCGCTCGCCGCTGGAGGTACGTTTGCCTTGAAAGGCTTGACCGTACCATGTGGCGCTGCCGATCTGATACCAGTGGTGAGCTTTGGGAAAAACAGGAAGTTTGGACTGGGGAGAAGCCACCACAGACGCTGCCGAAGCCAGGGTAAGGAGAGCGCAGAAGGATCGACGGCCGGAACGTCCTATCTTGCGAAGACCACGTGCGCGAAGAAGAAATGTCGTACTCACAGGCAGAATTGTCTCCTACGACGTTGGCTAAGTCAAAGATCTACATGGACTTGGGGCCACTTTTCCGGCTTGCCACGAGTCTTAAACCATGTTAGGTGCTAGTTACTAGTAAAATAACTAGCACTTATCGTCAAGTATTTGAATTTAAGTGGTAAGAGAAAGGACCGATGTGGTAGAGGGGCTGCACAGCAAGCCACGAATAGTCTGGACCGTGGCGGGATTCGATCCTTCGAGTGGGGCCGGTGTCACGGCGGATCTCATGACGTTTGCGGCGCACGGACTGTTTGGGTGCTCGGCGATCACGGCGCTGACGGTGCAGTCGACAACCGGGGTGCGAGGGACGGAGCCGGTGCGGCGGGAGCAGTTGCGAGAGACGCTGACGTGTCTGCTGCAGGATCTGCCGCCTGCCGGGGTGAAGGTCGGGATGCTGGGCGCGCGGGCAATTGCCGGCGTCGTCGGGGCGTTTTTGCGGGGGTTGCGGGAGGCTGGACCTACGATCCCTGTGGTGCTGGATCCGGTGCTGCGGTCGAGCTCGGGACGGATGCTTTATCCGTTCGAGGGACTGGAGTTGCTGCATGAAACCGTGTTGTCGCAGGTGGACTGGGTGACGCCGAACTGGGGCGAGTTGGAGGTTTTGACGGGAGCTGCTGTGGGCAACCTGAAGGCGGCAGAACGGGGAGCGCGATTGCTGATCGACCGGCATCCCGGGATGGGGGTGATCGTGACGGGAGGCGAGGCGGGGCGGCCTGTGGATCTGCTGGTACGGGGCGGGATGGAGGCGATTGTGCTGGACGGAGATCGGGTGGAGACAACTTCGACGCATGGAACGGGATGTGCGTTTTCGTCGGCGTTTCTGGCGCGGCTGGTGCAGGGGATTGAACCTGCCGAGGCGGCGCGGTTGGCCAAGGCGTATGTCGCGGAAGCTCTGGGGCACGCGCCTGGCTTGGGTGCGGGCAAGGGGCCGATGGAGCTGCTTTGGCCTTTGCGAGGAGGACGTTTGCGGTGAGGAAATGGAGTTTGTGGCTGGTAGGCTGGTTTCGATGAGCGATGGATTGGTGTTGACGCTGAATGGGCGGGAGCGGGCGGTTGAGGGTGTTTTCTCACCTGCGGTATTGAGTGAGGTATTAACCGCTCTGGCGCTGCGCGCGGACCGGATCGCGGTGGAGTTGAATGGGGAGCTGGCGCCGCGGACGGGGTGGGCGGAATTGATAGTAAAGAGTGGGGACAAGCTGGAAGTGGTGCACTTCGTGGGGGGCGGGGCGTAGAGCTCTGGCGCTATGGAATTTGTTGGTTACGGACTGATGGCGTCAGCGACCTTCTTTTACGTGACGATATGGATACTTGTCGCAGAGAGCCGTCGAGTAACGTCAGCTGTGAGGTTT
>CAXSBL010000012.1:81263-86087 GCA_964235515.1 uncultured Bryocella sp.
GACGATATGGATACTTGTCGCAGAGAGCCGTCGAGTAACGTCAGCTGTGAGGTTTAACCGCATATGGTGGTTGCCGGCGTGGAAAGTTCATTGTGAAGCTTATCCCGAAAGCCCTGTACGGAAGCGAGTCGTACACGGCTTTGCTGTGACGTTCGCCCTTATGTTGGCAGGTATGTGCTTCATTGCGAGACACACTTTTCAGAACCTGTCATCGAGCCGAGTAGGGTACTGAAGTGAGAGCTGTGCTTCGAATGCACTTTTGCGGCTAGATCGTTGCTACTTGGTAATGACCAGCTGCTTCAGTAAGGTCTCCCAGCGATCGCCGTAGGTGGACCAGCCGCCGAGTTTTTGGACGTGAGCTGTCCCTGCGGCGCGCATGGCTTGCTGCAGGGTGGGGCTGTCGGCGAGGCGCTGCAGGCGGTCGGTGAGGGCGGCGGTGTCGCGGACGGGGACGATGTAGCCTTCCTGGCCGTCAGTAAAGAGGTCTTCGCCGCCTGTGGCCGTTGAGCAGAGGACGGGACAGCCGCAGGCGAGCGCCTGAGCCTGCACGAGGGCCAGACCTTCTTCGATGGAAGGCAGGACGAGGGCGTGGCTGCGGCTCATGAGGGCGGCCAGTTCGGGCTGCGGGAGCGTACCTCGGAACTCGACGTTTTGTTGGGGGAGGGTGGCGAGGACGGGTTTGAGCTCGGGCTGGACCGAGCCTACGATCCGGAGGCGTTTGCGCGGGTGGTTGAGCTCGGCGAAGGCCTCGAGGAGATAGGGAACGCCTTTGCGGAGGCTTACGGCGCCGGCAAAGAGGACGTCGAAGTGGTCTGATGGGGGGTCGGCGGTGGGCTGGAAGCTTTGAAGGCGTACGCCGTAGGGGATGACGTGCAGTTTGTGCGCGGGGACGCCCATGTGGAGGAAAGAGCGGCAGGCGGCGGTCGAGGGCACGGTGATGGCGTCGGCTGCGGCGTAGATGGCTTCTTCGCGGAGGTTGTCGCGCTCGTCGGAGACGGGTCGCGTGATGCCCCAGCGGCGGTATTCTTCGGCCACGATCTGTTCCTGGAAGCGCTGGTGAGTGGAACCTCGGTCGCAGATGAACTTCCCGCCGTGTTGCTGGGCCAGCTGGCCGGCGCGGAGGCTGGAGCCGGAGATGCCTACGAGGGCGTCCAGCGGTTTGTTCTGGCGGTAGTGAGTTTGGAGTTGCCGGGTGGTCCAGTGATCGAAGGCTAGGGCGTTTTGATAGCCGATCCAGTCCTGGAGGCGGGTAAGGTCGAGGCCGGAGCGGTGCAGAAGGTAGTCGGGAACGCCGAAGTATGGGAAGGTGCGGACTTTTTCGTGCGGAAGGCCTTCGCGCTGGAGCCGGCGCCAGGGCCAGGTGGAGTAGATGGCTTCCAGGTGGTGTCGGCGGTTGAGCTCTCGGGCTAGTTCGAAGTGGTGAAAGGCGCCGAAGACGGTTTGTAGGATGCGCACCCTTGTCGGTCTCTTTGGGTGAGGGTAGCAGGGTACGGCTGCGGGTGTGGATGGCCTGTTTGGGGGAGTGTTGGCTTGCGCCTAGCGAGTTGCTGGTGTTGGCGAACGCAGATTCCCTTCGGGAATGACAACCAAAAGGCGGTCGGAGTCAGGCTGTGAGGTCTCCTTCGCCTAGGCGGCGGTGGAGGAAGTCGAAGACGAGGCCGTAGAGGGCCATGGCGAGTTGGGGGTCGTAGCGGGGGCCTTCGTCGCGGAGAAAGGCGTGGGCGCCATTGACTTCGTGCCAGCTGAAGGTGGCGTTGACCTCATTCAGGCGGGCGAGAACCTCCATGCGGCCTTCGAGGGGGATGTGCGGGTCCTGGCGCCCCCAGACCATGAGGAGCTCGCCGCCGATGTCTTTTGCGCGCTCGAGGGAGTCGTCGTGCATGCCTTTGGCGAGTGAGCCTTTGTGGATGTCGGTGGCGTAGAAGCAGACGGCGGCGCGGACGTCGGACTCCATGGCGCAACGGAAGGCGAGGTGGCCGCCGATGCAGATGCCCATGGTGCCCAGCTTGCCGGTGCAGTCGGGGCGGGATTTCAGGTGGTCGAGCACGGCGCGGGCGTCGGCGTCGTAGCTGGCGAGTTCCTTGGTGGTTTTGAGCTCGTTGCCTCGGTCGGAGCCGGCCTGGTCATAGGCGAGAACGGTCCCGGCGGGTTCGAACTCATGGTAGATCTCCGGGATGGCGACGATGTAGCCGTGGCCGGCGAGGAGATTGGCCATGCGGCGAATGGGGCCGGTGACCTGGAAGATTTCGGAGTAGAAGACGAGGCCGGGGTAGCGTCCGGGGGCCGTTGGGCGGATGATGTGGGTCCGCATGGGGCCGTAAGGGGTGGTGAGGGTCTCGTGGGATTCGGTGATGGTCATTGTGCTCTCGAATGCACTGTGGAGATGGGTTTGGTGGTGGGCAGGCTGGTCCCGAAGTGTGCGTTATGTGCGTTCGATACGAAAGAGGAGGGTGCACTCGAAGGCAATGGACAGGATGATCGCGATGGGCCAGAAGTGCGCGATGTGATGTGTGCCGCGCAGGAAACCGAAGGCAGCCAGGACACCGAAGAGTAACCCAAAATTGGACGCCAACAGGGATTGCGTGCTGCTCCGAGTTTTCACCAATCGCATGGATACTCCTATGATGAGTTTCCCTAAGGTATCTAGGCGCTGCGGCAGAATACAGAGATCCTTCGCCACGCTCAGGATGATGGCAGACGTGCACCTGTATCCAAACGAAACTAGCTTTGAGGCTGAAGTTTATAGGAAGTCGGTGTGGTTCAGCAGACCAGGTCCGCGCGGGTGAGTTTGAGGTCGCCAAGATTGCCTAGCAGGGTCAGCGTGAGCAGGTCGGAGTGGAGCAGGTTGTTGGCGAGGCGGTGGATGTCTTCGGCGGTGACGCGGTCTACCTCGGCGGTGATCTCGTCGAGGGTGAAGAAGCGGCCGTAGAACATTTGCTGGCGGGCGAGGGAGCTCATGCGGGCGCCCGAGGATTCGAGCCCGAGCACCATGTTGGTCTTGAGTTGCTGGCGGGCGCGGGTGAGTTCTTCCTCGGTCACGAGTTCGGATTTGAGGCGGGTGAACTCGGCGAGGGTGAGCTCGAGAACCTGCTTTGTGTTCTCCGCGGCGCAGCCGGCGTAGACGGCGAGGGAGCCGGTGTCGCGGAAGGGGCTGGTTTCCGAGTAGATGGAGTAGGCGAGGCCGCGTTCTTCACGAACGGCCTGGAAGAGGCGCGAGCTCATGCCGCCGCCGAGCACAGAGTTGAGCAGGAAGAGCACGTAGCGGTCCGGGTGCGCGGTTTGCAACGCGGGGAGCGCTAGACAGAACTGAACCTGCTCGAGCGATTTCTTGTTTTTGAGCGTGAGGTGCGGGGTGACCGTTGGCTGCGCGGTGCGGGGGAGCTTTTCACGGGTGCTGGCGGCGAGCGAGCTGAAGGCCTGGGCGACTTCGGCGACAAAGGCCTCGTGCTCTATGTTGCCGGCGGCGGTGAAGAGCATGTTCGCCGGCGTGAAGCGGCGGGCGTACTCTTCGAGCACGATAGGCTGGGTGAAGGTGGGGACGGTCTTGGCGGTGCCGAGGATGGGGCGGCCGAGGGCGTCGCCGGCCCAGAACTTCTGGGTGAAGAGCTCGTGAACGAGGTAGTCGGGGTTGTCTTCGTCCATCTTGATCTCTTCGAGGATGACGCCCTGTTCCTTTTGAATATCGTCGGCGGCGAAGGTGGGGTGGAGCACGAGGTCGGAGAGCAGGTTAAGGGCGACGGGGACGTTCGAGTCGAGCACCTTGACGGAGAAGCAGATGGTTTCCTTGGAGGTGTAGGCGTCCAGGTTGCCGCCGATGGCGTCGACCTCGCGGGCAAACTGCTGCGCCGAGCGGGTGGTGGTGCCTTTGAAGACCATGTGTTCGAGAAAATGGGAGATGCCGTTGGTCTCGGGGGTCTCGTCGCGCGAGCCGGTATCGAGCCAGACGCCCATGGAGACGGAACGCAGGGTGGGCATGCGTTCGGTGAGGACGCGAAGGCCGTTGGGCAGGGTAGTGGAGCGGATGTCGCGGGTGGGGGTGGTGCTGGAGGTGGTGCTTTCGGTTTGCGGGACGGAGATCGGCATCACTGTTTATTTTGGCACGGCGCTTACAGAGGCGTCCTGACAGAACTCGTCGGGCATAAGGTAATGGGCGAACTTGTTGTAGATCCAGTGGCCCGAGGTTGTGTCATGAATGAGATCGCTCGATCCGAAGCGACCCCACCAGACCTGCACGAAGATCAACTCGTCATTGATCCAGCTTGCGATAAAGGTATTCCCGTGATCCAAGAAAACGGCCTTCAGGCTCGGGCTTTGGCCTTCCGGATCGGTGATGTAGAGAGATGTGTTCCAGGGCTCACGCGTTGACCGGTAGTCAGGATCAACCTCGACGAACGCACGACTGCCCTGGGAGGTAGGCCGCAGCCATGAAACGGTTGAAATCTTCATGCGAGCGGTAGAGCGCCGCCCGGTGAAAGATCGGCTCGCGTGGGATCAACTCGGCGGGCGTCGTCAGGAAGTCGTCGTCGGTACGGCAGAAGGAAAGGTCGACATTCCTTAAAACCTGCGCCTTTGAAGAAAACGTTGGCTGGAGCTATCCGCGCAGTGCAGCCCGGCTGCGGTGTCCAAGGTGACTGCGCCCCGGGTGAAGCTTAGGGTTACCTTGCCGCACCTCGACGGCAGGGTAGCATCGTGCGCCCGGCGAGATATCGAAGAGGCGCTAAACTGGAGCTATGCCGGAGCGCGCCCTATTCGGGTTGGGAGTACAAGAACTGACGGAGCTGATGGCTGGCTTCGGGCAGAAGCCTTACCGTGCGCGGCAGGTGT
>CAXSBL010000013.1:0-6730 GCA_964235515.1 uncultured Bryocella sp.
CGGCTGCCCTTGTCTTATCATCAGCAACCCAAACGGGGTGTAGCAGCTGCGAGAAACCGCGGCATCTCTTTGGCAAAAGGCGAGCTCATTCTTTTTATCGACGACGACGTTGTACCCGGCCCTGCGCTGCTTGAGGTCCACGCCGGTTTCCACCTCGCACATTCAAATGTGGCAACTGCACTTTTGGGATATGTCACTTGGCATCCAGATTTGCACGCTACACGCTTTATGCGGTGGTACGGTGAGTACGGCGCACTGTTTGCGTTCAGCCGGTTAGCTTGCGACCGCCAAGTAGATTCTCGATATCTTTATAGTTGCAATGTGAGTATGAAGCACCAGCTATTGCTGTCCGTCGGCGGCTTCGACGAATCCCTTACGGTGCTGGAGGACAACGAGATAGGCTACCGGTTGAAGAAACTGGGGCTCCAGCTATTTCATAGCAAACAAGCTATCGGTTATCACTACCAGACTTTCACCTTTGCGGAGGCCTGTCAGCGGCTGAAGCGGTACCGCCCCGGCCTCGACGCGTTCCTCAAAACGCCTGCCGGTAATAGCCTCTTGTTGCAGCGGCGAAACCCTCTGTTCCGAGTGGCCGAATTAGCTGTGCGGATGACCGCACCGCTATTGGCATTCATGTTGCCGCTGGTTGACACAGAACTCCCGCTGCCTCGCGCCCTGTACCGATTAATGTATTGGTACCACGCGTCCTATCTGTCTTTTTGGAAGAGTCGGCCTCACAAAACCGGCGAGTTTCATTCGAGCTAGGTGGTTCTAGGCAATTGATCTTCCGATCTCCCGCTTCTTTTTTCGAAAGGCACCGGTACTTGCGCGAAGAAACAGCCATGCGCGGCGAAGATAAAAGCGCACAATTAATCGGCGGAGATCGACCTCTGCCCTGAGCGGACTACACACCTGGTTGTGCAGCTTGGCGCGTTTAGCTTCGTGAAGGCCAGCCGTGGAATCGCTTAGACCGCCGGCTCTCATGATGACCGTGGTCTGCGGCGTGAACGCTGTGTGTAGCTCGTCATTTGCCCTCAGCAGGAACTCGTAATCACCGGCGATTCTGAACTTCGGATTAAATGGACCAAGTCTTCGCAGGAGCTCACGACGGTGCAGTGTGCCCACATGGATTGTGGACATGGCCTTAGTAAATTGTGGCCAGGCCCAGGGGCCGCCAAACGTCGGGGCATAGCCCGTCGGATGATTCAGCCTGGCCTTGGAGCTAAGAAATTCGGCTTCTGGATGTTGACGCGCTAAGCCGATATAGGTGGTGAGAGCGCCGGGTAGGTAGACGTCGTCTGATCCGAGAAAGGCGATCCACTCGCCATTTGCTAAAGAGATGCCTTTGTTCCATGCATCGAACACGCCTTCATCCGGCTCAGTCCTCCAGTACGCTATCCTGTCTTCATAACGAAGGATCTCAGCTAATGTACCGTCGGTCGAGTTCCCGTCCAGGATGATGTGCTCAACGTTCGCGTAATCCTGCTCAAGAACACTCTCAATGCACTGCGCGAGATGATCGGCTCCGTTGCGGACCGCTGTGATAACGGTGACTAACGGGTACATGGCCGTGCCTTCAGCGTAAACGCCTTGCTGTCGCATGCCTCCGGAAGTGCGTAGCTGGGGTCCGGTCATCGCGTACTACTCCTGGATACATAGTATTAAAAGCAACAAGCAAAAGCTAAGCGCTGCTATTTATAATCGGTTCCGGGATGGGACAGGAACCTGCATGATTCAAGAACGGGACGCGCACGGGCGGCTTACAGGGGCACCCATGAGCGTCGATGAAAGATCTGACAGCGTTGACTTAGGCGCCATGCTTTTGCAAATCAGAGCAGGTCGCAAGAAAATTGCTTTGACCTCGGCGCTGGCATTTCTTGCGGCGGTTGTTCTGGCATTCCTGCTGCCCGCCCAGTACACCTCCACGGCTTCCTTGATCCCTCCAAGCACCACGGGTGGTTCGAGCGCCGCGGCGCTTATGGGACAGCTCTCCGCTCTGGGCGCCGGCGGTCTGCTGGGCGGAGCGACCAAGAGTTCCGGCGACCTCTATCTTGGTCTGCTGAAGAGCCGGTTCATCGCGCAATACATGGTCAACCACTTTGACCTGCTGCATGTGTACGGAGAGAAGAAGAACAGCGCAGCGGAAAAGCAGCTAGCCAAGCACAGCGATTTTGCGGTTGGCACAAAAGATTCCATCATTACGATCAGTGTGACGGATCGCAATCCTGGGCGCGCTCGCGATCTGGCGCAGGGCTACCTGGACGCGCTCAGCACGCTTACCTCCGGACTTGCCCTGACGGAAAGCTCGCAGAGGCGCCTGTTTTACGAGCAGCGCCTGGCCCATGAGAAAGACGATCTGGCGAATGCGGAAGTGGCGCTGAAGCAAATTCAAGAGAAAAGTGGCCTGATTGCGCCGGCAGGACAAACTGCTGCGGAGATTCAGTCCATTGCGCAACTACGGGCTCAGGTCGGCGGGCGTGAGGTACAACTGGCCGCCCTGCTGCATGATGAAACCGAGGAGAATCCGGACGTCATTCGACTGCGCCGGGAGATCGCCGATTTGCAGGGGCAGCTGGGGCGCTTGGAAAACGGCTCGGGACGGGGGGTCGGCAACATCGCCACCGACCGCGTTCCGGAGTTGGCACTGGAATACATCCGTAAAGAGCGCGACGTGAAATACCACGAGACCCTGTTCGAGATTATCGCCAAACAGTATGAGGCGGCTCGCCTGGATGAGGCACGGGACACCCCGCTGCAGGTCTTGGACCACCCCCTGTTGCCAGATACACGGTCGGGACCGTCACGCCTTGGCATCATGCTTGGAGGATTACTGCTGGGGGTGCTACTCGGAGTGGTTTGGGTCCTAGTAAAGAGCTGGCAAAGCGCGGCGCAGGGTTTGACATTGACTGCTGCTCCCGAATCTGCTGTTTCCAAACAGGGCACCTTGAGCCAACCTGCGGCGTAACGCCGCGTGGTCTCAGTTTTCAGGGTGACGAAGCTCATGTTCCAGCATCATGGCGATGACATCCGGCATGGCATGGTGGGCGCGCCATCCCAGCTGATTGGCAGCCTTCGCAGGGTCCAGGCGGCTCTCTACGATATCTGCAGGCCGAAAGAGGGATCTTTCCACCGTGACATGGTCATGCCAGTCTTTGCCGATACAGGCATAGGCCGTGGACACGAACTGCTCCAGGGTGAAGGTTTGGCCGGTGGCGATAATGAAATCATCCGGCTTCTCCTGCTGCAGGATTGCCCAGATGGCATGGACGTACTCGGGAGCCCACCCCCAGTCTCGGGCGATGTCAAGATTCCCCAACGACAGCCTGACGCTGCTCTCATTCAATGTCTGGGCCACGGCGCGGATGATCTTGCGGGTGACGAATCGCTTGGGACGCAGCGGGGAGTCGTGATTTGAGAGTACCCCCGTGCAGGCGTACATCTGGTAAGCCTCACGGTAGTTCGCTACAGTCCAGTGGGCCGCGGCCTTGGCTACGGCGTAAGGGCTCCTGGGGTTAAACGGAGAGATCTCCGTCGCTGGAATATCCCGCGTATCCCCGAAACATTCGGTAGAGCCGGCGTTGTACAAGCGGGTCGGTTGACTGGTGAGGCGAATGGCCTCTAACAGGTTCAGTTCCCCAAAAACGATGCTTTCAAAGGTTTCGTAGGGCTGATCGAAGGACAGGCCAACCGAGCTCTGCGCTGCCAGATTGTAGAGTTCGTCAGGCCGTACCCGGCCAAGCACGCTGACGATGCCGCCGACATCGCGGAGATTCAGCGAAACGTAGCGGATCTCCTGCTTTATGCCCAAGCTTTCGAGATTGGCAAATGAGGCCATCTCCGCATCGCGGGAGGTCCCCCACAGCTCGTAGCCCTTTTCCAGCAAAAGCTTTGCCAGGTAAGCGCCGTCCTGCCCCGAGATGCCGCAGATCATTGCACGCTTGCTCATGATTTGTGCCTTAGAACCGTCGCTTCGTAAAGTTTGCTGAACTGCCTGGCCGCTCCTGCGGCGGAGTAGTTGGCAAGCACGGCATACCCTTTCTGAGCCAGGTGTTGCCGCAGGTCGGGCTGGTCAGCAACGCGCTGCATGTGCTCCGCGAGTTGTTCGGGGGAGTCAGGATCGAAGAGCAGCGCGGCACCGTCGGTCACCTCGGGGAGCACCGTAGCGGAAGCGCAGATGACAGGCAATCCGACTCGGAATGCCTCCAGTACCGGAAGGCCGAGGCCCTCAAATTTACTTGGAAACACAAGCGCCGTGGCGGATTGGTATGCCACCTGGATCTCGCTGTTACTGACGAAGCCGAGGAAGTGAAGCTGCCGGGCTATCCCCAACTCCTTCGCCAGCGTTTCGAGCCGCTGTTTGTACGCCGTGGCCGCGCCAGTGAAGACGACCTGAACCTCAGGGGACAGTAGCGCCAAGGCGCGCAGGATCACCTCGTGATTCTTATGCGGCCAGGTGACCGCAGGGTACAGAAAGAATTTCGCTGGGAGGTGGAGACGCTGTTGAATCGCTGCGGTCTCCGCCGCGGAAGCGGGCTCGTAGGCCTCAAAGGCGGTGCCCCAGCGGACTACTTCGATCTTGTCCGCCGGGATGCCTAACTGACGCACGACGTCCTGTTTGGTCCACTCCGTTTGAACACAGACAAAGGTCGCACGCCGGCAAAAGCCGGGGTAGTAGATGCCTCGCAAGCGAAGATCTTCCGGGGAGAAAAAGGCCGGGTAGTGGCAGTGCTGCAGGTCCCAAGGCTGGTAGATGGAAGGCAGGCTCGTGGTGTACGCCGTTTGCGCCGGAAAGTGCACCAGGTCGCATCCCAGCGTCTCCACCGTTCCGTCCGAGGAGGGCAGAAGAGAATCCCCCGGGTGCAGGGCGACCCATGCCCTTTGCAGAAACGGGATCTTCTTCGCGTAACGCTTCAGCTTGCCGCGAAGGGCGCCCTGCCTACCCTCTACACCCACCAGGGAGCATGGGCCGCTGATGAATGGAAGAAAGAACTCCTTGTTCCGCTCAAGGACCACAAAGATGTATTCCTGCTCCGTTCCCTTCAGCCCACTCAGGCCGTGTGCCAGGGCAAGCACAGCCGTGCCAACCCCTTGTCTTGGATCTTCCACGCGGAAATCGATTGCAACCCGCAACTTCGCCAAACTCGCCTACTCCTCTCCTGCGTGCATCGCTGCTAAAGGGTAGCTCACCGCCTCAACCAGGGAGCCGACGCCGTGCCCGCGCTCTGAGGCGCGCATGATCTTCGGCACATACAGCAGCGATGGCAGGGCGTTTAGAAGCGTGTAGCTGATCACGGTTGACCAGGGTATCGCCACGACGCCGTAGCGTCGTATGAAGAAGACCTTGGCAGTGACGCAGGCCAGGCCGAAGGTAGCGGCCACCGCAATCTGGAAACGGACCACCGAAGTTCCATTGAGGTACATGGCGAGAGCATTGCCACAACAGTCCAAAACGGACCACACAGCAAGCCCTAGAAGAAGAGCGAATGGCGGATGAATGCGACCGCCTACCCAAAACGCAAGAACGTGTTTAAAGTTCAGCAGCAGCGTGACAGACGCCACCGTGGAGACGAGCAGAACGAACAGCAGAGACCGTTGCAGCGTACGCCGGATCCAGGCTGTATCTCCTCGTGCGGCGGCTTCACCGTAGGCCGGCCAAAGCGGTGTCATCAGCATGACGCAGAGCATGGAGATCAGGGCAAACGCGCGTTGGGGAATGGCGTACTCCGGTACATGGGCCGCGCCCAGGGTCCGAGCGATGATGAAGCTGTCCGCGGAGAAGGCAACAGATACGGCGATTTGCAGAACAAAGAACAGACCCCCAAGACGGGCGATCTTCTCCACCATGGAACGCGATGCGAGCGAGAAACTCGGCCGCAGATCCGGGCGTACCACTCCGAAAAAGTGAACTGCGTTCAACATGGTGGCCAGGAGCGGGCCGCCGGCTACGCAGGTGATCAGCAACGGCAGCCCAACATGGAAGTGTATGCCGACCAGCACACTGCTTAGACCTGTCAGGCTTCCGAACGCCTGCCAAAGGCCATAACGGTACGCCTCCTGCATGCCTAACTGAACCCGCTGCACGACGTCGACGCTGATATTCAAGGCAAAGCAAACGGCAAAGATCAGGGTGGTAGGACCGGCCTCGCGGGCTGCAATCGTTGAGTTCACCTTAAACAGCGTCGACCAGTGCACAAAAGGGTACGCCGCAAAGAAAAGAACCAGGACAAGCAGCGCCAGCGCCGTCAACATCACAAATCCGCTCGACACAACGCGGCGAATGGCCGGGATGTCATCCTCGCCGAACGCCTTTGAAACAGCGTTGAGGACGCCGTTGCCAACACCGAAGTCGGCAAAGGCTGCCATGGCGATCAACGAATTCAACGTCATCCAGAGCCCGAATCGTTCCGTCCCCAGGTACTTGAGCGTAAGCGGTACGGTAACAAGGGAGGTAGCCACCTGGACGGCGCGGGCAAGCACCGCGGCACCACTGGACAGGACGACGCGGCGATCACGGCGGCGATCATGTTGCACCGCCTCTGCCCCTTGGGGATCTATCTCACCTTGCCGCCGCTGCAACCGAATCGAAGATCTCCCCGGGCCGTGCCCTGGCCATGGGCGGAACGGTATCTGCGATTATAAGCCGGTATTCAGGCTGCCCTGGTTTGACTGGGCCTTTTCGACTAAACCTTGTAGGCCGGTCTTTGGGATGCCGTGTAATTGCCTCCAGCGG
>CAXSBL010000013.1:6830-41727 GCA_964235515.1 uncultured Bryocella sp.
TTCGACTAAACCTTGTAGGCCGGTCTTTGGGATGCCGTGTAATTGCCTCCAGCGGCGAACCCCGGTGTTGAACCCCGAACCGTCCCCGCTCCGCTTTCCAGACAGGAAGCGGCGGTGGTAAGGTAAGCCTCGAAGGCGCCGGGTTTTTGGAAGCGGATCTTGAATAGGGTCTACGACGAGATTTCTTGTATGCTGACATACAAATAAGGGCAACTGGCTGAAGACCGACCCGGAACTATGCTGCTCGTCGAAGAGAACGCAATCCGCGATTTACGCAAGGCTCCTCGGCTAGGCCATGTTGGGGTAATTATTCCAACGTGCAACGCCTCACGCTTCTGGGATGACTTGACGGCCAATCTTGATAAGCAGGGATTACGCAAAGATCAAATTCTGATCGTCGACTCCGCCTCCACGGACGGCACCGCGCAATTGGCTCATGCGGCCGGCTACCGGGTCGTTGAGATCGCGCGCTCCGACTTCAATCATGGCGGTACGCGCAAGGCTGCCTGTTGTTGCATGCCGTCAGCAGAGTTTCTGGTCTTTCTAACCCAGGATGCCATTCCGGCCGACGGAAACGCCCTGGCCACGTTGTGCGGCACGTTCGAGGACTCAACCGTCGGCGCTGCCTACGGGCGGCAGATTCCACGGCCCGAGGCCACCGGCATTGAGCGCCATGCCCGTCTATTCAATTACCCCGTACGCTCCGAACTACGCACCCTGGACCACCGCCGCACCCTTGGTCTGAAGGCGGCTTTTCTGTCCAACAGCTTCGCCGCGTATCGCCGGACCGCGCTGGAAACCGTGGGCGGCTTTCCAGAGGATGTCATCCTCGCGGAGGATTCCGTAGTAGCCGCGCGTATGCTGGCAGCCGGCTGGCGGGTGGCCTATGTGGCGGAGGCCGCCGTCTTCCATTCGCACGCCTTTACCCTTGCTCAGGAGTTCGGCCGGTACTTTGACACAGGCGTTCACCATGCACGCGAGGCCTGGTTACTTCAGCAGTTCGGAGGCGCCGGCAATGAGGGTCGCCGCTTTGTTTTATCTGAAATGCGCTACCTGCTGAAGACGGCACGACGCGAACTTACCCCCGCCATGCTGCGTACCGCCTTGAAATGGATCGCTTATCAGCTGGGCCGCCGCGAAAAGCACATTCCCGTAACATTCAAACGTAAGCTGTCGTCCAGCCCCAACTTTTGGAAAGCTTAGCAAGATCGGCAAACCAGCGCTTTCGCTATATAACCCAAAGGTGTTTCACGGTCTTGACGCTCGAACGCAACCTCCGCAACCGCCTGAACCGAGTTCGGGGCTGTTGTCTTCCTCTTCTGATCGCAGGTGCTGCAGCGACGGCGAACCCCGGCCAGGGCTCGGCGCAGCAGGTTGACTTCGGCGCAGGGCGATTTCCTTCTTCTCGATTTCTTTCTTCTCAGGGAACACTCACCTTCCTGCCTCATGCTGACCTCTCGGCCACCCTGCCGGCGGCTGCCGGAATGGTACCGGCGGTTCCCTCGCCGGGTCCCGGGCAGACGGCGGCGGTTCGGCGCGGGAAGCCCTCGATGGATACGGACCGTAACGGTTCCACCTTCGTCCCGATGGACAGCTGGATCTATCCCGCATTGGAACGTCTGGCGAATATGGGAGCGATTCCGTCACAAAGCGTGGCCATTCGTCCCTGGACACGTCAGGAGTGCCGTCGTCAGCTGCGCCAGGCCGAAGACATCCTGTTCGGCTTCGGAAGCCTGGATACGGACCTGGACAGCGCCACCAAGCAGGAAGCGGCACGCCTGCTCCCGGATCTCGAGCGCGAGCTGCGCGAACCCGATGGCACGGCCAATTTCGTCCTGGATTCTGTCTACGCCCGTGCCGGTACGATCGCCGGTCCGGCGCTGACGGACGGATTCCACTTCGGGCAGACCTGGTGGAATGATTACGGCCGCCCCCTCGGCAGGGGCACGAGTTCGCTGGAAGGCTATTCCATCCGGATTGTGGGTGGCCGCTTCTTCCTGTATGACCGGCAGGAGATCCAGACCGACCCGGGCCTTCCCGCTGTCACCCCCGCACGGGCCGCCCTCCTCAATCAGCTGGATAACGTCCCCTTTGAGGTGCCGGCAGCGCCCACCGTCCCCGCGGCCGCGCTCATTCTGCCCGCGCCGGCGCTGGCCGCGTATGTGCGCCAGCGCCCGCTGGACCTTTATGGCGGCGTTGCCTTCGCCGGCAACGCCGTCTCCTTTGGCAAGCAGGAGATCTTTTGGGGGCCGACGACGATGGGCCCGTTCTCCTTCTCGCGCAACGCCGAGCCCACCTATAACCTGCGCTTTGTCGCCACCCGGCCGCACCCATTTCCCTTCTTTCCCGAGCTGGGCAGCTACCGCTTTGATCTCGTGTTCGGGAAGCTTTCCGGTCACCAGCATCCCGCGCGCCCCTACTTCAACGGCCAAAAGATCGAACTCACCTTCGGGCCCTACCTGGAGACAAGCTTCACGCGGTGGTCCGTGCTTTGGGGTGTCGACCATCCGATCACTCTTGGGTCGCTGAAGAACAACATTTTCAGCAGCAACTCCACGGGAGCGACCTTCGCCTACGGCGATCGCACCGATCCGGGCGACCGCAAGAGTGATTTCGATTTCCGCCTCCACGTGCCGGGGCTGGAACAGTTCGTCACGATCTACGCGGATGCCTACGCGGACGATGAACTTAACCCAATTGACGCCCCGCGGCGGGTCGCCTGGGCACCCGGAATCTACGTCTCACGCCTGCCGTCCCTTCCTCACGCGGATCTGCGCCTGGAGGTGGCAAGCTCTGAAGAGATGAGCCAGGACGAGGGTGGAACGCGCGTCTTCATCAACAACCAGTACCGCGACAGCAATACAAACAAGGGCTTTCTGCTTGGAAATGCGGTCGGACGCGACGCGCGAGCGATTGAGGGCCGGGCTGGGTGGTGGTTCTCCGGCCGCACCCGGGTCGAGGCCGGCTACCGCCAGACCAAGGGTTCGCACGTCTTTCTCCCCGGCGGCAGCACCATCTCCGATGCATTCGTCGAGAGTAATTACGCCTGGACGCGGGAGTGGTCGGCTCAGCTGTTTGCCCAGTACGAACGATTTCTGGTTCCGTCCTATCTGCCGGGCGCGCAGCACAACGGTAGCGCCCGGATCCAGATCACCTGGACACCGCAAAAAGCGATAGAACTCCGGCGCTGACCGAGCGTTGGCCAAGCGTAAACGTCACTCGCCAACGTCTTACGGAGAATGCAGCGGCACAACTCCCAAAACCGCAACAAACATTCACCAATGCCGGTCCTTGATATCATTTCTTCAAACGAACGGGACAGGCATGCAGCAGTTTAAAAGGATCGGTTTGGCAAGGCACTTCTGGTTACACCCCTCGGCTCTGGCTGTACATTTTGGATCCTCCCTTCGACGGAACGGCTGGCTTCTCACCGCTGTTCTTCTTTCTGGAACCGGCGCTCAGGGCCAATTCGGCCAAAGCACGACGAACCAGGTGGACTGCTCCGACCCCCTGTACAGCAGTTCTGCGGCTTGCGGCAGCAACCAGGTTCCCAGTGTCCCGCAAACAAACCTGCCCACCCCGACGTCGTCCTTGAACACGACGACCAACACACCCAACCGCAACGCGGACACGCAGCAGGTATACAGCGATGAGGCCGGGCTGACACAGCGACGCTCGTCGACGGCCAACCGGCTGCCCGAGCTGTTTCCACCCGAACCGCTCACGGATTTTCAGCGGCTTGCCCGCGCTTCAACCGGCCAACTTCTGCCGATCTTTGGCCGTGACCTCTTTCAGCGCGCTCCCTCCACCTTTGCTCCCGCGGATCAGATCCCGGTCACGGCCGACTACGTTGTCGGACCCGGCGACGAGGTGCTCGTCCGGCTATGGGGCCCGGAGACGCTGAACAGTCAGCTCACCGTGGATACCGCCGGCTCCATCTACATCCCCAAGGTTGGGGCGATCCATGTAGCCGGCCTGCGCTTTGAGGATCTGCAGCGCACGATCAGCACCGAGGTAAACCGGGTCTATCGGAACTACAAGATCTCGGTCAGCCTGGGCCACCTTCGCTCCATTCAGGTGTATGTGGTGGGCGAGGCGCGCCGGCCGGGCGCCTACACCATCAGTTCCCTCAGCACCGTGCTGAATGCGCTGTTTGCTTCCGGCGGTCCAAACGCGCAGGGCTCCCTTCGACGCATTCAGGTGCGGCGCACCGGCCAAACCCTGCCCGAGTTCGATCTGTACGATCTGGTGCTGAGCGGCGACCAGTCCAAGGACATCCGTTTGCAGTCCGGGGACACCATCTTCATTCCGCCGGTCGGCCCGCAGGCAGCGCTGGCCGGCAGCGTTCGTCACCCAGCCGTTTATGAGCTGAAGGACAAGAGCACGGTCGAGGATCTATTGACCCTGGCCGGCGGTTTTTCCGCGGTCGGTGTTACGACCGACCTCCGCCTGGAGCGTATCGAGAGCGACCACACGCGGCAGGCCATCAACATCACCCTGAACTCAATGGGGCGCGACACCCTGCTGCATGACGGCGATGTGCTCTACACCGAGCACATCTCGAATGCATATCAGAAATCGGTAACGATCCGCGGCAATCTGGCCAACCCCGGCCGCTTCGCCTGGCACGAGGGCATGCGGCTCAGCGACATCATCCCGGACCGCAAATCGCTACTCACCAGCGACTACTGGCGGGAGCGGAATCTTCTGGGCGTGCCCACTCCTCTGTTTGAACCCGGCGTGCCGCGCGGTCCTTTGGATCGTGATGGCCTGCCCACGAGCATCCGTCGCGACCAGTCGCTCTACGGCGGCCCAGAGTCCCAGGCCAATCAAGGCCTCTCTTCAGAAGGCAGCGAAGCTGACCGCGGCGCTGCGTTGGACGCCTCCGGCAACAACGTCTACGGGAGCAGCGCCTACGGAAACAATGCCTCCTTAACCGCCCTGGGTGCCGCCGCTGCCGCTAACTCCCTGTCGCGCGGGACTTCTGACACAAGCGATGGCACGAACAGCGGGAACTCGCAGACCGGCAACAACCGAACCAACAGCTCCACTTTGCCCCTGCCGCTTTCTTCCCAGACATCCGGGGGAAACGGACAGCTGCGGCCCAAAAACCAGATCCAAATTCCCGCTCCGGAGATTGATTGGTCCTACGCCGTCATCGAGCGTCTCGATCCCGAGACACTGAAGAGCACACTGGTGCCCTTTAATCTGGGCAAGCTGGTGGGGGACCACGACGCCGGCCAGAATCTGGAGTTGCAACCCGGCGATATCGTCACCATTCTTTCCCAGAACGACATCGGCGTCCCCATCGATGCGCAAACCAAATACGTGAGGCTGGAAGGTGAATTTGCCTCCTCCGGCGTCTACAGCGTGTCTCCCGGCGAGACGCTGGCGCAGTTGATACAGCGTGCCGGCGGCTTTACGTCCAAGGCGTACCTGTACGGCAGTAACTTCACCCGTGAGTCGGCACGTGTCTTTCAACAGCAACGTTTGGATGAATACATCTCCGGGCTTTCAACCGACCTGGAGCGGGCCGCGGCGGTACGCGCGGCCTCGTCCACCACGGGCATTCTCGATCCCAACTCGCTCAACGAGCAGCGCACCCTGGTCACCCAGCTGCGGGCGATGCGGGCGACGGGACGGATCGTGTTGGAGTTCCAGCCGGACAGCAACGGCGTCGCCAGTGTCCCTGAAATCCCACTGGAAAATGGTGACGTCTTCCGCGTTCCTTCGCGGCCCAATACGGTCAGCGTGGTGGGTGCGGTGTATGGGCAAAATGTGTACCTTTACAACGCGGATCGTAAGCTGGACGATTACATCGCGCTCGCAGGGGAACCGAACCGCGTGGCCGATCGCAAACACGCCTTCATCATCCGTGCCGACGGCTCCGTCTACAGTCGGGAGCGGGCGCAGGGCGTGCTCTCCAACCACTTTGACTCCGCCCGCATCAACCCCGGCGATGCCATCGTGATCCCGGAAAAGCTGATCAAGCCCACGGCGCTGCGTACCTTGCTGGACTACTCGCAGATCCTCTCCTCCTTCGGTCTGGCGGCGGCGGCCATCAACGTCGTTCGCTAGGGCAGTCGTCCGCGTGTACCTCGTACACTGGAGCCGATGACGTCCGCTGTATCCTCTTTGGCCTCCGCACCCGCACGGCCCCGATCAACCCTGTGGGCCGTGCTGCTGCTGTGGCTGGCCTTTTACGGCAGCTTCACCCTGTGGCGCCCGGCGCTGCTGGATGATGCCGACAGCGTGCACGTTGAGGTCGCGCGCGAGATGCTGCTGCGCCACGATTACGTGACGCTCTATGCCAACGGTATTCGCTACCTGGAGAAAGCGCCGCTGCTCTACTGGGGCATGGCCGGCAGTATGCGCTTGGCCACCCTCTTCGGAGTGCACCGGCCCTCGGATCTGGCGGCCGCCGCGCGCGTGCCACTCGCGTTGGCTGTCCTGGCGCTGGGGCTGTGCTGCGAGGCAATGGCGCGCTCACTTTTTCGCTCCACCCGCGCAGGACTCTACTCCGCGCTGATTCTGCTGTCCAGCTTCGGCATCTTTATCTTCACGCGCATCACCATTCCTGATGCGCTGGTCTGCCTTTGGATCACGATCGCGCTCCGGTGCTTCTGGCGAACCGAAGAGCTCCACGAGGCAGCGCGCAATCCGGCGAATGCTGCGCTGCTCAGGCATTTGTGCTGGGGCTTCGCCGTTAGTTGCGCGTTGAACGTGCTCACCAAAGGCCTGATCGGCATCGTGTTTCCGGTGGGCATCGTACTTGCTTATCTGCTGTTCACGAAGGGTGTCCAACGCACGGCAGACCGCCTGCGAACGCTGCATCCTTATAGCTCCCTAGTGTTCTTCCTCCTCGTTGCGGCCCCGTGGCACATCCTTGCCGGCGTGCAAAATCCAACGCAGGGCCATCCCGCGCCTTTCCTCTTTGAGCGCGACGCCAACGCCGTTCTACCCTGGGGTCACTGGCGTGTGCCGCTGCCCACGGACGGCAACGTGCGCGGTTGGCCGTGGTTCTACTTCATGAACGAGCACGTGCTGCGCTACCTGAACCTGCGCGTTCCCCGCGACTACGATACCGTGCCGCTCGTGCTCTTCTGGGGGCTGTGTTTCGTCTGGATGATGCCGTGGTCTGCTTTTCTGTTCAAGGCAACCGCATGGGCCGTGCCTTTGCGTTCGGCGGAGTGGCGCAGTCAGCTACGGCGTCACGATCTCCCCCTGCAACGACGGGGCCTGCTGCTGCTGGCGATCTGGATTGCCTTCGTGCTGCTCTTTTTCTCCCTCTCCACGCGACAGGAGTACTACGTCTTGCCTGCCCTACCCGGCGCGGCGGTACTGATCGCGGGCTGGCTGGCTTCGCCCCTCTTCGAGAGGCAGCAAGGCAGAGTCTTCCACGTCGCCGGGCAGCGCATCACGGGTGCTTTGGCGCTGCTCGGCGTAGCGGCGGCGGCGGCCTGCGTCTTCTTCATCCTTCATGCGCAGCACCCGGATGCCAACGTCGATCTGTCTCAACTGTTGCAGGCGAATCCGGGCGAATACGCTCTCAGCTTCGGACACTTTCTCGATCTCAACGGGAAGGCGATGGGCATGTTTCGCACCCCGCTAGCCCTGACAGCGGTGTGCCTTGGTCTGGGCTGGCCTCTGGCCTGGTGGTTACGCCTTCGCCTGCGGCCGCACGCGAGCAATCTCGTGCTCGCCGGCAGCACCTTCGGTTTTTTACTCGCCGCGCACATGGGCCTGGACACCTTCGCTCCGGTGCTCAGCTCCGCACAGTTGGCCGCAGCGATCCGGCCGCAGGTGAAGCCCGGGGATCTGGTTGCCATACACGGCGAGTACGAGACCGGCTCCACACTGGGCTTTTACCTGCAGCGCAACGACCTCCACATCCTTGATGGCCGCAGCTCCAACCTCTGGTACGGCTCATTCTTCCCCGATGCTCCTCACATCTTCGAGACACCGGAAACCCTGGCCGCAAAGTGGAGGGGCCCGCAGCGTATCTTTCTCTGGCAGTCGCTCACTGACCCGCCGAACACGCTGCCCGCGCTTCCCGGACCGGTGTATGTGTTGGCCCGGAGCGGCGGCAAGGAGATCGTGAGCAACCAAACCGCAACCGGTGTACTCAACCCCCACGAACGGGCCACTCTTTTGCGCGTCGGTGGTTCATCCCTGACAGGTATCATGGCCTTGCTGTTCACCAAGACCTATGCCCTGCGACCCGCAAGAACTTCGCCACGTGCCGCTGTTTGCCCTGCTCGACGAGGAAGAGCTCGCCGTGCTCGCGCAACAGGTAGAACTTCGTGATTTTGACGCGAAGCAAAGAATTTACAAGGCGGGCGACGTCTCCGCACGTGCCTTCATCGTGCTCAGTGGATGTGTGCGCGTGACCTCCATCGATCAGGATGGGCAGGAGGTCCTGTTCGCCCAACCCTCGCACGGTGACTTCTTCGGCTTCGCTTCCATGCTGGACGACGCCGCACACCAGACCACGGCGGTTGCCATGGAGCGGACCTCCTGCGTCGAGGTCGACCGGCACGATCTTACCCAGTTATTCCAGCGCAAACCCATGGCCGGGCTTGACCTGCTCACCGTGGTCGCAAGAGAGATCCACATAACGCAGGGGCTGGTAAGACAGCGCTCGCAGCGTGACCCGAATGAGCTGATCGACGAGCGCGAAACCTTTGGGGAGCGCATGGCCGATCATGTAGCCTCCTTTGGCGGCTCCTGGAAGTTCATCATCCTGTTCAGCGTTGTGCTCGTGGTGTACACCTCGATCAACGTGGTGCTCAAAGGCAAGGCCTGGGACCCCTATCCCTTTATCCTGCTGAACCTCTTTCTCTCCATGCTGGCAGCGATCCAGGCACCGGTGATCATGATGAGCCAGAACCGGCAGGACGCCAAGGACCGCCTGCGCTCCGAGTTGGACTTTGAAGTAAACCGGCGCGCCGAGAGCGAAATCCAATCTCTTTCGCGCACCCTGCACAAGCTCGGCGACAAGCTGGAAGACATTGAAGACCGCCTGCGCGGACCCAATGAGCCACGCGATCCATATGATCTGCAGAGCTAGCCTTCAGCAGCAGACAGTTGGTCACCGCCCGAACCGGTAGCAGGACTGGGAACCGTGCTGGGAGCAGGACCGGGAAAAGGCAGCGCGATATCAGACGAGCGCACATGAAGATCCCGCTGCGGAAACGGCAGCTCGATGCCTTCCTCATTGAAGCTGCGGAACAGCGCGAAATAGAGATCTGATTTCAGGATCTGCGGCGTGTGGGCATGCTCCGCGGTCCACACCCGCAGCTTGAAGTTGATGGAGTTATCTCCGAAATCAGTCAATATCACATCCGGCTTGGGCATCTTCAACACATCTGGATGTGCTTCCGCAGCTGCTACCAAAATGCTGCGCACCTTTTCGGGATCGGAGTTGTAGCCTACGCTCACAGGCAGGCTGATACGCACGTTGGGGTCGTTTGCGGTCCAGTTGGTGACTGGGTTGTTGATGAAGTTGCTATTTGGAATAATCATCACGACGTTGTCGTTGGTGCGGACCCACGTCGAGCGCGCCGCGATACGCACGACATCGCCCAGCGTGTCCGAGGTTTCCACGCGATCGCCCATGCGGATCGGCTGTTCGATCAGCAGAATGAGACCTGCGACAAAATTTGAGACCACGTTCTGCAACCCCAGTCCGACGCCCACGCCCACCGCACCGCCGAACACCAGCAACGAGCTGAGGTTCACGCCCAGCGATTGCAGGCCGATAAACATGCCGCCCAGGAAGAGGGCGTAAGTCGAAAAGCGGCCAAGCGCAAACTTCTGTGATTCGGCGATGTTCAAATGCCGGAACAGGCGCCCGAGCAGGTAGCGCTGAATCAGGTGAGACAAGCTAATCAGCAAGCCGACAAAGACGCCGGCCTTGAGCACAAATAGCGGCGTCACCGCCAGGCCGCCGACCTTGAAGAACGAATACACCAAGGCGTGCCGCGAACCGGCGGACAGGGAGCCGAGGAGGTCGGGGACCAAACACATCGCGTACATCATTACCTCTCCTTGGAGGCCACCGCGGCCCTGCCTCTCACGGATTCTACGATGACCGCTTCACGTGGGACGTTGGAGCGTTTCCAAGGTACCGCGCCGCAACCGCAAACGTTCCCCGCGCCACACCACGGTATCGCCGGCATAGCTCCAGGCCCAGAAGAACAGGCTGAAGAGATCACGCACCGGCAGCAGAAACAGATCGCGCAGCACCTGCTCATCATGCAGCAGGCCGACGCCGACCGACAACGCCACCGCGACACGTACCAGCAACGCAATCGACAGCAGCGACAGGCTCCAAAGCTCGCCACCGCTCGCGATCAGGGTGAAGATCGCCCAGGGCAAAACATACGTGAACAAGAGGCCAAGGTAGCCGGCGCGGCGTGAATCGCGAGTGGAACGCGACCATCGCAGCTGATGGTCAGCAAAGCCCTGCAGCGTGTACGCCGGGATGCTCGTCGCGACCACCTCCGGCACCAGCTCCACGCGGTAGCCCGCTGTGTGCAGCCGCGCGCCCAGCTCATAATCATCGGCCAGCTGATCGGCCAGGGATTGGAAGCCACCGATGGCCGCAAGCGCCGACTTCGTCGTCGCCAGGGTCGATCCCAGCCCAAAGCGCAGACCTCCTTCAAGGGCGCGCGCCGCCAGCACGCCGGGAATGAAGTCAGTGGCAATACCCAACGCCTCGAGACGTGAATACGCCGAAGCCGAAGCCTGCCCGATGTAGGGAACGGTGATCAGTCCTAGTGCCCGTTTTTCTGAGGGCGCCATTGCTTCCGCGGCGAACGGAGCCATGACGTGCTGCAGGTACTTCGGCCCCACCAGGATGTCGGAATCGTTCACCAGCACGTATCCGTACCGTGCATGGGGCAGCATTTGGGCAAGTGAGGATACTTTGCCGTTTGAGCCCAACCGTGCCGGGCACTCCACAAGGCGGATCGGCACATCGGGGTACTCCAGCTGCAGCCGCTCGACCTCGGCCACCGCCGTGTCCGCCAGTGTGACCACGCCGAAGATCAGCTCAAACGGACCTTCGTACTGCTGTGTGCAATGGCTGACAAAGCCTGTGTACATACGCGGGTCCGCGCCGCGCAACGGCTTCAGCACCGAAACGCCGGGCATGGGCCTCCCGTCGGCGGGCTGGGCCGCCTGCGCCTTCACCACGCGCTGAAACGAGCGCAGTCCCCACAGCGCGAGCACGCTGTAGCCGATACCACAAAGGGTCAGCAGCGCGGTGAGAAACGGCAACGCAAAGAGAAAAGCATTCACCGCTGTCTAGTGTAGCCAAACGGAGTATCGGTGTGGCTCCCCGCTCCCCATCGCAACGTCGCTATTCCGCTATTCCGCTATTCCGCTATTCATAGCGCAGAGCATCAATCGGATCCAGCGTCGAGGCCTTCCACGCAGGGTAGATGCCGAACACAAGCCCGATCGCACAGGAAGAGACAAACGCCGCGGAGATCCAGACCAAGCTTACCTGCGAACTCATCAAAAAGTGCAGCCCAAACGCAATCAGCGAGCCCACAGCAACCCCCAGCACGCCGCCCACAGCGCACAGCACCACGGCCTCCACGGTGAACTGCAGCAAAATGGTCCCGCGCGTGGCGCCGATCGCCTTACGAATGCCGATCTCGCGCGTGCGCTCCGTCACCGAGACCAGCATGATGTTCATCACACCCACGCCGCCCACCATCAGGCCCACGGCACTCAGGCCCAGCATCAGCAGAAACAGACTGCCCGTAATCTGCGACCAGAGCTTGGTGATGCTGTCCGGCCCGAAGATCGCGAAATTATCCTCGGCTTCGTTGGGCACCTTGCGGCGTCGGCGCAGCAGCTCGCGAATCTCGTCCTCGGCGATCGGCTTGTTCTTCTGATCGTCGATCCGCGCGCTGATCCAATACTCCAGAACCTCCGGATGCAGCTTGTGAAACGTGGTGATGGGCATGTACACCATGTTGTCCTCGGGATTCTTGCCCACACCGAAGGCCGATTTGCGCTTGTCCATGGTGCCGATCACGGTAAAGGCACGACCCTCCACGGTGATCTCCTTGCCGGTCGGATCAGCCTCGCCGAAGAGCTCATGCGTCGTGTCATCGCCCAGGATCGCCACATCGGCAGCGCGTTGCTGGTCGGCGGCGGTGAAGTAGCGTCCATAGACGATCTTCTCTTCATACACGTCCCCGTTGGAGACGCTGTCGCCCGTCAGCGTGAGGTGCTCGGCCTTGCGACTGCCATACTTTGCGGTCGCCAGGCCGGTGTTGAAGCGCATGTCCTGGTAGCGCAGGTTGGCGCTGGAGGCGACGATGTGCGGCAGATGTCCGATGGCCAGCATGTCGTCATAGGTCAGCTGCTTGCGCGCCAGCATCTCCGCCGTCGGCCGCAGGGTGATGGGCGGCATACGCGCAATCCACATGACGTTGGTACCGAACTGCTCCACCAGCGCCGAAACCGAGTTGTTTAATCCATTGATCACCGAGGAGATCGCAATCACGGTGATGACGCCGATCACAATGCCCAGGATCGTCAGCCCGGACCGCAGTTTGTTGGCGCGCAGCGTATCGAGGGCCATGATGACCGCTTCGCGCTGCTGCGATGCCTGCAGGGTCGCCATACGTTAGAACTCCGATCGCAGAGCGACGATGGGGTCGAGCTCCGCTGCCTTGCGCGCGGGGTACACGCCGAAGAACACACCCACGCCGACCGCGACGCCCAGCCCCGCAAACACACTCCAAAGCGCTACATCCGAGGGGAAATTCAACGCAATCGTCACCGCCTCGGCTCCACCTACGCCCACCAGCACGCCAATGGCTCCACCCAGCAGCGCCATAATCGCCGACTCCATCAGGAATTGCAGCAGAATGTCGCCACGGCTCGCGCCCAGCGCCTTGCGCACGCCGATCTCGCGCGTTCGCTCCGTCACCGAAACCAGCATGATGTTCATAATCACGATGCCACCAACTACCAGCGAGATCGCGGCAATCGAAACAGCGACCAACTCAAACGAACCCGAGATCTGTCCCCATAGTGAGACCAGGCCATTGCTGGTCTCAAGCGCAAAACTGTCCTCTGTGCCGGGGCGGTCATGGCGCACGGAGCGCAGCAGCACGCGGGTCTCGTCCATTGCGTTCTGCTGTGCCGTGCCATTGCCGCCCTTGACGGCGACCGTAATTGACTTTGCCGTGCCGTAGGTACGCTGAAAGGCGGTTAGTGGAATCGCGACCCAGTCGTCCTGGCTGATCCCCAGTGTTTTGCCTTTCTTTTCACCCAGGCCGATGACGGTGTACGGTACGCCATCGACGCGAATCTCGCGCCCGAGCGGGTCGGCGTCTCCCAGCAGGTTTTCCTCTATGTCGGTGCCGATCATGGCCACATGCGCCGCGTGATCCTCCTCCACCTGGCTAAAGGCGCGGCCTTCGGTCAGGTTCAGGCTCAGCATGTCGGGCATCAGCGCCGTATAGCCGCGCACCTGGGTTCCCGTCGAGCTCTGCCGGCCGGCGACGATCGTGCCGGTTGTGGTCTCACTCGCGCCCACCATCTGGCAGGTGTGGCAACCCGCTTGCACGGCGTGGTACTCCGGCAGGCCCAGCACCTTGCGCTTGGTGTAGCGCAGGTAATCCTCATAGTTCGTGACCAGCGTAGGCATCTGGTTCGCCGTGAAGACATCTGCGCCAAAGCTCGCGACCTTCGTGGCCACGTAGCGGTTGGCCCCGTTCACCAGGGTCACCACCGCGATCACGCTCGCGACGCCGATGACGACGCCCAGCAGCGTCAGCACCGTCCGCAGCTTATTGGCCCACAGCGAGGCGAGAGCCATGCGAAGAGCGTCTTTTCGTTCCATTGCCATGGGCCATCGCGCGAAAGCTGCGCAAGCTGAGTGTACCGCTCACCGGCGGGGGCCGGTCTTTTGGCAAAGCCGAAGCGTAATTCGCGTTTCGTAGCCTCATCACCAACATCGTCCTGCATTAGATCCGCGGGTACCGCCGCTTTGCGCATCCAATAGCGTCAAACCCTGTGGAGGCGTGTGCGTTGAACGAAGTCTTTCTGAACCGGGTGGCCACAGCCGTGCCCGATCACGATGTGCACGATGCCTTTGTCGCCTTCGCGGACGGCCTGCTCGCCGCTAAAGCCGAACCTCGAGTCCGGGCCCTGTTTAACAGGATGTCGAGCCGCTCCGGCATCGCCCACCGCTACTCGGTGCTGACCCCCAACGAGGCCTCGACCGAGTTCCACATCAACGCGCATGAGTTCTACTCCACCGGCGACTTTCCGCATACCGCTGAACGCATGAGTGTGTATGAGCGCTTTGCCCCGGTGCTGATGCGTCGTGCCTTGGACAATCTGGCTCTGACCGAAGTTGAACGCTCCTCTATCTCGCACGTCGTGATCACCACCTGCACCGGCCTGTACGCTCCGGGACTGGATTTCGAGGCCGTGGAATATCTTGGGCTGCGCACCGACGTCGAACGCACAATGATCGGCTTCATGGGCTGCTACGCCGCCATCAACGGCCTGAAAACCGCCCGCCACATCGTCCGCTCCGAGCCGGACGCCCGCGTCCTGATGGTGAACCTCGAGCTCTGCACCCTGCATCTGCAGGAGACCGCCGATCTCGAGCAGGTGCTCAGCTTTCTGGTGTTTGCCGATGGCTGCGCCGCCAGCCTCGTCTCTGCCGCGCCGACCGGTTTCGCCCTGGACAGCTTCCGCGCCGTGCTGATCCCCACCACGCGCGATCTGATCACCTGGCGTATCGGCGGCGGCGGCTTTGACATGCTGCTCAGCGGGCAGGTGCCCGGCGCCATCGGCAAGGCGCTTGAGCATGGCGGCAGTGAGGTGCTTGGATCGCTCCGCAAGCAGGAGATCTCACTTTGGGGCGTGCATCCGGGCGGCAAAAGCGTTCTGGACGCCGTGGAGCGCGGATTGGAGTTGCCGCCGGCGGCTCTGCAATGCTCCCGCGACGTTCTGGAGCACTTCGGGAATATGAGCTCCGCCACCGTGATGTTTGTGCTGCAACGACTGATGGCGGAGGCGCAACCTGGCCAGCGGGGCTGCGCGATGAGCTTTGGGCCGGGTCTGACTGCGGAGACGATGCTGTTCCATGCCGCATAAATATACAAGCACCCCCAAGGCCTCGGAGGTAGATTTCAGCACCAGGGCCGACCCAGCCGACCTGCCGGAGTGGATGGAGGAGGTCTCCTCCTACCATGAGTTCCGCGACTGCTTGCGGGAGCTCGACCAGGTGAACCGCTGGACCCTCGGCTTTCGGCCGACCCGCCTGTTCCTGAAGCGGGTCGCCTCGCGGCAGTACCCGCAGCGCCTGCGGGTGCTGGAGGTCGGCTACGGTAGCGGCACAGGGCTTCGGATCTTCGGGCAAAACGCGAAGAAGCGGGGTCTCGCCGTTCGGCTGACCGGGGTTGACCTGAGCCCCATGGCGGCCGGCGCCGCCGCCGAGCTGACATCCGCCTTTCCCCTTGACGGCTGGAGCGGGCCGGCGGCATGGCTCACCGGTGACGCGCTGAGCACACCGGAGGCACAGGGGCAGGATGTTATCTTCAGCAACCTGGTGACGCACCACATGCGCGACGCCGAGATTGTCGCCTTTTTGCGCTGGATGGATCAAACCGCCTCCGTCGGCTGGTTCATCAATGATCTGGTGCGCAGCGCCCGGTCCTACCGGGTCTTCAATCTCCTCTCCCGCGTCATGCGCTGGGGGCCTCTGGTACGCCACGACGGTCCTGTCTCCATCCGGCGCGGCTTTCGGCAGGAAGACTGGCTCCGGCTGCTTGGCGAAGCCGGGATCGCCCCGGGGGCGGTGCGCTTCGATCGGTCCGCCCCCGGCCGGCTATGCCTCACGAGGCTTCACTGAGCCAGCCTCCGCCAGGCACGGTGTCCTCGCCGGAGATCCTCGTGCTCGGCGGCGGCCTTGCCGGACCAGCCGCGGCGATCCGTCTGGCTCGCGCCGGCCGCCGCGTGACGCTCGTGGAGCGTGATGGGGAGGCCAAAGACAAGGTCTGCGGTGAGTTTCTAAGCGTCGAAGCCCTCCACCTGCTCCGGAGCCTCGGCATCGACGTCTCAGCCCTTGGCGCCACGCCGATCCGGAGCGTACGGCTCTGCGGTCCGCGGCGCACAACGGAGATCCGGCTGCCCTTCCCGGCGATGTCGCTCCGCCGCCGCTGCCTGGACGCCGCCTTGCTGGACGCCGCCGCGGCGGCCGGGGCACAGGTCGTGCGGGGCGTGGCCGTGGAGGCGCTCTCACGGGAAGGAGGTCTGTGGCGCGCCGGCTCGGCTGATGGACGAGAACTCGCAGCACCTGACGCCATTTTGGCCACCGGCAAGCACGATCTGCGCGGCCTTCCCCGACCGGAAGGCGCCCAAAACGATCTTGTCGCGCTGAAAATGTACCTTCGCCTACGACCGGCGGAGGCCGCGGCGCTGGAAGGAAATGTGGAGCTGCTGCTTTACCCGGGCGGCTACGCAGGTCTGCAGCCGGTGGGCGAGGCGGCCAATCTGTGTTGCCTGATCCAACGTGCTTATCTGGCCCGGTACGGCGGCTGGCAGGGGCTGCTGGCGGCGATTGCGACCTCCTCCGCACACGCCCAGGCGCGCCTGGAAGGGGCCGAACCCCTGCTGTCCAAACCGCTCGCCGCCGCCGCCATCCCCTACGGCTTTGTGCGCCGCCACGCGCCCGGAGAGCGCCTGTGGGCCGTCGGCGACCAGGCCGCGGTGATCCCCTCCTTCACCGGCGACGGCATGTCCATCGCACTCTACACCGGCCTGCGCGCCGCCCATGGCCTGCTGCAGGGGCAGTCCAGCGAGGCCTTCCAGTCCACTCTGCACCGCGACCTGCGGGGCCAGGTGGGCCGTGCTACGGCGATCTCACAGGCCCTGCTGCGCCCGTCGTCCCGTTCCCTGCTGACCGGGCTGGTCCACCTTTGGCCGGGCCTGATGCGTTCGACCGCGCGCTGGACCCGCCTCCCTGTGGAAGCCCTGGACAACATCGGCTAACGGCCTGTTCTCTTGTGCGTTTTAGAACGTTTTTAGAACTTGATGCGCCCGGACACCTGCATAAGCCTCGGCGGCGAAGCCGTCTGGATCTGCCCGAAGTCCGTTGCGGAGAGGTTGCCCTGAACGGCATTGGGGCCAAAGAACTGGCCGTGGTTGAAGACATTGAAGGCCTCCGCGCGCAGTTCCAAAACGTAGTGTTCCCAAAGGGCGGTGTTTTTGCTCAGGGCGACATCCGTGTTGTCAGCACCGGGCCCATGGAAGAAGCGCCGGCGCGCGTTGCCGAGAGTGCCAAGATTCGGCAGCGAGAACAGCCCGGTGTTAAAGGCCGGCGCGCCCGGCCGATGACCCACCCGGAGATCCCCTCCAGCAAACTCCGGCTCATCGATGCCGTTGTTGTTGATCCCGTTCGGAGCCGTGCCCAGCAGCGAGGTGTCGTTGTTGTTGACCAGCGTTACAGGCAATCCCGTGCTGAAGCGTGTGAGTCCGGAGATCTGCCAACCGCCCACCAAGCGTTCGCGCCCGGGAGCCAGGCGCTCTAACGGCAAGGTGTAGCGGTACACCGCGCTGAAGTTATGCCGCAGATCGAAGGCGGAAAGCGCGCGGCTGAGCCCGGCGTTGCTCACGGCTGTATCCGGGTAGACGGCCTCTGCCAGCGAAGAGGACTGGTCGATCGACTTGGACCACGTGTAGGCGAGCTGAACGTAAAGATTGCGGCTCGCATGCTGCAGGTTGGCCTCCAGTGCATTGTCATGGGCATTGGCGATCGTCTTCTGCAGGTTTACGCTGCCGAAGGCTCCGGAGAAGGCCGTGCGCGTCCCCCCGTACAAGGTTCCGTTGCTTGCGGTGAACGTTCCCGATTCGCTGAACGGGCCACAGGTGGCCGACCCCGCCGCGACCTGGCTACTCTGGCTCAACGCAAGGCAAAGCGCCGGATTACCCGGATTTACCTCCTGAATCACGAGCAGATGGTGAGCCTGGGTACCGACAAAGGCGAGCGTTGCCGTGGTCTTCGGCCCAAGCTGCTGCTCCACCGCAAGCGTGTAGTTTTCGCTGTAGGGCGTTATGTTGTTTTTCGCAAAGGCGGGAATCCCGGTGAGGGGTTCATAGTTGGCCCAGTTCACATCCGCATCCGGAGTCGCCGGGGACGCTCCGAAGGGCACAGGTGCCAGGGGGAAACGCTGTCCAAGGCTATTCCCGGTGGAGGCTTCAACGAAGGGTTCGTTGAGCAGAGTCGGCACCGGCAGGGTGTCTGTGAAACCGTAGGGCGGATTGCCGCTCATGATGCCGGCCGATAAACCTTCAAAAGCGCTGTAGTAAATGCCATAGCCGGCGCGAATCACAGTCCGGGTGCTGTCCCGGAACGGTGACCACGAGCCGGCCAGACGCGGCGCAAAGTTCTTATAGCCCGTGGGCGAGATCGTGCGCGGTACACCCGGATCGCCCGGAAACAGGATGCCCTTCGGGGCCGTGGGGTACACAACGGACTGCTCGCCGGGATCAAGCGAGAGTAGCTGGTTGTACTTCTCATACCACGGGGGAAGAACGTCCCAGCGTACGCCGTAGTTCAGCGTGAGCCTGGGCGTGGCACGCCAGCTGTCCTGAGCGTAGAGACCGATGTAGTGATTGCGGTTATAGAAGTTCTGTCCCGAGCCCTGCGTATAACTGGAATCGATCCCAAGCAAAAAATCGGCAAAGTCCAGCCCGGTCTCCGAGCCCGTAAACGAGAAGCTGCCGTTGTCATAGACGTTCGGGTGGGTGTTGATCTGGTCGCCGTGCAGATCCGCGCCGAACGAAAGCAGGTGCGTGCCCCATGTGCGGGAGACATCCTCTGTCCCTTCAAAGATGTTCTCCGCCTGCGAAAGGCCGGTCACCGTGGTTCCGAGCGTAAACGAGTTAAAGACCAGGTTCTCTACACCTTCGATCGCCGGTGCCTGCACCACGATGCCATCTGTGCCCGCACCCGAAAGGAAGCCTTGCGAGGCGAGCGAGACACCCTGGCCGCCAATGGGCTGGCCGACCGTCGCGGCGTTGCGCATATAGCTGCCGTGCAGCGTATTGACCAGATGGGGCCCAAACGGGGTGACAAGGCCGGCGGCATACAGCTGCGCACGTCCCTGGTTCCGCGCGCTGAAGCCAGGGACATTGGCGCCGCCCTGCTGCGTGGGGTAGGGGTTCAGGAGGTTGTAATCGTCGGCAAAGCCGTACAGGTTCAGCTGGCCGAAGCGTGTATTCACATCGAGCCGGAGCGCCCCTTTGTCATCACGCACACTTTCGGCATAGCTCGCCGTGCCGAAGGTGCTGGCGCCGATATTTGGCGCTGGAATGTCCTGCAACAGAGCCTTGGCGGGGGCCGACCAGGCGCTCTGTGGAATGATGCCCGTCGGAAAGACGCAACCTGTGCCCGCGACAGCGTTATAGGCCGTGGAGGTGCAGCCCCCGGCGTAGTAGGGTTCGTTATTCTGCACCGCGTAGCCCAGCCGCGAACTGAGCGATTGCGCCCAGCTGTCACCCGAAACCGTACCGGTCAACGAACGGAGGCTGTCGGTGAGATCGCCCGTGCGATCGGCCAGCGAGGGCACCGCGATCTCCCCCGAGTCGAGGCCCTGGAGCTGCCGTGTGCCCTGGTAATCGACAAAGAACTTCAGCTGCGTATGCGGCACCGGGCCCCCAAGGGTGCCGCCGAACTGATTCTGGTGAAACGGGGCGCGTTCCAGCGAAAAGTAGCTCCTTCCATCGAGCACCGTGTCGCGGTAGTAGTCGTAGGCGCTGCCGTGAAGCTGGGCACCGCCGGAGCGCGTTGTGACCAGAACCTGTCCTCCGCTCTGGTTCCCCAGGCGCGCGTCAAAGTTGTCCGTCAACACCTTGAGTTCCGCGATGGAATCCAGCGTGGGCACTACCGCGACGCCCATGCTCACGTCTTCCTGCACATCGCTTCCGTTCACGCGAAAGGCGTTGGCCGTCTCCCGCTGGCCGCTTACCGAAAGAGCGCCGATATCGAGATTGCCGGAGGGCGGTGTACTGGCTACCCCGCTCATCACGACAGCGTTGGGCTGCGCCGAGCTGATGGGAACCACGCCCGGCGTCACCGCAAGTTCATCTGTAAAGCTGCGCCCGTTCAGCGGGATGGCCGCAATCTCCCTTTGATCGAGCGTGATGCCGCCCTGGGTCTCCTGCGTGTCGATCTGCCCGTGTCCGCTTGTGTCCGTTACCTCGACGCGCTCGTCTGCGCCAGCCACAGCAAGTTGCAGGGGAGGCACGCGTTTTCCGCCTATAACCAGCAGCGTTGCCGTCCGGAAGCCCGGCGCGGAGACGGTGAGGCGATAGCTTTGACCCTCGATGGCCAGGAGGAAAAATCGCCCGTCAGGCCCCGCCTCGGCATGCATCGAGGTGCCGGCACTGCCATCTACCGGGGCGAGCTCAAGCTGAGCTCCGGCGATCGGAGCTCCGCTGCCGTCCATCACGGCGGCTGTCACAGAAGCCGGAAGACCGACCTGCGACACGACTTTGCTTTGCGAAAGGAGCATCCCGCCGATGACGGCGAGCGTGCGTAGCGAAGCTGCGGGTTGCATGGGACCTCGTGACAGCGCGAGGCCTGCAGCCTAGAATTGTGGAGGCGTAGTGGCCTGGCTGCTGCGCTTTCTGTAAAACGGGCTCCCATCTCCAGCCAAGGATAGGTGGGGGCCTGTTCTCTGAACCCATCATATACGACCGAGCTGGTCCTACATGGCACGGCGGCTTCAGGAACGGTCCCTGCGGTGAAGGGGATGTCCGCTGTGCGTAAGATGGGGCTGTGCGCCGGGCCTCCACCCTAGAGATCGTCCCTGACCCCGCCGGCTCCCTGCCCGCCGAGCCGTTCCGCAAGGCGCTCTCCGCCTGGTATCGCAAACACGCGCGTGAGCTGCCCTGGCGCGGTGTGCGTAATCCCTACGGCACGTGGCTTTCCGAGATCATGCTGCAGCAGACGCGGGTAGCCACCGTGATTGAGCGCTACAGCGAGTTCCTGCGCCGCTTTCCCACCCTCGCCGACCTTGCCGCCGCGCCGGAGGACGACGTGCTCGCCCTGTGGAGCGGCCTGGGCTACTATCGCCGCGCCCGCATGCTGCATCGCGGCGCGCAGTTCGTCGTGCGCGAGCTCGGCGGTGTGCTGCCGAAGACAGCGGCCGAGCTGCGCACGCTGCCCGGGGTCGGCGAGTACACCGCCGCGGCCGTCGCCTCCATAGCCTTCGGGCAAAGCATCGCCGTGCTGGACGGCAATGTGGAGCGCGTTCTGCTGCGGCTGCTGGGCCGGCCGGAGGAAAAGACCGCCGCCGCGCACACCTATCTGCTGCGGGCCGCCAACGAGCTTGTGCCGCCCGCGCCGGCAAGGCGAAATCAAGCAGCCAGGATAAATGCGGCCGGCGACCACAACCAGGCCATGATGGAGCTCGGCGCGACCATTTGCCTGCCGCGCGGTCCGCTCTGCCTCCAGTGCCCGGTGTACAGCTTTTGCCAGACGCGCGGAGAACACCCCACCACGCCGCGCACCGCCCTGCGCAGCCGCCATGTGGCCTATCTGCTGACCACCCGCAAGCACGGGGTGCGCACGGAGGTACTGCTGGAGCGCCGCGCCGCGGAGGCCACGCTGATGCCCGGCATGCTGGAGCTGCCGCCGTTACCGCTGGAGGCCGTCGCCAGCCGCGAGCCGGCGTTGCGCCTGCGCCACAGCATCACGAACACCAACTTCTACGTCGAGATCTACGCGGAAGGCGCCGCCGGTCCCCTGACCAGGCCGGAGGTCCTCCCCGGCCCCCTGCAGGAAGAATCCGGGGCCCTGCCCTGGGAGAACCCCGTTGCCTTGCGTAGCCTAACGTTCCCGGAAAAGACCCCGACGGAGGCCCAGGCCGCGGAGGTGGAACGACGCGGCGCGCTCGCGGCGGAGGCGATCGGCACGATCTTCTCTGGGGAACCGGGCGACCTGGGTTCAGGCCGAAGCCTGCGCGGCGAAATACCGGCTGCGGAGGCGGACCTGATATGGTGCTCCACCCACCGGCTCTACGATCAGCCCCTGACCGGGCTCGCCCGCAAAGCGCTGGGGCGCATGGGTCTCATGCCGATGCGCGCCGTACGCGTTCGCGAAGCCGGTGCCGTTTAGGCCAACGCAGCCGTAGGCCCGTCCCGTCCGAAGGTCCTATACTGCGGAGTACCGACAACTCGGCGGCGGCGACCCGTTTCGCGGCACGTCTCTGGAGCCCTTTCTGAAGAAGCCATCGCTCGCCGTTCCAGCCTCTGTCTCTGTGATTCTGGCGGCGCTTTCCTCAGCGTCCACCGTCGCCCTCGCGCAACAGCCCGCCCCCGGCCAACCAGCCGCGCTGGTGCAGGCCGAAGCCGCCGTCAGCTCCGACCGCATCCGCGAGACCGACCGCTTCATCTCCTCCAACATCTTTGAAGGTCGCTACCCCGGTCTGCGCGGTGGGCAGCTCGCCGCCGAATACATCGCGGACCAGTTCGCCGGGGCCGGCCTGCAACCCGCGGGCGACAACGGCAGCTACATGCAGCAGGTGAACTTCGTCGGCATGAAGGCGATTCCGGCCCAGACCAACTTTCTGCTGGTGGGCGCGGGCAAGACCCTGCCGCTCACCTACGGCAGCGACTACACCGTCGCTAACCAGACCCTGACCGCTACGGCGAGCGTCGAAGCACCGATCGTCTTTGTCGGCTACGGCATCACCGCGCCCGAGTTCGGCTGGAACGACTACGCCGGCGTGGACGTCAAAGGCAAGGTGGTGCTGTGCATCGTCGGCGACCCGCCCTCGGAGGATCCCAAGTTCTTCGCCGGCAACGCGTTGACCTACTACGGCCGCTGGACCTACAAGTTTGAACAGGCCGCCCGCATGGGTGCCGTGGGCGCGCTGATCATTCACCGCACTGACCTCGCCAGCTATGGCTGGACCGTGGTGCAGAACTCCAACACCAGCGAGAAGACCTTTCTGCGCGACGACGCCAACCCGCGCCTGAAGGCCGCCAGCTGGATTCAGCTTGAGGTCGCGCGCAAGCTGATGGCGATGGGGGGCCAGAACCTGGATGCGGAGTTCGCCGCCGCCGGCGCGCGCGGCTTCCGTGCCGTCGAGCTCCCCGTAAAACTGAAGGCCACCGTCACCAGCACCGTGCGGCCATTCCAGAGCCCCAACGTGATCGCGGTGCTGCCGGCGTCCAGCCGGGCGGGGCACACGCCCGATCAGGCCGTGATCTATAGCGCGCACTACGACCACCTCGGCATCGTGCCCGGCAAAACCGGCGACAACATCTACAACGGCGCCGCAGACAATGGGACCGGCGTCGCGATGCTGATCGAGATGGCGCGGAGCTGGAAGTACGGGGTTGATAACGGCTTAGTGCTGCCGCACTCCGTCTACTTCGCCTCGGTGACGGCGGAAGAGCAGGGGCTGCTGGGCTCGGAGTTCCTCGGCCAGCACCCTCCCGTACCGGCGGCGCAGGTGGCGCTCGATATCAACTACGACATGCTGCTGCCGATCGGTATCCAGAAGGAGATTAACGTCAACGGCGCGCAGCGTACCAGCTTCTACCCAAACGTTCAGGCGACCGCCCGGCGCTTTGATCTGGCGATTGTGCCCGATCCTCGTCCCGAGGCCGGCTCTTACTACCGTTCTGACCATTTCAGCCTGTCTCGCGTCGGCATTCCGGCATTTTCGATCGACAGCGGCATGCTCTACGAGGGCCACGATCGCGCCTGGGGTCAGGCGCAGGAGAAGGCATTTAACGACAACAACTACCACAACTTTTCCGACGAGTTCAGCCCCGCCTGGGACTTCCGTGGCGATGCCAAACTGGTGCGCTTCGGCATGGATCTGGGTTGGCAGGCAATCTCCGCGCCAGGCACCGTCCGCTGGAACAACGGAGACGAGTTTGAGGCGGCCCGCAAAGCGTCCGGCGGCCAGTAATGAGCCGGCGCCGTTCCCGGCTGGGACGGTAGCTTAGCAGATCCCGGGGCGATACAAAACACAGAAGCGAGGCCATGTCACAGCAATGATCCAAGGTGCGACATGGCCTCCCTGTAGTCAGCCCCAACCGGATTGGCGGGCGACCTCACCCCTCAGATTCAGATAGAGACTGCACCCTACGGAGCCACGTGCGGCTCAACCTCCGCCGACACCCTGGCGCTCCTTTGCCCATGGCTCCCGACAGCGACCACGGTGTACCGGTATCGTTGCCCAGGCAGCGCCGTCGCGTCATGGAACCCCGGCGTGGCTACAGGTTGCGGCGTAAGCTGCACGCCCTCGCCCGGCGCAGCTTTCTCGGCGCCGCCCAGCGCTTGCCGGTACACCAGGTAACCCGCGAGCTGGCCATCCTCAACCGGCTCCCACACCAGGTCGACCGCGTAGCCGGACGGCTTATGGGGGTCCCCCGCCGGAACCTCGTACCCGAGCACCATCAGACCCGTGGGTGCCGCGGGCGGGTAGACATCCCGCCACGTGATCGCCACTTCGGCGGATGGGCTGCTCTCCAGCTCCAGCGTTCTGCCCCCGGCCTGCACATGCTCCCGCCGCACAGCGGTGTACCGGTACGGCACACCGGGCTCGATGCTGTTGTCGATCGTCGCCGAGGCTGCCTCGTCACCCGGCGCCGCTTGCAGCCACACGACGTTGGGGTCGGTGTCCCCACGCTTTTCGGCGACGGCCTGACCGCTGTGAGCACCCCGGGCATGCGCTTTCCCCTTCCCTCCCGAAGCCGTCCCGGAGGCCTGCTCGGGCGTTTTCCCCTTTGGAGCCGCCGGCCGCACAGGGGCTCCCTCCGGTTCAACGCGGCGCAGGAAGACCTCGCCCGCACCGGAAACAGGCACCCAATGCAGGGCCACGCCCAAGCGCGTGCCATCCATGCGGAGGTCGCCAACCGGTGGCGGGGCCGCACCCGCGGCGGCGTAGACCGGGTCAGAGTAGCCCGCGCTCTTGCCCGAGGACGTCTTCAACTCGACACGGTACGCGATCGGCCGGGGACTGCCGCTCCGTAGCGAGGCCGGCAGCGGATCCGTCCAGACCACGAGGGCCTCCCTGCCGGGCCCAGGTACGGGAAGCGGCTGAGCGGTCCCGGCGGCGTCTACGGGGCGGCATGGGGCGGCTTTGGCGTCCTGCCGGCAAAGGGTGCCGGTCAGCGACCGTACCCGCAACGGCTGGCCATCCGTGCTGAGGCCCGGAACCGTAAAGTGCAGCGCAACCGCGTCGCCTGTGCGCTTGGCGGTGAGGTCGGTCACCACGCGGGGAATTAAGAGCGAGGGTGGCCGGGGTGGGCCGGGGCTGGCGCAGCCCCAAAGCAAGCCGCCGGCCAACAGGAACACCGTACCTGAGAGCCGGCAAAGTCTCCCCTGGCTCCGTTGCCGACGATCAGGCCGCATTCGTTGAGCCTAGCATTCGGAACGCAGCCTTCAGAACGCAGCATTCAGAACGCAAGTCGGCCCCGTTGCAATTCAGCCGTTCTCGACGGCCAATCTCCGGCAACGGGGCCGTTCTCCAGGCGCGGTGTTCTCCCGAAGCGCGACCACCCACGGGTCACCACCGAGATACGACCGATGGAGCGCCCTGCCTGTGCGATCACCGCATCCGTGAGGCATCTTTTCGCTGGACGGAAACATCTTTCATAGCGCACACCAGAAAGCGCCGCACGCCGCGCCTTGTGCCCCAACTATTGGAGACCGCCGTGCCAAAACTTACCATTGAATCTTCCGTATTGATGAATCCCACCCCTTTTATCCCTGTTGCCGCCGCTGAAATTGAGCGTCAGAGTCGTTCCACGATCAGCAAGCTCGACCGGTCGTCTGAAGCCGGTGGCAGCCTGGAAGTGGAAGTTCTGCTCGATTCGGCTCCCGTAGACGGTGCCGAGGCGGCCGAAAGCGCCGGCATCTCCGCCGAAGCCGCCGAGCAGTTTATCGAGGGAAAACGTATCGGTGACCGCATCAAGTACCTCCGCCAGCGCAAAGGCATGGGACTTGTTGAACTGGGCCGCCACACCGGCCTGTCCGCCAGCTTTCTTTCGCAGTTGGAAACTGGGCGCGTGGTCCCCACGTTGCGCAATCTGGCGCGCATCGCCATCGTCTTTTCCAAAGATATGAGCTATTTCTTTGAGCCGGAACGGGCGGAACTATTCCGTGTGCTTCGCGCCGAAGACCGGCAGCGGCTGCCCCAGAGCGGCGTCGAAGACCCCGGCTACTTCTTTGAAAGCCTAGGCCATGTTCCTATGGAGGGCGGTATCTCTCCCTACGTGGCTGAGTTTCTACCCGCGACCGCCAAGCGCCAACCCCGTGCTCACAGCCACGCCGGCGCCGAGTTCCTCCTCATTCTGAACGGTTGCATGCGCCTGACGCACGACGGCCAGGCGGATACATTGGAGAGCGGTGACGCCGTATTCTTTCACGCCAACATCACCCACAGTTACGAGCGCATGGGTGACGACAACTGCCTTGCGCTGATCATCACCATGCAGGAGCATCCGCACGGACAGCATTCCGGGTCCCGGATTCCGGTACGCAGCAATAAGTCAGGCAGCACACCCGTAGCAGGGAAACGGCGGCGCTAACCCGCCGCTTTCCAGCTTTCACTCAACCCAGAAACAGCGCTTCCACAGCAAGCCAGTCATTTACGCGGCGAAACCCTGATACGAAGGCATTGGCCGGGGCGCTGTACAAAATGCCCTCGCCCCGAAAACGCCTGAGTTGACGTGGGTTGTCATCGATCAGGTAGTCGCCGCGTAAGATCCCCTTGTCGCCGCAGAAAACTATGTGCGAGGGGCGAATGAAGGGAAAGCGCTGCTTCAGCCACTCAAATTTTGCCGTAAAGCTGGTGGGTAGCTCCATGGCTGCCGTGGCGATGTACACCTCGTATCGCTCCTGCAGCCGCTCCATCACGCGTTGTGAGTTTGGCATAACCGGAAGATTCGCAAAAAAATCGTCCGATCGCATATAACGCTCCAGCACATGCAGCCGGTCTGGCGGGACATAGTCCCAGATCCAGCGGCCATGCAGATCCTGGGGCGTTAGCCGCTCCTGGAAGTCGCGGTTATAGCGCGTGAGGTGCTCGCCCAGGGCATCCGCGATCACCTCGTCCATGTCTACGCAGATCACCTTGCGGCCCAATCCTACCGAGACATCCAGGCTCATCGCGCTGCGCCTCCCCGTACCGTTGTGATTGCTCCGGTCTGTGCGGAGTTCAAGCGGTCGCCGGCCGTCCAGGCCCGCGGCGTGTCGCGGCGCGGATCCCAGAACAACAGGCGGCCACAGGTCTCGCAGGTAAAGATCTCCTCTGCGTGGTCACGACCGATCAGGTCCTGCCAGCGTTGCGGACGCACCCCCATCTGGCAGGCTGCACACTTTCCGGCAGTGGCGTTGCCGATTGCCTCGGCTACCGCCGTACCGCGGGTCTTGGTCAAGCGGTCATAGGAGGAAAGCCTTGCCGGGTCAATCGCGGTACGCAGGGTGGTCCGTTCGTGCTCCACCCCCGCAATGGTCTCTTCATGACGCGACTTGAGCGAAAGGGCCCTCTCGCGCTCGGCCTTCAGCGCCTCCTGAGCTCGCGCCAGGGTCGCCGTCGCCTCGGCCTGTTCCGCCTGCAGGGCTTCAGTCCGTTCGAGCGACGCAAAGGCTTCCTCCTCCAACTGCTCAATAGCCTTGTTCGCGAAGGCGATCTCGTGTTCAAAGGCGGAGACCTGTTGGGCGTTCGCCGCGCCGTTTAGCGACTTATGCAGACGTTCCAGCTTGGTTCGCTGGGTGGCGATGTCGCGATCCTGCGCACGGCGCAACTTGTCCTCTTCCCCCAGCGCGGATCCGCATTTGGCCGAGCCCGCTTCGGCAAGGGCCATCGCCGCTTCGGCTGCTTTTACCCGCCGTGGCGCTTCGGCCAGTTCCGCGCGTAGGCGCGCAAGCTCCAGGTCCTGGGCCTGCAACACAATCAGGTTCTCAAGATCCGCGTTCACCCTACTCCTCTACGGGCCCACGGGGCCTTCCTCGCAGGCTAGCACTGTCCCGGGTCGTTTGGCCCTCCCACGGCCGTGAACACGCCCAGGCTGGGTGCCCGCATCTCCTTCGTCCAGTTTTCCAGACGACAAAAGCGGCTGGTGCAAGCCACCTCGTTTTGAACGTACAACCGTTTGGGGCTTTTTTGAATCCCGCGTCCGTGCTTACAATCTCAAGTAGCGACCTATGGCCACAGCAACGCTCGACATGCCGGCAACCTCCGCGCCGGTCACAATCGCCGCCCCGAAACCGTGGCGGCCTAAAGCCAATCCCTGGATCGTAGCCATGACGGTTACGCTGGCCACCTTCATGGAGGTGCTGGATTCCTCTATCGCCAACGTGGCCCTGCCGCATATCGCCGGCGGCCTCGGCGCCACGCAGGATGAGGCCACCTGGGTTCTGACCGCCTATCTGGTCGCCAATGCCGTCATTCTGCCCGCCGGCGCCTACATGACCACGTTCATCGGCCGTAAAAAGTTCTACATGATCTGCGTGGCCCTGTTCGGGATCTCCTCCGCGCTGTGCGGTTTGGCGCCTAGCCTTCCCCTGCTGGTGTTCTTTCGTATCCTGCAGGGCGTCGGCGGCGGCGGCCTCGCGCCCAGCGAGCAGGCCATTCTCGCCGATACCTTCCCCCCCGAAAAGCGCGGGCAGGCCTTTGCCATGTACGGCTTAGCCGTCGTCGTCGCCCCTGCCATCGGCCCCACGCTGGGCGGCTACATCACCGACAACTTTGACTGGCGCTGGATCTTCTTTCTCAACATCCCTATCTGCTTCCTTTCGCTGTTCTTGACCTCCCGCATCGTCGAAGATCCACCCTACGTGAAGGAGGAGGTTGCACGCTCCCAAAAGGGCGGCGTCAAGCTCGATCTGCTGGGATTTGCGCTTGTGGGCCTCACCTTCGGTTCATTGGAGTTCATCCTCGACAAGGGCCAGGAGGACGATTGGTTTGGATCGCACCTCATTGTCTTCTTCACCGTCACCATGGTGGTAGCCTTTGTGACCCTGATCTGGTGGGAGCTGAAGCAGCTGCGCGAAGGCAACCGGCCCCTGCTGAACCTCACCCTGTTCACCAGGCGAAGCTTTGCCATCAGCTTCATTCTCATGTTTGTGCTGGGCTTTTCGCTCTACGGCACCACCATTTTGATCCCGCAATTCGTGCAGACGCTGCTGGGCTACACCGCCGAGCTCGCCGGGCTGGTCCTCTCACCTGCCGGCTTCATAATGATGGCGATGATGCCGGTCGTCGGCGTTCTTTCCAGCAGGGTGGATCCTCGAAAGCTGCTCGGCTTCGGCTTTGGCATGTTGACCGTCAGCCTGATCTATATGGCCAAGATCAATCTGGGCGTCAGCTACGGCGAACTGGTCTTGATGCGCGTCTTTCAGGCCTCGGGTCTCGCCTTCCTGTTTATCCCGATCAACACTCTGGCCTATGTCGGGGTGAAGCAGACTGAAAATAACGACGTCTCCGGTTTAACTAACCTGGCCCGCAACATCGGCGGCTCCTGCGGCACGGCCTTTATGGCCACGCTGCTGGTACGGCGTTCGCAGGCCCATGAAAACTCCATGGTGCGCAATATGACGCCCACCAACCCGGCTTTTGCCCAACGCGTGCAGGCCTTGACCGGCACCTTTAAAGGCGGCAACGGACATGGAACCACAGGCGGCGCCTTTGGTGGGGCCTCGCAGGGTGCCATTCACCAGGCGCAGGCCTTTCTTTATAACCAAATGCACCAGCAGTCGGCAACGCTGGCTTACATCGACATCATTCGCTACCTGACGCTGTTCTGCGGTGCCATGCTTCCTCTATTGTTCCTCATCCCGCGCCCACCCAAGAACGCGGCCGCCAGCGCCGGACACTGATCTGCCTGGATTGTGCCCGGCTGGCAGGATGGTGCCGTGGAATGCTCGGCAAGCGTGAGTAAGAATGTTGGGGCGAGTTTTGCCGGCGCTACTGGCAGAAGCCTGAAGCGGAGGCGGGAACTGCCCCGGCCTCCGCTTCACACCTGATGCCTACGCCTGATTGGCCTGCGGTACGGGGAATGGATTGCGCTCCGAGAACGGCTGCTGATGCCAGTACGGATAGGGCAAGGGAACGTTGCTTGCGGCATCAAGCCGGGCGACCTGTTCCGGCGTCAGTTCCCAGCCCACGGCGTCCAGGTTGGCGCGCAACTGCTTCTCATCGCGCGCACCGATGACCAGTGTTGACACCGTTGGCCGGCGTAACAGCCAGTTCAACGCGATCTGCGGCACACTCTTGCCATTCTCTTTCGCGATCTCGTCGATAGCATCCACGATCTTGTAAACGTGCTCGAACGGCACCTGCGGCCCCATGTCGACGACCATCTTGTTCTGCAGGCGGCTGTTCTCCGGCAGCGGCTGTCCACGCCGGATCTTGCCGGTCAGACGACCCCACCCCAGCGGCGACCACACCAGCGCACCCACGCCCTGGTCGGCGGCAAGCGGCATCAGCTCCCACTCATAATCCCGGCCCACCAGCGAGTAGTACACCTGGTGGCCCACGTACCGCGCCCAGCCATACCGCTCACTTACACTGAGTGACTTCATCAGGTGCCAGCCGGAGAAGTTCGAGCACGCAATGTACCGTACCTTGCCTTCGCGCACCATCTTGTCCAGCGTGTTCAGCGTCTCCTCCACCGGCGTCAGGGCGTCAAAGGCATGCAGGTGATACACGTCCACGTAATCGGTCTTCAACCGCTTCAGTGAGCCCTCCAATGCCTGCGTCAAATGGTAGCGGGAACTGCCGACATCGTTTGGCCCTTTGCCGAAGCGAAAGGTAGCCTTCGTGGAAATCAGAATGTCTTCGCGTTTCAGGTGATTGACAGCCTCGGCCAGCACGGACTCGCTCTTGCCGTCGGAGTAGATATCGGCAGTATCAAAGAAGTTGCAGCCAGCCTCCATGCAGACGTCGATGAGCTTGCGTGCGTCTTCCACCTGCGTATTTCCCCACGCGGCGAAGAACTCGTTGCCGGCGCCAAAGGTACCGGTGCCGAAGCAAAGCTCGGGCACCTTCAAGCCGGAACGGCCCAACTGACGAAATTCCATGAGTTTTCTCCTTGAAGCATCCCAAGATCGCGATCGCCAAGCTTTGTTGCCGGGCGTAGAGGTTCCGGTCGCCGGCGATCTAATGCGTCCTTGGATGCCTTTTATGCGCCAGCGGACTCGAACGGAAATCCCGGCTCAGGCCTTCCCGCATCGCGGCCGCATGGAGCGCGGCCTCCGTGCGAAAGAAGAGGCGGTGCGGATTGGAACGCGGAAAATAGCGCACGACGACCTCCGCGTGCTCGACCGCATCATGCCTTCCGTCGCGAAACGGATATCCAAGATCCTGCAGCAGATGCAGCGAACCCTCATCGCCGGAAGGATTTCCACTGTCGCCGACAATGCCGAACACGCTGCGGTGGGTGGCACGCGAATAAACTGCGACAAAGTCTCCCAGACGCGCGCCTTTCTTATGCGCCTCGTCCCCGAGCACCACATAGTTGATCCTCGTTGCATCCACGTAGCGCGACACATCCGCCTCCCGCCTGCGAGCCGGATCCGTAAAAGCCGTCTGCGAGATATACAGCCCCGGAAAGGGATCGTGCGGTCCCTGCACAACCGGCACGTGCGGATGGTCATCTTCCGTCAGGTACCCGACGATATCGGCGTTCCGCCAGCCGCGGTAGTGCGCATGCTTCAGCGAATCCAGCGCCTTGCTGCCGAGCGGTCCATACGCATTGGGCGCCCCGTCCACGTCTACGTCCATGCGGTGCGTCAACAACTCAAACGGCGCGCTCTTCGGAAGCGGCGTTCTCCCGGCAGCGGCCAAGAGCAGCGGTGTAAACAGGACGAAGACGAACAGGCCTTGAGCCCGCAGGAACCGCGCCGGCAAACGGCATGTGAAATGTTGGGGCGCTAAGGTCCCAGCCGGTGGAGTTGGGACGTGTGCCCTCGACACAGCGGAACCCATGGCAATCGATGGAGGAGACACGCGAAAGATCACCATTCCTCTGCAATGTTAGACGGCTGTGCTGGAAGCAAGTTGCGCCGATCCCCGTTGCCGCACAACGATGTGGACCCTCCGCGAATCAGAAGCCAGCTGAGGTCCGCATGAACCTGACCATCATTGCCTGGGTTTCCATCGCCATAGCGATCGGTTGCGCCATCACCATTGCTGTAGACGAGGTACGCCGGCCGCAACGCATGGGCATCATGAACGTGGTCTGGCCCGTGACAGCGTTGTATTTCAGCGTCTTTGGACTTTGGGCCTACTTCACCCTCGGCCTCCGCAAGGCAAAATCCAGCAGCCAAACCGGAACCACCGGCAGCGGCATGGGAGATGCCGATGCCAAAAACGCGCCCCCGACAGTTGCCCAGGTCGCGGAAGGAACCAGCCATTGCGGCGCCGGCTGCATGATCTCGGACGTGGGTACAGAGTTCGCTATTGCCGCGAGCGGCTTCACCATCTTCGGCTCAGTACTCTGGACGGAGTACACCCTGGACTTCGCGGTAGCCTGGGCAGTCGGCATACTGTTTCAATACTTTGCTATTAAACCCATGCGCGAGGACCTCACCCCGGCCGGCGCACTGTGGGCAGCCGTGAAAGCGGATACCCTCTCCATCCTTGCCTTCCAGATCGGTATGTACCTGTTTATGGCGCTGGTATATTTCCGGCTTTTTCCGGGGCCACACCACCTGACACCCTTCGATCCACGCTACTGGTTGATGATGCAGATCGCCATGATTTGCGGCTTTGCTACGAGCTTCCCTATGAACCGTCTGCTGATCGGGCTTGGTCTGAAGGAGAAGATGTAAGTTCGACGAAACTTCTTCTCCTGAAGTGCACCGCGGAACCAGCCCTTCTGCGCCAACTTTCTCCCGGTAACCGGCCACTCAATCCTTTCGCAGAGCCACAGGTTCTTACGGCGCGACTGGCTGCGGCGGCGCAGGCGTTGCGGTCGGGGTTGCCAGCCCGAAGAACATCACCAGGCTATTCCGCACACGGTTGGAGATCCACAGGTTGCCACTGGCGTCCGGGGCGATTGCAAAGGGCTGCAGCAACGCCGCGTCCCTGCCGAAGGCGAACGGAGAGATACCCGTGCCTGCAGGCACACTGGCGTTGTTGCCGGCGATCTCAGTAAAGGAGCCGTCGTAGTAGTTGGTCACCCAGAACTGCCCGGCTGCATCAATCGCGGCGCCACCCGGCGTAGACAGGCCGCCGGCGCTCTGCTCCGTAATCCGCAGCGCCCCGGTGCTCGAGACCTCACTGAAGGTGAAGCTGTTGCCGTTGGGCAGCGTGTTGGCGACCCATACATTCGCCTGCGGATCGACAGCCAGGGCACCCGGCCCGTCGCAGCAGGTGGTGTTTTGCGTCGTACCATCCGCAGCAACGTGCGTCACGTCCTGCGCACCCTCGTTCGCCAGCCAAAGTCCGCCGGCGCCATCCGCAGCCACCCCGATGGTGTACGACGAATAGCCGGACCCCACATTGCGCAAAAAATTCCCGTTCAGATCGTAGATCGTGGCCGTACCACTGGCGTAATTGCCGATCAGAATCGTGTTGTTCGCGGTGTCTGCGGCAATGGACTCAGGAAAATACAGCGTCTGATCGGAGAAGGTGTTCACCAGCATGCCAGGTGTGCTGCTGCTTGCCCCCAGCAGCTTGGCAACGCTGCCCGTGGTGTTGCCGTGGTTTACGTTCTCCTCACTCGTCACCCAGACATCGCCGTTTGTATCGAGCGTCAGGCCGTATGCCTCCGTTTGCCCGTCACTGAAGGGAGTTCCGGCGAAGGGCGTACCCTGCGGTGAATAGGCCACGACGCCAGTTGGGTTATTGGTCCCGTCACTTGCAGGGCCACCGTAGTTCGTTGCCCAGACATTGCCGTATCTATCGATGGCTAAAGCCGTCGGTTCGAAGAGTCCACCCCCTGTTACCGTCAGGCTCATGGTCCAGTCATGCGGAGCCACCTGCAATGTAGGCGTGAACGGGGGGGCACTGGCCTGCGTATTGAACACAGCTGCAACGTTGTTCCCCGGATTTTTTACGATGTCGAGCACCGCGGTCAGGGTATCGGTTGGCGCTGTGCCCGACCCGTTGCCCGGCGTCGCCGCCGCGAAGAGGGGATTGCAGGCGGCGCCGCCCAGTGAGGCCGTGCAACTCGCCAGCGCATTCGCCAAGGCATACAGTTTGGCCGTTTCGACACTGAGGCTGCTCGCGATCGTTGCCGCCTGACCGGTCGTGGTGTCAGCAAGTAGATGCGCATTCAAAAAGGCATTTTGCAGGCCTAGCTGGTTTGTCGAACTCGCGCCCACGTGGTCAAACGCAGACATGAATGGAGCCAGCGCATAGCCTGCCGCGACCGTGGTTACCTCATTCACCACGAGCTTTTGATTACTCGTCTGCAGATCGCCGCAGCTCCCCAGCGCGCTCGCAAGCACGAGCGCGGCATTGGCAGTTTCGCCCTGGGTGGGATTGCCGCCGCTTGCCACCAGGTAAACCTGTTCGTTCCCCGAGGAGCAGGCATAATCGCCGACCAGACTGAATCCGCCGCCCGCATCGGTCGCGACGGCCTGCGCCAGCAAGCTGGTCGACACTGATCCATTCCCGGCAGCTCCCACCGCGAACAGCTGCACGGAAGCACCGGCCACCGGCTGATCGCCCGCCAGAACCCGGCCCGGCAGCGTGGTCGTGGCTACAGGACCAGTGCTACCCGTCGATCCCGTGCTACCTGTCGATCCCGTGCTACCTGTCGATCCCGTGCTACCAGTATTTCCAGTGCTACCTGTGGACCCAGTGCTGCCGGCTGACCCCGTGCTGCCCGTCGATCCAGTACTTCCCGTTGTTCCTGTACTTCCCGTTGTTCC
>CAXSBL010000013.1:41827-53772 GCA_964235515.1 uncultured Bryocella sp.
CCGTGCTGCCCGTCGATCCAGTACTTCCCGTTGTTCCTGTACTTCCCGTTGTTCCCGTAGCACCCGTCGTGCCCGTTGAACCCGTGCTGCCCGTCGATCCAGTGCTTCCCGTTGTTCCTGTTGCACCCGTCGTGCCCGTACCGCCGGTTGACCCCGTGGTGCCAGTGCTACCCGTACTGCCGGTTGACCCGCTTGAGCCTGTCGTCCCGGTAGACCCCGTGCTGCCCGTCGAACCCGTAGTTCCAGTACTCCCCGTAGTTCCAGTGCTACCCGTAGCAGTCCCAGAACCGGCGACCCCGGCGCCGGTTACACTGCCGCAACCAATCAGCGCCGCGACCAAAAGAACTGGTGCGAACAGAAAAAGCCTGCGAATTGGGAAAGCCGGAAGGGTCATGGCCGGTACGCTCGCCCAGTTTAGCGACGCAAACGGCGCCGGGCAGTCCCTCGGCCTCCGGTGCACGTACCACTGGCGCCGTCACCCCTGCCCCATTCGGGCCATGCCCACCACAGAGGGGCGTGCGGCTCTTAACATGCCGCAGCCTGTTTACCTAGGCTGCGGCGACTTTGGGAAGAAATGTGCAGGCGGCTCATAAGCCGAATTCTGTTCTAGACGGTCATTCCTCTAGGCCAGGCATTGCTGCCTGGCTCCAGCAACCTACCCGCAGGTTCCGGCTGTCCGCCGCCTGCTTGCGCAAACGTCGAACTCTCTCCGCCTGTGGCGCAACGGGCCGTTGCGCAGCCTCGCCTGGAGAGGGGCGAATTGGCTTCCCTGCCTATTTGGTCTTGCTCCGTGTGGGGTTTACCGTGCCGCCGACATTGCTGCCGACGCGGTGGGCTCTTACCCCACCCTTTCACCCTTACCTGCGGATCTTGCGATGCGCCGGCGGTTTGCTTTCTGTTGCACTGGCCGTCCCTCAGCCTTGACGCTGAGGTCCCGGACGTTATCCGGCACACTGCCCTGCGGAGTTCGGACTTTCCTCCCCCGCGCGACAGCCAGCCAAGACCAACCGCGCGCGGCAGCGACCATCCGGCCGCCTGCACCCTCCCAGTCTACAGGCATCCGCAGGTCTTTCCAGCCTGCGAGACAATGACCTTATGCCGATCTCGCGACGCCGGTTCCTCGCTGCATCCACCGCGATGGGAGCTGCGGCTCTCCACGACCTCCAAGCTTCGGCCAGTCCTTTCTTGCGCGCCCAGGACGTAGGCCAGGCACCTGGCCCCACAACGGATCGTGACAACTTTCGGATGGGTCTGGCGGCTGGCAGCACCGCCATACCCGCCCAGCTGCCAACCATCCGCGAAGCCGCCCGGAGCCGCGGCCTGCTCGCCGGCTGCGCCGTCAACCTCCACGCACTCCAGACCGACACTGCCTACGCCCAACTCGTGAAGGAGCAGGCCAATATCGTGGTCGCGGAGAATGCGATGAAGTTCGGGCCGATTCACCCGGCACAGAACCAGTTCGCTTTTGAGGCGGCGGATTACCTCTTGGGCTTCGCCCAGGACCACGGCATGCAGGTGCGCGGTCACAATTTCGTCTGGCACCGTCAGCTTCCAGCCTGGTTTGAAAGCTATGCCACCCCGGGCAATGCGGCTTCAATCCTTGTGAACCACATCGAAACCGTAGCCGGACGCTACGCCGGACGGGTGCAGAGCTGGGATGTGGTGAACGAGGCCATTCATGTGGAAGACGGCAAACCTGGCGGCTTGCGCAACTCTCCGTGGTACCAGTTGCTCGGGCCAGGCTACATCGATCTTGCCTTCAGAACCGCCCGTCAGGTCGACCCGCACGCTCTGCTTTGCTACAACGATTACGGCTTGGAAAGCGAAGCCGCCGGCGATGCGAACAAGCGTTCCGCCGTGCTGAAACTTCTGCGCGGCATGCGGGAACGCGGCGTACCGCTGGACGCTGTAGGGATTCAATCGCACATCTTCGCAGGCGACAACGCCTGCTCTGGGCAGGGCCTTACCGACTTCATGCACGAGATCCAGGCCATGGGCCTCCAGATTCTGCTGACAGAGATGGATGTGAACGATCGCGCCCTGGGAGCAGACACGCAGACCCGCGACAAGACCGTTGGAGCGGCCTACTACCAGTTTCTTAAGCTGGCGCTGGCCAGTCCGGCCGTTACCGCCGTTCTCACCTGGGGCATCACCGATAAATACTCCTGGCTGGACGGTGAGGACTCCCGCCCCGACAAGCTGCCGGAACGGGCTCTGCCCTTTGACGCTGACCTGAAGCCGAAACTTGCGTATATCGCTGAGGTTCAAGCTCTGCAAAATGCTCCGGCACGAGATTGATACCGGCCCAAGACAGCCAAAAGTGTTCCTCTCTGCAACAGCGCAACAGTGCAGAGTCGACTACTGCACTGTCAGGTTGACCACCGCGCTATGCTGCATGGAGCCACTGGTGGCCGTGACTGTCACCACAAAGTTTCCAGGCGACTGGTAGGCGTACCCCAGAAACCCACATCCTGTGAGGCCTGTGATGGCTGCCGCGCTGACCCCGATGGCCAGTGCAAGAGCCAGGCTCCTCCCGACCCATCGCCTGCGATGACGCGCTAGCCCAAAAGGTAGCAGCATTGCGGCCAACACGGCGGCAGCCTTCGTCCAGGGGGGACTAAGCGGCGCGTTACGTGCAGTTGAGGCCTTCGGTGCGATCGTTTGCATCGTGAGTTGCACGATCTGCTGGCCGGAGGATGCAGCCACCGACGATGGAGTCAGCTTATAGGTAGCCTGGGGCGGCAGTCCGCTCACGGTGAAAGCGACCTCTCCGGGAAATCCGCTGTCGGAGGGCGTCAACTGAAAGTTGAACGTGGCATTCGCGCCGGAGTTGACGGTGGCCGTAGTGCTTCCTGAATTTATGAAGCTGAAGTCGAGCGCAGGAGCCACAGTCACAGTCAGCGTGCCCGTTCCCGTTGCCGCCGTATAGTAGCGATCGGCAGCTTCGGAAGCTGTGATCGTATAGGTGCCTGCCGCCAGCGTTGCCGTAGGGTAGCTGCCCGTGCAGGTCAACACCGAACCCGAATCGCTACAATTGGCAGCGATGGATGTTCCGTTGCCCACGACGAACGTCAATCCGCCACTGGGAGCCAGCGTTCCCACGTAAGTCACCGTAGCTGTCAGGGTTGCGTTGGCCGTGCCGTAGGGAATGCTTATGTTGGCGACACCCACCGTAACGGGCCCGGTACCTGCCGCATTCAGCTGAACCGCCTGCACCGCGCCCAGTTGGTTCAGCGTGTTGTCCGTGATGTTCAACGTGCCCGTAATTGGGCCAGCGAGTTGAGGATCGAAGGCAACGCCCGCGACGCAGCTGGCCGCCAAGGCCAAAGGGCCGCTTGCCGTGCAGGTGGTCGTCGCCGCATCCACCAGGAAGTTTGCGGAAGACGTTGCGATTCCTGAGAGGGCCAGCGGAACATTGCCGATATTCGTCAGGGTGACCGTTTGTGCCGAAGTACGGTTCCCCGTAGCGGTTAGTGCGAAGGTGAGGGTCTCCGGATCGGCCACATCCAGCCGGAAGAGGCCTATGGATCCGTTCGCCTCTGCCGTGACATAAAGATTGCCTGCTCCATCGAGCGCAACGCCCCCGGGGCGGGCAAAGCCTGCAATGGTACTTAGCGGCTGGTAGGCACCGTTGCCGGCAGCCGCGTACCGCAACACACCGTCACTCACCCCCGGCGCGGCGACATACAGGGTTCCCGCCGCATCCAGTCCAAGCCCGACCACAGTGCCAAGGCCTGTAACGACAGCGGTTTGGTTATAGCTGCCGCCCGTCCCGGGTACTTCTTTGTAGATTGAGCCCGTCCCGGAATCCGCCACAAAGACGTCACCGGCGCCGTCCACAGCCAATGCGGCAACCCGAGCGAAGCCGGCGCCCATAATGCTTTGGACGTAGCCACTGCCGTACGGCACCTCCTTCAGCAGCTGGCTGCCGTTGCCGAGATAGACCGTACCGCTTCCATCGACGGTAACGGCCCCAACCTGGCCCAGTCCATTCGCAGTCGCGGTGAACACCGGCATCTGCGTATAAGTTCCCGTCGCCGGTTGAAGGACCTCTTCCACCACCTGCTGTTGTGCGCTGTCGGCCACGAAGAGGTTACCTAAGCCATCCACGGTCATCGCGGACAACTTGCCAATACCGGAACCAAGGGTCGATTGCGTGTAGCCGCCGTTTGCCCGCGTCTCCTTCAGAATTGAGCCGCTGGAGTTGCCCACGTACACGTCGCCGGCGCCATCCGCGGCTACCGCATCCGTGTCTAAATCCGCAGCCACACCGCCCGTTAGCGTGGTCTCCGTGCCTGGGTAGATCACGCCCTGCGGGCTCGTGCCGTTGCCGCTGATTGGGGCACTCGCCACCACGTTCCCGTTTGCGTCAACCACATTGACCCCACCGGAACGCAATCCAGGAACGGTCGGCTTGAAGTTGATGGTGACCGTGCACCCTGAACCTGCGGAGAGCGTTCCGGAACAGGTCGTCGACGCCACACTGTAGTCGAGCGCCGCTGCGCCCTGCGTCACGGCCGTCGGCGTTCCAAACGTACCCGCGCTGTCCACGGTAAAGCTGATCGTAATTGGGTGAGCTGCCGCCGTGCCAACCGGTACCTTGCCGAAGCTGGGTGCAGTATTCAGCCGCACGCCCGTGGATTCGAAGTACGAAACCGCGTAGAGCTCGCGATGGGGGCCCTGCGTCAAAGCCTGAGCGCGATACTCGTAATACACCTGCTCGCTGTACATTCCGTTACTCAGGTTTGCCTTCAGGAACTGGTTGGGGCTGGCGTAAAACAGGTTGCCGAAGTCGTCTGCGATAACACCGTACGTTGAAGGGGCGTTTAGGACGTCTGACTTATTGTAGGTGCCGTGATTCAGCGTGTATTTTTCGATGTACGGTCCGCGCACTGTTCCCACGTAGAGGTTGCCGGAGCTATCGATGGAAACGGCATAGGGAGTAGGCAGCGTGTCGAAGTCAATCGCGGTCTGCGCGTAGCTGCCTGCGGCCAACTCATACAGGGAACTCTCGTTATCGTCCACGACAAAGACATCATCGGCAAGGTCCACCGCCACGCCCACCGGATGAGTGAATTTGCCGATCGCGCTTGCGAGGTAGCCCCCGCCCGCCTGCGCCGTCTCCTTCGTAACAACACCGTTGCCGGCGATATAGAAGTTACCGCTGCTGTCCCGTGCCAAGCCAATAGCCGAACCGTAGCCGCTGCCCGGAAAGAGCACGGCTTGCGTATAGGTTCCGTCAGCCTGGAGCGCTTCCTCGTAGATATTTCCAGTACCGTAGTCAGCTACGAAAAGGTTCCCGGCAGGATCTATCACAATCGCGTGCGGATTGGAAAAGCCCGAGCCGAAGCTGGTCACCTCGCCGACGCTGTGCGCGGTCTGCGCCTGGATGGCCGTCTGCGGCAAAAGCAGCAGCAGGGCTGCGGTCAAAAGACGGCCCCAAACGCCAGCCGTTCGCATCAGCGTGCGGAAAGAATTCGCGCTGATCTGGCCGGCGGGTTCACCGGGAAGCGAACGAGCGAATGAATTCCCCCCGGGTAAAACCATCGTCTTATGGGTGCTACTCACGGCTACTCCTGTACGACATCCGAAAACTCAATACGAGTACGAACACCGCGTCAGGCACCAGGTCGCGCATCGCTCTCGCACGTCCGTAACCCTGCACTCGGCCCAGAGAGTTACTTACGATGCTTGCAGTGGACCACGGAGCCAAGCGCTTTTCGCTACAACCTCGGTAGCAATGCGGCACACGTTCGAGTTAGGCGGCATGGATCGCCACCTACATGAGATTTTTAGAAGTTCATGAAACGATTAGTCTTTCTTCGTTTGGACTACCTACGATTCGGGTGCCGCTGTCCCAAGTTGGGTCGCGGGAGATCCCGGAACTGCACCCTTGGAGAACGCGAGTGCAATACATTCGGTTTTGCAGCATGGTAACTTTCTTTCTCGTGTGAATCGCCATGGGGTCTGCGCCAGCCGGTAACTAGCCGCCGCGTATCCCTGCCGCCCACCAACGACAATCTCTCCCCGCCGCTGTTACGCTTTTTTACGCAGGGTAGGCTTAGACAGCAATCCTTTATGGGGTTGCCGGCGTTCTCTATCAGGACACCCTGCCTGGCACGGAGCTGCTACAACCGACGAGCAACATGGACGCCGCTCTTTTCCAAGAACCGCATCTCAAACGTATCCCGGCGATGCCGTCGAACCGATCGTGAAGACCCTACGGAGAACGAACACCATGTGGAAGTCTGAAAAATCCCCGCGATCCTCCCTTGCCGACCAGCAGGAGGATCGCATCAGCAGCACGGAGTACGACCATTCGAACGACGTAGGCGTCTTTGCCCGCGCCACCAACGGTACGGCCACCACGATGGATGAACTGCGCGGTCAGGGCGGCTTTGGCGTCATTGTCGCTGCGTCGGATATGAAGCAACCGCCTGCCGCGCATGCGCCCAGCATCGGCACCCGCTTCACATCGGAGCTTGATTCGATCTCGCGGCGCGAACGCCAGGTGCGTGAGATTCAGGAACTGGCAACGCACAGAGTCATCGATCTTACGACCGAGCAGCTGCGCCAGATATTGGAGTTCATGATCTAAACGGCTGCTTGCATGCCTCTGCAGGCTGTCACGTATACACGCCAGCGCGATCGGATTTACCCAGATGATCGCCGCTGGCGTGGCTCACAGCAGCTCTGCCGCCGATTTGGCGAAGTAAGTGACTATAAAATCGGCTCCCGCCCGGCGAAAGCTGATCAGGCTTTCCAGGGTAGCGCGGTCGCGATCCAGCCAGCCACGTTCAAAGGCCGCCTGTAACATCGCATACTCGCCCGAGACCTGGTATACGCCCAACGGCAGAGCCGTACGCTCCCGCGCGTCACGCAGAATGTCGAGATACGGCATGCCAGGTTTCATCAGCAGCATGTCGGCCCCCTCAGCGATATCCTGTTCGATCTCCCGCATGGCCTCGCGGCGATTCGCGCCATCCATCTGGTACGTGCGGCGATCGCCGAACTGCGGCGTCGAGCCGGCGGCCTCCCGAAATGGACCGTAAAAGGCGGAAGCAAACTTTGAGGCGTAGCTCATGACCGGCGTTTCCGTCTTGCCGGCGGCGTCCAGCGCCCCCCGGATCGCTTCCACCCGGCCATCCATCATGTCGGACGGGGCCACAATATCTGCCCCGGCGCCGGCGAGCGAGACGGCTGCTCTTGCCAGCAGCGGCAGCGAGGCGTCGTTGTCGACCGTAAACTCATCCACCGCCCCGGCTTCGAGGTCGCGCACCTCTTCAGGTGAACCCGAACGCCGGACCACGCCGCAGTGGCCGTGGGAGGTGTACTCACACAGGCATACATCGGCGATGACCACCAGCTTTTGCGCCGCGGTGCTCGCCTTGATGGCGCGCAGGCCGCGTTGCGTGATGCCGTCGCTGGCGTAGGCGCCGGAACCCTGCTCGTCCTTTTCACTGGGAACACCGAACAGCAACAGACCGCCGAGCCCGAGTGCGGCAGCCGCCTCGGCCTCCTTTACCGCTTCGTCGACCGAGAGATTGAAGACGCCGGGCATGGAGCCGACCTCGCGGCGGATACCCTCGCCCTCACACAAAAACAGCGGATAGATCAGGGCGCCGGGGTGCAGCTGCGTTTCGCGCACAAGCGAGCGCATGGCCGGGGTAGAACGGAGGCGGCGAAGGCGGGTATCGGGATACGGCATACAGCCTTGGAGTGCCGGTGAGGGCAGGGCGTTGCAGATTCGGGGCACTGCGGAGTGTGGCGCCGGCGCAGAAGCTCGCGCAAGCCTGCCACTTTCCGCCGCAGATCGCTTCTAATAGAGGAGATGACGATCCCGGAGATACCCCAAGTCCTGACCGAACGCGGCGGCGCGGCACTGCAGTGGGAGGCGCTGCGCGAGCGTGTCGCCGGGCGGGCGCAATCTCCGCTGGGCCAGGCTCGTGTGCGCGTCCTCGAACCGTCCGCGGACCTCGCCTGGATCGAAGGGCAGCAGAGCCGCACCGCCGAGATGCGGCTTTTGCTGGCAGGCGGCATGCCCTTCAGCTTTCGCGGCATCTTCGACATTGATGACACCCTGGCCAAGGCCCGCATCCCTGGTGCGGCGCTGGAGGCGGAGGAGTTGCTGCGCGTGATGGGCCACGCCGGCCGTGTAGAGGCCTGGCGGCAGCTGGTGCTGGCCCCGCCGGACGCTGTAAAAGACGCCTGGCCGGGCATCGAGGAGCTCTCGGCGCCGCTGCTGGAGCATGATCTTTCCGGGCTGCTGCGTGGACTCGAAGGCAAGCTGGAACCGGATGGGTCGTTATCCGATGACGCGTCCCCGGAGCTTTCCCGCATCCGCCGCGCCCTGGGGCGGCAGCATGCGGTAATCGAGGCCAGTCTGCGCCGCGCGCTGGACCGCCTCAGCGCCGACAACCTGGTACAGGATGCCCTGATCACCGTACGCGGCGACCGCTTCGTGATCCCGGTCAAGGCCGAGGCTCGGAGGCGCGTGCCCGGCGTCGTGCATGGCTCCAGCTCGTCGGGTCAGACTGTCTTCGTCGAGCCGCTCGACACAATCGAAAGCAACAATGAATTAACGCGTCTGCTGGGCGAGGAACAGGCCGAGATCCACCGGATTCTGCTCGCGATGACCCGCGCGGTCGCCTCGTCCAGCGAGCCGCTTGCCCTCGGAGCGCAGATCCTCGCCGAAGCCGACGCCCATGGTGCGGCCGCGCGCTTTGCCCAGGATCTTGATTGCGTGCGACCCCGCTTCGAAGGCGCCCCCGTGATGCCGGGAGATAGCGAACCCGACGCGAGCCAGCCGCTCGAATTGACCTCCGCGCGCCATCCCCTGCTGGAGCTTCGTCTGCGTGAGACCGGCGCGCGCATCATCCCGCTCACGCTGGCGCTGCCCGAGGGCAAGCGGCAGATGATCATCTCCGGCCCGAACACCGGCGGTAAAACGGTGGCTCTGAAGACCGCCGGCCTGCTCGCACTGATGGCGCAGGCGGGATTTCCCGTGCCTGCGGAGACCGCGCATCTGCCCCTGTTCACCGCCATCTACGCCGATATCGGCGATGCGCAGTCGCTTGAGACCAACCTGTCTACCTTTTCCGCCCACGTCACCAACGTGGACCGGATCGCCAGGCTCGCCGACGACCGTTCGCTGGTCCTGCTGGACGAACTCGGCTCCGCCACGGATCCGGAGGAGGGTGCGGCCCTGGCGGTTGCCGTCGCCGGCCACTTTCTGGGCCGGAATGCATGGTCGATCGTCACCACCCACCTCACGGCGCTCAAGGTTTACGCGGCCAAGCACGAGGACGTGCTCAACGCCGCAGTAGGCTTCGATGAAGTCACGCTTTCGCCCACCTATGAGCTTCGACTGGGCGTTCCCGGCGCCTCGGCGGGGTTGAACATCGCCGCGCGACTGGGCCTGGACCCGGCAATCGTCGCCGATGCCCGCGCGCAGATGAGTTCGCAACAGGTCGATATTGGACGATTTCTGGACGAACTGCATGCGCAGCTGACGGCCGCCGGCGCCGAGCGCACGCAAAACGCCGAAACCGCCCGCAAGCTCGAACGCGAACGGGAGTTCGTGCAGGCCGAGGGGCGCAAAGAGCAGCAGGCGCGTACGCGGGAGCTTGAACGGCAGCTCAGCGGCCTGATCAAGGAGTTTGAGGCGCAGCTGCGGGACACGGTAAAAGCCATCGACGACCGGACCATTGCGCAGAAGATCGCCAAGGACTCGGCCCTGCGGATCGCGCGGCTGAAACGCGAGTTTTCCGAGCAGTTTCAATCGACGGTAGAGGCGCACAGCACGCCGGAGCCCGCCAAACAGGGCAGCGGCAAGCCACGCCGTGACGGGGAACCTCGCCCGGGTGACCTTGTGCGCCTGCGCAGCCTCAATCGCGAAGGCCGGGTGGAGCGGGTGATCGACGCCAGGACGCTCGAGGTCAGCTTCGGCACCATGAAGACCCGGGTGCCGCGCTCGGACATCGCCGAACTCACCCAGGTGAAAGAGCCCTCCGGGGACAGCCTGAACCGGCGCCGGGGCGGCGTGTACATCGCCGGCGGCGACTCCGACTACATGAGTCCGGAGATCAACGTAATCGGCCGCAGCGCCGACGAGGCCGAGGCTGAGGTTGATCGCTTCGTGGAGCGTGCCTTCCTTGCCGGCCTCCACCATGTGCGCGTCGTTCATGGCGTCGGGATGGGCATTCTCCGGCGCACCCTGCGCGACGCCCTGAAGAAGCACCCCCACGTCACCGGGGTGGAGGAACCACCGTACAACGAAGGCGGTCAAGGGGTGACACTGGTTTCATTACGCCAGTAAGGGACGGGTAATCAGCGAATGCCGCGGCACCGCAGTACCCGTCGCCCTCTCAGAAACCGTTGTCATCGTCACCGCACATGCCATTGTTATCCTGAACGGACTGTTGTCATCCTGAACGGAGTGAAGGATCTGCTTCTGTCTGGACCTTCATCCAGCACAGTCGATAAGCATGTGCTTCACGGTCCTCAGCATGATCGCAGTCGAAAAGAGTTGAAGTGCGATCCACCTAACGTTTCAGGCTGGTTCTCGCTAGACTGGCGCCGCCACGGGTGGCTTCAAAATACACACCGCAGGCGCTCACCACAATGCGGTTCGGTCCAGCGAGCAGAACCGAGTCCCCCGGAACTTCGGTCGTCGCGCCGGTGATGTCGGCGTCCTCATGCTGAAGGTCTACCTCCGTCACCGTATGCTCGTGAATACCCAGCTGCGCGAAGCTGGCAGGATTATCCGATCCACTGTTTTCCTTTTTGAAAAGGTCGTCCGTCACTGTGCGGGTGATGATCTCATCCAGCGGCACCGAACCGCCGCGCCACCGGAGCGAGTCGTCGCGATAGGTGAGCGTGGAGCCCAGCAGCGGCTCGGCTTGCTGCTTACCCCAGCAGGCGTTGTTGGTCGTGGGCAGCACCCTGGTGATGCGCCAGCTACCCTGCAAACGGCTCGGCATCGATTCGGCGGTGAGGGTGCTGGCAGAGATCAGGATGAGCGCCGCAGGCAGAATCTTAATCGTGTGAAAGAGGTGCATAAAGGTATCCACAAACCCACCCTTCTCGCAGGGCAGGGTTAACTACGTGGATGCCGGATTCTGCGTGGAGTGTTGTGTTTTCACGAAGACAAGTGCACAGCTTTGGCCCATTTTGGAATGCCGCGGCCTTTCTACCTCAAGCCGTTCCAATATGGAACGCGGTTTGCTTCATTTCTTCCCACCCCATCCCTTGGTTGCGCGAAAATACCGTATGGATCTACAGTTCCTTCGGGAGGCGACCCGCTCAGAACACGCAGCCACCGAGGCGGCCATGCCGTTGCTCGGACCGGATCTCACGCGGGAACATTACGCCCGTACTCTTCGCTGCCTGCTGCCCGTTCTGCGCAGTTGGGAAGACTGGTCTGCCGAAAACGTACCAGAGCGACTACGTTTTCTGCCGGAGCCGCGCCGCCGAAGCCATCTCCTGCTGGCGGATCTGCACACATTGAGCAGCGAGACGGCCGAAGACCCTGCCGGTCAAAACGTTAGCCGGGTGCCTGCCTGGTCCTCAATTGTCGGGAAATCACTTTTAGGAACAGCAGAAAATCTGTCGGAAGAACCCGCTCGTCACAGCGCAGCGAGGGAGTACGAAGCCGGGTTCCTCGGTGCTCTTTACGTCCTGGAAGGATCTACGCTGGGAGGGCGCGTGCTTGCGCGGCAGGTAGAGATGGTGCTGAAACTCACGTCCGGGCAGGGCAACGCGTACTTCCAAGGCCATGGCGCGGCGACCGGTGCTCTCTGGAAGGAGGTCACCGTGGAGATCGCGGCGGTTCCGGACGAGCTGTCTCTCCGGCTGATAGGTACCGCACGGCGCACCTTCGCGGCCTTCCGCGAGGCGTTGGAGGGGTGCGGGCCGGCATCAGGGATAGCCGCCAAGATAGCCGC
>CAXSBL010000013.1:53872-80927 GCA_964235515.1 uncultured Bryocella sp.
GATAGCCGCCAAGATAGCCGCGAACCCGGCCTCCGCAGGGGTCATTGTGCCCGCCGCGGCAGCGACTAGCCCGATGGTGGCACGAACGCCCCAGCGTAATCAGGCATCGAAGTCATTGTGAACCAGCAAGGACAGACCACCCTAAAGGGAACCAGTCGGGTGGCGGAGGAAATCGCCGTCACCGAGGTGCGCTGTGAGGAGGAGCCCATTCGGGTGCCCGGCGCGGTGCAGCAGCATGGTTTCTTGCTGGTCACCGACGGCGAGTTTCAGTTCATTCTGATTGCGAGTGAGAACGCGGAACGTTTTCTTGGTTTGCCGCTTCGCTTAGTCCTGGGCGCCCCGCTTGAAACCCTGCTGAGCCGGGAGCTACTGGCCGCCCTGCAGGGCCTGCGTTCCGTTCCCCAGGCAGAACGGGATGGTTTGGTCACCTTTTTGGGCTCTTTCCGGTTGCAGGGCGAGTACTTCAGCGTCACGACCCACTGTGCGGGCTCGGAGCGCGTACTTGAGTTTGAGCTGCAGGATCAACTCGTCGGCCCGGAGATGATGAACGGGGTCATCACTAACTTTGTTGCCACGCTGAGCCGGCTGCAGAACGAAACCGAGCTCTGCGACGCCTTGGCGCGCCAGATGGCCGACCTCACCGGCTTTGACCGGGTTCTGCTCTATTGTTTCGATGAGGAAGGTCACGGCACCGTGCTCTCCGAGGTCAACAATGGCAAGCTGCCGAGCTACCTTGGCCTGCGTTTTCCCTCTTCGGATATTCCACGGCAGGCGCGCGATCTGTATGTGCTGAACACCGTGCGCATCATTCCGGATGCGACGTATACCCCGTCCCCGTTGCGTGGTATGCCAGGGCAAGAAACAGGCAGTTTTGATCTTTCACTGAGCTTGCTGCGCAGCGTCTCGCCGACGCACCTGGAGTACATGCGCAACATGGGCACGCTGGCCTCGATGTCGGTGTCCATCGTCACGGGTGGAAGGCTGTGGGGGCTTGTGAGCGGGCACCATGCCGAGCCGCACCTTGTTCCTTACCTGATCCGCAGTGCCTGCGACATGCTGACCAAAATGGCCAGCACCCAGCTTTCCAGCTTTCACACCGCCTCCCGCCTGCAACAGCTGGTGCGGTTCCACGCGGTGCAGCGCAACATCCTCACAGAGCTCGCTGCCGGGCAAAATCACCTGGACGGGTTGACGGGACAGCTGGCGCAGGTCATACAGGTTACCAATGCTGCCGGTGTCGCGCTGGTGGTGGATGGAGATGTTGTCACCCATGGCGAGGTGCCGCCGCAGGCCGCCATCGCGCGTCTCGCGGAGTGGCTGAACCAGACGCAGGAGCTCGACACGTTTGTCAGTTCCCACCTGAGCGCTGAGTTGCCCTGGACCGAAGCGATTCGCTCGGATGCCAGCGGCCTGTTGGCGATCCGGATCTCCGCGGTACAGCACCGTTATCTGCTTTGGTTTCGGCCGGAGGTTGTGAAGACCGTACGCTGGGCCGGCGAGCCGGAGAAGATCATCGCCGCCAACCAAAGCCTGCACCCGCGGAACTCATTCGCGGAGTGGAAGGAGACGGTACAGGGCCGCAGCGAGCAGTGGACCGCGGTGGAGGTGGATTCGGCACGCGACTTTCGCTCCGCGCTCACGACGATCAGTCTGCGGCGCGCGGAGGAGGCCGTGGAACTGGGCGAAGCACGGTTCCGCCAGCTTACCCAGGCGCTTCCCGTGCGCGTCTTCACGGCCGATGACTCCGGCGATCTGACCTACACGAATGAGCGCTGGCAGAACACGGGTTTGAGCGGGAGCGGCCGCTGGTTTGACGAGCGGCAGCTGTGTCCGGACGACGCTTCCCTGTGCGAGCAGCTGTGGATACGGTCCGTCGCCGCCAACTCCGACTTTGAGGCCGAGGTCCGGCTGCGCACGCCCAGCCCGGAGTCCGCGGATGGCTTCAGCGGACAGGAGCGGTGGAACTTTGTGCGCGCCGTTCCCTTTCAGCGCGCCAACGCCGCACGCGCCGGCTGGATCGGCTGCTTTATCGATCTGACGGAGAGCAAGGAGCGTGAAACCGCGCTGCGTATGAACGAAAAGCTCGCCCTGACCGGACGCATGACCAGCGTGATCGCGCATGAAATCAATAATCCTTTAGAGGCAATCACCAACCTGATGTACCTGCTGCGCTCCGAGGTCCACGACGACGGACCGGCCACCGGCTATATCGGCATGGTGGAAAGCGAGCTGGAGCGCATCTCCGGCATTACCAAGCAGACCCTGCGCTGGAACCGGGAAAGTGCCGATCAGCGCGAGACCTTCCGTGCAGGCGAGATGGTTGACGATGTGTTGCGGCTGTTTGCCGGCAAGATCCGTAACCGGCAGATCACGGTCAAGCTGGAAGGTGACAGGCAGACTCAGTTGTCCGGGGTCGTTGGGCAGCTGCGCCAGGTGCTGGCGAACCTGGTCTCCAATGCGATCGACGCGGCGCCGGTGGGTGGCAGTGTCAGCATCGGGATCATCGCTAGGGTGGACGACGCGTCTCCCGCAGAGACCGGCTTTGCCGTGACCGACAACGGCAAGGGCATCAGCGCGGAGACCCAGAAGCGCCTCTTTGAGCCGTTTTATTCCACCAAGGGTGATCTGGGCAACGGCTTGGGGCTGTATATCTCGCGAGAGATTGTGGAACGGCACGGTGGCAGAATCGTTGTAAATTCTGTCGTGGGCAGCGGTACCACGATGCAGGTCTGGCTCCCGGCTATGCAGCCCGCCGTACCTCTGTTCGCTTGAAAGGGAGTTCCCTTGTTTCGTCATGGCCGCACCACTCCCAACCTGGACTTGAACGTGTTTACCGGCGCTTTAACCGGGTTCAGGGCTTCTCTGGCGATTGGCGTTTTATGCGCCGGATCCGCACAGCCGCTACCCGCCGCCCCGCTTGCTTTTGCGTCACAAGCTGGAACCACGTCCGCTGCGAGCGTCTCGCCTGCGGGCCAGCCCCTGTCCCCCGAGGCCGTGGCCAAACTGCTGCCCGCCACCGTGTACTTTCAAGGCAAGACGGCACCGATTCAGCTGCGCAACGCCGCAGCGGTGCATTTGGGTGGCGCAATCGTCTGGGCGGCCCTGGTGGACACCTCCGGCTACGCCAGCGATGTGCAGGAGAGATACCAGTTCTACCTCGTCACGGAAATCCCGTTGCTGGTGGGGCAAACCACGTTGGCGGCCGGCGCCTACGGAGGTGGTTTCCTCGGCGAGCGGTTCCTCGTGATGGACCTTGGCGGTCACACCGTTGCCGAAGGCGATCTGCATCAGGATCCCGGCATGAAACGCCCCCGCCCGTTGCAGATGATGCCGGACACACCGGATGCCGTAAAGCTTTACCTGGGCCGGCACTGGATGCAAATGAAGGCCGCACCGCGCCAGAGATGAAAGCCATTAATGCCCGGCATCTGATAGGCGGCTTTGAGCCTCGTCGTGGTTCCAAGGCGCCTTTGCGTACTCGCTGAAAACATCAGGCCTTCTTCGAATAGACCCTACGGACATCTCGGAGCAATGCGATTCCCCGCAAGAGCTTCAGTGTCGGATCACCGGCTCCGGCCGTTGTGACGCCTTGCAGGTCTGATTTCCAAGCTGACCCCGGTCAAGAAAGAGTTGCAGCGCAGGGTCATCAGGGTTGAACTTTTCCAGTCGCTCCGCCACATTGCGGCTTTCCGCTGCCTGCCCCAGCCGGCACTCCAGAAAGGCGAGGTCCAGCCCGGCGGCCGTCTGCGTCGGATCGTTCCGCACCAGGCGATCCAGCAGACGCAACGCCTCGGAAAGCTGGCCCTCCGTGGCGTCCAGCACGGCACGGTTATTCAACGCGCTGGGATCGTAGGGATCTTCGCGCAGAGCGGCGCCATACTCTCGCCGGGCACCCGCACGATCGCCCGCCATCTGCTGCAGCAAGCCGAGATGGACGTGCAGCGCCGGGTCGTCGGCACCGGCCCCTTCGGCCCGCGTCAGGAGTTTCAGCGCACGCTCCCCCGCGCTTCGGTCTCCCTTTTCGGCGATCTGCGCGTACGCCAGTCCAAGCTCGCGATCGGTGGTGGGCACACCGCCAACCGCCACCAGCTCCTCACCCGGCACAACCCCCGCGGAGCCGCCGTCATGCACGGGCCGCCGCTGGATGTTGTGATCGGTCAGCTGTTCATGGGAAATATCCGCGGTGGAGCGCGTGGGCATATGGCAGAACGCACAATCCGGCTGCTCGGGATGGTGCTTGACTGCAATCGCCGGGGAAGTATGGCATTCCAGGCAGCGTGCACGGAAGAAGGCGACGCGCTCGGCAGGTGCGGGCTCGCTGTGCGGGTCATGGCATGCCGTGCAGGTCAGGCGGTCGCCGCTGCCCCGCCTGCAGGCGCTTTGCAGCATGGCCTCGTACTGGCTGCTGGCACGGCTGCCACCCGCGGCCTGGCTCGCCCGCACGAAGTACACGGCGAAGTCGGAAAGCGTATCCCCGGGGCGAAACTGAGCGAGGGAGCGGCCCGGCTTGTACACCGTGGCGTTGCCTTCCAGGTGGCACTGGATGCAGGCGCTATCGCGGGCCGCGACGGGCAGCTTGTCCGGATTCAGGATCGGCGCGCGGCCACCTGTGGCGAGGTGCTGCGCCGGGTCTCCGTGGCAACTGTTGCAGCCCAGCCCCGCCTCATCGAACGGCCGCTGCGGGAAGCGATTCCGCGCCTCGGGCAGCGCCGTTTCCACCTCACCGGCGTGGCAGTGAAGGCAGTTGGCATCCACGGGGAGCGAGGCGGGCATGGTAGTTACGTTGTCATAGGCCGGCGCCATCGCCCACGCCTGCCTACGGCCGTAGAAGTTCACCGGCAGCTCAAACCATTGGCCGGTCTGCTCGTAGAGGTACGTGCGTCCCCGTTTGCCGGACCCGACAAAGTACAGCAGCTCCTGTTCGCCCTCCAGTGCCGGCTTGCCCTCACTCGCCGGGCGCGAAAACCTCATCCACGCGCGGCCGTGATTGCTCAGGACGCGGTACGTCACCCCCGAGCTCCGGTGGTGAAAGCTGCCCGGGATCAATCCCTCGGCGGCGGCTCCGCTGCCGCGCGCCATCGCGGTGCGCTCGTAGCTGGCGTAGATCGCCGCATGGCAGCCGGCACAGGCCGCGTCCGGTTGTTCCAACGGCGGTGATGGTGCAGGTTCTCCCTGGAGACCCGCCATGACCTGGCTATGAACCCGGGTCTGCCTGGAGACGGCCGCCACGGCAAAAACAGCCAGCAGCACGAGGGTCCCGCGTGCAGACAAGAGCAGGGGTCGCCAACATGTCCGCGGCAAAAGCGTCATCAAGGGATCACCCAGGGTCCTTACTGCTGCCCCGGCAGCTTGGGTTCGTCTGCGGCCTGCACCTTCTCGGTCAGCTGCAGCTCACGGCTGGCCTCGGCGGAACGGCCAAGCGCACGGTAGGCCTGCGCGAGCAGGTTGTGCGTCATGTAGTTCGCCGGGTCCATGGTCTCCGCCTTTTGCAGAAAGTTTGCAGCGCCGACCGGCTGCCCTTGCTTCAGCAGCACCTTGCCCAGCAGGATGTACGGCCCGGTGGCATGGGGTTCCAGCAAAACGGCCTGCTGCAAGACACGTTGAGCCTCAGGGTAGCGCGCCTGCCGGCTGTAGGCGTCGCCCAGCCGCTCATACACGGCGCCCTGCAAAGGATCGGCGGCGCGCTCGGTTTCCAACTCGGTGACGGCAACGTCGAGGCGGTTCTGCGCCAGCGCAATCTCCCCCAGCAACTCATGCGCGAGCGGCAGCCGGGGATCAAGCGCGAGTGCCTTCTCCGCGTATTGCTGTGCGATCGGCACGTACTCCCGGCGCAGCAACATGCGCGCCGTCAGCAGATAAGCAGCCGCCGAATCCGGTGCAAAGGCATACTGTGCGGCAAACGCATGGCGGGCGTCGTCGTAGTGCAGGGTGTCCAGATAGCACAGTGCGAGCACGTAGGTGGGATCGGCCTTGGTTTGCACTCCAAGGGCATGGTTCACGGCGAGCAGCGGAATCGCATCCGCGGGCCGGCCCATGCGAAACAAGGCCAGACCACGCATCTGCGCCGCATCCTCATCATGCGGATCGGACACAAGCGCCCGCGCGTAAGCCTCCTGTGCCGCCGGTAACTGGTTCAGGTCATAGAGCGCATCGCCCTCGGTACGATCCAGGCCAGGGAGGGCGGGTTGCGCCGCTCGCAGCGCCTTCACCGCTTCCAGCGCCTTCGCATCCTGGCCAGCCAGGATAAGCTTACGGATCGAGGCGATATCGGCGACGCCAGCCGTACCCTCAGGGCTTGCATCTGCAGGTCGGGTCTGCGCCCGCACACGATGCACGAATACGAAAAACAGCAAAGGCAACAACAAGCCGCAGCCCAGGCCACGGCATCGCCGGAAACGTTGTTTCAGAGTGACCATACCGCTGAAGCCCACACCGTGATTGTAGAAAAAGATGAGAAGAGCCGAAGCTCTTCTCATGAGGAGAATTGTTAGAAGTGGGTTAGAACTGCACGCGGCCGGAGAACTGCAGCTGCCGTGGGTTGGCGGAACCACCCGGGTACGGTCCGGAAGCAATCTGGCCGCCCTGGTCGATATAGCTATTCGAGCTGCCATTGCCTCCAGGATTGCCCCAGTTAATGTGGTTAAAGGCGTTCAGTCCATCAGCCCGCAGTTGCAGCGTCACTCGTTCACGAATCGGAAAATTCTTCAGAATGGAAAGATCCGTGTTGAAGAAACCCGGTCCGGTAACGGAGTTACGTCCGGTGTTGCCGATTTGGTCAAGAGCCGGGGCTGTGAAACCCTGGGTTCCCAACGCGATTGGCTGGTACCAATAGAGCGAGTTTCCCGGGATACCGCTGATGTTCTTGTTGAGAGCCTTTGTGTTGCCGTTGACGTAGCAGGGTGCATCGCCCGGAACCCAGCTGGTATAGGTCGAAGCGCACAGCGTGTAGGGCAGACCGCTCGACCAGGTCACGACAGGATTAATGTTAATGCCGCTGACAATTTGATTCACAACGCTGTTTACGTGACCAAGCAGCGCCTTGCCGCGACCGAACGGCAGCTCAAGGAGACCATAGGCCACAAACGAATTGGAGCGAAGATCACCCGCCGGCCCGTAGGTCGCGTGGCGATCCCAGGAGGAGTAGCCGGAGCCTTCGGCAAAGGCACGCTGCCAGGAGTAGTTGGCATTCAAACTGACGCCATGTGCGAGTGTCTTTGCCAAGGAAACCTGCAGGGCGTTGTAATGGGTATCAAGGTTGTCGCCGTAGTAGTTGATACCTTGATTCCAGCCGCAACCGCCATTAGGTAGAACGACGCCACCTGCTGCTGCGTAGTTCGGGTCAGAGCAAGCAGCCAGCTTTCCACCATAATAGCGTTGCAGATACTGGTTGTTTGTACCGCCGTTTGCTGCAACACCGGATGCAACGCTCGGATCATAGTGCAGAGCATTCCCCGTCACACTGAATTGTGCCGGCAGGTTGATGGCCTGCTCATTGGGGTTGGTCGTATTCGCCGAGTAATCACCAAAGGTGTGGGTACCCTTGTTGCCGACGTAGGCAATGGTCACCGAGAGTGTGGGCGAGAACGACTGCTGCAGGCTCAGGTTCCAAGCATCCAGCGTCGGTAGCCGAAGCGTAGTCGGCCGGGACCGTGCTGTCACCAGATTCCCCGGGTTTGGCAGGAGCCCATTGGCAGGCACACTGGGAAGAGTCGCCGCTGTCGGCCCCTGAGCCAGGTTGAAGGCAAAGTTGGTGTCAGTCTGCGTGTCGCCACCGGCTGCCGTGAGGGATTGATTCGCCAGCACAGGCAAGTTCTGCGTGGCAGCGTGACCGAAGATCGAGCCAAAGACACCAATGTCGAAGCTGCGGCCATAGCCACTGCGAATGACAGTGGTCGGGGTCACCTGGTAGGCCACACCTACACGGGGTGCGTAGGTGTTATTCGGCCGCTGCTGATTCATGTTCGTCTCGATACCGCCAATACCCGCGACCTGGAGGTAGCCCGTGTCGAGGTTGAGAAGTGCACCGTTGCCCGGAGCGTTCACGACCTCTGGAAAGTAAACCTCGTAACGCAGACCGTAGTTCACGGTCAGCTTCTGCGTGACGCGCCAGGTGTCCTGCGCGTAGAAGAAGGCCCGCTTCTGGAATTCCTTCGCGCTGGTAGTCGCGCTGTAGTACCTCTGCAACTGGGTGACGTCGCCCAAAACAAAGGTGGCGAAGCCGAGACCGCTGTGTGTGCCGTAGGCGGTGCCGGTCGTTGGGTCAATCGCCGATCCGCCACCGGTGGGCCCGGTGCCAAAGTTCAGGAGGCCGGCGCGATTGTTGTCGCTCGGCACCCGGAGATTGCGCGCATACCGAAGGTCGGCACCGAACTTGATCTCATGATTGCCGATGATATGGGTCCAGTTGTTGGCGATCTGGTACTGGTCCTCATGCTCGGACAGCGGACAGTTGCAGCGATTTATATTAAGACCGGCTCCGTACTGGGGACCAGTTGCCGTGCCGTCGTTCGGCGCGCCGAAGCTGCCGACCTCTGCGAGGATAAAACCCGGTGCACCGCTGGTGATGGCCTGCGCCGTATTCAGGCCGGGAGCCCCGATTTGTGTGGCCAGGGCCGTGTTCTGGTCATACTTCGACGTGCTGATGTTGTAGCGGAAGTATCCAAGCCGCACGTCCGTGACCCACTTGGGAGTCAGCACGAAGTCGGCGCCCGCCGCTGTGGAGTCATTGGCTCCGAGCGATGTGCCACCAAATCCGCCGAGCCCGAAGCCAGCGCCACCGGCAGGGCCAAAGATCGTGAGACCCGTAAGTGTATCGGTGAAGCGGCTGAAACGTGTAAAGGCATGAACGTTCTGGCTGACGGTGTAATCCAGGCGCACGTCAAACTGGTCGCTGTTCAGTCCGCCTGTACCGCTTCCGGCGTAGTTGTTCTTTAGTCCATTAAGCTGACCGCTTGTGTTAGGCGCGTACGGCTGCAGTAGCCGCAGGAAGGCCAGTGATTGCGGCGAGAGCTCCCCTGCCGGGATGATGTTGTTTGCGTACGGCGTGCTCGAGTTAGGGCGGAAGATGAAGCTCTTGGTGCTTGGCGTGAAATTGCCAATCTGCCCATTAGCGTACTCACTGAAGTCGCACCCTGTCCCACTAAGGCAGGTGGAAACCAGGTGGGCCGTCGGCACGGTCTGAATCGCGGCAATACCGCTCTTCTGGCGAACGCCCTGGTAATCGCCGAAGAAGAAGAATTTATCTCTGAAGATCGGGCCGCCGAGCGAACCGCCAAACTGATTTTTCAGCCCGGACGGGAACGGGTTAATCGCACTCAGCTGACCGGAGCCCTGCGTGAACGGATCGCGCGCCAGGTTGGCATTACTCTCACGGTAATCAAACGCTGAACCGTGCAGCGAGTTCGTGCCGGACTTGGTCTGCGCCGTAATGACGGCGGAGACGGCCTTGCCGAAGGAGGCGTCGTAGTTCTGCGTCGTGATCTTGGTTTCGGAGAGCGAATCCGCGTTTGGGTTGATGACGATCAGGCCCAGGATCGGGTCCTCGTTATCCGTACCGTCGAGCTCATAGGCCGCGCCCGCAAAGCTCTGGCCGTCGATCGAAATCTGCTTGGAACCCTGCGGATCTTCGCTGGCGGCGTGCGACCAGCCGAGCAGCTGTGCTCCCGGCAGCAGCAACTCAAGATTGGTGAAGTTGCGATCCGGAATGGGAAGATCGATGATCTGCTTGGAGTCAAACGTGGTCGACACGTCCGCACGGTCCGTCTTCAGCAGGGGAACCTGGTCCGCCGCGACGTCCACGGTCTCCGTGGTGCTGCCGACTTCAAGCGCGGCGGTCACCTTCAGCGACGTATCGGCAAACACCTGCAGATCGTTCTGCTGGTAGGACTTGAAGCCCTGCAGCGTGATCTTGACCTGATACATATCAGGGATGAGGTGGCCCACGGTGAACTCGCCGCTGCCATTGCTGGTGGCGGTCTCGCTCGTGCCCTTGGCCGTATCGAGCACGGTTACCGTCGCATTGGGCACGGCCGCTCCGGTGTTGTCGGTCACCGTCCCGAAGATGCTTCCATACACGGCCTGCGCGTGCAGTCTGCCGGCCAGCAGCACTCCACCCGCCATCACTTGCCACACGAACCGGTTTCCCCGGCTGTTTTGGCTACGTCTCACCACAAACACCTCCCAAAAGCACACTGGTTCCAGCCAAAGCCGTGAGCAGGCGAGCACGACGCTGTTCACGTCGAAAAAAGCTTGTATCTCTGAAGCCACGAAAACATAGGAGATCGTATAGCGGCTTGTCAAGAAGGAAATGACCATCAGCGCGCTTCCGACTGTAATGACAGCTAATACACGAATGAAATGGCAGATTAACTATTTTTTGCGTTGTCCGATATAACGAGGGCTGTTCCCCCTGGGCTCGCTCATGTCCGGGCTATTGCCGTATGGTTATGCGAGCGCTGCGAGGCAGCGTCGTGCGGGGGTGACGTGCAAGGAGGCACAAGGAACTGTATGGTCTTGGCTCGAAAAGGCTTTAGGCATGCCTTGGCGGTGGTTTGCGCGTGCGGGCTGCTCCGAAGCGCGGCGGCCCGGGCGCAGGTTCCGGCGACGCCTTCTGCCGCGAGCAGCGCCGCTGACCTGAGAGGTTACATCCGCTCGAGCTGGGACGGTCTCTCACGCTCGACCGCCGACTGCGCCTCCGTCGTTGACCCGAAGGTTGTTACCGCCCCGGTGCTGTATCTGCCCGCCGGCATGACGCCGCCGGCCGCTGTTCTGGCACTTGAGGCAAAATGTCATGTCCGCATCCTGCATCTGCCACGGCCGATTCACGAGATCGGCGCCGTACGCCCGGCGGAGCTAACAACCGAGGGCCTGCTCTATCTGCCTAACCGCTACGTCGTGCCCGGTGGCCGGTTCAACGAGATGTACGGCTGGGACAGCTACTTCATCCTGCTCGGACTATTGGAGAACAACCGCGACGATCTGGCGCGGGGCATGGTCGATAACTTCTTTTTCGAGATCGAAAACTACGGCGCTCTGCTCAATGCCAACCGCACCTACTTCCTCACGCGCTCCCAGCCGCCGCTGCTGTCGTCCATGATTCGCGAGGTCTACGAACACGGACAAAGCACAGCACCAGACACGTCACAGGGCACAGCACAAGGCACAGCCCCGCTGGACAAAGCGTGGCTGGCGCACGCGTATGCGATGGCCGAGCGCGATCATGCGCTATGGACTTCGCCGGTGCACACGCTGGGGGCAACAGGCCTGGCGCGCTACCACGATCTGGGCTCCGGCCCCGTGCCGGAGATGGCGGACGACAGCAGCTACTACCCTGACGTGATTCGCTGGCTGCTGGCCCACCCGAGCCAGGGAGGCGGCTATCTCGTCGAAGGCGCGGCTGAGCCCACCCCGGCGCAGGCGGCGGAGCTCGCGAAGACCAGCTGCGATGTCGGCAACTCGCGTGTCTGCGCCAGGGCGGTCGTGGACGGACACAGGCTCAGTGCGAGCTTCTACGAAGGCGACCGCGCGATGCGGGAGTCCGGCTTTGATACGAGCTTCCGCTTCGGTCCATTCAGCGGTTCGACCGAACAGTATGCCCCGGTTTGCCTGAACAGTCTGCTGTTCAAATACGAGACCGATCTCGCCCATTTCGCCACGCTGCTGGGCCGCACCGCCGAAGCAAAGCGCTGGACCGCGATGGCCGAGGCACGGCGCAAGGCCGTAAACAAATATTTGTGGAATGCGCAGGACGGCTACTTTTACGACTGGAAAGACGTCCACGGGAAACAGTCAACCTACCGCTACATTACGGGTTTCTATCCACTTTGGTCAGGTCTGGCGACGCCCGCACAAGCCGCCTCTGTAGAGCGTCACTTACCCGAGTACGAGCGTCCAGGTGGACTTGCAGAAAGCACGGAGCCATCCGGCACACAGTGGGATATGCCCTACGGCTGGGCTCCGACAAACTGGCTTGCGGTTGCGGGTCTGGAGCGCTACGGCTTCCACGACGATGCAAAGCGGATCTCGCGCGAGTTCAGCTCCACGGTACTTGAAAACTTCCGTCGCGATGGGACCGTGCGGGAAAAGTACAACGTGGTCAGCGGTACCGCAAACATCGCCGTCGCAGCAGGGTACAAGTCCAACGTGATTGGCTTCGGCTGGACCAATGGGGTGTACCTGCAGATGCAAAAGTTGCTGAAACAGCCCTGACGCGCACTGCCCTTGCTGCACCAGAAAATGCGAGAACTACTATTTACCGTGGTAAGCGGAAGCCAGCCTGTCAGGAGGTCAAGAGCCCATCCCCAACCAGCCGTTAGCCGGCGAGCGTCTGTGTGAGGCTCGCCATCTGCAGTACCGCAGGCGCCGCAACCGACCGCCCTGCCTGCTTGGCGTATGTGGCAAGCGCCAGCAGCGGAAAGTAGTTCCGGTACAGGCCGTAGCTGAGATAAAAGACGTTGGGGAAACCCGTACCGGTATGCAGGTCCTCATGCCAGGTGCCGTCCGCGCGCTGATTGTCGTGAAGCCACTCCACACCGCGTTCCACCGCGGGGGAATCCGGACCTTCGGCGACGATCAGCCCCAGCAATGCCCAGGCAGTCTGCGACGGTGTACTCGGTGCAGCGATGTAACAGTTCTTCTCATAGCCCAGGCAGCTTTCGCCCCAGCCGCCGTCTTCCGCCTGCACAGATTTCAGCCACGCCGCGCCATGCCGCACGGCGCGACTTGAAGCTGGATCACCTGCGGCTTTCAGACCGCGAATCGCGAGAAAGGTGCCGTAGATGTAATTCACGCCCCAACGGCCGTACCAGCTGCCGTCCGTCTCCTGCGTGGTCAGCAGGTAGCGAACCCCGCGATGAATGGCCGGGTGGCGGTAGGTCATGCCGCGCTTGCAGAGCGATTCGAGCACGCGGCCGGTGATGTCGGCACACGTGGGATCGAGCATGGCGTTGTGATCGGCGAAGGGAACGCGGTTCAGGATCTCCCAGTTGTTGTCGACGTCAAACGCGGCCCAACCACCGTCGGAGCTTTGCATGCCCAGCAACCAGTTGATGGCGCGGGTTTCGGTCTTGGCCTGCCGCGCCGGATCGGATGCCTTGGCATGCAGCAGCGTCAGCAGCACCATCGCGGTGTCGTCGATATCGGGGTAAAACTCGTTGGCAAATTCGAAAGCCCATCCACTGGGAGTGAGGTCGGGTCGCTTCTCTGACCAGTCTCCCTTACGGCGAACCTCTTTTTCCAGCAGCCAATCGGCGGCTTTGGTCAGCTGCCGCTGGGCACTTTCATCCGGGGCCACGGCCAGCAGTTCACCGAGCGCAAACGCGGCAATCGCGGTGTCCCAGACCGGCGATTTTGCGGGCTGAAATACCAGCAGATCTCCGTTGTCGAGCAGCAGATCTTCAAATTGTTTGATCGCCAGCACCAGATCCGGCTGATCGCGCTCGTAGCCCAACGCATCCATTGCCATGATGGCGTACATCATCGCCGGATAGATGGCGCCAAGCCCTTCGGTGTATTGCATGTGCTCCAGCATCCAGCGCTCGGCCGAACGGATGGCCTTGGAGCGGATCTTCTGCGGACCGCGCTGCTGCCACAGCTTGAAGAGCCGGTCGGCTTGGACGAAAAGCTCGGAGATGCGGTCGCGCTTGGGCAAGGAGAGTCGCTTGTTGGGCTTTAGCAACTCATTCACGTTCATGCCCTGCGGTGTGGCGCAGGTGTTGCCGAGTGCCTGCACGATGGCCAGTGGCACAATGATGGTCCGCGTCCACGAACTCATTTCGTAGAGCACGCTGCCCGGTACCAGAAGAATTTCAGGCGGCACCGTCGGGACGAAACGTCGCGGGAACAGACCGAACAAACTGAGGTTGATTTTGGTGTAGCTGTTGCAGGCCTGCAGACCGCCGAGGGTCTGGATCAACCCGCAGATGCGCTGCATGTCGGGGCTGCTTGGGTCGGCGCCTGCCAGCTTGAGCGCGGTGTACGCGCGCACCGTGGCATTGATCTCCGCCGGTCCACCGGGAAACAGGTTCCAACCGCCTTCGGGCCGTTCCTGCCGCCAGACCGAATGCACGACACGCTCGATGCGCACGGGGTCGGGATGGCGCCAGACGCCGTCAGCGTCAGGAGGGTGCATCCACAGTTGCAGCAAAATGTAGTCGGAGAGCAGGGTGGAATCTCCGAACAGATCACCGCACCAGGAGCCGTCGACGGCCTGCATGGAGAGCAGGGCCCCCGCTGCCGTTTTGGATCGCCGCAGCGATTGCTGTGAAAGTTCGGTGGCCTCTGCCCTGGAGTAGATCTCTTCCCGTGCAACAGAACGCATCTCGGAGGAGATAACGAATGGGATGGACTCTCTCATCTACCTTCCAGGGTGAGGGTTGACTGGGCGTCAAAACACGCCAGCGGATCGCTTCATTGCCAAACAGTTACAGCTCGGTTAAACCCAAGTCTACTTGCAAGTTGCAGCCCTCACAAGAGCTCCGAACGGATGGCCGGGGTAGCATCCTGGGCACTCCGGGCTTCAAGCGCTACGCGGTAGGGCTCACACCCTGTGAGGAAGTTCCTAAAACCTAGGATGCCGCCGGTCTACAGGACGGTAGGCGTCAGGGCGGTGGGCTTCGACGAAGCTGCCAGGCGGCGCCGCAGCAAAAGGTACACAGGGACCCCACTCAGCACGATCAGCAGCCCCGGCCACGTCGTGGCAGGCTTGTAGGCAAACAGCACCAGCAACACCACGGCCGCACCCGCGATGTACAAAGCCGGCAGCCACGGATATCCCCAGCAGCGATACGGCCTGGGCGCGCCAGGGCGTGTCTGGCGCAGCCGGAACAGCCCCGCCACGGTGAGGATGTAAAACAGCAGCGCGGCGGAGATCACATAATCCAGCAGGTTGCTGTAGAGGTTGCCGTAGCTTCCGGTCGCCGTGTCAAACGTGCGCGGCAGCACCAGCAACAGCGACCAGACGCACTGCAAAGCCAGTGCCCAGCCCGGCACCTGCGCCCGGTTCAGCACGCCGGCTTTGCGAAAGAACAGCCCATCCTGCGCCATGGCGTAGCAGGCGCGGCCGCCGGCCAGCGTCATCGCGTTCACCGTACCAAAGGTGCTCACCATAATCAGCACGCCCATCGCGATGCGCCCGATGCCCGGCAGCACGGTATCGACGACAGAGGTGGCCACGCGATCGTTGGGTGCCGTTTGGATTCCGTGCACCGGCAGCACGGCCAGATAGCAAAGGTTCACCAGCAGGTACAGCACGATGATCATCGACGTGCCGATGCCGAGCGAAAGCGGTAGATTGCGCTTGGGGTTGCGCACCTCGCCGGCCACAAAGGTGATGTCGTGCCAGCTGTCGGCGGAGAACAGCGATCCCGTCTGCGCCACGCACAGCGCCACGAACAGCCCGATCGCGGTCGTGGCATCCACAACACTGTTTAAGCCGTGGTTCCCGACCACGTCCACCGGCGTCCAGGGGTGTGCGAAGTTCGCCCGCAACACCGCCGGATGGCGTAGAAACGCAAACACGCCCAACATCAGCAGCGCCACCATCCCCGCGAGCTTGGCCACGGTGAAGACGTTCTGAATCAGCTTGCCCCACTCCACGCCGTAGCTGTTGATCACGGTGACCAGCAGGATGACCGCCAGCGCCAGTGCCTGTGCGGTTGAAAGCGAAAGCGCATAGCCCGGCAGCACGTGTACCGGCGCGATCAGGTAGTGCGTCTCGCTCACGAACGGAAACAAAACGCCGCTGAAGCGCGCAAAGGCAATCGCCACAGCGGCGATCGTGCCCGTCTGGATCACTGTCAGCAATGTCCAGCCGTACAAAAATCCCCACAGCGGCGAAAACGCCTCACGCAGGTACACATACATGCCGCCCGCCGCGGGCATCATCGCCGCGAGTTCGCCGTAGCTCAAGGCGCCAGCCACGGTCAGCACGCCCGTAATGGCCCAGACCACCAGCAGCCAGCCCGCCGAGCCTACCTGCCGCGTGATCTCCGCGCTGACGATGAAGATGCCAGACCCGACCATGATGCCGGCCACGATCATGATCGAATCAAACAGCCCGAGCGCCTTGCGGAACTCCTGCGGTGCACCGTGCTTGCTGGCCTCAAGTCTTTCGGCGAGCAGCACGGTCTCCGGTGAGTGAGGAGCTTCCGAATGGGTCATCGTGCACCGGACCTGCAGGCGTCCGTAGGGCAAAGCTGGCGTGCCATGGATTCCTTTCCTTCTCCCCGATCGTGAACCGTGTTTTGCGGGTATCGTTTCCGTAGCCTACAAGAGTGGCGTGCAGGCGTGCTGTTCAGGAGCAAAACAGATGAGCCCCACGCAGGTGGTCATGCAGAAGGAGAAGCTGCAGTACAGCGTTGGCAGTTGCTCGGTGGGCGCTGTCTCTACGGTGTTTCTTGTCGCCTGCGGAGGCTCAGGCATCTGCGCTCTACTGCTCGGCGAAGGGGAAGCTGAGCTGCACGCCGACCTGGCCCAGCGATTCCCAAATCGCCGAATCTGCCCTGCCGAGGAGGACCAAACGGAGCTGCTCGCACAGGTCACGGCGTTGCTCGAAGGCCGCCGCGACACGTTGGGGGTGCCGCTGGCGCCGCAGGGTACAGCCTTTCAGCTGAAGGTATGGCAGGCGTTGCGCGCCGTAGCGTCCGGCAACCCCTCGACCTACACGCAGCTGGCGCAAAGCCTGGGACTGCCGGCGACGGCCGTCCGCGCGGTCGCCGGGGCCTGCGCCGCCAATCCCTGCGCTGTGGCGATTCCCTGCCACCGCGTCGTACGCGGCGACGGTGGTCTGGCCGGCTATCGGTGGGGTGTGGAACGCAAACGCGCGCTGCTGCAGCGGGAGGCGGAGCAGGCCATGGCTGCGCGCCCCTTCTGCCTGGTCCCTCTAATCCCATAGCCGTGTGCCGACCTCGCCCCCGTCCAGCGGTGGACTCCTCCGCCGCCGGCGCGAGATAGTGGAGCATGGGGAACAACGCCACGCTGCCCGGAACCCGGCACCCCGGCACACGAAACGCCGGGGCAGGACGCGTCACAATCGTCCCGGAGACCCTGCCGCTGGTCCATGCCGAGCCCGGCCGGCTCCAGCGCATCACGGTCTGCACCCGGCCGTTTCGCGCCGGCGGCCCTCGCATCGAGGCTCAGCGGCTGGGCGGCCATCCGAGGGGCAAGCTGCTCATCCACAACTACGGCCACGGGGGTTCGGGCTGGTCTTTGAGTTGGGGCTCCGCAGAACGCGTTCTACAGATTCTGCGCGAGTCGGCGGCCGCGGACCCTTCAGGCGAGATCGCCGTGATCGGCTGCGGCGCGGTGGGCCTCACCACAGCAGTCACGCTGCAGCGCGCCGGGCTGCGCGTACGGATCTACGCCCGCGATCTGCCGCCCGAGGCACGCTCCTCCCGCGCCACGGGATTGTGGTCGCCGGATTCGCGCTTCGCCCTGGCGATGAACACCGATGAGGCTACCGCCGCGCGGTGGGAGGCCATGGCGCGGCACTCCTGGGCCGTCTACCAGGGCATCGCCGCGCAGCCGGACGCTCCCGTGGACGTTCACGACCGCTACCTGCTCTCCGAACTTCGCCCCACCGAGGCCATCGCGCTTCGCCAGAGCCAGGACGCGATCGGCTTTGCCCATCTCGAGCACAGGCTTGCCGATCTGTACCGCAGCGAGGACCTCGGCCCCGGCGAGCACCCCTTCCACACCGCCTGGGCGCGCCGTCTCAGCACCTTTCGCTTCAACATCTCGGCCTACACGGAAGATCTTCTCACTGACTTTCACGGCGCCGGTGGCCGGTTGGTAAAACGCGAATTCCACACACCGGGCGAGTTGGCCACGCTGCCGGAAAGCACCGTCGTGCACTGCACAGGGTACGGCGCCCGCGCGCTGTTCGGCGACGATTCCCTGATCCCGGTCCGCGGCCAGATCGGCTGGCTGCCCGCGCAGCCGGAGCTCGGCTACAGCCTGCAGTGGGACCGCCTGAGTATGGTGCCGCGCGGCGACGGCATCGCCGTCCAGGTTGGTGCCTCCAGCGACGACACCGGCTGGAACGATGCCGGCGAGCAGCCGGATCGGACCGAATCGGAGGCCGCCGTCAACGCCCTGGCCAGGCTGCAGCGCACCGGAGCGCAAGGCCGGAGCGCCGCAAGCTGAAGCTGAACCGCTGCGAACGCCGAAACGCACGGCCAAGCCGAACGGCACAAGCTGAAGCTCCTCGCTCCGAGCGGCTTTTGGGTGCGTGCGCGACATTTTGTCACGAACTGCATCTACTATGTAGAGGTTTTTTCGATGCCGCGGATGAAAGCGACTGCAATTCTGCTCTCCCTGGCGACTCTGTCCGTTCCTGCTTTTGCGCAAGGCACGTACCCAGCCGTACGGGATTCCTATTCTGCTCTGAACTTCGTTCAGGGCCAGGCCACCCTCGATGGTCAGCCGGTAACCACCAGCCTCACAGGCACTCCGCGCATTCTGCATCCCGGCGAAACGCTGGCCACGGAAGACGGCACCGCCGATGTGATGTTGGTGCCGGGCTCCCTGCTGCGGCTGGGCCAGAACACGACGGTGCAGATCGTCGCCGGCACCAATAGCCGTGCGGAGGCTCGCATCACCGGCGGCCATGCCAATGTGGCCGTGAACGCGCTCGCCCCTAAAGGGCTCTTGCTAGTGGATATGCCCAATGGCCAGACCCAACTGCTGAAGCGTGGGCTCTACACCTTTGACGTACCCTCCGAGACAGCACGTGTCTTTAACGGCGAGGCCCTCGCCTTCCCGGGAAGCGACACGGGCAGCAATGTAAAGTCTGCGAAGGTAAAAGACGACCACGAGGTCCTCTTCGGCGGAAATCGTCTGCATCCCGTGAAGTTTGACACCGAGGTTGCTCAAAATGATCTGCTCCCCTGGACCGGACCACAGGAGGCTCACGCCGACGGCTACTACGGCCTGACGAACGCCGGCGAAGGTGCCGTAAGCAATGCCGGGTACCTTGCTGCGGCTGACTATGGCTACAGCCCCTATGCTCTGGGGCTTGGCTTCGGGCTCGGTTATCCGTACGGTTACGGCTTTGGCTCCGGGTATGGCTTTGGATACCCGTTTGGCTTCGGCTACGGCTATGGTTATCCCTTCGGTCTTTACGGTGGAGGGTACGGCTATGGCGGCGTCGGCTACGGTGGCTACAGGTACGGCGGACGCCGTGTACTGGGCGGCGCTGGAATCCACGAAGGCCTGCTGAACGGATACTCCCGTGGAGGCGTAGCGCAGCGCAGCTTTGCCGGCGGTGGCTTCCACCAGGGCTTCAATGGCGCGGGTAGTGGCTTCCACGGCGGTCTTAGCGGTGGTGGCGGATTTCATGGTGGCGGTGGCGGATTCCACGGTGGTGGCGGCGGTCATCGCTAAGCGGCCTGGTGAACGCGATTGAAGAGCCGGTACCTTCGGGTGCCGGCTCTTTTATGCCGTGAAAAGCTGCACGATCTCACCGCTTCCTGTACCTCGATTGCACCGGTGACACTCATCCAAGGGGTTTGTGAACAGCAATGCCAGCGCTCCCGCGAAAAGCAAACCGTCTGAGGATTTGAACGAGGCGCAGAGCCGTGACCGGCAGTACGCCGCACTCGCGGCTGAGTTGGAGGCCGATCCGGCGGTTCCCGAAGCCGTCCGGGCGTTGGCTCGCGACAAGCGCGTAGCCGTGCGTCGCGCCGGTGCGCCCGATCCGGCCGGGGAATGCATCGTGTACTGGATGCAGCGCGCGGAGCGTGGCCTGGACAATGCGGCGCTCGATAAAGCCATCGAACTGGGCAACGCGCTGGACCTGCCCGTGGTGGCCTACTTCGCCGGCATCAGCAACTTTCCCCACGCGAACCTGCGCCACTACGCCTTCTTGAACCAGGGCCTGGTGGACGTCGCGGAAGACTGCGCCGCGCGAGGGGTTGGCTTCGTCTTGCGCCGGCATCCGCACGAAGACCATCTGCGCTTCTTTGCCGATGTGCACGCGGCCATGGTCATCGGCGATGAAAATCCCATGCGGGAACCCGAACGCTGGCGGGTAAACCTTGCCGAAAAGCTGAGAGTGCCCTTCTGGACCATCGATGCCGATGTGATCGTGCCTTCAAAGCTGCTTGAAAAGGCGCAGTACTCCGGGGCCGTGATCCGCCCACGCCTGAAGCGCTTGATGCCGGACTTCATCAAGCCCTACACCAACCCCAAAGCCGGAAAGCCCTGGCACACACCCAAAGGCTTGCAGGCCGATGACCCACATGAGGACATGACGCGCGGCTGGCAGCACTTCGATCGCAGCGTACGCCCGGTGGAGGCCTGGCAGGGCGGCCGCAAAGCGGCGTGGAAACGCCTGGAGCTGTTTGCGACCACGAAACTGGGCAAATACAGCGATGACCGCATGCACCCGGAGCGCGATTCCACCAGCCGGCTCTCGCCCTACCTGCACTTCGGCCATATCGGTCCCCTGACGATCATCAACGCCCTGAACGCGGCCGTCGAAAAGGATCCTGGTCTGGCTGCGGCTCGTGACAGCTACTTCGACGAGGTCATCACCTGGCGTGAACTCAGCGTAAACTTTTGCCGCTACCAGCCGGAGTACGACAACGTGAAATGCGTTGATAACTGGGCCGCCGAAACGATCGCAAAGCATGACGGCGACAAGCGCGACACGCTGTATACGCTGGAGCAACTCGAGGCCGCGCAGACACACGAAGAACTTTGGAACGCCGCGCAGACCCAAATGATGCGTCACGGCTGGATGCCCAATTACCTGCGCATGTACTGGGGCAAGAAGATCGTGGAGTGGACCCCGGATGCGCCAACCGCCATGGAATGGACGATCCACCTGAACGACAAATATTTTATCGACGGTCGCGACCCAAACGGCTACGCCTCCATCGCCTGGGCCGTGCTCGGCAAGTTCGACCGCCCCTGGCCGGAGCGGAAGATCTTCGGCAAACGCCGCTACATGACGCAGGCAAGCGCGATGAAAAAGTTCGACGCCAAGAGCTATATCAGCAGCGCCGAAGCGCTGCCAAAGTAGCTACTCGGGTTTGAGCTGTGATCCGACGGATCCGCGTTGCCGCTGCGATGCACAGCCCATACCGCGGCCAGTTCCTACGCCTGTACCTCTGCGCGCACCATCTGCTCAGACGCGAGCAGACCACGGTGAGCGTAGCTTGCCTTAACAAAGGCATGAAACAGCGGGTGCGGCTCCAGGGGCTTGGACTTGAACTCGGGATGAAACTGGCAGCCGAGAAAAAACGGATGCTCCGGAATCTCCACGATTTCAACATAGGTTCCACTCTCGGAAGCACCCGTCAAGCGGAGCCCGGCGTCGGTCAGCGGCTTTTCAAATTCACGGTTGAACTCGTAGCGATGGCGGTGCCGCTCGGAGATCTTCATCGTTCCATACGCCTTGGCAGCCAAGGAATTCGGCTCCAGCACGCACTCCCAGGCACCCAAACGCATGGTGCCACCCATCTCCTCTACGCCGGTGAGCTCACGCAGCTTGTAGATGATGCGGTTCGGCGTCCCCGGATCGAATTCCCCGCTATTGGCGTGCTCCAGACCACATACATTGCGTGCGTACTCGATGCACGCGGTCTGCATGCCGAGACATATGCCGAAGTAGGGCGTGTCCGACTCACGCGCATAGCGAATCGCGTTCAGCATGCCTTCAATGCCGCGCTTGCCGAACCCACCGGGCACCAGGATGCCGTCATAACCCGCAAGCATGGAAGCGTACTCCGGCACCTCGAGCGACTGCGCTTCAATCCACGTCACGCGCAGCTTCAGGTTCTCCGCCAGCGCGCCGTGCACCAGCGCTTCCTTCAGCGACTTGTAACTGTCCTCGTACTCCACATACTTGCCGACGATGCCGATATGCACCTCGTCATTGGGATGGTAGGCGCGGTGTACCAGGTCCTCCCAACGCCCCAGCTCGGCCTCGGGACCACCGTCCAGCCGAAGGTACTTCAAGGCCAGGGCATCCACAGCCTGCGCATGCAGATTCAGCGGCACCTCATAGATCGAAGGCACATCGCGCGCGACGATCACACCGGCATTTTCAACGTTGCAGAAATCGGCGATCTTGTCGCGCATCTCCTGCGGGACCTCGCGATCGGCGCGGCACAGCAGAATATCCGGCTGAATACCGATTGACAGCATCTCCTTCACGGAGTGCTGCGTGGGCTTGGTCTTCAACTCCTGCGCGGCGGCGATCCACGGGATCAGCGTGACATGGACGAAGCACGTGTTGTCGCGGCCCAACTCCTGCCGCATCTGCCGGATGGCTTCGAGAAACGGCAGGCTTTCAATATCGCCTACGGTTCCGCCGATCTCGACGATGGCTACATCGCAGTTTTCCCCGATCTTCTTCGCCGCGGCTTTGATCTCATTGGTCACATGCGGAATTACCTGCACGGTCTTGCCCAGGTAATCACCGCGGCGTTCGCGCGCAATGATCGACTCATAGATCCGGCCGGTGGTCAGGTTGTTGTCGCGCGTCAGCGGCGCATGGGTGAAGCGCTCGTAATGGCCCAGATCGAGGTCGGTCTCCGCGCCGTCGTCGGTGACAAAGACTTCGCCGTGCTGAAACGGGCTCATCGTCCCTGGATCGACGTTCAGGTAGGGATCGAACTTCATCAGGTTTACGCGCAGCCCGCGCGCTTCGAGCAGACAGCCGATGGAGGCCGCGGCCAGCCCCTTGCCCAGCGACGACACGACGCCGCCCGTCACAAAGATGTACTTTGCCGACACGCTTGCAACCTCTTCAATTGTGGGATGGATTGTGCGTTGGGGTGCACGATCAAGTATACCGCGTGGAAACGGCGGTTCTGCCCCGCAGAGCTCTTCCAGGCGGTGGAAATACTCGTCCATACCCAAGCTGTTGTCGCTCCCCCGTTCGGGTCACAACGGGCCCGCAGGTCTCATGGCGCATCCGCGCGGGTACCCTTAAGCTCGCTCTTGTGAGAGTTGCCCACTACCTTCGCAGCCTGGAACGACGCGCCTACCTGTCCCTGCGCAGCCGCGCCAACAGCCGCTCGGCCCGCTGGTCCGCCGAGCGCCGCCCGCATCCGCGTCCCGAACACCTGCTCACCGGCGAACGCGGTGAAGATTTGGCCTACTTCCATCTCCAGGCGCTCGGTTACCCGATCGTCGCTCGCCGCTGGCATTCCAGCCGGTTGCGCGGCGACCTCGATCTGGTCGCCTGGGACCGCGATACGCTGGTCGTTTTCGAGGTAAAGACCCGCACCGCCCGCGACATGGCCCCCGCCGAAACCTCCGTCGACGCCCCCAAGCAGCGCACCCTGCGCCGCATGACCCAGGCCTACCGCCAGCGTCTGCCGGAGCCGTGGCGCGATGTCGTTCCGGTCCGGATCGACGTGCTCAGCGTCTATGATTTGCCCTCCGGCCCCGAGTTCGAGCACATCCCGAACGCCGTTTCGCTCGCCGCGGCCGTCTGATCGGCCCAACCACTCTTGCGGCCACCCCTGCGGCCAACGGTTCGGCTCGAAACATAACGGTGGGACCCAACCGTCGCGCTCCGGTGTCTAATAGGATGGCGGAGCCTCCACGTGCCGCCCGATCCAGACCCAAGGACCCGACTTCCGATGAGCTTGATGGATGCACCCGCCTACGACACCCGCCGCGCCCACACCATCAAGGCTCTGTTGATCGGGCTCGCCTCCTTCATCGTGTTGATCATCCTGCTTACGTTGCTGGGCTACATCCTGGGCCACGGTTGGCTCTTTTCCAACCTGCCCGCCGAGCACAAGGTAAATGAGTTCTACACCGCGCTCCAGGACAAGGACTACGCCAAGGCCTACGGCCTCTACGAGAACGACCCGCAGTGGCAGGCGCACCCGGACCAGCACCGCAGCTATCCGCTCTCCCGCTTCACCGAGGACTGGACGACCTATAGCCCGGTGAATGCGCCCATTCACTCGCACCACGTGGATGTGTCCCGCACAGACGGCACAGGCAACTTCGGCTCGGGCATCATCGTGGCCTCCACCCTGAACGGGACCAAAGGCGTCGATGTGTACGTGAGCCGCGCAGACGGCACCATCACCTACCCCTCGCCGCACGTCATCGAATATTGACCGCTATTGACCGTCGGTCAATCGGGACTCGGTCCGCTCTTGTGATTCCAAAAACTTCGACTGCCCAGGTTCCAGTGTCTAGTTTCCAGGCTCTTGAATTTGGACCTCGCCGCGAGTCACGGTTGCATGGGTAAGGCCACATTTGGGGCACGCCCGTCCCTTGCGGTGAAGCACCTGCGAAACCAGAAAAACCTTGCCGCAGGCAGAACAGCAGACCGCCGCATTATTGCCGTACCAGTCTTCCTTGAGCGGAAGATTGTTCTTGTCGAGGAACCGCATCCTGCCATAGTAGGGCAGACACGAGGGAACCGCTCTGCCATGCCTTGTGCATTTGGTGGGCCCACCAGGACTTGAACCTGGAACCAACGGATTATGAGTCCGCTGCTCTAACCATTGAGCTATAGGCCCGCCCGTCCATTCTATCCGGCACCCGCCAGGGTGGCTGACCGGATGCCGAGAGGTGAATCACACGGCGGTCGGAAATCCCCGCGCGGCCTGCCTAGCCGATCTTGGCGTTGCTTCCCGGCGTGGTTCCCGTGTCGGCCGGGGCGGAGGGATTCAGTTGCTGAATGGCGTTTTCCGGCGTAGCGGAGACCACGTGGGTCTCGCCGGAGCCTGAGGTACCCGGGTTGTTGCCGCGGTAGCCGGAGGGCGCTGCCTTGGCGTCACCACGGTCGCCCGTCAGCGTTCCGGGAGCGTCGTTGGTCTGCGGCTGCTGCTTCTTGTTCGCTTCGTTGGTCTGGTCCTGCGTTTGCGTGTCCGCCATGCTGTTCCCCCACGAGTCTACGTCTAGCCGGTTGGATGCGGTTTGCCGGCCGTCCCGGGACGGGTGCTTCAAACTTCCGGAGACATGGCCGCTCTCTACAGGCGAAGAAAGATGCGCCGGCGGTACAGCGGGTAAACCATCCCGGCGATCACCAGAACGAAGCCGGCGGCATAGCTTACCGAGGCAACCCGCGGCGGCAGCCACCGGGCAAACAAGCTCCGGTACAGCAAACCGCTGAGTCTGACCGGCCTTCCAGCGGAAAGGACGTGGATCTGCCCCAGCGTGATCGCCAGGGCGTCCGCCAGCACGTAGCAGAGGATGGCATTGGTGCCGAAGATCAGCGGCAGGGTGAGTCCGCGGCGGCTTTGGCGTAGATCCACAAGATAAAAGCAACCCGCCAGCAGCAAAAGGGCGATACCCGCGGAGAAGACCGCGAAGCTGCTGGTCCAAAGCTTCTTGTTCAGAGGCAAAAAGAGGCTCAGCGCCAAGCCGGCCAGCCACAGCGTGGTGCCGGCCAATGCCAGCGCGCCACAGGTCTTCGCGGGAGCCCAACCGGCGCGCCGTTCGCGGCGCATCTCCTCACCGGCCAGTACACCGATCAGCAGGGTCGCAAGCGCCGGCAGCGTGGAAAGCAAACCCTCCGGGTCATAGGTGATCCCGAAGCCGGGCGTGGTGCCGTAGCGATAGATATGGTCCAGCCCAAACACCGCGCGATCGACAAAGGCCGGGAGGCTGCCGTAGGAGTCCAGGCGGCCGGCGCCGAATCCCGGCGTGGGGTAGAAGCGCAGCAGCAGCCAGTAGCCCCCCAGCAGGGCCACCGTTACGGCCGCAAGCACGATCTCGCGCTGCCGCCGCCAACGGCCGGACTCTGGTCCGGGCAGCGCCAGAAACAGCAGGGCGGCCAGGGTGTAACAGACGCCGATGCGCTGCAGCACGCCGGGAAAGCGCAGCTGTGCGATCTCAAAGTGCGGCGCGGCGTTCAGCAGCAGCCCCAGAAACACCAGCAGCGCCCCGCGGCGGATCGAGTGCAGCGCAAGGTGCCGGTGGCTGGCGCCGCGCTCCAGCCGCGTCGCAAAGGAGAGCGTCATGGAGATGCCGACCATCACGAGAAAGCTGGGAAAGATCATGTCCGTCGGCGTCGCTCCGTTCCATTCCGCATGGTCGAGCGGCGGAAAGACGTGCTCCCAGGAGCCCGGATCATTGACCAGAATCATTGCCGCGATCGTGATCCCCCGCAGGACATCCAGGGAGAGCAGACGCTCCGGTTTAGCGAGTACGGTGGGCGTTACGGACATGACGAACCTCGGGCAGAGCACGATAGCGGCGATCGAAGCGGACTTATCACGCTGGGTCGGAGGTGGTTCCTGCAGCAAGCATAGCCGTCCTGTGCCGTGCACGCGTCTTGCGGAACCGCATGGAAATCTCGCGCGTACTATATCGTCGAGTGGCGCGAATGAATCGTGCCCGAAGGGAACCGTATGCAAAGCCGAATCGTTGGATCCACCATGCCCGTGCTGGAACTGCTGCTGGAGCCCGGCGAAAGCGTCATCTCCGAGGCCGGCGAACTGAGCTGGATGTCGCAGTCCATCGCCATGACCACGCACACGCAGTTCGGCGGCGGCGGCGGGTTCTTTGGCGCGATCAAGCGCATGGCCGGCGGCGGCACCCTGTTCATGACCGAATATGGAGCGCAGGGCTACACCGGCGAGGTCGCCTTTGCGACCAAAATTCCCGGGCACATCCTGCCGGTAGAGGTCTCGCCCGGGCACGAGTACATGATTCACCGCCACGGCTTCGTCTGCGCCACACCGCACATTCAGCTGGGTGTCGGCTTTCAGCAATCGCTGGGCGCGGGCATCTTCGGCGGCGATGGATTTCTGCTGCAAAAGGTCTCCGGCGTCGGCACCGCGTGGCTGGAGCTGGGCGGCGAAACCGTGGTCCGCGACCTGCGCCCCGGCGAGACGTTGCGCGTGCACCCGGGCCATGTGGGCGCATTTCAGGCCGGGGTAGCCTTCGGGATTACGCGCATCCAGGGTATCCGCAATATGTTCTTCGGGGGAGATGGCATCTTTCTCGCCACGCTGACCGGCCCGGGCCGCGTCTGGCTGCAGACCCTGCCGCTCGCGAATCTGGCGCACGCGCTGGCGCCGTATCTCTCCCGCGAAGGCGGCGAATCCCGTGTTCCCGGCGGGGTAGGCACGGC
>CAXSBL010000014.1:0-4855 GCA_964235515.1 uncultured Bryocella sp.
TGGAATCCGACATGCGAGAATCCGCCAAAAAATTCGAATTCGAAAAAGCCGCCAAGTTGAGGGATCAGGTTAAGGAACTGAGAACAAAGGAGTTCTTGTTCGGATGAAGAAACCCAATGTCAATCGGCGCCGGTGCGTGCCTCAAGCTCTGATAACTCGACACGATGTACCGCATCGCCCGGCGTAAAACGCCAACTGAATGCCTTGGGGTCATAGAGATGTCTGACTATACTTGTCGTATGTGGAATGTTATCGACAGCCGTAAGATAGTAAACACAAGCAATTAGATCAAGGTTGGTTCCATGTTGGGTCTTAGCGTCACTACTTGAAACATAACCGGACACCACTCTTGTTCCAGAGAAAGGCTTTCCGGGGAAGACAGCCGTAGCCGAGGCGCTAGCTTGCATGTTACGCCTCAATTCAGGACTTATTGAACACCCGTTATCCTTTCTCGAAGAATCATATCGTTCAAGGCTACCAGAAAACACAACTGCAACAGCAATAGATCGTCCTATATTGTCTACTATGAAATGTATCTTCATGTTTACATTATTGCCTACGACGTTCAGCTCATCGCCATTCACCTGCAAAGACAACCACGGCCTCTGAGCAGATTGAAACTGCTGTTCTGAGCTATCTAGCTGTTTCGTAGCGGCGTCTGCTGCTTCCCGCTCAACCTCCACAAGCTCTCGAGTAGCATTCGCTTGACGAGTTGATTCCCTTATACCGTTATCCAATTTTGAAAGCTGTGTCCTGAACTGACCTGCTGATGTGGCCTCACTGCTGCGCAACTCATCAAGCGATTCACTCGCGATGCGAGCTGAGTCTCTTGCTGCTCGAGCAGCAACCTTGTTAGCCTCGGCGCTGCGTTGGGCAATGATCCCTTGATATACAGCAGCTATTGCTCCTATTAAAGTGAAGACTGCGAGTGTCCACGTCAGGTATAAATTTGCACGAGTCAGGTGAACACTTGATTGGGTGAGTGCTAGCTCTTTTTCTCTGTGCTGTCGTTCCTCCTCTTGGCGACGTCGCAGTTCATCTTGTTCTCGATCTTGATCTGTCATTGGCCCATGTAATAGAGGAATTCCCGGCTCGATTCTCTCTCCACGATTGGCTAACTTGCCGTTCACGTTGACCTCTTTGTGATCGAGCATACAGTGTAGTTAATGGCGGGTGGCCCACATCTCAAACCACCACAACTCTGGGTGGCGGGTGGCCCACGTCTCAAAGCGCCAAAACTCTGGGTGCCCCCCGTCTCGCTGCTGACGTAGGCTTGATCACGGACGGCTTCTCCCAGGTACTCTCTGACACTCCATACCACCATCGCCTGGCGGGTGGCCCACATCTCAAAGCGCACAACACTGGGTGCCCCACGTCTCGCTTCTGAGACGTGGGCTTGATTACGAACGACTTCTCCCAGGTACTCCCTGACACTCCACCCCACCATCGCGTGCCCCATCCATGGGCAGCCTCATCGCGCATGGGTGGGGTACCAACTTCAGGCCATCGCTTCCTCACCACGCATCAGCGCGATACGCCACAGGATCAGCGCAATCGGCAGCAGGCGGGTGGCCCACCCAAACTCCCGACCCACCAACACAGTGGGTGCCCCATCCATGGCGGGTGGCCCACCCAAACCCCAACCCCACGACCACGGTGGGTGCCCCATCCATGCGCATCGCGCATGGGTGGGATGCCGACACCGCCAAAGGGCCACAGCACCCCACAGCTTCCAGAACTACGATCATCTGACCGTGCCCACCGGACTCAAACGCTACCAAGGCTCCGGCCACGACCACCTTGTCACCTTCAGTTGCTATCGCCGTCGTCCCTACCTGGACAACGACCACGCCCGCACGGTCTTCCTCTCCACCCTCGAACAACTCCGTCAGCGTCAGCGTTTTCACGTCTTCGGCTACGTCCTCATGCCCGAACACCTGCACATGCTCACTCGGCGAACCAAAGGTGCGCGAGCTGGCCAGCACCCTCAACGTCCTGAAAACCCAAACTTCAAGACAACTCAAGGGCGACCGCAAGCAGTTCTGGCAGATTCGTTACCACGACTGGAATGTCATCACCCATCCCAAATTCGTAGAAAAGCTACGCTACATCCACCGCAACCCGGTAAAACGAGGCCTGGTCGACAAGCCGCAAGACTGGCTATGGAGCAGCTATCGTCACTGGCTCACCGGCCAACCGGGACCAGTCGAGATAGAGTCCCACTGGACGTGGGATCAACGCGAGAAGTCCGATGGGAATCGGCTCCTCACCCACCCATCGCGATAGAGCCGCGATGGATGGGGCACCCGGCATGGGTGGGATCCCGATACCGGCGGGTGGCCCCCCCAAACACCCGAACCACCAACACAGTGGGCGCCCATCCACGCGCAGCCTCATCGCGCATGGATGCGACTGCACCAGCCCCATCCCAAGTCTCCGTGGAGCAGAGGTAGCGTAAACTTAAGCTGCCCCTGCACTCTTGGAGATCCCACATGCGCTTGCGCCTGCTCGTCAGTTCACTCTTGCTCAGCAGCACCCTGGCAGCCCACGCCGACACCCTGCAGACCCTCTACGTCAACGCCACCCTACAAAGCGGCGACATCATCGCAGGCACCTTGACGTACGATCTCGACGGTTACCACAGAATCGTCGGCGGCAACGTCACGTCCACGGGGTTATACAACCTGACCTGGACACAGGCTGGCAGTTCGCCAAATCTCCATGGCACAGGTTCTATCTACATGTACAACGGCGATTCCTCGGATCTCATCGGCCCGGATTTTGATCTTGAGTACGCCACCGGACTCTACGTTCCGTTCCAGCCGATCACCATCTGCAGTCTCACCAACCCTTGCCGGAACTACTTTACAGATCAATTCGGTGGATATGACTACTCGCAAATCAGCAACTTGCCCGCAGGGGCAGCACCCGACATCGCCGTTTCCGGGTACGTAACCTCGATCGCTCCAACTCCTGAGCCCTCGGCGTTTGTTTTACTCGGCACGGGCCTTCTCGGCCTCACGAGCGTGCTGCGCAAGCGGGCGGGTCACCCATCCCTCCTCTAACACTCCGATCTACAAACACCGTCGCGTGCTCCACCCATGCGCAGTCTCACCGCGCATGGGTGGACGCGATCTCTGGCAGCATCACAGACGTGGCTCCCACGCCTGAACCGTCCACGCTTGCCCTGCTCGCCACCGGCGTCCTCGCCCTTACCGCCCTGCTTCGCAAACGCTTCTTCGGGAGCCCTCGCACAGAGATGGCGGGCGGCCCACCCACTCTCTGACACTACGCATTACAGAAATCGTGACGTGACGTTGCAAGCTATTCCATCGCGTAACTAAACTTGATCCAGATTGAAGAAGATCAGACTGGTTCAAACACCAGGCGTTCACGTCTCGCTTTTAAAGGTCCAGACTTAACAGCAGCAAACGCAAGACCTTAGACCAAAAGTTTCCCGGGTGACAACACCCGGAGCGGCTAACCCACGCTCCGAAATATGGACACCCTCGCGTACCGCACCCAGGCGGAGTAACATGCTCGCGTAGGTCATTGGCACGCCAGAGGTACTCCATGCGCAGCCCCCGATCCCGAAGTTTGTACGTCCTTCTCCTCGCCGCCCTTAGCCTCGGCCCAGCGATCACGCGAGCGCACGCCCAGGACGACGGCGGCACCGCTCCCACCGACGGCGGCGGCGGCGGTGTTTTGCAAAGCATCTACGTCCCCAACCTGCCGAACGCTCCCTTCAGCCTCACGCTGCACACCGAATGGATCCAGACCATGCGCAACGGCGGCAACGTCACCACCACCAACGCCCGCCCCATTGTGCGCGACAGCGCTGGCCGTCTATACGAAGAGCGCTGGTTCCTTACTCCCAAAGGCAGCGGCATCCCTTCGCAGATGACCTACATCCAGGTCGATGACCCGATCGCCGGCAAGTTTTATCAGTGCTCCGTCTTCCAAAAAGTCTGTGAGCTTCGCCTATCCGTTGTCGGGCTCCGGCATTACAACCCGGAAGCGCATCCATCCGGTCCGTTCAAGGACGGCAAAGGCACCTTCTTGCATGAGGATCTAGGCGCCGACAGCGTCGCTGGCCTCCCCGTCCACGCCTACCGCGACACCACCACCGTAAACGCCGGCGTCTACGGCAACGACGCTCCCATGGTCACCGTGCGCGAGTTCCGCTACAGCCCCGAACTCGGCTTCAATCTCTCCTCCGTGCTCGACTCAGCGCAATCCGGCCGCCAGGTCTTCACCGTCACCGAACTCACCACGACCGAACCCGACCCAAAGTACTTCCAGCCACCCGCGGGCTACCGGATCATCGACAAACGCAAGCCACCCACCCCCGCCCAGTGACCAATACTCAGCAAAGCGGGGCGGTAAATTCACAGTGCGAGCGGTGTGCCGACACTGCTTTTTTAAGCAGGCTGCGCTTACTTTGGCGATCCCGAAGTCAAACACCTTTACGCGCCCATTCGGCGTACGCATGATGTTGGCGCCTTTATGTCGCGGTACACGATGCCGCGACGATGCGATAGGCCGACATTCAGCGCGGTGACGTGGATCCTTCGGTACTCTGGAGAAGGCCGGCAGCTCGGCCCTGAATTGAGATTCCTGTGACCAGCAAAAAGGCGTCCCCTGACGCCGCCTCCGGCGAGGTGAAGTCTCGCCGCAACCGCGGCAAAACACTTCGCCGCGGTCTTGTCAAAGCGAGTGCGGCGCAGGACGCCGCCCTTCTTGCCCGTGAACTCCGCAGCTCCCAGACGCAGCAGGAGCTCGCGGTTCTTGTCGTGGTTGAGTTCACCGGCGAGATCCGAAAGCGCCAGCGGATCTCGACGGCGGCTCGATCAGC
>CAXSBL010000014.1:4955-23770 GCA_964235515.1 uncultured Bryocella sp.
CGCTGCGCTTGAGGGCGGCCTTCAAAACCGCCTTGAGGTCGAAGCCACCCGCGCGGAGTTCGAAGAGCTCGCCCGCTCCGCCGGTGCCACCATCGCCGCGACCCTCGTGCAGCGTCGCCAGCGACCCGATCCCTCCAGCCTCATCGGCCAGGGCAAACTCGAGGAGATTGTGGGCGTTGTGGCCTCCACCAATGCCTCGCTGGTTCTGTTCGATCACGACCTTACGCCATCACAGCTTCGCAACATCGAAGCTCGGCTCCCCTGCCACGTGATCGACCGTTCCCAGCTCATTCTGGACATCTTCGCCCGGCACGCCAGAACCCGAGAAGGTCAATTGCAGGTAGAGCTCGCCCAGCTGCAATACCAGCTGCCGCGCCTCGCCGGCCGCGGTCGCGCCATGTCGCAGCTCGGTGGCGGCATCGGCACCCGTGGGCCTGGTGAAACACAGCTCGAAACCGATCGCCGCAAGATCAACATCCGCATAGATCACATCAAGGCGCAGCTGGACGGTGTGCGCCGCATCCGTCACCAGCAACGCCAGCGTCGCGAGGCAGTCCCGGTGCCTGTGGTCGCCCTCGTCGGTTATACCAACGCCGGCAAGAGCACCCTCTTCAACGCCCTGACCGAAGCCGGCGTGCTTGAATCAGCCCGCATGTTTGCCACACTCGATCCCAAGCTGCGCCAAGTGCAGCTTCCCTCCCGGCGCAAGATTCTGCTCTCCGATACCGTCGGCTTCATCCGTGATCTGCCGCACACGCTTGTCACCAGCTTTCGCGCGACGCTCGAAGAGGTCGAGCGCGCCGAGGTCCTGCTCCACGTTCAGGACGCCTCCAGCCCCATGCGCGAAGAGCAGAAGTCGCAGGTGGAATCTGTGTTGGCCGAGCTCGCTGTTTCCGGGAAGCCCGTTCTGCAGGTGCTGAACAAGGCGGATCTGCTTCCGCCCGAAACACTCGCCTCTGTCAGCGCCGATCCCACAACCCTTCCCGTCTCCGCGCTGCAGGGCACCGGTATGGAACAGCTCCTGACGTCGATCGATGCCGCCCTGGCGGCGGACCCGATTGTGCAGTCCAGCTTTCGCCTGCCGCAATCGGAGGGCGCCGTTCTCGCCTCGCTCGAAGCCGGAGCGATCATCGAGGCCAAACGCTTTGAAGGCAATCTCGTGTTCCTTCAAGCCCGCGGACCCGCCTCCCTGCTGAACAGGTACCGGCGCTTCCGTGAACGCTCTGTGCCGCAGAAAGATGACCCTGCTCTTACGCGAGACCACTCATTGCAGACCGGCGTGATTTAGGTTCCAATGGGAGCAGTGCGCAAGCTCCTTTCCATTCTGTTACTGGCTGTCTTCAGCTTGGCTTTCGTCGCGCCTCTGTTTGCGCTGGCGGGACAGGTGGATGAAGGCGTACCGGTCTGTTGCCGCAGAGATGGAAAGCACCACTGCGGGATGAGCATGGCTGAACGATCTGGCGCCGCTGCGAAGGGCACCCAGTTCCGTGCTCCGGTTGAGAAGTGTCCGTTTTGCCCAAACGCTATGCCGGCGACCCACCCTGACGTTCTTTCGCCTGGGGTATCAGCCAGTATTTTTGCGGCTCTGGTGAGCCATCCTGCAGGGGTCGCGCAGACAGAATCCAAATGGCGCATCTCTCGCGATCGATCGCGTCAAAAGCGCGGACCTCCCTCCTTCGTCGCCTAGTCCCGTTCCTTCGCAGTAGCCGCGTCACACCCGTTTTCCGGGAATACGTCGGCATTGCCCATGTCTGGATTTCGACAAGTCACGCCGCTCGTGACCAGGAGGCCGCCTATGCGCCGCTTGCTTCTATGCCTATCTCTTCTTTGCGTACTCTGGACCTCTGCTGCGCACGCGAGCATCTTCGGTCAGGTACACGGTGTCGTTCATGATCCCCAGCACCGCCCCATCGCCGGTGCTCAGGTCGAACTCCGCTCGGCCAACTCTGCCTTCAGCCGCACGGTGGTCAGCCTTCAGGATGGATCCTTCTCCATTCCCGCGGTTCCGCTGGGCGACTACACGTTAACCGTCACGCAGACAGGCTTTTCTCCGAGCAGGCAGGCGCTTACGCTGGCCTCGGATACGTCGCCGATCCTGCACTTTGAGTTGAGCATCGGTTCCGTCCAGGAGGCGGTTACGGTCGACAGCTCCGTTCCTGGAGGCAATGTCAACACCGTGACTCCGACCGTCCTGATCAGCCGCGAAGACATCGCTTCCACGCCGGGGGCGGACCGCACCAACAGCATGGCCATGATCACCGACTACGTTCCCGGCGCGTACATGACCCATGACATGCTGCACATGCGCGGCGGCCACCAGGTCAGCTGGCTCATCGATGGCGTCGAGATCCCCAACACCAACATCGCCAGCAATCTCGGAGCGCAGATCGACCCGAAAGACATTGACTATGTCGAGGTCCAGCGCGGCAGCTACACCTCCGATGTCGGGGATCGCACCTACGGTGTCTTCAACGTGGTTCCGCGCAATGGCTTCGAGCGGAATCGTCAGGCTGAACTGGTTCTCTCTGCCGGAAACTTCTTTCAAACCAACGATCAGCTCAGCTTCGGCGACCACTCAGAAAAGCTGGCCTACTACGTCAGCTTGAACGGCAATCGCAGCGACTACGGCCTTGCTCCGCCCATCGGCAGGATCTTTCACGATGCCTCGGACGGCTACGGTGGCTTCTCCTCCATCGATTACAACAAGACCGCAAAGGACCAGTTCCGGCTCGTCACCCAGCTTCGCGGCGACTCCTTCCAGATCCCCTACGATCCGGACCCGAACGACTACGAAAACCAGCTCTACAACTCCAGCGGTCTGCGCGACAGCCAGGCTGAGACGGACGGCGTCGTGGCATTTTCCTGGTTGCATACCTTCAACTCATCAACCGTGCTGCAGGCATCGCCCTTCTTTCACTACAACCGAGCCGACTACAACCCCAACCCTAATGACCAGCCGGTGGCCACCACCTCGGACCGCGCCTCCACCTACGCCGGCGGCGAAGCTAGCCTCGGCACCACGATCGCCCGCAACACCCTGCAGGCCGGCATCTACTCCTTCGGCCAACATGACAATCTGCTCTTCGGCGCCGCCTTCAACGACGCAAGCGCCACAGATATTCCACTTACACCCGACTCCGCCAACGGTGGTGTGATCGAGGAATACGTCTCGGATAACTACAAGGCGACCTCCTGGCTCACGTTGATCGCTGGCCTGCGCGAGACGCACTTCCAGGGCAGCTTTACAGAAGACGGCACAGACCCGCGCTTCGGTGTCGCCGTCCGCGTTCCCAAGCTGAACTGGGTCTTCCGCGCCGCCTACGATCGCTACTACCAGCCTCCACCGCTGTTGACCGTGACGGGGCCAGTGCTCCAGTATGCGCAGGGGAACGAGACCGATTTCGCGCCGCTGCATGGGGAGCGCGACGAAGAGCATCAGTTCGGCGTGCAGATTCCTTATCATGGCTGGCTGCTTGATATCGACACGTTCAAGAACCGCGTCAACAACTTCCTCGACCACTCCAACATCGGCGAATCGAGCATCTACTTCCCGGTTACGGTGCAAGGCGCTTTGGTACGCGCCTGGGAGACGACGTTGCGCTCTCCGAGCAGCTGGCGCTATGGGCAACTGCATCTCGCCTACTCAAACCAGATTGCGGAGCAGCGCGGTGCGATCACCGGAGGCCTTATCTGCTCTCCCATCGGTTCCGTCCAATGCGACGCGGGCTATGCCTACACACCGCTTGACCACGACCAGCGCAACACCCTGAACGTCGGCTTCAATGGCAAGCTGAGTCACGGCTTTACCGCCTCGACCAACGTGTACTACGGCTCCGGCTTCAGCAACGGTGACCAGGCACCCGGGACTCCATACCCCAACGAGTACCTGCCGCAGCACACCACCTTCGACTTTGCTATCGGCAAAAGTTTGGGTGAAAACATCAACGTCTCCGTTCAGTCGCAGAACGTCGCCAATCGCCGCGTGCTGCTCGACAACAGCCTTACCTTCGGTGGCTTTCACTATAACGATCCACGCCAGATCTACGGGGAGGTGCGCTACCGCTTCCATTACTGAGCCAAGACCCCTGGCAAAACGATTTCGAGCCACAGCCTGACTGCACAGAGAAGACTTGCCCCGTTTATGTATGATCATCGCGATTAACGGAGACAGCCACTAAGCGTGATGGATAGATGAACCACGCGATCGGTGGAGCGCATGGCACCATGGACAGGCAAGTCAGTTTCGTGTACGAAGAGAAGGCGGCATGAAGAGAGCGTTGGTAGGGGAACTCATCGCGGAAGCCGTCGCGATGTGCATCATCATCAGCATCGGCGACTCGGTAGCCGCCATGTACAACCTCTATGACCCCAATCCCTACCAGCAGGCCTACTGGGGTCTTTGCATCACGTGGGGACTCGCCGTGACCGTTGCCATTTACAGCACCGCCTCGGTCAGCGGCTGCCACGCCAATCCGGCAGTGACTCTCGCTCTCGCTTGCTTCCGTAGGTTCTCCTGGCGCAAGGTTGTCCCGTACTGCACGGCTCAGGTGCTCGGTGGCTTTGCCGGTGCTGTCATCGTCTACATACTCTTCTCTCCGGTCATTGACACCTTCAACACGGCACACCATCTCACCCGCGCCGCCGGTGGAGCAGCCGGCGTTTTCTTTACACACCCCGGCAGCTCCATCGTTCCCATGCATGCCTTTACTGACGAGATCATCCTTACCGCCTTTCTCATCTTCGGCATCTTCGCAATTACCGAACAGTACAACGAGCAGGCCCCCGGCGCCAACGCCGGCGCCCTCATTATCGGCCTGCTCGTTGCGGTCATCGGTGCCTCCATGGGCTACCTGGAGGCGTGGGCCATCAATCCCGCACGCGACTTCGGTCCACGCCTTTTTTGCTTCTTCGCCGGCTGGGGCGCTTCGGCGTTGCCTTCGCCCGGCAACTACTGGTGGATCCCGATTGTCGCGCCGCTGCTGGGTGGCGTACTCGGCGGCGGCGCCTACCAAATTCTGATCCACCCGTTCCTGCCGGCGCGCAATCGCGCGCGCACAACGCCTTCGCTCAGCTAGGCCATGGTTACGCCACCCGCGCCCGTGCTGGTGCGGGAGCCTTCAGGCGCTGCGCTCTGCGGCCATGTCAAACCTGAGCGTTCCACCGGAGGTCAACTCCTTATGCGTGATCGTGACACCGGAACGGCGAGCGCCGTTGAAGCTGATGCCGTGTACGTATACGTTCTGCGGAGAGTTCGCGGGCGCCTCGACCACCAGCGTCTTGCCTGCCGCTAACTGCATCGTGGCACGCGGAAAGAGTGGGCTGCCAAAGGTGTACTCCGGGATGCCTGGGCATACCTGATAGATCCCCAGCGCGCTGAGGATGTACCACGCCGCCATTGAACCGGTATCCTCATCGCCGGCAAAGCTGTCGGGGGAGTACAACTCGTCCATTACGCGTCTCGCTTCGAACTGCAGGCGGTCAGGGCGGCCTGCGTGCGCAAGCAGGTACAGCAGGTGATGTGACGGCTGATTGGAATGCGCATATTGTCCGAACGGCACTGCTGCCATCTCTGACATCTCATGGATCTCGTCGCCATACACACCCACATGAAAGATCGGCGGCACAGACATCATCTGCTCCAATGCCTGCTGCGCCGCTGCCTGGCCTCCGATGGCCTCAATCAAGCCGGGCACCGCGTGCTGAGCATCCCAGCGGTGCTGCCACGCGGAACCCTCTTCGTACGGGCTGCCCCAGGTGAACGAATCAAACGGAGAAAGCCACGTTCCGTCCGAGTTCTTGCCGCGAAAGAAGCCGACTTGCCGGTCATAGACGTTCTTCCAATATGCAGAACGCCGCATGAACTCGTCATACTCCGCACGCTTGCCCAGCACCTTGGCAACCTGTGCAATGCAGAAGTCGCCATAGGCAGCGTCCGCGGTTTCCGCTACCGATTGCTCGATCTTGTCGGCAGGCACATAGTGCAGCCGTATGTAGTCTTCCACGCCGACGCGACCGTATCCTTTGTTCGGATCTCCGGGCTCCGTCGCATGTTTCTTGAGGCCTGTGAAGACGACCTCGCGATCAAAATTGCCGACGTTCTTGACGATCGAGTCCGCAAACAAAGAATCAATCAAACTCCCTGACATGCAAGCCCTGTAACCCGGCGCGGGGAACTGTGGAAACCAGCCGCCTTCCTTGTAGGCATTAATCCAGGCCTGCAGAATGTCGGCGATTCGCTCCGGAAACAGCAGCGTGCCCAGCGGATACCAGGCCCTGTACACATCCCAGTAGCCGTGGTCGGCATACATCACCCCGGGCTCCAGCTTGCCGTTAAAGCAGCTGTAGTGGTGCACGCCGGTTCCGTTAGGGACAGGCTCATGAAAAGTTCGTGGAAACAGCAGCACACGGTAAAGGCAGGAGTAAAAGGTGCGCGCCTGCTCCGTCGTTGCACCTTCAATGGAGATGCGACGAAGCATCGTGTTCCACTCATTTTTTGTACGCTGCCTGAGGCTGTCCAGAGATCCAGTGCCGACCTCCTGCTGCAGGTTATAGGCCGCCTGCTCAAAGGAAATAAACGAGGTGCCGATGCGGGCTTCCAGTTGCGCACCCGGCTTGAACGAGACCGAGAGAACCTGGTGATCGGCTCCATCATGGTCCTTGTGATGCTGCACCTCGCAGCTGTCCCAAACATCATTGAACTGCACAACGTAGTACGTCGCAAAGCCCTGCGGCGTGCCGCCCGAGGTCTGGTTGGAAGCAAAGCGAAGGGTGCGTGCCCCCTGTTGCTGATTCACCTCGCCCGCCACGCTGGGGATGTCGATAATGAAGCCCCGCGTCTGGGGCGTGCTGCCCGGTGGAAGCGCGTCAAAAGCGGCCGAGACAACGCAGCAACGTTCCGTCGGAACCAACTCCACGCGTGTGCGGTAACGCAGCAGGTAAAGTTCCAGCGAATAGGGAGTCAGCTTGGCGTCTTCCGGGCGATAGGAAGAGGAGCGCGCCCCTGCCTCGGTGGAAGGCACGGTGCCGGCTACCGGTAGAAAGGTCGCGAAGCCATAGTCGTACAACCATGGGCTCAGCTGATGGGTGCATCGAAAGCCTTGCGTGCGACGGGTCCAGGGCTGAAAAAACCATGGCGAGCCCCCGCTGGTCTGCAGCGTCCAGTGCGCCATGCCGAACGGCGTCGTCGCAATTGGCAGCGTGTTGCCATGCGAAAACGCGGGCGTCGACTGCGTTCCCTGCAGCAGATTCACATACTGCACGGGGTCGTCTACCGGACCGGAGAGGGTCTGCGTGGGAAGCGCCGCGCTCTTCCCTGCAGCGTCCTGTGCGGCTTCGAGCTGAGGCACAGCAAAGGCCGATGAGGCTGCCGCCAGGCCAGAGTATTTGAGGAATGAGCGACGGCTTGGAGGGTTGCCGGGTGTTTCGTCTGGAGTGCGGTGGGTTCCCATGTTCTTCCATGACCAGAGATGGTTGTTGCTATGCCGGGACCAACCGGGCTGGCTTCTGAGTCAGAAGCCAGGAGCTCGGCTTCGAAGCGATGCGGAAGGTGAACGCTGCCTCAATCTTTGTCTTTCTTTCGCAGCTCCATCAAGCCCAGAGTATCTCGAAACCCGTCTCGCCGGAGTTCGTATGCCTCGCAACGTTGCAGATTTCTCTGGTGAATCCCAAGCTTGCAATCAAGGCCACTGAACGCCTTCGTCCCTCTTGGCCCCGGCCTAGTCCACCATCTGCGGGCAAACCCGTCGCGGGCCATTCGAGGGTTTACAACGTGGGCCAGGCGCGAACCAGATCCCCTCCCCTTCCGGTGAGCGGATCACTGTGTGGAAAAGGAAGATGCAGCATCCGTTCAGACGTCGCGGCATCCGGGGCAGAGCGGCATATATCCCAGTGCTGGCCGACAGGATAGGCTCCCACAACAAGGAAGCCCGGCGCCGCATCCGCAAGAAAGTGACCCGTCCCCGCAGGCAGCACCAAGACATCCCCGGCCCCCACCGTCACATTGTGGCCGCCTTCCCCACCCAGAACTAACCGCGCACTACCGGCCGCAAAGCCAAGCACTTCGTGAGCAGTGGAGTGGTAGTGGTGAAAGGTGTAGACGCCGTTTCTCCACTGTGCCGGCCAGAGATTTGTCCCGAAGGTTTCCTCCATCCTGTCGGCCACCTGGCTGCCGCTGAAGGCGTGCCGGTACAGCAGCACCGGCAAACGGTCGTTGTTCGGCATCCAGCCGTTGCGCGAGAGTTGCAGCTTTTCGACAACCGTTGACGGTTCTCCATGCGCCTGGGCTCCAAGCCCAAGCGCAGCCATCGCCATGCCGAACTGTCTCCGGTTCATCTTTTGCCTCAGGCTGTCAGATGCCGCTCGCGTCTAGTCGCTCCGCATGGGGCATGGTTCTATCGCCCCCAGACAGGATGGAATCTGCGCACAACATCTATCTCCTTCCAAATCTGCGGTACTCGGTCAGAGGTTACCAACGGGCGGAAAGGAGAGGAGAAATGCGCGCCCGGGCCTTGTTTCGTCCGCTCTCGTTCTGTAGCGTTGCTTTACGTCTGCTGCGATGACTGAGTCGGGCCCTTATTCACATGACTGTTGCATACTCCCGTGGTATCGTCCGTGGAGTTCAAACTCATTCTTTGCAGCATTGCTGATCACTGGCTAACCGATTCTCCGTCGTCGTTTTTGCGTCGATCGCTGACCGGCAAACCTTGGGATCCGGTCGTACCTGGGAGGCCCTGCGCCGTGTTCAGCCGTCAAGCAGCACCGTCCTCTCCCTCTCAGCTCTCCGGCTGCTCGCACCGTCCCTTTTCCCGATCCAGCTTTCTCCTGCTATGGGCTGCGCTTGCCGCCCTGGTGTTCGCAGCTCACGGCACGGCGTGTGCTCAGGCGCCCCAGGTGCTGCAGCACCACGTGCGTCCGGCGGTAGCCGATCATCGCGCGGCCCTGGTGGGGAATATGCCTGCGGACCAGCAAATCCGCGGCTCCATCGTGTTGCCATTGCGCGACCCGGCGGCCTTGGAAAGCCTGCTCGGCCGGTTGTCTGACCCCTCCAGCCCCGATTTTCGGCACTTCCTCACTGTTGCGCAGTTCACCGAAGAGTTCGGCCCAACGGAAAGCGATTTCGCCGCCGTTGTTGCCTTTGCCCGTGCCCATGGCCTCTCCGTGGCGGAGTTGCCGGCCAATCGCCTCATCGTTCCCATCGCAGGCACCGTCGCGCAGATCAATGCGGCGTTTCACGTGCAGATGAACGTGTACCAGCATCCGACCGAGAACCGCACCTTCTTTTCACCCGACCGCGAGCCTTCACTCGATCTCGCGGTGCCTGTGTCCCACATCTCCGGTCTGGATAACTACTCCCTGCCGAAGCACATGTCCGCGCACACGGCCGATGGCGTCAAGGCAGCCGCCGTCACAGGCTCTGGACCGGGCGGCGCCTACCTGGGCAGCGACATGCGCGCCGCCTATTACGGCGGTACGGGTCTGGACGGCAATGGGCAAAGCGTCGGTCTCCTGGAGTTTGGTGGATACAATCTGAGCGATGTAAACCTCACGTTCAGCAACGCCGGACAGAGCTACAGGGTTCCGATCAACAATGTGCTGCTGGACGGCGTTACCGCTGGGCCGAACACGGATGATGCCGAGCAGGCGCTCGACATCGTGCAGGCCATCGGCATGGCGCCCAACCTGAACCAGGTACGGGTGTACATCGGCGATGATGATGCCCACATTCTCAACTCCATGGCCTCCGAGAACATCGCCAAACAGCTCAGTTGCTCGTGGGGCTGGACGGCGGCCGATCCGGCCGTCGATGACGTGTTCTTCGAGGAGATGGCCGCACAGGGGCAAAGCTTCTTTACGTCCTCCGGGGACAGCGGAGCCTATGACGCTGCCATTAATCCGTACTTCTATCCTGCCGATGACCAGTACGTCACCGCGGTCGGCGGCACCCATCTGACCACGAACGGCGCGGCCGGGGAATGGGTCTCCGAGACCGTGTGGAACTCCGGGGGTGACGGCAGCGGCGGCGGCATCAGCCCGGACGGCATCTCCATTCCAAGCTGGCAGGTGGGGCTGGCAAACGCCGCCAACGGTGGGTCAGCCACCCTGCGGAATGTTCCCGATGTGGCAATGGAAGGCGACTTCGATAACTACGCCTGCGCCGGGGGCTCCTGCAGCGGCGGCTACGCCGGTACCAGCTTCGCGGCCCCGCGCTGGGCAGGTTTCATGGCCTTGGTCAACCAGCAGGCGGCGGAGTCCGGCAACGCCCCCGGTGGCCTCGGCTTTATCAACCCGGCCTTGTACCGTCTGGCGCAGGGCACCAGCAGCAGCGTCGACTTCCATGACATCACCGTGGGCAACAACCAGACGGGGAACCAGCCCGTATGGTTCAACGCGGTCGCAGGCTACGACCTGACCACGGGTTGGGGCAGCGCCAACGGACAGAAGCTGATTGACGATCTCGCCGGCCCGCAGGTCCCGGGCTTTTGGCTGGCCTCGGCGCAGGACACGATCTCCCTCAGACCCGGCAGCACGGGCAGCTCCACGCTCACGATCACAGGGGCGGGTGGCTTCAGCGGCAATGTCAGCCTTGCTCTGTCTTCCGCCTTGCCCGCCGGCGTGACCGCATCGTTCTCCCCAAATCCAGCGACGGGAACCTCTACCCTGACGCTGTCGGCAACCACCTCTGCCCTCGCCGGAAGCCAGACCGTGACCATCACGGGAACCTCCGGCACCTTGACGGCAAGCACCAACGTGACTGTCGCCGTACACACGCCTACCTTCACCGTGTCCGCAACCCCAGCCACGGTGGGAATCAACCAGGGAGCCTCCGGCACCTCCACGATCACGGTTCTGCCGATGTACGGGTTCACGGGCAGCGTCAATCTTTCAGTCGCCGGACTTCCGGCAGGCGTCACGGCGGCGTTCTCGCCCGTTTCCACCACGGGTTCCAGCACGCTGACGCTGACGGTTAGCAGCACCGCCACACCCGGCGCCAGCACCCTTACTATCACGGGACAGTCCGGCACGTTGACCGCAACCACGGCGCTCTCGCTCTCGATTCACGGCCCAAGCTTCACGCTTTCCAGCTACAGCAGCGTGAGTGTCGGCCAGGGCTCCTCCGGAACGGCGTACGTCTCTATCAACGACCAGTACGGCTTCACCGGCAACGTCAACCTCGCCGTTTCCGGGCTCCCCAATGGCGTAACCGCGGTATTTTCGCCTAATCCCACCAGCAACTCCTCCACGCTCACCTTCACGGTGAGCAACACCGCGAGCGTAGGGCAAAGCACGGTAACGATCACCGGTACCTCCGGCGCGCTCAGCGCTACAACTACCCTGAATCTGGGCGTATTTGCTCCCACCTTCACAATCTCCAGCCCAGGCAGCCTCAGTCTCGGTCAGGGCGCGTCGGCCAACGCCTCTGTCAGCGTAAGTCCTCTGTACGGCTTCACTGGCAACGTCACCTTCTCCATCACGGGTCTGCCCGCCGGGGTAACGGCGTTCTGGACACCAAATCCGACAACGGGCACCAGTAGTTTAGTTGTCGCGGCGAGCAGCCTCGCCAAAGCCGGCCAATCCACCCTGACCATCACCGGCACCTCCGGTACAAAGACTGCGACCGCCACGCTCACGCTAGGCGTGTACGCCCCGACGTTCAATCTATCGACCTACAGCAATCTCTCCCTCGGGCAAGGAACTTCAGGCACGGTCACAGTCTTCGTCACACCGCAGTACGGTTTCACCGGCAACGTGAACCTCGCGGTCACCGGCCTGCCCAGCGGCGTGACGGCCTCCTTCTCCCCAAATCCAACGACCGGTCTCTCCACGCTGACGCTGCAGGCCAGCAGCACCGCTGCCCTCGGGCAACGCACACTCACCATCACCGGCACCTCCGGTACGCAGACCTCGACGGCGACCCTCACGCTGGGCGTCTACGTGCCGACCTTCACGGTCGCCAACTACGGCGGCGTCACCGTCGGCCAGGGCACCTCAGGCTCGGGCTACCTCTACGTCACGCCTCAGTATGGCTTCACCGGCAACGTGACGATGTCCGTCAGCGGGTTGCCGGCCGGCGCCACCGCAAGTTTCAGTCCAAACCCCACGACAAACAACAGCACCCTGCTCGTTACGGCCAACAGCAGCACCGCCATCGGGCAGTACACGCTGACCGTCACAGGCACCTCTGGAACGCAGACGGCCAGTACGACCATCATCCTGGGTATCTATAAACCCACCTTCACGTTGAGTTCCTATGGCAGCGTCACCGTGGGACAAGGCAACTCGGTGAGTTCGTACGTGTCGGTTGACGCGCAGTACGGCTTCAGCGGCAGCGTAGCCCTGTCCATTACGGGTCTGCCCAGTGGAGTTACTGCCGTGTTCTCGCCCAGCTCCACGACCAGCAATAGCACCCTGGTCCTCACGGCCGGCAGTACGGCGCTAGTTGGGCAGTACCCTCTCACCATCAGCGGCACCTCCGGCGGGGTCACGGTGACCACCCCCCTCACACTGGGGGTCTACGCTCCCACTTTCTCTCTGAGCAACCCTGGTGGCGTCTACGCCGGCCAGGGAAGCTCCAGCAACGCTTACCTCTATGTAAACTCCCAATACGGCTTCAGCGGCAGCGTAAATCTCGCGCTGTCCGGGCTGCCGAGCGGCGTCACCGCAGCCTTCTCGACCAACCCAACCACATACACCAGCACGCTTACCTTGAATGTCGGTGCTTCGGCCGCTGTGGGCACCAGCACCCTCACACTCACCGGCACCTCCGGTTCCGTAACCCAGACCTCCACCTTTCCCCTGACCATCTACGCACCCAACTTCAGCCTGTCTAGCTCGATTGCGAGCCTGAACCTGAACGTGGGCGCCACCGGTACGGGCACCGTCTTCGTCACGCCGGAGTACGGCTTTGCGGGGGCTGTGACGTTGAGTGCATCCGGTCTGCCGAGCGGGGTTACCGCCTCCTTCTCCCCGAACCCCACAACCGGCAACAGCGTGCTGACCTTCACGGCCGGCAGTGCCGCCGCACCCGGGTTGACGAACGTGACCATCAGCGGCACATCCGGCTCACAGATTGTTACCACCTCCGTGGCGTTAACGATTAACCCACTAGGCTTCACTCTGGCAGCCGCGCCAGCAGAGGTGTTTCTCGCACCGGGCACCTCGCAAACCTCCACCATCCTGCTAATGCCGAAGAATGGCTTCTCCGGCAGCGCAACCTATGCGGTGACCGGGCTGCCCGCCGGCGTGACTGCATCCTTCTCACAAAATTCTTCAACTTCTAGCAACGCTCTCACCCTTACCGCCGCACCTACGGCAACGCCAGTCACCGGAGCCGCGACGATCACCGCCACCTCCGGCGCGCTCACCGCCAGTGCGCCCCTGGCCGTCGCGGTACGCCCGTCGCAAACCGCTTCGACCACCGCGCTCAGCCTCACCTCCGCCGGGACCCCGGTTTCCACCGTGGCTTCGAAGACAACCGTCACGGCAACCGCCACGGTAAGTGCGGGCAACATTCCCTTGACCACCGGCCAGGTGAATTTTTGCGACGCCGCGGCCGCCACCTGCGACGCCCTGCATCAGTTGGGCAGCGCGCAGCTGACAAACGCCGGCACGGCGGTCCTGCAGTTCATTCCGGGCGCGGGCAGCCATAGCTATCAGGCTGTCTTCGCCGGCACCAACAGCAACGCAGGGAGTTCCTCCTCGGCGGCAAAGCTCTCCGTCACCGCCGCACTACCCTCGGTCACGATGATCGGGCAAAGTGGCAACGCGGGCAACTACACCTTGACCGCGGCGGTCACGGGACAAGGACCAGTCGCGCCCACCGGCACAGTTACCTTCGTCGACACCTCCAACGGCAACGCCCTTTTAGGCAGCACCTTGCTCAGTGCAAACACACCGGTTCTGAGCCTGGCTACCTCGCAGTCGCCGGCGGTCGGAACGCAGCCCGTGTCGGTAGCGAGCGGGGACTTCAACGGGGACGGCGTGCCTGATCTCGCTGTCGCCAACTCCGGCGGCAGTACGGCTTCGATTCTCCTGGGGAAAGGAGACGGCACCTTCCAAGCCGCGGCAACGCTGTCCACCGGCACTACGCCCCGTTCGATCGTCGTGGGTGACTTCAACCGCGACGGCCACATGGACCTAGCGGTGGCCGTCAGCAATGGCGTGGACGTCTTCCTGGGCAACGGTGATGGCACCTTCACGGCCTCGACCGCGAGTCCCCAAACCGGCTTCTTAGCCGCCGGTCTGACCGTCGGCGACTACAACCGCGACGGTTGGCTTGACCTCGCGGTGCTTGACAGCAGCAGCTCCACCCTTGTGCTCTTCCTCGGTAACGGCGATGGCAGCTTCACGCCCGCCAGCCTGAGCGCCCAGGTGGGGAACTCGCCCACCTCCTTGGTGCAGGGTGACTTCAACGGCGACGGCATCCCGGACTTTGCCGTCACCAACCTCTACAGCAGCAACGTCACCGTGCTGCTCGGCGCCGGGGACGGCTCCTTTTCTCCCGCAGCCCCCCTGGCCGCGGGCTATGAACCCGTCTCCGTTGCGGTGGCCGATCTCAACGGGGATGGCAAGCTCGATCTTGTGGTCGGTACCCAGTACGGCGCTACCGGCACGCTGCTGCTCGGCAACGGCGACGGCACATTTCAGGCCGCCACCAGCCTGGCCACGGGCTCCAGCTTCAACGGCCTCGCTATAGCCGACCTGAACGGAGACGGCAAGGCCGATCTGCTCACGGCCGGTTACTACAACTCGAGCCTCGCGATCCTGCTCGGCAACGGCGACGGCACCTTCCAGGCCGCCACCAACACCGCAACCGGATCATACCCGCAAGGGCTTCTTGTCGGCGACTGGAATGGGGACGGGGTGCAGGACGTCGCCGTGGCCAACAGCGGCAGCAACTCGCTCACGGTACTCACATCGCAGCTGGCCCAGAAGGCCACGGCCGCCGTGACCGGCATCTCGCCGCTCGGTGGGGGTCAGCATGCCGCGCAGGCAAGCTACCCCGGCGATGGTGTGTACCTCGCCGCCAAATCAGGCAACACGCTGCTGACCGCAGAAGCCGGTCCGCCGAAGGTGCAGCTGAGCCTGTCACCCGCGAACGTTACAACCAATCAAGCACTCACGGTAACCGTCGCCGTAGATGGCGGCAGCGGCAACCCCCTTCCTTCTGGCGCCATCAAGCTGACCGGCGGAAGCTATGCCTCCGAAGCCGTGACTCTCAACGCGGGCGTGGCTGCGATCACAATACCTGCCGGTTCCCTGGCCACCGGCACCGTTGCCCTGTCCGCCACTTACACGCCGGACACGGCCGGCTCTTCCACCTACACCAGCGCGACCGGCAATGCATCGGTGGTCGTCACGGCGGGGGCGCCGATGCTCACATGGTCTGCACCGCCGGCAATCGGCTATGGCACCGCGCTGAGTACCGCGCAACTGAATGCTTCTTCGCCCATCGCCGGTTCATTCACCTATTCCCCCGCTGCGGGCACCCTTCTCGGCGCGGGCACACAAACCTTGTCTGTGACCTTCACTCCAGCCGATGCCGCCTACCCGTCGGCCACAGCCAGCGTACCCTTCACGGTGAACAAAGCCGCGCTGTCCCTCAACGCGGCAAACGCCTCGCGAATCTACGGAACAGCAAACCCGGCGTTCACGGGTACCGCCAGCGGCGCCGTAAACGGTGACACCTTCACCGAAACCTTCAGCACCGCGGCAACTGCCTCCAGCGCAGCCGGAACCTACCCCATCGTTCCCTCCATCACGGGCGCCAGCGCGGCGAACTACAACGTGACCGCCGCGAACGGTACGTTGACCATTGCCGCCGCCGCTTCAACGGCGAACCTCCTGCTCTCAAACGGCAATCTCACCTTCACCTCGACGGTGGGCTCCTCCACAACAGGCATCCCCACGGGCACCGTCAGCTTCTACGCCGGCCAAACGCTGCTTGGCACCGGCACGCTGGCGGGTGGCGTTGCAAGCTATACGGCGACCTCGTTTCCGACCGGCAACAACACCCTCTTCGCGCAGTACGGTGGTGATGGGAACTTCGTGCGGTCCGCCGCCTCCAGCCCCATCCTCGCGGTCACGGCAGCAACCTCGGCGATCACCGTTTCGCCTGCCGGCACCGCCTCGGATGTGCTTAGCTTCGTCGTAGCACCAGGCTATGCCGGCACCTTGCAGTTAAGCTGCAGCAACCTACCCGGGAACACCACCTGCACCTTCTCCCCGACGACCGTTGTCTTCAGCGGCAGCAACAGCTCCGCCAGCGCCACGGTGACGATCCACACCGGCGGAGTCGCCCGCCTCTCGCTGCCCCATTCACTCACCGGAGCGTCGGAGGAAACCACGTGGGCCCTGACACTCGGCGTGCCTGGATTGCTGGCCCTGGCCCTGAAGCGGCGTCATCGCCATATGAGAACGGCTCTCCGGGTTCTGCCGTTGCTGTTACTTCTGTGTCTGACCACGGCTTTGGTCACAAGCTGTGCCAGCTCACCTGCGTCCAACTCATCAGGCTCCTCGGGCACAACAAGCTCGCCGACACCGGCGACAGCTCCTACTGGCACTTACCCAATGCAGATTCTCGCAACGGGTCCTTCGGGACTCACACAGACCACCAACGTAAACGTCACGGTCCAGTGATCATGCCGCTTCGAGGCGTTAACGAGGTCGCGCCTCTGCTCGATCATTGGCTTACATCGCAAAGTCAGATGGGGTGGCGGGAGCCAACGCATTCGCATCTCACCGGATGCCTGGTGGATACGCTCCCTCAGGCAAATCTGAAGGAGCACCATGCCAACCGATCTCATCGCCCCGCAAGATCCACGTTCACAGTACCCCGGTCCGCCCTCCAGCGTTGAGGTCCAGCCCGCTCCCGCTACCGAGGCCGGCATGAGCGAAAAGCCTGACTGCGGCGAGCTCTCCTACAAGGGTTCGGGGCGCCTCGCCGGGCGCAAAGCCCTGCTGACCGGTGCGGATTCCGGCATCGGCCGCGCCGCCGCCATCGCCTTTGCCCGAGAAGGGGCCGACGTCGCCATCGGCTACCTGCCGGAGGAGCAAACCGATGCCGAAGAGGTCGCGAAGTACGTCCGCGAGGCCGGCCGCAAAGCCGTGCTCCTGCCGGGCGACATCTCGCACGAGGGCTTCTGCCAGCGCTTGGTGGCCGAGGCCGTCGAACAGCTCGGCGGCCTCGACATCCTGGTCAACAACGCCGGCAAGATGGGCAAGACCGAAGGTCTGCTCCAGACCTCGACCGAACGCTTTGACGCTCTGATGAAGACCAACATCTACTCGCTCTTCTGGATCACCAAAGCCGCCCTGCCGCATCTGAAGCCGGGCGCGTCGATCATCAACACGACCAGTGTGCAGGGCTTCAAGCCTTCGCCGAATATCTTCGACTATGCCATGACCAAGGCGGCGATTGCGAACTTCACCAAGGGCCTCAGTGAGCCTTTGATGGAAGAGCACGGCATCCGCATCAACGCCGTGGCACCCGGCCCCATCTGGACGCCCTTGCAGGAAGCCGACGGGGACGAAAAGAAGCTGGAGAAGCTGGGCGGAAAGACCCCCTACAAACGCCCTGGCCAGCCGGTTGAACTGGCGCCCGTGTACGTGCTGCTTGCCTCGCAGGAAGGCAGCTACATCACTGGCGAAATCTACGGCGTAACCGGCGGCATGGGCATCGTCTAGGTCTCTACTTTGAGAAGGGCTGCCCATGTTAGCGCATGAGCAGCCCTTCTTCATTTGCACAGGGCAGGCAGTCGGCAAGGGACAATGATCGCCTGCTCCCCACCCAAGGCGAGCAGGCCTCCGCCAACGGAATATACGCGCTGAGAGGTCATCGCAGCTTCGGCAGGAAGCTTGGACAAAGAATCTGAAACCCAGAGCAGCGCATGTCCCTCCCTCTCCCTCATGCCCGCTTACGCACGCCCATCGCCTCACGTTGCACGGAAACGATTTGGCGTAGAGGTTACCCTCTTTGCCAGAGGAGCTGTTGACGCGGTCAGCCTTCGCCGAAGTACTCGCTGCTCTACTGCACAGGCGGCCGAACGTCGACGGCCACAAGGGTTTGTATCCCGGCTGGTCTGCCGGCTTCGAGAAACGGCCGAAATTTCCAGCGTCGAACGGCACGCTCAGCAGCTCCACGCAGGAGCGGCTGCCCTCCGAGCACCCGGGTGCCGACGACGTCCCCATGCGTTGAAACCGCGATCGCCAAAACCACCTCGCCCTCTACATTGGTCAATTTGGCCAACGTCGGGTACTCCGGCGGTGGAGAATAAATAAGGTTCGCAAGCGCGCTCTCGGGCGCGACAGAGGTCAGGGCCTGACTCCCAGGCTGTGTGGGGAACGTAGCCGGAGAGGCGTGGACGCCGGTATTTGCATATGCCGGCGGCACCGATGCGCTTGGTGAGGCCGGCGGAGCTTCTGCGCGGACCTGCACAGGCTGCCCCGCAGACGACCCCTCAGCCGGTGGCGGGGAGGAGACAGCGGCTGGTCCCTGCACTCCGGCGTTGTCGGCAGAGGCCTTCGCCGTTGCGGGTTGGCTCACGGGCAGCGGCAAAGGATCGGGTACCCCGGCCACGGTAAGCGCCCCGGAACCCTCCGGCGAATACCCGGTAGACGCGTCGGTCGATCCCGCGGTCTGTCGAGCACTGTCAACTCGTTCGCTTGCCGCGGCAGCGTTCGGCCTCAGCGTTGAGGAACGTGGCACCAGCATACCCGCACCAAAAGCTACGACGGCGGCGCACGCGATCAACGCCGGCTGAGACAACAACTTATGCCTGTGCGCAAGCGGCTCGTCTGATTCCGCAGAGTCTGGCTCC
>CAXSBL010000014.1:23870-73786 GCA_964235515.1 uncultured Bryocella sp.
GCAGAGTCTGGCTCCGCAGAGTCTGGCTCCACAGACTCTGGCTCCACAGACTCTGCGGAACCGCCGGATTCATCTTCTCCCCAGACCGAAGCGTTCGCGGGGTCACTTGATCGGGCGATGGCTGCGCCGGCAAACGGAGGCACATCCCCCGGCGCAGCTCCCACGCGAGCGAAAAAAGCCGGTGGCGCCTCCGCCAAAACATCCTGCGCGGGATCGCTCCCCGAACCGCACTTCGAGCACTCTGCTTCGGGTTCTATCGATTCAGACGGTCGGGAAGATTGCGCCCATGCTACCCCGGAAGGAGCTCCGAACGACGTAGCCGGCACCGCCTTGCTGGCAAAGGGGGCGTGACGGCCTACGAGCTCGAAACTTTCGAGCACGTAGAAGTTCTCAGGCGCCTCGGGAGAACCTTCGTCTGGCTTTGCACTCGCTTCAGATGCTCGGGTACCCACCAGCCCCTGTGACTCAACCGCTCTCGCTAGGGGCTCCTGCATGGACAGCAGAACTCCGTTTACAAACACCAGCATCTGGCGAAGGGAGCGGCGCAATGCAGGGCCTGAACTCTCAACGTCTGTCCCGCTGACCGCAATGCAGAGAAGCTCCAGCATCTCCATGCGGGTCAGGGTCGTGCCATCGTCCGACATGACCGTGCGCAGCGTTGCCGCCACGCCATCGGCCAATCTTCCGGGCGTCTCCACCAGGTCGGCGAACGCCTCTATGTCCGCGAGACTACCGAAGGCCACGTCGCAGTCTCGCAGGACCGCCTGCAGCAGGTCGAGGGGCAAAGCAAAACGGATTCGAAAGGTCTCAGCAGTCGTCTGGAGCGCCATAGATTTATTTCGATCTGCGTGAAGCTCAATTTGCGAATCGATCAGAGTCCCTGTCCCCCCGTCACTACAGCTTGTGACCCGTCCTTCGGAAGCGAGTTGCTGTGACCGGATCTCGTACCCAGCTGATTTCGAAACGAACGAGGCCGTCGTAAGCTGCGCGGTGGCAAGCTTACTTGTTTCCACGCAAGTTAGCTCACGTTACGCCGCCGGAGAGCCGTTATGCCACCTTCGCCAATCCACGAACCAGAAGTGTATACAAGCCCGCGGCAGACCTGCACGATGACGGGAAAAGTACGGCTCCCTTGATGCCGCCCAGCGCACCTGCGGGGATACACAGCAGCGCAAAGATCCGGGTTGTAGAATGCAACAGCTTCTGTTTAGCTGAAGGCGGACCACTTTGCCCACTACGCTTGATGCTTGGGACCACGAACACGCACCGCGGCGGTTTCGCCGTCCGCTCATCGTGCTTGCCCTTGTAGTCGTATTTCTAGTGGCCTCCGGCCAAACACTTCTGTCCTACTGGGTCGATCTGCTGTGGTTCCGTTCGCTGAACTACGGCAGCGTCTTCTGGACCGGACGGGTTTGGCAAGCGGGCGTCTTCGGCACCTTTGCCCTGCTCACATTTGCGATCCTGTACGGTTGCTTTCGAGCTCTGAAAAGGGCGCACGGGGCCGATCTGCCCGCCTCGCGAAGCCTCGTCCTCAACGGCACGCCCGTCAACTTCTCCGTGGAGCCCGCGCTGCGATGGGTGGGTCTTGGCGCCTCCGCGTTCATCGCGTTTCTCACCGCCACCTCCATGGCCTCCGCGTGGCCCACACTGGCTCTGTTCTGGTCCGCCCGGGGCCAAGCCGGCGGGACGACGGATCCGGTCTTCGGCCGGCCGCTCACGTTCTTTCTGTTCACGCTGCCCGCGTGGCAGCTCCTGCTCAACTGGCTGCTCACGTTGGCCTTTCTATGCTGTGTCGCGGCCATTCTGTTCTTCGCCATCACGGCCGGTGCCCGAGCCCTGCAGAAGGGGAATGCCGCGCTCTACAGCCGTCAAAACCTTTCCCCATGGCGAGGCCTCCTGCTCTCCGTGTCGTTTCTCCTGCTCGTCTTCGCCGTGAACGTGTATGTCGACCGCTTCAGCCACATCCTGGAGCACCGCACACTCTTTGACGGCGTGAACTACACCGATGCCCACATCACGCTGCCTGGGCTGCTGCTGGTCTGCATTGCGCTCCTCGCCGGAGCCCTGGTGGCAGCCATCGGCGGTCTCACCAATAAAGGTGGTGCAACGCTAGCAATCGCCATTCTGCCCGCAGTGGTCTGCTACGCCGCGCTTGGCATCGTCAGCTGGTATGTCGATGACTTCGTTGTAAAACCCAACCAACTCGTGCGCGAGACGCCCTACATCGCTAACAACATCTCTCTCACGCGCCAGGCCTACGCGCTTGACCGCTTCTCGCAACACGAGTTCCCTGCGGAAACCAGCGTCGCCGCCGCCGACCCGGCAAACAACCAACCCACGCTCAACAACATTCGTCTCTGGGATTGGCATGCGCTCCAGGACACCCTGCGCCAGGTGCAGGAGATCCGCACCTACTACGATTTTCCCGACATCGACATTGATCGTTACGTCATCGACGGACACCTGCGCGAGGTGATGCTGGCCGCACGTGAGTTAAACGTCGACAAGCTGCCCGAAAGCAGCCGCAACTGGATCAACGAGAAGCTCGTCTACACCCACGGCTACGGTCTCACGATGAATCCGGTAAACGGCTTCACCACAGAAGGCCTGCCGCTCTTCCTGCTGAGCAACATGCCGGTGCAAAGCACGGCGCCCAACCTCGCCGTAAAGCGACCTGAGATCTACTTCGGCGAACTCACGAATAACGATGTCTACGTGAAAACAAGGCAACAGGAGTTCGACTACCCCCAGGGCCAATCGAATAACCTGACCACCTACCAGGGCGAAGGCGGCATCGCTCTGGGTGGCTTCTTTCGTCGCGCCCTGCTTGCCTTTGATCGCGGTGATCTCGGCAAGGTTCCGTTCAGCGACGACATCGGCACGGAGAGCCGCCTGCTGATGCGCCGCAACATCCGCGAACGTGTGGCGACACTGGCGCCATGGCTCACCTTCGATCAGGATCCCTACATCGTGGTCAACGACGATGGAAGGCTCTCATGGATACTGGACGCCTTTACCACCTCCGACAGCTATCCGTACTCAACGCACTATCAGCTTGGCGACAACTCGATCAACTACATGCGCAACAGCGTGAAGGTCGTCGTCGATCCCTACAACGGCAGCACCACCTTCTACGTCTTCGACGCCACCGACCCGGTCGTTACCGCCTACCGCCGTCTCTTCCCTACGCTGTTTAAGGATGCCTCCGCGATGCCCGCCGGGTTGCGCCGGCACGTGCGCTACTCCGAGCTGCTCTTCAAAATGCAGTCCGCCGTCTACGGCCTCTATCACATGACTGAACCGGCGGTCTTCTTTAACCGCGAGGACCTTTGGACCGTCGCCACGCAGACCGAAAGCAACGACGGTGAACAGTCGCCTGCGCCCATGCAGCCGAACTACGTGTTGATGAAGCTGCCCGGCGGCACCAGTGAGGAATTTGTCGAAATCCTGCCGTTCACCCCCGCTAACCGCAACAACCTGATCGGCTGGATTGCCGGTCGCAGCGATGGCGAGAACTACGGCAATGCCGTGGTGTACGACTTCCCGAAATCGCGACTCGTGGACGGCCCGCAACAGATCGAAGCGCGCATCGATCAGAACGCGCAACTCTCCGGCCAGCTGACGTTATGGAATCAGCAGGGTTCGCACGTTCTGCGGGGCAATCTGCTCGTCATCCCCACCGGCAAGGCGCTACTCTACGCCGAACCCATTTACCTGCAAGCTCAGCAGAGCCCCATGCCGGAGTTGCGGCTGGTAGTTCTAGCGTTGCAGGACAAGCTCGCCTACGGACCCACTTTTCAAGCAGCCCTGTCCTCGCTGTTTGGCGGAGAGGCTTCCTCATTGAACGCAACCGAAGCACCGGCTCCGCAAACTACCGCAGCAGCCAACGGGATGGCACCCGCTTCTGGCAATGCTGTCACAACGGCAAAAGCCCCTACGGACGTGCACGGCCTGGTCGTGCAGGCCAGCCAGGCCTTCAACGATTACCAGCGCCTCACGGCACAAGGCAAACTCGGCGAGGCTGGGCAGAAGCTTGACGATCTCAAGCGCGCCCTTGCAGAGCTGAGCACACGTGAACACTAGCGCCTCGCTACTCGGCTGCACTCTACGCGTGAACAAGCCTTAAAACATAAACGGCGTGCCCTTGCAGGCACGCCGTTTATGTTTCCTCCCAATCCGACTAAGGCTTTGCCACGGGCACCACGGGCAGGCTGATAAAGCTCGCCTCACCCGCCTCGTGCCACACACGTTGCGTTGCCTTTTCGTAGTCCGCCGGCTTCGCTTCGAAGATGTTCGGCACAAAGCGCTGCGGGTTGCGGTCATACAGCGGAAACAGCGTCGATTGCACCTGCACCATGATGCGATGGCCGGGCTGAAACGTGTGGTTCACCATCGGCAGCCCAAATACATACGGCAGCGGCTCATTCGCCTTGATCGCCTGTGGATGCTCAAAGCTGGTGCGATACCGCCCACGGAAGATATCCGTCGCAATCGGTAGCTCGTACCCGCTCATCTCCATCGGCGGAGCCACACGATCCGGCTGCACATCGATCAGCTTCACTACCCAGTCCGAATCCGTTCCGCTGGTCGAAGCCACCAGGTGCACAGTAGGCTCCCCTGAGAGCTTCATCGACTCCTTCAGGGGCTCTGACACATAGGTCAGCACATCCGGCCGCCCATCCACAAAACGCTGATCCGTCACCAGCCACGTGCGCCAACCCATGCTGTCCGCCGCATCCACTGGCCGCGGACGATACGGCACCGGCTTCATCGGATCGGACACATACTCATCAAACTTCGCGCTCTTGTCCGCCGGCGCCTCAAACGACAAGCCTCCACCAGCCGTCAGATACAGCGGCCGCGACGCCACGGGACAGCCCTGTTCGCAGCTCGCCGGAAACACCGCCGGCTTGTCCCAGTGATCCGCTCCGGTGTCATAAATAAAAACCGCCGGCGTGGCCGCCTTGGGGGCTTCCGGCTTCAGGTACTGATTAAAGAATGGCAGCAACACATCCCGCCGCCACTGCGCGGTCGTATCGCTGGCCCAGGTCAGCGAGCCCAGTGAACGCCCTTCGCGGTTAACCTGCGAGTGAAACCAGGGTCCCATCACCAACATGTTCATGCTGTCAGGCGTGCCTTTGGCTTTAAGCGCACGGTAACTGTGGATCGCTCCCCACATGTCCTCCTGATCCCACAAACCCTGCTCCCACATCGTGGGCACGGTTACGGGTTTTTGCGCGATCAGCTTGTCCAGCGCCTGGCTCTGCCAGTAGCCGTCATACGCTGGGTGTTCCACCATCACGCGCCAGAACGGCAGCTGCTCCATGCCCTCCGCTTTGGCAAAGTCATTCGCCGAACCCGCGCGCAGGAAGTTCGAGTAGTCATCACGGCCCGCGCGCGCCTCGCTGACACCCTCGCCACGATTGGTCGTCTGGCCCAGCACGTAATCAATGTTCGGCTGCCGAAACGCACCGTAATGAAACCAGTCATCGCCCATCCACCCATCGACCATTGGGCTTTCGGGCGCCGCCACCTTCAGCGCAGGATGCGGATTCAGCAGCGCCATCACCACCGTGAACCCCTCATAGCTTGAGCCGATCATGCCCACACGCCCATTCGACTCCGGCACGTTCTTCACCAGCCAGTCGATCGTGTCATAGCCATCCGTCGTGTCATCCGCTCCGCTCGGGTTATAGCCCGAGTTCACCGGCGGCGGCGTCATCAGGTACACGCCCTCTGATCCATACTTGCCGCGCACATCCTGGTACACGCGAATATAGCCCGCTTCCACAAATCCCTCATCGCTCAGCGGCAAAGCCTCGATCATGCGCGCGGACTTTGAACGCGCGGCACGCCCAGCCGCGTTATACGGTGTCCGGGTCAGCAGAATGGGCGCGTTTTTAGCCCCGTTCGGGATGCAAATCACGGTGTACAGCTTGGTTCCGTCGCGCATCGGCACCATTTCCACGCGCTTGGTGTAGTCACTTTCAGCCGAGGGGGTCTTGAAGTTCGGTGTGAGATCGTCGGCAGGCAGCTTGACTTGCTGCGCCGGTGAAGAAACAGCGGAGGAAACCAACAAAGCCGCAACGGAGAGGGACAGGCGCAGTCTGGACATAGACCTCGTTCTTGGAACTTGAATGCCGCGTAAAACGGTAAGTTTGGGACAGACTACCACCGCCCGGACGTCGCTCCGCTGCCACGCGGTTTCGGCCCCACCACCACGCCCGGCCGCTTCGTTAAAATTACGCAAACACCCTTGGTATGCTGAAGAGACAGCGTTCCGTGCAGATCTTCGCCTCCCGGCAGGCTCTGGAACGTGGCGAACAGGCAAAGCCGCCGGCAGAGAACGCCGGCAGGGAGCCCCGGAGGATACATGGCAGACAAGTTCATCGGCACACCCAAAAAGGCGACCACGCACGTAAATCAAAACGAGGACCTCATCTTTGAGAAATCCTCCGCCGGCAAGAAGGGCTACCGTCTCGCCGAACTCGATGTTCCCGCCGTGAACACGGCTGCCCTGCTGGGCGACAGCGCCCGTACCGACAATCTGGGCGTCATGCCCGAGCTCTCCGAAATCGAGATCATTCGCCACTTCACCCGGCTCTCCACCTGGAACTACGCCATCGACCTCGGCATGTATCCTCTGGGCTCCTGCACGATGAAGTACAACGCTCGCATCAACGAAACCGTTGCACGTCTGGAAGGCCTCGCCGAGGCCCATCCCTACCAGCCCGAATCCCTCTCGCAGGGCGCGCTCGGCATCATGAAGCACCTCTCTGAAGCCCTGCTCGAGATCACCGGCATGGACGCCATCACCCTGCAGCCCGCCGCCGGCGCACAGGGCGAATTCACTGGAATCCTGCTCGTCCGCGCCTACCACCAGGCCAACGGCAACCCGCGTAAAAAGATCATCGTGCCCGACTCCGCACACGGCACAAACCCTGCGACCGCGGCGATCTGCGGCTATCAGGTTGCTAACCTGAAGTCCAACGAACTCGGCATGGTCGATCTCGCCGCCCTCGAAAAGCTGGTCGACGAAGACACCGCCGCGCTCATGCTCACCAACCCCTCCACCATCGGCGTCTTCGAGTCGGATATTCATAAGATCTCCGACATCCTCCACGCCAAGGGCGCCCTGCTCTACATGGACGGCGCCAACATGAACGCCCTCGTCGGCAAAACGCGCCCCGGCGACTTCGGCGTAGACGTCATGCACCTCAATCTGCACAAAACCTTCAGCACCCCGCATGGCGGCGGCGGCCCGGGCTCCGGTCCGGTGGCCTGCAAGAAAATTCTCGAGCCCTTTCTGCCCACCCCCGTCGTGAAGACAAACCCCGATGGCTCACTCGGTCTCGACTACAACCGCCCGCAGTCGGTAGGCCGTGTGCGCGCCTGGTACGGCAACTTCGGCATGTTCATCCGCGCGCTCGCCTACATCCTCGCCAACGGCCCGGACGGCCTGCGCCAGACCACCGAAGACGCCGTGCTCAACGCTAACTATCTGCGCGCCAAACTCGAAGGCACCTTCGAGCTCCCCTATAAAACCCGCTCCATGCACGAGGTCGTCTTCTCCGACAAGCTCCAAGCCAAAAACGGCGTTAAAACCGGCGACATGGGCAAGCGCCTCATCGACTACGGCTTCCACGCCTACACCACCAGCTTCCCGCTTGTCGTGCAGGGCGCCATGATGATCGAACCCACCGAATCCGAATCCCGCGAAGAACTCGATCTCCTCGTTGATGCCCTGCAGCAGATCGCCCGCGAGGCCGAGGAAAACCCCGAACTTGTCGCCACCGCACCCCACACCACCCGCCTGCAGCGCCTCGACGAAACCACCGCCGCCCGTAAACCCATTCTGCGCTGGAAAGCTCCCCCCGCCGCCACCCCCGTACAGCCCGATACCGCCGCTAAAGAGTGGTAGGGATTGCCTGAGGCAAACACAAAGGGACCGGCGCGCCGGTCCCCTTCCTTGTTGTAGAAGGCCTACTTCACTTCAACCTTGACGTACTCATCGGCATCTGCCCAGCGGATGTGCAGCTGCCCGGTCCTGCCATGAACATCCTCAAAGCTGATGCTCATCACCTCCTGCGGCTTTGCAACAGGCTTCGTCATCATGGGCGTCCGTCCCAAATCCATCTCCGGCTTGTAGACCGTGCCCCACTGACCTGTCTGCTTGTTGACGATGAGCTTCCACGGCGTCCCCGCGGAAGCAGGCAGCGTGTAGAGCGTGTACGTTCCCGCAGGTACCTCAAGCTCACCGATCTTCAAATTCGTCTGCGTGATCAGCGTCGTGGCCGGGTTCGCCCCCGTACGCCACACCTGCCCAAACGGAACCACATCGCCCATAATCTTGCGGCAACGAACCGAGGGGGCGTTGTAGTGAATCACTACGGCTCTGCCGTCGAGCTTCGTCTCGGCGGTGGCCGCCGGCGACGCCAGCGCCTTGCCGTCCACGGACTTGCCGTGATCGCCGACGGGAGCGGAAGGGCAAGGACCAGAACCTTGCGCAAAAATAGCGGGAACGCCAAAACAGCTGACAGCGGCAAGCGAAAGAGCAAGGAGAGGTTTGCGTACGTGCATCATGATGCCCCTTATGCTACGCTTTTCCTGAGCGCGCCCGTAGCTCAGCTGGATAGAGCAACAGCCTCCGAAGCTGTAGGTCAGACGTTCGAATCGTCTCGGGCGCACCACTCCTCCCAATCTCCCCGGCCGCAACCAACGTCCACAGACATCTAGCCTCACGCACACACCCGTCGTGTCAGCCCCAGGCGTCGACCGTGACGGCGCGCATTCCTGCGCCCAGTGCCTTGCCCAACAGCAGTTCCGTGGCGCGAACGCTGTTGGTGCGGTCGCAGCTCATATATTCATCAAAGCCGTCGTGCAGCAGCACATTGCTTCCCCGTCCGCCCTGGCGTGCCCTGTGCAGACCATGTTCCAACCGGGACAAAATCGCCGACGTCCCGATAGGCTCCCAGTCATTGCCCTGCACGTTCCACTGCACAGGGACAAGGCCTAGCTCGCGCGCGCAACGCAGAACCGCAGGTCGACGTGCGCCAAAGGGTGGGCGAAAGTACCGCACCGGCGCACCCAGAACGTCCTCCAACAGCGCATTGCAGCCCGAAAGCTCCTCCTGGATAAACCGCAGCGATTTGTTCGCCAAGAACGGATGACTCATCGTGTGATTCCCCACCACGTGCCCGGCCCCATGCAGCTCCCGCACCAGCGCAGGCTGCAGACGAACGAACTTACCGATCACAAAGAATGTCGCCTTCACGTTGTACCGGTCCAGAACCTCCAACAGCTCCGGGGTAGAGCGGTCGTTGGGACCGTCATCATAGGTAAGAGCCAACTCCTGGGGATCGTTCCCTGCCACCAACGTGCGCCCGAACAGCTGCGAGTCCGGCCGCATGGCGAAATTGGCGGCGGTGGCCAGCGCTCCCGCGACCACCGCGCCCCCCAGCCACACCTTCCCTGAAATGCCCTTCGGCAAAGCATTATCCATGGTTTTGTTCGGTTCTCTTCGTCGCGAGTCTAAGGCTTCCCGCGCGGCCTCCGCAATCCTAGACCGGTGCGGTTCGTCACACTTTTGACGCAGGCAGGCCCCGGCAGACCACATCGGACGTGTACAGTTTTCGCTTCTTGCGAGCCGTCAACACGACTGGCGCAGCAGCGCGAGCACCTCTTCGGCGTGGCCCTGCGGCCTCACATTCGCAAAGACGTGCACCAGCCGGCCATCGGAGCCGATCACGTATGTCGTCCGCTCCACACCCGTTACCGGTTTGCCGTACATGGTCTTCTGCTTCAACAAACCAAAGCGCTTCACGATCTCCTGATCCGCATCGGCCAGCAGCGTGTACTGCAGATCGAATTTGGTTTTAAACTTTTTCTGCGCCTTCACCGTATCGCGCGAGATGCCAAGCACGGCCGCACCGGCCTCCTCCAGCTGCGCAAACTGGTCGCGAAAGCCGCAGGCCTCCACCGTGCATCCAGGCGTGTCCGCCCGCGGATAGAAGAACAGAACCACCGGCTTGCCCAGAAAGCCGGATAGCGTTACAGGGGCACCGTCCTGGTCCGGCAGCGTGAAATCCTCTACAAGTTGGCCAACTTCGGGTGCGGGCATCGCTCGTTTCGTCTCCTGATGGGGCTTGTGACGCGGCAAGTGTTTGTGTTTGCTATTAAAAGCTCTTGAATCCAAAACGCATTGCAAGCCCCAGCAGTGCAGCGACCACCAGCGCCGCCGTCGTCAGGGTGCCTGCCCCCCGCAGCCGTTTACGCGCAGCTTCGATGGCAACAATCACCAGCCAAAGCACCAAGGCAAGCAGCAAGCCATCGTACACAAACGCATGTCCGGGCGAGGTCACCACCTGCAGCACGGGCAGAAACGGCAGAAACGGCAGAAACACACTTCCCAACGCAAAGACGAGCAGGAACAGGATCGTCTGCAACACAAAAAGAATCGTCTTTCCGACCATCCTCGTTCTCCAACCTCTCTAAAATCAAAGTTCGCATGAGTTTACCGCGAGCTGCGTGGTACCTGCGGCGAAGACGCGTCCCAAGATCTGCGTATCGAAGCCAAAACTCAAGGTACCGAGCCTTCAAACACAGCAAATCGCCGCTCCAACTCCCACTGCATCGCCGCTCGAGGCGAGCGCTGCAACAGAGCACTGCACGCGCCGGATGGCTTGGCGGAACCCGTAACAGGCGCAGCGCATGCCGCCGTGCGAACCACAAAATCATCCGGCGCCGCCCACAAGCTTTCACCGCCAACGAAGCTATGCTGCAGTGCCGTCCGCGCCGACCTCTTCAGGTCAACATAGCTCAGGTTTTGCTCCTCCGCCGCCTTCACATACTCATGCGTCAGATCGATCCGGCTCACCCCTTCATCGTCGGTCGAAAGCGCCAGCGGCACACCTGCGGCCCGGTACGCCGCCAGCGGATGATCCGTCCGCGTTTTGCCCAGAATGACATCGTTCGAAGTCAGGTTCACCTCCACCATCACGTGATCTAGCGCCATCTCACGCAGCAGGGCGCTGGGGGCGGTCTCATACAGCACATCCATGCCGTGCCCAATGCGCTCCGCGTGCCCCAACTCGATCGCCTCGCGAATATGAAAGCTCAACCCCTCCGGCGGCACCATGCCAAACGCCAACTCCCCCGCATGTAGCGAGATATGCACCTTCGGGTACGCCGAATGCAGGTAGTCCAGCATCAGCATCTGCAGGTGGTAATCCTGCATGCTGATGCGGCCATCCTCCGGCATCACAAAGTTAATCCCGACCACCAGCGGATTCCCGGAATCAAGCTCCGCCTGCGCCACCTCGAAGCCCAGCAAGGTCTGCGCGAAGACCTGCTGCGGTGGGAAGCCGCGCAGGATCTGGTAGAGGAAACGAATCTGTACGCTGCAGGGCGAAGAGAGGAGGCCGGGCGAGTACGGAATGGTCTCCGGACCATGAACGGTAACCTGATTGTGAAGACTTATCCCGGTTGCTAAATCGGGACACGCCTCTCGCTGGCGCCGGTCCGTTTGCGCGCGAGCGAACTCTGCACGGTCCACATCGACCTCGTCGCGCAAACCTGCGGCAAGGAGTTGATCGCGAAGAACTGCAAAGAACTGCATGTGTGTGTCGCGCTCTGTGCCGTAGTTCCACCCCACCTTGTATCCCAGCGCCGCCGCATGCGAAAACGTCGGCGTCTGCATGATCTCGAGGTACTGCTCATTCTGCGCCGCCGCCCGCGTGGCCACCTCATCCAGCCATTCACCCGCAAAGTTCTTCAACCCGCCATACCGTTCGAACGTGGCAAAGAACTGATCATGCCCATCGATGCCTTCTGTCGGCACAAAGGCCCGCATGGAAAAGCTGTCAATCAAGTCGTCATACAGCGGCTGCCGCTTCAGCGCCTCGGCCGCCGGCACCTCCCCCGCCCCGCAGCTCCGGTCCGCTTGAGGTGGCACGAAGCGCACGGCGCGCTGGCCCTCCGGCACCGCCGGGGTTCCGGCATCGACCGGCGCCACACACAACCCCTGCTTGACCGCCTCCGCAATAAACGTCTCCGCATACACCGCCCCGGAAAGGTGCATATGCAGATCCCCACCCTTGGGCATCGGCTTTAGGAACGCATACAGCTCCGGCGCACCAAGCAGCTTGGCCGCAGTAAAGGCGCGTGTGGCACGGCTCTCGCCGGGGGTCAGAACCGCTGCATGCGCTACCTTCTTGCTGCCCGGCACAACACTCTGCGCACCCAGCGCCGGCAGGTGAAAGCCCACTGAAACACAAACAGAAACGGCCGCAAAAAGGGGGCGGAACAAGCGCACGTGAGGACTCCCGGAGAACCTGCAGGTTGAGGCTTCAGCATACTGCGGGCGCTTCACACGCCGGCAAAAATCCTGCACTTTGCGCTCCGCCCCCGGCTTGCTATACTGGCGAAGTCGTTCTCGAGGGCCCCTGCGATTCAGCCCGCAGAGAGGTCGGTTCCCTCCCTTAGGCAGGTGGATTCGAAACGCAATCGCGGCGCTCCGGCGTGTGCGAAATCTTCCGCTCGCGGAAGGCCAGATAGCTCAGTGGTAGAGCGCGGCCCTGAAAAGGCCGGCGTCGGCGGTTCGATCCCGTCTCTGGCCACCACATTCTCAGATCACTTAGCAGCAACCAAGATCAGCTAAATTTAGCTCAGGACACGCATAGGACTACGAAGTGCTTCACAAACTTCGCCGCAATCAGCCGGACATCGTCCTTGTGAGTCTGATTCGCGGTTCAAGCTGACCAGCTTGGAACCTGTTCCGCCGCGGGCGCGGAATGCCGATATAAAGACCGATGTAGATCACGGTTGATCTGGTAGCAGCCGCAGGCCGCGGCTTCGAGCTTTCTACGATCCGCTATGCGTAGCTGACCACGGCTATAGGCGATCGAACCTCTTCTTTGGAGATCGGCCGCGATCAAGGACACGGTGGACCGTCTGGTCCCAAGCACCCCTGCCAAAACCTCCTGTGTCAGATTCATCGTTTGCAGCTGCGTACTGTCTTGCACCAGGAGAAGGTAGCTGGCGAAGCGAAACTCCGCCCCGTGCTGCAGATGACAGACGGAGGCCAACTGAAGGACCGCGACCTGCGCCTGCACGAGCTCAAGAAGCCGTCCGCGGATCTCAGCCGACGACCAGAAGGCTTCCTGTAGCTCAGCAAACGGGATGCGGAAGGCTGTGCCTGTCAGTTGCATGGAGCATTGCGTTGGCATGCGGGCTGGACCGAGCAGATGGAAGCAGCCTACGGCACCTTCTGTTCCGACACATCCGCCGCCCGCGATAACACCGTCCGCGGTAAAGGCCACCGTTGATGCCAGGCCGGAAGTCAAAAACCAGCCATACAAGGGAACTTCGCCCTGCTCGTAGAAGACCGTATCCGAGGCTATTGAAACTTCAGTCGACCGGGCGAGTAAGAGCTCCCGGCTCTCATGTGAGAGCGCGGACAATAAGCGATTCGTGTGCTCCTGAGCCATTGTGATACTGATTTCTCCGGATGCCGCCCCCCCCCCCGCTCTAACGCTGCGGGCATGGCTAATCGCTCCCTCGTGCCGTTATCGTCCTCTGTAAGCTCTGTAAGATGCGGACGACACAGACACGACGGCGAAATTCAATCCCAGGGCCTCACCTTTGATGTCCCACTTACCAGCGGACCTGGCGCAGGTATGAGGATGCTGGCCGAGGTAGCTTGCACGCAGCATAAATTTTGAGGTTGTGTGCGCTAACAGGCATACGAGGGCACCCCGAAGTTTTTATAACAGGATTACCGAAGTGCTCCCATCTCCACTGGCCCTCTCTGGCGGTTGCACGATGACGACGCTTACGACAAGGAGATACGCACATGGCTCAGCTCAGCGGTACAGTGGCTTGGTTCAACAACGCAAAGGGATACGGCTTTCTTACCTATGAAGGTGGAAAAGACGTGTTCGTCCACTTCAGCTCCATCCAACGGGATGGCTACAAGAGCCTGAAGGAAGGCGAGCCCGTCCAATTTGACATCATCACCGGAGACAAGGGTCCGCAGGCGGATAACGTGGTTCTGGTCCAGCGATAACCGGTCATTACTAGTTCTAGAAGCCTGCTGGCTCATGATTCATTGCAAAGTGGCTCCGAGGCGAGTGTGTGGCTTCGGAGCGACATATTGGAGTCTTCATGCACGCACCTTTGACCATCACCGAAGTTCCTTCGCTGGGTACGCTAGCGTACGGTTCGCGCCAGGTCTCGACGGCTACCCTTGCGGGCGACACGATGAATTCCTGCAGACCACTTCGCTCACGCATTCTTTGTTTCAGTTATGACCGGATCCTTGGAGAGACAAGGCGCGCCGTTCTCCAACGCCGGTACGATGCCGTGTTCGTCAGCAGCCTCCACGAGGTCACCGATCTCATCTCTGCTCCCCCATTCGATGCCATCGTCCTCTGCCACACCGTGTCGTTTGATGAACGCCAAGGCTGCATCGCGTTTGCCGGGCGTGTCTGGCCCATGGCCAAGATCATCCTCGTCGCTTCCGGAAACGAGCTGCTCCAACCGGGTATTGATCGGGCAGTGCTTGGGCTTGCGGGACCTGAGAAACTTATCCACGCGGTGCAGCAGGTGCTCCGACCTGCCGTATCACTCCTGGATCTACACTAGGTCCGGGCTTCTACACGGCACGTGGGACTGATTCTACTTGTAAAGATTGCTGAAGAGCTGCGCTCAGTCGGAGATGCTCATGTGCGGCATCTCCCCAATATTCCCGATTAAGCATTGCTATGTGGCCGTAAGACTTTGGGCGCTCAGACGTAGGTCAGCGCTGCCTGATGCGGAGAGCGCTCAGTGGTGTACAGCGAGTCCGAGATGGCTACTGTCGGCAACCAGATCTGGAAGCTTGATCCGACGCCAAGCTCAGACTGGACCTCAATCCATCCGCCCATCGCGCGGCACAGTTCTTGACTGATGCAAAGGCCCAGCCCCGTCCCTCCATGCCGTCGCGTCGCGGACGCATCGACTTGCGAGAAGCTTCGGAACAAATTGGGCAAGCTTTCGGCGGCAATCCCGATCCCGGTATCTCCCACGCTCCACACCAACCACGGCACTCCCTGCTTCTCCCGCACGGCGGTGCTAAACGTAATGGTTCCTTCTTTCGTAAACTTGCAGGCGTTGCTGATTAGATTCAGCAGACATTGCCTGAACCGGAGAGCATCCACAAGGGTCGTCGCTCCCTTCGCTTCATCGTTGACGATCAAGGTGTTTCTGCTGTTTTTTACCAGCGCTTCGGCAATGGGCAGAACATCGTTCACGGTCAGGCTCACCGGAAGTTCTTCCAGGTGCACCTTCATCTGCCCGGCTTCGATCTTGGACAGGTCGAGAACATCGCTGATCACAGCGAGCAGATGCCGTGCGGAAGAGAGGATCTTGGCAAGGTCGCTCTTCATGTCTTCCTGCGAAGGATCCTGTGCGTCCTCATACAGCATCTCGCTGTAGCCGATGATCGCATTCAGAGGGGTGCGGAGCTCGTGGCTCATGTTGGCCAGAAAGCTGCTCTTTGCCCGATTGGCCTGCTCGGCCAGGTCTTTTGCGTGGCTCAAGTCGAGTTCCACGAGCTTGCGTTCCGAGATCTCGTCCTGCAGTGTCTGAGTTCGCTCCTTGACTTTGCCTTCCAGCAGATGGTGGGCGCCTCTTAGTTCCGCCTCCCGTTCATGAAGGCGGTCCAGCATGCTGTTGAACTGATCGATCAGCAGGCCTACCTCATCGTTTGAGGTTCTCGTCGCCCGTAAGGAACTGTTCCCATCCTGCGAAATCTGAACAGCTGTCTGTGTCAGTTCAACGATGGGACGGGAAACCCAGCGCTCCGTGATGCTCGAAAGAAGCAACGCAAAGAGCGAAGCGCAGAGCGTGGCCAGCAGCACCACTTCTATCAGGCTAAGGGTTAACCGGTTTAGCTCCGCCAGGCTCACTTCAAACAAAAGCACACCTACCTCGGTGCTTTTGATGACCACAGGGCGGAGGATCGATAGGTGATGCAGCGTAAACGTGCCCGCAACCGGCACTTTGCTCGGACAGGGCAAGGCATGGTTCTTTTGCGACTCGAAGGAACCCGCCAGTTGACCAGTTTTATCGAACAGGCATGCCGAGAGGATGCGCGGATCGCTTCGCAGGGCGCTCAGCGTTTGAGTCGCCGCGGAGTTGTCGCCGAATAACAACGCGGCGGCGCTGCTGTCCGCTGTCATCTGTGCTGCGGTGTACTCCTGCTCAAAAAGCGTGTTGCGAGCATGATGCCATTGGTATGCTCCCAGCCCTATACACGCGATGAGCACTGTTAGCGAAGTCACCGCTGTGATCAGCAGAATCAATTTGCGACGAAGAGACATGCTAAGCAGGTGCACTAGGGACGCCTCACTGTGGTTGCAAGGCTAAGGAGCCGCGAACTGATTGTCAGCTTGCTTTTTTGAGCGGCACCGAGATTGACTTCAATACGAACATGGTTCTCTTCCAACGGCAGCCCGATTACCTCCCCGGTCACAACGTCGATGGGTCTTTCCGAAACGGTCAGCACAGACCACTGCGCCAGCCCGGCAATCAGCTTAGAAAGATTGCCTCGGGTACCCGCCCCGATGTAGAGGAGGTAGCAGCTTTCAAGGTGGTCAGACAGGCTGACGCGAGAGAACACGATCGGCATGGGCAGGGTCGCGACATTGTGGAACGCGGCTTCCAGCGCTGGCGCAATGGGGTCAGCCCCAAGAAGACACACACGGAATTGCGCGTGAGTCGCATCGGCCTTCGCAGTCGGCCACTCCACGAACAGCGGAAGGTGGGACACCATCGCTGCCCGCACATCGTCTTCGGTGGCTGAGGAAGTCTGGGCTCGGCAGACAAGCGGAAAGGTCAGACTGCAGACGAGGAGACTCAGGACCAACCTGTTGTAGTGATGGCGTTTCCACCACGAAAGAAGATTCGACATCAAAAGCTCCAGCTCGCCCGCAAGAAGAGACTGCGAGGCACATACAGCGGGCTTAGGAAGTTGGTGAATCCTCCAAATTCAACATGGCGGGCGGAGGTGAGATTGGTGCCACCTGCCGAAAGCTTGAGCCGGGAACCCGCCTGATGTTCCAAGGCGACATCTAGCCGGGTAAAACCAGAGATCGCAGCGGAAAGATCGGGCAAGCCAACAAGGCCTTCGGCGCTGGTACTGTTCGGATTGATCGAGCCTACCTTGTACAGTAGTCCTTCTACATTCCAAGCCGGAGCAAAGGTCCAGTTCGCCAGCCCGGCAAAGGTGTTGCGAGCGGTGTTGAAGCCATCCGTGAGGTCAACCATGCCGGCTTGGGTCTGCGTAAGCTGCGCTTCAAGCCATGTGTAGTTGCCGCGCAGATGCAACCTTCCGTTCGGCTTCCAGCTGAGCGAGGCCTCGGCTCCCTGTGACTTAGCGGCAAACCCGTTTATATAGAACAAAGGCACCGTGATGGCCGGAGACGGAGACGAAACGAACGTTGGTGATCCAGCCCAGAATGACTGCAGTCGTCGTGTGTCGTTGGCGTAGGCTGCCAGATCGAAGGAGAGATCGTGGGGCAGGTGTTTACGGTAGCCGAACTCCGTGGCCAACACAGTCTCCGGCTTGTAGGCAGGATTGCCGGTGATGGTTGCGCCAACGGGCACGCCGTTTGAGGTCCCAACAAACAAACCCAGCGTAAGTTGCTTGTCCTGAAGCGCGGGTGCGACAGCACTGCGGGAAACAGCCGCCCAGACGAACTGGGTTGGGTCGACGATCCAAGAGAGCCGCGCGCTCGGTTGCAGCTGAAAACCAGCCAGGGTGCCATCCTGAACTTTTGAGCCAAGAGTCGCCGTAAGTCGATTAGGCAAGAGAGACACGTCGCCCTGTAGAAAACCATCAACCAGGTAATTGTAGTAGGACGGCTTCCTCGTGACCGGGACCGGAGCATTTACGAAATCCTGGGTTAGACGCAGCTCACCGCCACTTACAAGGTCAAGTCGCTTCGCAGCACGAAAGTGGTCCACGTAATCAATATCTTCGGTGATGGTATTGGCCTTTGCACCAAGCTCATGGCGGTCTGCACTGCTAGCATACGTCTGCAGCTCATAGGAGTTGTGTGCCACGCTATGTTCTATGCGCAACAGGCCGTAGCCACCAAAGGTGGAGTCGTGTTCCTGTCCACCATTCGCTAAGGCAGGATAAAGACTTGAGAGAATCAGCTGGTGGTTCGGGCCGCCGTAGGCCCCTCCGAGAACGGAGATGCTGGTGGCATTGTTCTTTCGCCAGTCCACACGTGCGCCTGCCCGGTAGAGCTGTTCTCCTCCAAACGCACTTGAGCCATCCGCGTTTTCTAGAGGTCGGCGGTCGGTAAAGGAAAATATTTCGCGGTACTGGGCGCCGTTAGCAAGTATCCCACCGTCCTGGACAAGGACCTGATCGTTGACTCGTGAAACGCGGCCGGAGATTGCCATTCCGGAGACGGCTCGTGCAGGGCGGGTGATAATGTTGACCACGCCATTGACTGCGTTGGTGCCCCAGACCACGGCGCCTGGTCCCCTGATAATCTCGATCCTCTCCACATCTTCGAGGGGTAGGTCGATCTCGTCCCAGTGTTCCCCTGCATAAAGCTCGGAATAGACGGTACGACCGTCGATCAGCACTAGGAGCTTGTTCGCAAACGCACTGTTAAAGCCACGTGCACTCACAGCCCAGGTCGAAGCACTGACCTGGGCTACCTGTAATCCAGGCACGGACCGCAGAAGTTCGGGAATGCTGTCCGCTGTGGAATGCGCGATGTCTTCTCGCGTCAGGACATAGGCCGCAGCCGGTGTGTGAAAGAGGATTTCCTCCTTGCGGCTGACTGAGCTGATGCTCACCTCAATCTGCGTCAGCTCTTCCATGGTGGACCGGGCAAGATCCACTGACGTTCTCTGAGCCGCACCTGGAATGGAGCCGCATAAAAGCAGGGCTGGGCTGATAAGTAGTTTTCTCATGCGCAGTGTTGCTCTGTGTAGTACGAGAGAACCTCGTCCTCCACAGATTTTGGTCCTTGCTGATATGGGAACTGCTTTGTTCGCAGCGCACATTCACTCTCGAGCAAATTCTCCAGCTCAGAGGCCCGCACCGGACGAGAGAAGAGGAAGCCCTGTCCGAAATCACAACCCATCTCTCGAAGCAGCTTGGAATGCGGAGTTGTCTCAATTCCTTCCGCAACGACCTTCATCTCGAGATTGCCGGCCATCGACACAATCGTCTCCAGCATCTTGCTGGCCCCTGCCGGATCTGTGTCCAGGGAAGAGAGAAAATATCTGTCGATCTTCAAGGTGTCGAATGGCAGTTCCTGGAGGTAGCGGAGCGAGGAGTAGCCGGAGCCGAAGTCATCCAGATCAAGTCCAACGCCGAGCTGTTTGAGCGCTAGCAGGCTTGCACGCGCTCGTTGCATATCTTCAAACAGAACACCCTCGGTAATCTCAAGGTGAAGGCACGCGGGGGAAAAGCCAGTCTCGCGCAGGACGGTCGCGATGCCTTCGATGAGGCCCGGCTGCTTGAACTCTCGTGGGGACAGATTTACGGAGAGCTCCAAATGTGGACTTAGCGGATAGCGTCGCTGCCATACCATGAGTTGGGTACAGGCAGAGCGCAGCACCCAGTAGCCAATTTCGAGGATGCAGCCGGTCTCCTCAGCTATCGGGATGAACTGTCCAGGATTGACAAGGCCCCGCGTCGGGTGTTGCCAGCGGATCAGGGCTTCTATCCCATAAATCGATCCATCCCGAAGCCGGACCTTTGGCTGATACACCAGGAAAAATTCATTTCTGGACAGTGCATTTCGTAAGTCGTTCTCCAACTCCATTCGATCAAGCGAACTCCGGCGTAGCTCCGGCGTAAACATCATGAGCGAACCGCGTCCCTGTGCCTTGGCCGCATACATCGCCATGTCCGCGTCGTAGAGCAGTTCCTCATAGTGGCGGTGCTCCGGGATTGCAGGCGCAATGCCGATGCTGAAGGCCACGTGAACCGGAGTTTCACCCAGCACGATCGGCTCGCGCATCCGCTGTTGAACACGCCGTGCCAGGGATTCCGCTTCGCTACTTGCCGAGGGACATTCGATCAGAACTGCGAATTCGTCTCCGCTCATCCGGGCAAGAATGGGTTGAACGGCTCCGGTTCGTTCGGGAAATTGAGCGACTAAACAGACTTTGAGCCTGCCAGCAACATCCCGAAGTAGTTTGTCTCCGGCCAGGTGCCCCAAACTGTCGTTGACAGCTTTGAAGCCATCCAGATCCAGGAAGAGCAACGCATGGGAAGACTCGGTAGACCCGTGAAAATGGTCCTTGCTTAGGAATGCGGCTTCGAGTGCACTATTCAGAGCCACCCGATTTGGCAGGTGTGTCAGGTGGTCGAGAGTCTTCTCCTCTGTTACATCGGATTGGGAGCCTGAGAGACGTGTCGCGCGTCCCGTGCTATCCCGTGTGATCACTCCTCGTGTGGTCATCCACCGTAAGGAACCGTCGGAATATTGCATACGATAGTCACAAGAGAACCACTCGTGCGAACCGAAGAGGTGTTCTTGAAGGCACGTCTGCAACTGTGCCACATCCGCCGCGAACAGAGACGTAAACCACAGGTTCGGCGTACCGGTTTTCCCTTCCGCGCCCAGCCCACTCATCTCCATCCACCTGGGAGAGTAATAGATCTCGTCGATCTCCAAATTCCAGTCCCACAGGCCGTCACGGGAGGCCTTCGCTGCAAGGGCATAGCGCTCCTCGCTGTGCCGTAACGCGCTCTCCGCTTTCTTACGCGCGATCTGGTTTTGTATCCGGGCCAGCGCGACACGAAAGTCGATGGGCTTGGTAATGTAGTCGTTGGCTCCTGCTCCCAAGGCATCGGCAATCTTGTCGCTCTCGGCGACGGCTGTGACCATGATGACCGGCAGGGCTTGCGGCGTGAACATCAACCGCAAGTGGTGAAGAACTTCGCGTCCACTCATGTTCGGCATCATGTGGTCGAGCAGGATGACGTCATAATCATGGGCGGCGATCAAAGCGAGCGCTTCGGTTCCGCTGCGTGCTGTATGCACCTCGTAGTCAGAGCGCACAAGCCGCCGCGAAAGCATGTCAACATTCAGCTCTTCGTCATCGACAACAAGAATCAGCTGCTTTGCGTTAGGCATAAATACCTCTCATCAACGGTGAGGACGTGCGATATGCCTCTTGTCTTTGGCAGAAGCGCTACTGTACCTGCAAAACTAAGGCGGCGCTCGCCACCTGAACGAACGTTCGTCTACAGGAAAGACAGTAGCAAGGCCTCGCGCAGCCCGGAATTCTACCTTTAGGTCATAGGCCAGCAACGATGGAAAGACCACGCTCGCGATCGCAGCTGAGCGGTTCGGTCTCTCACTCTAAGCTTGCGTTTAAGAGCTCATCGAACAAGCTGGGCTTGGTTGCACTGATTCGTTTTGAGACGAGGGCGACGCCGTCATTTGACGGCTAAGCTTGCTTACTTATGTCCAGGACGACTATGTCAGGGTCGAATGTGGAGACTCAGCTCTGTTGGGACGCCCACGCCTCCACCCCAAGGACATCCGCCCCGAGGGCACCCCGGAGCTTGAATCAGCCTGTCGTCCACGGTAAGGGGCTCGTCGCTCATGAAGCGCTTCGCCAGCGGTTTACTTCGGCGAAAAACCACTGGGCTACGTCGGAGGGTGAGTAAACGATCACGGTTCTGCGAGCCGAGGCAGCACGGTGAGAATGCATCAGCTCATCGGCGAACGGCTAGGCATGCGGATGAGGCTCTGCTTGCCTTCTAGCTGATGCACCGCGGCAGATCCCAGCATCCACTTCTGAGACGGGAATCTGATGCAATCCACCTACTCTGATAACCAACAACTACGGCTGCCCCATCCAAGTACAGGCTGACCGCACTTGGATGGACTCCTCGCTGCCGTAGGCCGGAGTGGAGGCAAAACCGAAAACGACCAAATTGCCTCCGAGTGGTCGCCGCGACCTACCGTAGCTGGGCGGCGGCATCCCTCGGGTAATCTCTAGGGCACAGAAGGACGGAGGTGCATTACAAATCCCTCCTAACCGCGCCCACACTCTCACGCAAACACTTCGCTAAACAACTCCCGCATTGAAGCCCACGACCGCTCATCCGCCGTCGCGCTGTAGCGCGCAGCCTCCGGATGCCCCGCCTTGGCCGCATTTTTATTTGTGAAGCTGTGCACCACGCCGCCATAGGCGTGCATCTGCCAATCCACGCCGCCGGCCCGCATCTCCTCCTCAAAGCCCTTGCGCTGGTCAAAATTGACCCACGGATCGTCCGCCCCGATACAGGCCAGCACCTTGGCCTTGATGTTTTTCGCATCCTCCGGCCGAGCCGTCTTCAACCCGCTGTGAAAGCCGACTGCAGCTGCAATTTCAGCACCCGACCGTGCCAACTCCAGCGCCATCGTGCCGCCAAAGCAGAAACCCATCGCTCCGATCCGCTTCGGATCCACCTCCGGTCGCGCCAAAAGCGCATCCAGACCCCCCTTTGCTCGCGCCCTCGTCTTCAGCGGATCTTCCATCAACACCGTGATGAGGCCCATCGCGGTATTCAGATCCGTCTCCAGCAGCGCTTCCCCGTGCAGATCGCACGCCATCGCCACGTATCCCATCTCCGCCAGCCGCTGCGCCCGGCCGCGTGCATGGTCACTTAGCCCGAAGGCCTCCGGAAACACCAGAACACCGGGCCGGCGGCCCTCACCTTCTCCTACGAAAAGCTCGCTGCGCATGTTCAGGCCGTCGGCCGCATAAAGTACCGGTTGCATCTGCATATTCCTGGGTTCTTCCCTGTTATGGAATTTCGAGTCTCGCTTCGGACCGATTACCCGGGCCCAAGCCTGTCTTCACTCTAACGGGCTGCTCGGATTTTAGCCGGCAAGTGTCCTATCCGCTTGATCGCACCCACCCCATCAACACGGTCTTTCGCCACCATAAAAGCATCGCGGACACGGCCGGGTCTGGACCTACGATCCTTTGCAATCAAGACTTTGCCGCAAAGAGCGCGGGGGCAGGGCGCGGCACCGGTCCCTTCCTGAACACACATCGGCTACTCTATCCGTGACTGTTTGAAAGGCCCACCGCATGGATCTAGCCACACTCCCGCCCTTCCGGAACGAACCCTTCACCGACTTCTCCACCGCCGAAGGCAAGCGCGACATGCTGACCGCTCTCGAGCGCGTCCGCTCCGAGCTCGGCCAGGGCTACGACCTCGTCATCGGCGGACACCACCTCCGCGAGGGTGAGACCTTTCACTCCACCAACCCCGCCAAGCCATCCGAAATCGTCGGCACCCACTTCGCCGCCCCGCCCGCGGTAGCCGACCAGGCAGTCACTGCCGCGCAGGCTGCCTTCGCCTCCTGGTCCCGCACCCCGGTCACCACCCGCGCCCAGCTTCTGCTCGAAACCGCAAAGCTCGTCCGCCAGCAGCACCTCGATCTCTGCGCTTGGCTCACCTTCGAGGTCGGCAAGAACTGGGCCGAAGCCGACGCCGACGTAGGCGAATGTATCGACTTCCTCGAGTTCTACGCCCGTGAAGCCCTGCGCCTCGACGGGGCTACTACCCCCATCCAGTTCCCCGGCGAGCGCAACCAGCTCCGCTACCTCCCGCTCGGCGTCGGCGCCGTCATCCCACCGTGGAACTTCCCGCTCGCCATCATGGCCGGCATGACCTGCGCCGCCATCGTCACCGGCAACACCGTGGTCCTGAAGCCTTCACCCGACGCACCCACCATAGCAGCCCGTTTCCTGACAATTCTGCAGCAGGCCGGCATGCCGCAAGGCGTGGTCAACCTCGTCCAGGGCGGCCCCGAACTCGGCCGCGCCATCACGGAGCACCCCCAGGTCCGCTTCATCGCCTTTACCGGCTCCAAAAAGGTCGGCCTTGAGATCCACGAGCGCGCCGCCCGCACCCACGTCGGCCAGAACTTCATCCGTCGCACCATCCTCGAAATGGGCGGCAAGGATGCGATTGTTGTCTCCGCGGACGCTGATATAGACGAGGCAGTCGCAGGAGTCACCGCTTCCGCCTTCGGTTTTAACGGCCAGAAGTGCTCGGCTTGCTCCCGCGCCATCGTAGAAGACGCGATCTACGATGCATTCGTCGACCGTCTTCGCGAGCGCGTAGAGGCCATCAAATCCGGCGACCCTGCTGACAACGCCTACGCCGGCCCTGTGATTAATCTCACCGCCTATAACCGCGTGCTCGACTACATTGCGCTCGGTAAAGGCGAAGGCCGGCTGCTCACCGGCGGCCAAGCAATCGGCACTCCGGAACAGGGCTTCTACCTCCAGCCGACCGTCTTCATCGACGTGGCCCCTGACTCCCGGCTCGCTCAGGAGGAGATCTTCGGCCCCCTGCTGTCGGTACTTCGCGCCAGCGGCTTCGATCACGCGCTTGCGATCGCCAACAACACCGAGTACGGCCTTACCGGCGCCGTCTACTCGGCCTCGCCGGAGAACCTGAACCGTGCTCGCAGCGAGTTCCATGTGGGCAATCTCTACCTGAACCGGAAATGCACCGGCGCTATGGTCGCGGCACACCCCTTCGGCGGCTTCAACATGAGCGGCACCGATTCCAAAGCCGGCGGCCCCGATTACCTCCTGCTTTTTACCCAGGCAAAGTCGATTGCTGAAAAGCGCGCCTTCGTCTCAGACCAGGCTGAAGAAGAAGAAAGGCGAATGGGCATCTAGCCACCCGCCCTTCTACGCATGCCGTCCCACTCAGGGGCTACGCCGACTTCACCAGCGTGGCCCTCACCCTCTCCACCGCCTCCGCCAGCGTACGGTGGTGCACGGTAAAGAGTGCAAGCTCCAATCGATCAGATACTCCAATCTTGTCGTAAATGCTTCGCAGGTAGTTTTTCACCACCTGTTCCTTGGTTCCCAGCCGCACTCCAATCTCACGGTTTTTAGCGCCCTCTGCAACCAGAGCAACAATCTGCAGTTCTTTCGGTGTCAGCCGTTGTACCACCTGGGCACCCGCGTGATCGGGCGAAGGCATCGCCTTCAGACTCGACCGCTGTGGTACGCTCTCACCTGCCGCCACCCGGCGCAGGCACTCCAGCAATTGCGGTCCGGTCACGGCACGCGTTACAAACCCGTTTACCAGACGTGCCAATCTCTCCGGCAACGTGGTGCCGTGCTCCAGGATCACCACAGAACGTGCTCCCTGCCCTCTAACCCAAAGCAACAACTCCTCAATGTCCGGTGCAAGGCTTGAAGGAAAAACGATCACGGGCCGCCGCCAGCCTTGCGCCAGTTCCTGGAGCCGTTGCAGGTCCGTACACTCCGCAATAACTCTCAGATCATTCTCGTGCGCAAGAACACGCGCGGCTCCCGCACGAAATACGGCCTGATTATCCGCCAGGATGATCTCTGTCACCCGCCACCTCTGCCACGCTTTGAAGTCGCCAGCGTAGCCCTCTCGCAAACCACTACAACGGTTTGAGATAGCGTCCGAAAATCCCACGAAAGTTTAGCCGATAGCTATCTCTGGCACACGGCACACCTCTGTGCGTGGATATGTAACCGCTTCACTCCCTAACTCACACCTTTGGGTGTCGGTCACTGCGGAAACGTCCCATTTTGGGAATGGCAATCCGCCTCCGGGCGCGGGACTGCTACCATAGACTTATGTCAGAGTTGCGGCCCTTCCATATAGCTTTTCCCGTCGACGACCTGGCGGCAGCGCGCCACTTCTACGGCACGGTGCTTGGCCTACCCGAGGGACGCAGCGCGGAACAATGGATCGACTTCAACCTGTTCGGCCACCAGATCGTCGCACACCATAAGCCCAAGGCGCCGGACGCTCTTAGCCTGCACAGCAACCCCGTAGACGGTCATGATGTTCCTATTCCGCACTTCGGCGTCGTCCTCAAGCAAGGTGATTGGGAGACCCTGGCCGGTCGCGTACGTGAGGCAAACGTTCATTTCATCATCGAACCATCTACGCGGTTCAAAGGAGAACCCGGTGAACAATCCACCATGTTCTTCCTGGACCCTGCCGGAAACGCCCTGGAGTTCAAGGCCTTCGGCGACCTCGGTCAGCTCTTCGCCAAGTAACAACAGCAGCCAGCCCGGAGCGCTCTGGGCTGCTTCGGGCTGTTAACTTCTATAAGCCGTTCTTACAACATCAAACTCACACTGCTACCGTGAAAGTATCTTCGCTGCGCGAAACGGCCCTGTATAGCGTGTCGCGTTCGAAGGGTATGCGTCCGGCCTCTGTAATCAGGCGCTCCAGATCTTTCCGTCTCATACCCTGCGGCGTGCTGGCGCCTGCATCATGGTAGATCTTCTCTTCGATCACAGTTCCATCGATATCATCCGCCCCGAAACGCAAGGCAATCTGCGCCATCTTGGGTGTAACCATCTGCCAATAACTCTTGATATGCGAAAAGTTATCCAGTATTAGCCGGCTTACTGCAATTTGGCGTATATCCTGCATGCCTGTTGACTTAGGGATATGTCCCAATGCCGTGTTCTCAGGATGGAAGCTCAGGGGAATAAAGGTTTGGAAGCCGCCGGTCTCATCCTGTACCTCCCGCAGCTTCATCAGATGATCGACGCGATCCTCATCTGACTCAATGTGTCCGTAAAGCATCGTGGCATTCGACCGGAGACCTGCTTTATGCGCGAGGCGCGCCGTATCCAGCCACTCCGATCCATCAATCTTGTGATCACAGATGATCGCTCGCACGCGTTCGGCGAAAATTTCGGCACCGCCGCCGGGGCAGGAATCCACACCGGCCTCCTTCATGCGCTCCAGCACCTCTGCAATGGTCATCTTGCCACGCTTGGCAAAGAAGGCCACCTCCACCATCGTGAACGCCTTCACATGCACCTGCGGGTACCGCACCTTCAGTCCTCGTACCAGGTCCATAAAATACTGAAACGGCAGATCCGGGTGCAGGCCACCCACTATGTGAAACTCCGTTACCGCCTCCGTCAACCCCTTGCCGGCCGTCTCCCAAGCCTCTTCCAGGGCCATCGTGTAGGTGTCCGCCGCTCCCTTTTTGCGCCCAAAGGCACAGAGCCGGCAGGAGGCCACACAGACGTTCGTGGGATTAATGTGCCTGTTGACGTTGAAAAAGGCGAGATCTCCGTGCAATCGTTCACGCACCAGATTCGCCAGCCAGCCGACCGCCAGCACATCTCCACTCCGGTACAGCGCCAACCCATCCTTGAAGCTTAGGCGCGTGCCATTCTGCACCTTGTCCGCGATGCTGAGAAGGGCCGTATCATCCGTTTGAAAGCCATGGCGGGGTTTACTTACGCTCTGCATAGACATTAGATTGTAGATCGGCTCTCCGGTCGCATCCCACCTTCGTTATCCGGACACTTCGCTCTAGCTGGCGGGTTTTTGGGCGGGCACGGGTGTCGCGACCATATCCGGCTGAAGCACTACACCATCGAACAGCGTGCCAGCCACTAGATGGTCCCCAAGGGGCCGAACGAAGCGCAATCGCCAGCCCGTGTTCGAGTACGTCACCTTCTGTGTGTTCGCTTCCACGCTGAAAGCCGCTGTGGAGTTTGCTGCAGTGACCAACATGCGATGACCCGTGGCGTCATAGAAGAGGCTGTCAACCTGCGTCAAGAACAGATTCTTGAGGCTCTTCCAGTCGGTTCCACGGTCGCCTGAGAACCATACGCCCTCACGGCCGCCGATCCAGAGGTGCTTCTCCCCGTCCAGACCAACGGCTCCGATTTGCGTCAGCCCCGGCGGTAGAGGAACAGCCTGCCAGCTTTGGCCGCCGTCCACAGACATGGCCGCACGCCCAAGATCTGCCGCTAGCAACGTTACCGCCCCGCCCGGTGTGGAGCCCGTCGTTCCGTCACTCTCGATTGCTGCCAGAAAATGTACGTCCGTTAGACCTGGAATTGTCAGCGCACTCCACTGCTGGCCTTCGTCGCTGGACTGCACCAAGCCGTCGCCCGTTCCAGCAAATATCGTTCCACTCACCCGCACCATTGCGTAAACGGTGGAAGTAATACTGCGGGAGGTCTCCTTACGGGCCGCATGGGCCTTTTCAACGCGCTCCTGCGCCTGCTTCGGGCTGACACCCGCTCGGGCAGCGGCAGCTGGTGTGGGTGCGGCCGGCTTTTTTGCAGCCTCCTGCCTTAACACCGCGTGCGCACGAACACGCGAGTTGACTGCGACAACGCGTACGTTCCTTCGAACACCAACGACCCGTCCCCCCGCAGGGACCCGTGGGCCAGCGCTTCGTGCCTTGAACTTCACATGGGCCGCGGGAGCTTTACTGGCATGCTTCCGCTTCGCCGCAACCGGAACTGCCTTCAACCTCTTCGCATTGACTCGGTGCCCCGACTTTGGAACGGTAGCGGCAGCCCGACTAATTCTTGCCGACGAAACCGGCCGGACAGCCGGTGCAACAGCTATTGCGTGGGCACTGTGCAGGACCGGCCCAGTCAACATACTCGAATCCGCCCATCTCTGATCCGGCCCGCTTGCCAGCCGAAAGACGCCATGCGCCGTGCCTGCTAACAGGTCGCCCCCGGGTAGCGAGAGCAAGCTGAAGACATCCCGCCCTCCCAGACCGTCGCTCCGCTGCGTCCAATTCACAGCCCCGTTCATGCTCTCAAAGACGCCCCCGGTCGCCTTATCATTTACCACGCCCACATAGAGGGTATTGGGACTTTGTGCATCCTGGGCATATGCAATTACTTGCCGCGCACTAAAGCCCTCGTTCGACTCCTGGAAGCTCGCGCCCCCATCCTCGCTCCGGTAGACCCCGCCCCGCTCGGTAGCCAGAACCACCCGCTTGGCATCGTTCGGGTCAATATAGACATCGTTTACGATCACATCGGCCGGCGTCATGCGTTCCCACTGCGCGCCCGCATCAAGAGTCCGGTACAACCCTTCAGTCGTTCCTGCGAATACGGTGTCCAACTGCTCCGGATCCTGTGCCAGCTTGCGGGTTCGCCGAGCCGTGGAGGGGATTCCTTGCACTTTATGGAACAGGTCGCCACTATCGGAACTCTTATAAATACCCGAACACGCGCTGGCATAGATCGTCTTGGGATCCTTTGGATCCACAATGATCGAGAACACATCCGAGTCGTCGATGATGCCCTGTTTAATGTTGTGCCAAGACGCGCCACCATCGGTCGTCTTCCAGGGAAGATGCCAGGTCCCCACGTAAATGACACCCGGATCGACCGGATCGATCGCAACCGATTCCACTTCATGGATCTCGGTGCTGCCGTGAGGGCTGATCTGCGTCCAGTGAACGCCGTTGTCGCTGCTGCGGAACACGCCCGAAAGGGTACCGGCGACGAGGGTCCTGGGGTCTGATTCGGACCGCGCCAGGGACCGAACCGACTGCCCACGCATCTCAGCCTGGCTGTACCAGTCCTTGCCGTAGTCCTCGCTGATAAAGATGCCGCCGTCAGTAGCCTTGCCGATCACCCAGGCCCCCACGATCAAGCGCTTGGGATTCTTCTTATCCACAAGGATGTGATCGACGGCCAGGTCGTTCCGGCCATTAATCTGCGAGATGCGCGTCCACTTCACTCCGCCATCGTGGGAGTCATAGACCCAGCCTGTGGCCGTCCCCAGGAATAAATGGTGGGACGGATCGGCTGGATCGGCGGCCAGGGAGCGGACATTGCCTCCAAAAGGACCTAGAGGAAACCAGTTCGCCGCCCAGCAGGCTCCCTGCAGCAGCCCCGCCGCTACGAATAACAGACTAAAACGCACCCACCGCAAACGCCACATCTCGTTCTTCAACTCCACCGTCTCTCAGGGCAGCTTCGCTGCTCCTGCAAAGCCAACAACACCATCTACCTTTATCGCAGGTCTATCCGTTCTAAACCGTTCGTCTACCTGCTCCACCTTTTGATGCACGCAGCTCTACTACCCTGCCGCTTCAAGCCCTCCGAGTTGCAGGACATTGTCAGCATTCAACGTCGACTCCTGTCTCCTACTTCCAATAACGGCAGCGCCGGCAAAAACATTAGCTCACCACACAAAAAATCGTAAAGTCTTGCATCTCTGCGACCAAGTCATTGCTCGCTCAGCGCAAATAAGCGTCGTCCCGCGAGATCCAGTCCGCCCTTGGCGGCGCAAACAGATCGATGTCTACTGTATCTTCTAACGCTTCGGCAGCGTGCGGCAGATTGCCCGGAATGACCAAAACTTCTCCGGCGCGCACCTCCACAGTGCGCTCCTGCCCGGCTTCGCCCAGCGTGAAGCGCAGCGCCCCTTCAGTGATCCAGGAGATCTGCTCATTTGGATGACTGTGCCGCGGCACAACCGCGCCCTGCCTCAGAACGATCCGCGCCAGCATGGCCTGTGATCCGGTGATGAACTGGCGCGTCAGGAGCGGATTCAGAGCCTCTGCCGGGACGTCGGTCCAGCGGGTCAACACGGCTTCAGCGTGATTGGGATCCAGTTCAGACATAACCCTATTCTAAAGGTCACGGTCTCAGCCGGCGTCTGCGAGCTTGCACCGCAGACCGCCTTCCCCCCGCACTCTTGCGGCCTGCCTGAAAGCCTGTTGTAAAGTAAACGCAACTGCAGCACATTTTGGGCTCCTCAGGTCGTTCGTGAGCACGACCCCACCCTCTCCCGGCCAGCCAGGACCACCTGGCGGCCAGGCATCGGCGATGAGCCAATCTCGATTTGGCGGACGAAAGGATCGACAAAGATGGGCTTCAAGGCAGCAAACCGGCGACAGGGGATGCAACAACGCAGGGCTGCCTGGCTCCTTGCCATCCTTCTCCTCCTCCTTCCTCTCGGCTCCGCTCTGGCGCAGATGCCGGCCACCGGCTCCACCGATCGTCTCGCCGCGCTTGAGAAATCCACCGCCGACAGCACCGCCGCCATCGCCGCCGCCCAGTCCGCCGGCGATAACGCCTGGATGCTCGTCTCCGCCGCCCTCGTGCTGATGATGAGCGGCCCCGGCCTGGCCCTCTTCTACGGCGGCCTCGTCCGCAAAAAGAACATCCTCGGCACCATGATGCAGACCTTCGCCATGATGGCCGTCATCACGGTCCTCTGGGCGCTGGTCACCTATTCGCTCGCCTTTGGCACCGGCAACGCCTTTATCGGCGGCCTGCACAACATCTTCCTCCGCGGTGTCGGCCTTACCCCGGACAAGGACTACGCCGCTACCATTCCACTGCAGACCTTTATGGTCTACCAGCTCATGTTCGCCATCATCACCCCCGCGCTTATCTCCGGCGCCTTCGCCGAGCGCATGAAGTTCTCCGCCATGGTCGTCTTCATGGTGCTCTGGGCCATCTTTGTCTATAGCCCCATGGCCCACATGGTCTGGGGCAAGGGTGGCCTGCTCAACGCCTCCCTTGGCGGGCGCTTCCCGACCCTCGACTTCGCCGGCGGCACCGTCGTCCACGTCACCTCCGGCGTCAGCGCTTTGGTAACGGCGCTGTACCTGGGCAAACGGCTCGGTTATCCACAAAAAGCCATGCCCCCGCATTCCGTGGTGCTCAGTTTCATCGGTGCCTGCCTGCTCTGGGTCGGCTGGTTCGGCTTCAACGCCGGCTCCGCGCTCGCCGCCAGTCCGTTGGCCACCTCGGCCTTCGTGGCTACGCACTTCGCCGCCGCCGCCGCGGCCCTCGGCTGGCTTGCCGCCGAATGGCTCCGCAGCGGCAAGCCCTCAGCCCTGGGCGGAATTTCCGGCGCGGTCGCCGGCCTGGTCGGTATCACCCCCGCCGCCGGCTTTGTCACCCCCATGAGCGCCCTCTGGATCGGCCTCATCACCGGCGTCTTCTGTTATTTCATGGTCGTGAAGGTCAAAAACCTCTTCGGCTATGACGATTCCCTCGACGCCTTTGGCGTTCACGGCGCCGGCGGCACGATCGGTGCCATCCTCACCGGCTTCTTCGCCAACTCCGCCATCAATCCCTTGTTCGGCAAGGACAAAGCAACCGGTTTCTTCGAAGGCAATCACCACCAGATCGTCAACCAGATCACCGGCGTCGCCATCGCCTGGACCCTATCCATCGTCGGCACCACCATCATCCTGTTCGTCGTCGATAAGCTCATCGGGCTACGGGTCTCAGAAGAAGACGAGCGCGTCGGTCTCGACATCACCCAACACGGGGAGGAGGGCTACGACTGGGAGGCCGCATGATCCGCGCCTCGGCTCGCCGTCGCCGGCATCCAAACCACGGGCTAAGCCATCCGCCGTCACAGGAGTTCTATGCAGAAGATTGAAGCCATCATCCAGCCCTCCAAGCTGGACGCCGTAAAGGATGCACTCGTCGAAGCCGGGGTCTCCGGTATGACCATTTTCGAGGCGCGCGGCCACGGTCGCCAAAAGGGCCACACCGAGTTCTATCGCGGCCGCGAATACGCCGTCGATCTGCTCCCCAAGATCAAGCTCGAGCTCGTGGTCCCCGACAGCCTGCTCGAGGCGGCCGTCGCCGCCATCGCCAACACCGCCCGCACCGGCCGTATAGGCGACGGCAAAATCTTCATCTCCCGCATCGACGAGGCCATCCGCATCCGCAACGACGAACGCGGGGAGATCGCACTTTAAGGCACGCCATGGAAACGATCGGCTCCGGAGACACCCATCCCGGCACTGACGATGGCCCCAGGGCCGTCTACGAGGCTCGTCTCGTCGATCTGAAGGCTGCTTTCCTCGCCTACGGTGACGGCCGCGCCGCCTGCCAGGCCCGCTCCGACGCCCTCGATGAGCTGATCCTCGCCATCTGGGCCGCTCAGGCCACTTCGCCCGATCTGGCCCTGGCCCTGCTGGCAACCGGAGGCTACGGGCGAAGGCAGATGTTCCCCTTCTCCGATGTCGATCTCCTCTTCTGCACCGGCCGCGGTGCTCCAGCGGACGTCACCCGCGATCTCATCCGGCGCTTTACCGAGGCTCTCTGGGACTGCGGCCTGAAGGTCTCGCCCGTCACCCGCACCCTCGCCGACTGCGAACGCTTCAAAGCCTCTGATCCAGAGTTCGGCCTCGCCCTTCTCGATCTGCGCTTTCTCGCCGGTCACCGTGAAACCGGCACGGCCCTCACGACCAAAATTCTCGACCGCCGCTCCGCCCGCGAAGCCCGCGCCCTCGCCGCCTCCGCCGCCGAGCTCACCCGCGATCGCCACGCCCGCTACGGCAACACCCTGTTCCACCTCGAACCCAACCTGAAGGACTCCCCCGGCGGCCTGCGCGATGCGCACATTTGCACCTGGCTGACCCAACTTCGCGGCACCGCCCCCAACGAGACCGACGCTCCCTTCCACCAAGCCGTCGCTTTTCTCACCGCCGCCCGCGTCTTTCTCCACCTTCGTCACGGCCGCGACGACAATACCCTGGACTGGCACGCGCAGGACGAGGCCGCCGCGCAATGTATCGGCCTCGAATCGCAGAACACACCCTCCCGCAAGCCTCCGGGCGCCGCCGCCTGGATGCGCACCTACTTCCGCCAGGCGCGCGCGGTCGAACGCGCTTTGCTTCGGGAGCTTGAAGCGAGCGATCTGCAGCCGCGGCCTGACCGCGCCCTGCGCCGCGTCAAAGTCCCGCCCCTGTCCGGCTTTTTCCTGCGCGACGGCATCCTCGAGCTGAAATCACCCCAGGCCGTCAGGGACCCGCACGCCTCGCCTACTCTCGACCCCGCCCATGAGGCCGAAATTGTCCTCACCGCCTTTGATCTGATCGCCACCACCGGCGTCACACTCGGCTTTGGGAGCGAAGAACGCATCGCCGCCTCCATCCCCTTCCTCTCCGGCACGCTCGAAGAGGGCCCTCGCCTGTGGTCCCGGCTGCGCTCCATCCTCATCGGCCCCCATGCCGGCGACGCCCTCCGGGAGCTTCATGCTCTAGGTGTGCTCGAGCTCATCCTCCCCGAGTTCCACGGCATCGACGCCCTCGTCATCCGTGACGCCTACCACCGCTACACCGTCGACGAACACACCTTCGTCCTCATCGACGTGCTGCACTCGCTCGCCGCCGAGCCGCCCGCCGGGGCGCCGGAGTGGAGGATCCGCTTCCGCCGCATCCTGCGGGAGCTTCCCCACCCCGACCTGCTGTTCCTGGCCGCACTTCTGCATGACACCGGCAAAGGCCGCGTCTCGGCCGATCACGCCTCGGCGAGCAGCAAGCTGGCTGCCTCCGTCTGCTCCCGCCTCGAACTCGGTGCCTACGAAAGCAGCCTCGTCCTGCGTCTTATCGAATGCCACCTCGATATGTCTGCCGCCCTTCGGCGCGACATCTTTGATCCGGAAACGGTCCGCAGCTTCGCGGAGAGGGTCGGCACGCACGAACTTCTTCGCATGCTCACCCTTTTCACCTACGCCGACATCTCGGCCGTGCATCCCGACGCGCTCACCCCTTGGAAGGCTGAGAATTTGTGGCGCCTGTCGATGGCCACCGCCAACCAGCTCGACCGGCACGTGGATGAGGACCGCGTACGAACGACCGCAAACGGCACCGCTGAGAACGTGAGCTCTCTGCTGCGCGCCCTTGGACGCGGTGGAGCCGACCGTGCCGCCCTCGAACAATTCTTAGAAGGCTTCCCCGAGCGCTACCTCCGTAATCGCTCGCCGGAGGTCATCCAGAGTCATCTGGCGCTGCTTCAACAACGCTCTGCGCCGCCGGTGCTGCTTGAATACAGGGACGGCATCGGTCAGGCCACCATCGTCTCCCGCGACCGTCCCAGCCTCTTCGCCGACCTCGCCGCCATCCTCGCCAACTGGGGCATGGACATCGTCACCGCCGACGCTTTCTCAAACGCCCACGGCGCCGTCGTCGACACCTTCCGCTTCACCGACACCTACCGCACGCTGGAGATGAACCCCGGCGAAGCCGACCGCCTGCGCAAGGATCTGGCCGCCGCTCTGGACAACCGCCCGCCTGCGGAGCGCCCCGCGACCCGGCGCCGCGGCCGCCGCCAGGCCCCCCGCCGTGTGGTCGAAACAGCCATCGAGTTCGATAACAACGCCTCCTCCCACTCCACACTCTTGCAGGTGGTCGCGCAGAATGTGCCGGGCCTGCTTCGCACCGCCGCGCTCGTGCTGAGCCAAAGCGGCTGCAGCGTGGAGGTCGCTTTGATCGACAGCGAAGGCGAAATGGCCATCGACGTCTTCTATCTCACACGCAACGGCGGCAAGCTCGCTCCCGAGCAGCTCCAGGCCCTGCGTTCCAGTCTCCAGGAAGCCATCGAGCTCAACGCCCGCTGACACCTTTAGGTGAGCCCATCCGCGGATACTGTCGCTACTGCTTCATTTCGGTACACGAGTCTTTCTTTCCTGCCACTTCGGCTCGCTAAAGAGGGCAAACACGACCAACCTCCGGAGAAGCATGGGCATCGCATGATCTGTTCCCAAAGGTCAGCAGTTACCTGGCAGAAGAACCGTTTCTAGGACCCTATACTGAAACTATGAACAACGATCCTAAACAGACGAGCACGAACGGACGCCCTGTTGCCCCGCAGCGCAACGACCGCTACATCTTCGGAACCTTGGACAGCTTCGCCAAGAACCGGGAAAAGGTGGAAGAGGTTGATTGGGGTAATGAGCAGCCCGAGGGCGTCGTCCTCGCCTCGCTCGACGCCGCAGTCAATTGGGTGCGCAAAAATTCGATCTGGCCGATGACCTTCGGTCTGGCTTGCTGCGCGATTGAAATGATGTCCATGGGCGGTTCGCGTTACGATCTCGCCCGCTTCGGCGCTGAGGTCTTCCGCCCATCGCCTCGGCAAAGTGATCTGATGATCATTGCCGGTCGAGTCTCCCAGAAGATGGCGCCCGTGATCCGAAGGCTGTACGAGCAGATGCCTGAACCCAAGTGGGTCATCTCGATGGGTGCCTGCGCCACCTCTGGTGGCGTCTTTAATAACTACGCCTTATTGCAAGGCGTAAACCAGATCATTCCGGTCGATGTGTACGTTCCGGGTTGCCCGCCCCGTCCCGAACAGCTTCTTTACGCCATCACTTTGCTGCAGGAAAAGATCCAGGCAAGCCGTGGCAGCGTACGTCAAACATTAAATCTTTCCTGAGTTTGGCCATGGATACGGCACGCCTAAGGGCAAGTGCAGTATCTAGAGTGGTTCTACAACGGAGTTGGTACTTGCTGCCCCTTGGCTAGCAAGTAAATATCAAACGAAGCACACCGTGATGAAATTTCTGGACAGTCACATCATCTGCGGTAAACTTTTGTGGATTTCAAAAGTAAGATAGGCGGGCGTGTGACTAGCTCGTTTGAATTCAGGAACCATTTAGTGGAGGATTGTCGAATGTCTCATCGCCCGTTTCGCAAATTCGGCCGGTTTACGCTGGCTGCATGTGCGGTCAGCCTCGGAACTGCCAGCCTAGGTGCGCAGACCACCCCCAGCACAGCAGCAGCCTACAACGGGCCCAATCCGTCCCGTGTAGACATCTTCGCGGGTTACTCCTATTTCGGAGCCCACGGCCAGGTGAAGCCAGCCGGCATCGCGTACTCTTCGGTCGATGAAGGAGCGGTCATCAGCGGCGCCTACTACTTTAACAAGTACTTCGGCGGCGAAATAGAGGGATTTGCCAATCCGGACGGACGAAACGACGGTCTGTACTCCGGGTCGGCCGGTCCCATCTTCCGCGCCCCGCTGCAAAATTTCACACTCTTTGCCCACGGCCTCGCAGGCGGCGTCCGCATCGGCGGACCCAACAGTGAGATCCCGGCCACGTATGAGCACGAGCCCTACCAGTGGGGCGTCGGCATCACCGCCGGCGGTGGCATGGACTACAACTTACCCTTCGCCAACGGCCTGTTCGGCATTCGCCTCTTTGAGGCCGACTACCGGTACATCCACGCTGATTACGGCCCAGCCACAGCAACCGTTCCGACTGGCGGGGTTCTTGGCGGCCGCGCCAATCTCAGCGCTGTTGAACTCAGCGCCGGCCTGCTGATGCACTTCGGCCACATCATCCCACCGCCGCCGATCACCTATGCCTGCACTCTCACCACGCCGGGTGCCGGTGCCACGATCTATCCGGGTGACCCCGTCGAGATCACGGGCACGGCGACGAACGTCAACCCCAAGAAGCCCGTCACCTACAGTTGGACCTCCGATGCCGGTCCGATTCCCAGCACCTCCAACGTTGCCGCGGTCACCACGACTAGCCTGAACCCAGGCAGCTACACCGTGAAGGGCCATGTCATGCAGGGCAATAAGCCCGGTCAGTTCGCGGACTGCTCGGTGCCCTTCACACTCACACAGTTCCAACCGCCCACCATCAGCTGCTCGGCCAATCCAGCCACGGTGACTCCGGGTCAGTCCTCGACGATCACCTCGCAGGGTCAAAGCCCGCAAAACCGGCCGTTGACCTACAGCTATAGCGCCACAGCCGGCTCCATCAGCGGCAATACCGCAACGGCTACCTTGGACACCACTGGCGTTGCGCCGGGCACCGTCACGGTGACCTGTAACGTCGTGGACGATAAGGGCCAGACTGCTTCGACTACGACGACGGTTTCCGTCTCCGCGCCGGTGCAGGCACAGGTCACCACGCAGGCTCTTTGCACGATCTCTTTCGATCGCGATGCAAAGCGTCCGACTCGTGTGGACAACGAAGCCAAGGCTTGCCTGGATGACATCTCCCTCGCCCTGCAGCGTGACCCCGGTGCCAAGCTCGGCATCGTCGGCAACGCGACACCGGAGGAGACGATGGCACAGCATCGCGCTGCAGAGCGTGCGGTGAACGAAAAGGCCTACCTCGTCAACGACAAGGGCATCGATGCCTCCCGCATCCTGGTCTTCTCCGGCAACGCCGGCACCAAGACGGACAGCAACACGCTGATCCCGACAGGCGCCGCTACCCCCGACATGTCTGCCGATACACCGGTTGACGAGTCGATGGTTCACGCACAACCTCGCACTGCCCGGGCAACGGGTGTCCATCACCGTCGCCGCCATCACCACAAGAAGTAACTGACACGCAGCAAGAAGCGGCTGGCCAGCAACTGGCCAGCCGCTTCTCTTTGCACCACCGCAAAGATGAGTCCAACGTGCACTTGAACGGGACGCGACCCTGCATCTACGCGCGCCATCTACCCGCGTAGACCCGGTCTTCTTTCTCTGCCACAATAGGCTGTCGCGGAAAACCGCTGTTCGACCGGTTCCCGGCTAGGCCCACTCTGGAGTATTTATGAGCACCGTAAAGATTGGAAACAAGCAGCTTGGCTCTGGCCAGCCCTGTTATGTCATCGCAGAGATCGGCATCAACCATAACGGTGATATCGACCTCGCAAAACGGCTGATTTCGGTCGCCGTGGCCGCTGGCTGTGATGCTGTGAAATTCCAGAAGCGCACCGTGGAGGTCGTGTACACGGAAAAAGAACTGGCTCAGCCGCGTCCCAATCCCTTTGGTGAAACAAATGGGGACCTCAAGCGCGGTCTGGAATTCGACGCCGCGGACTACGCCGAGATCAGCAGCTTTTGCAGCCAGGTCAAGATCGACTGGTTCGTCTCCCCCTGGGACGAAAAGTCAGTCGACTTCGTCGAAAAGTACAACCCCCCGGTCTACAAAATTGCCTCGGCCTCGCTTACGGACGACAATCTCCTTCGCCACGTCCGCGCCACCGGCAAGCCCATCATCGCCTCCACCGGGATGAGCACCTACGAGGAAATCGACCATGCGGTCGAGGTTCTGGGCAAGCAGAACACCATCCTCATGCACACCACCTCCACCTACCCGGCCAAGTACGAGCAGCTCAACCTGCGTGCCATCCCCACGATGATCGAGCGCTACGGCATTCCGGTCGGTTACTCCGGCCATGAGACCGGCATCCCGACCTCGGTCGCCGCCTCCGTTCTAGGTGCCTGCTGTGTGGAACGCCACATCACCATGGATCGCGCCATGTGGGGCTCCGACCAGGCTGCTTCCCTGGAGCCGAACGGCATCTCCCGCCTCGTTCGCGACATTCGCCTCTGCGAGCAGTCGATGGGTGACGGGATCAAGCGCGTCTACGAGGAAGAGATCCCGGTCATGAAGAAGCTGCGCCGTGTCGGCGCCGCCGTCTAGCCGATGCCCCTCTCACCCCAACAACTGACAGATGGCCTGCAGTCCTTGCAGGCCATCGCCTTTGATGTTGATGGCGTCCTCACCGACGGCACCCTCGGCTGGAACTCGGGCAGCCACGACGAAATCAAACGGTTCTCCTTCGCCGATATCATGGGGATCTCACTTCTGCGCCGCCTCGGCCTCAAGCTGGCCCTCATCTCCGGCGAACCCTCCCCGCTGGTGGACCGCTACGCCGCCAAGATGCACCTGCACCATATCGTAAAGGGCACCCGCGACAAAGCCGGTGCCCTCCGCGACTTCACCACGAAATTCAGCATCCCCCTCGACCGCACCTGCTTCTTCGGCGACGACGTCAATGACCTCTTCGCCATGGAAATCGCCGGGGTCTGCGCCTGTCCCGCGAACGCCGCCGCCGAGGTCCGCGAGCACGTCGCCCTGCACGGCTTCCTCAGCACCCAACCGGGCGGCGGCGGCGCCGTCCGCGAGTTCAGCGACACCCTCCTGCGCGCACGGAACCTTCGCGGCCGCGATGTCTTCCTAATGCACCCACCGGAGTAGGGGCGGCGCAGGGATTCGCAACGCCGCGTATGCCTGTCGCCTCCTTACTGCCTCCATTCCGCAGAAGATCCGCCTCGCCCGGCCCCAGCCCGTACCATAGGAACCGATGATTAAGCTGTCCGACTACATCCTCAAGTTCGTCGCCGACCTCGGCATCACCAATTGTTTCCTGGTGACGGGCGGCGGTGCCATGCACCTCAATCAATCACTCGCCAGCGAACCCCGCATCACGGCGATCTGCAACTCGCACGAGCAGGCCTCCGCCATCTGCGCCGAAGGCTACGCCAAGGCCACCAATGCCCTCGGTTTCTGCATGGTCACCACCGGCCCCGGCGGCACCAACGCGGTCACCGGCGTCGCCGGTGCCTGGCTGGACTCCACTCCCGTTCTCTTCGTCTCCGGCCAGGTCAAGCGCCCCGACCGCATGTTCGACGCCCTCACCGGCAAGCCGCTCGGCATGCGCCAGCTCGGTGTGCAGGAGGTCGACATCTGCTCCATCGTAGCTCCCATCACCAAGTACGCCGTTACCATACTCGAGCCCAGCGACATCCGTTACCACCTCGAAAAGGCTGTCTATCTCGCGCTCAACGGCCGCCCCGGCCCCGTCTGGATCGATGTCCCGCTCGACGTCCAGGCCTCCCCCATCGACGAAACCCAACTCCGCGCCTTTGACCCCGCCGAGTTCGCCCTGGACGCCGCCATCACCGGCACCGCCAACATCCCGTATGAGGTCCAGAAGGCCATCGAGGCCTTCAACGCCTGTGAGCGCCCCCTGCTTTTCGCCGGCAATGGCATCCGTCTAGCCCGCGCCGAGGCCGAATTTGAAGAACTCCGCCAGCTTCTCGGCGTCCCCACCGTCGCCACCTGGTGCGCCGCCGACCTCGTGCCCTCCGACGATCCCACCTACGTCGGCCGCCCCGGCTCGGTCGCCGCCCGCGGCGCCAACTTCGCCCTCCAAAACTGCGACTTCCTGCTCGCCATCGGCGTCCGCCTTGACTTCGCCATCACCGGCTACGCTCCCCAAAACCTAGCCCGCGAAGCCCACAAAATTGCCGTCGACATCGACGCCGCCGAGCTCGGCAAGCTCCATCCCTACCTCCAGCAACCCGTCTGCGCCGACGCCAAGGCCTTTCTCACCGAACTCCTGAAGCACAAGGACCAGCTCAAGCCCCGCAACCTCGACGCCTGGCTAGCTCGCTGCACCGATTGGAAGACCCGCTACCCCGTCGTCACCGAAGACCACCGCAAGCCCGAAGGTCTGGTCTCGATCTTCAACCTCGCTGAAGTTCTCGGCACCGAAGCCAAACCCGAAGACCGTCTGGTCGTCGGCAACTCCGGTTCCGGCATCGAGATCTATCTCCTCGCCTGCCCCACCCTGCACTCGCAGCGCCTGTACCACACCGCCGGCCTCGGCTCCATGGGCTACGCCATCCCCATGGCCATCGCCGTCTCGATCGCCAATCCCGGCCGCGAGGTCATCGCCGTGGACGGCGACGGCGGCTTCATGTTCAACATCCAGGAGCTTGAGACCATCCACCGCCTCCAGCTCCCCATCAAGTTCTTCGTCCTTAACAACGACGGCTATTCGTCCATCCGCGCCTCACAAACCGCCTATTTCAAGCAGCCCACCATCGGCGCCGACAAAAACACCGGCCTCACCATTCCGGACCTCTCCGCCGTGGGCCAGGCCTTCAAACTCTCCACCCACATCATCCACGACCAGACCGACCTTCGCGCCGAGGTCCGCAAAGTCCTCGACACCCCCGGTCCCGTCCTCTGCGACGTCAATGTCCTGCCCGACGAGGTCCGCGCTCCACGCCTGCAGTCCTATCAAAAGCCCGACGGCAGCTTCGTCTCCAAGCCCCTTGAAGACCTCTTCCCCTTCCTTCCCCGCGAAGAGTTCCTCGCCAACATGATCGTCAAACCGCTCCCCGAATAAGCAGGTTTCAGAGGAAGTTCCGATGCTTCTGCTCTTCACCGTGCTCTTCGGCTTCGCCTACATCCTTACTCCTGTGCTCACGGCGCTAGCGTGGCTGCGCTTCTCCCGCTCGCCCCGCCGGCGTTCCCGCCGCACCCGTCTCTCCGTCCTCTCCCTCGCGACGGCCACCTGTTCCTTCCTGCTCGGCAGCGTGGCTCTCGCCCTTTCGGTCCACAGCGGTTTTCTCACCCTCGATCCACGCTGGAGCCATCTGTACGAAGCCGGCCTTCTCCTTGCGTTTCTGGCTCTGCTGATAGGCCTGGTCGGCGCCAAAGACTCCAATCCCGTCCGCTGGCAGGCCCCGACGGTCTCCCTCGGCTGCATCTTCCTCTGGTTCTTAGCCGGCTCGGGCAGTTAGCCGGGAAAGGTATTTTCTATGCCACACACCTACGGCGTTATGCAGGGTCGTCTCTCCCCTCCAGAAGACGGCCGCTTTCAATCCTTCCCCCGCACCGGCTGGCGAGATGAATTCGCCAAAGCCAAGCTCGCCGGATTCAGCTACATCGAATGGATCCACGACGACTTCGACGGCTGGCAATCCGACACCGACCCCGGCTACAACCCCATCTTCACCGCTGAAGGCCTGCGCGAGTTCGACACCCTCAAAGCCGAGCACAACGTTCACACACCCGCCCTCTGCGCCGACTGGTTCATGGAGCACCCGGTCATTCGCTGCACCCCCGCCGAGCGCCTCCACCGCGAGCAACACCTCCACGCCCTCCTCCCGCTCGCCGCCCGCATGGGCGCCAAACGCATCGTGCTCCCGTTCGTCGACAACGCCAGGATGAAGACGGAAGAAGAAAAGACGATCGTCCTCGACATCCTCAAGCACGCCCTGCCCGCCGCCGAAGAGCACAACGTTGAACTGCATCTGGAAGCCGACTTGGCCCCCGCCGACTTTCAGCTCTTCCTCGCCCGCCTCGATCACCCCTTCCTCAAGGTGAACTGGGACTCGGGCAACAGCTCCGGCCTCGGCTACATCGCCACCGAAGAGTTCGCCGCCTACGGCCCTCGCATCGGCTCGGTCCACATCAAGGATCGCTACCGCAAACCCGAAGGCGGCATCGAAACCCGCCCGCTCGGCACAGGCTCCGCCGACTTCGACAACGTCTTCCAGGCAATAAACTCCATCGGCTATAACGACGGCATCACCCTCCAGGTGGCCCGCGGCACCCCCGGCGACGAAGTCAATTTCCTCCGCACCCAGCTCGACTTCCTCAAACGCTACTGGTAGCCGATCCCGCTTTTCTGGTTGTCATTCCCGAAGGAATCCGCGTTGTTCAGCCTCGCCACCAAAGCCTCAGGACTAAGCATGCCCCTCACCGCCGAACACCTCCAGCGCAACACCCTCTTCTCTCTCGAAGGCAAAACAGCCGTCCTCACCGGCGCGTCCGGCTTTCTCGGCCGCACCTTCGCGCTCGCCCTGCTCGCCAACGGCGCCCGCGTCGTCGCACTCGGCCGTAGCGACCGCCTGCAATCCGAGGCCAAATCCTGGGCCGACCAGTTCGGCCAAGACAAAATCGCCGTCCACCAAATCGACATGTACGACGTAGCCGCCCTCAACGATCTCTGCGACACCATCGCCGCCCAAGAAAAATCGCTCGATATCCTCGTCAACAACGCCCACGAGCTAGGCTCCGCCACCGGCTTCAATATCCCCGAAGGTTCGCTCGAAAACAGCACCTTCGACCAATGGCAGCGCAACTTACAAGGCGGCGTCTATTGGGCCGTACAAACCACCCAGCGTCTCGGCATCCGCATGAAAGAGCAACGCCGCGGCAGCATCATCAATATCGCCACCATGTACGCTTCCGTTGCCCCCAGACCGCAGCTCTACGAAGGCACCACTTCGCTTAACCCGCCCGGCTACTCGGCCTCCAAAGCCGCTCTCGCCGCCTTCACGCGCTATACCGCCAGCTTCTGGGGCACATCCGGCGTCCGCGCCAACTGCATCTCCCCCGGCCCGTTCTCCAACACCGAAGACGTGGGCACAGGCCAGAACGCCGTCACCGAAGACTCCCCTTTCGTACAAAAACTAAAGGCCTACACGGTCTTAAACCGCATAGGCCGACCCCTCGAACTCTGCGGCGCCCTGCTCTTCCTCGCCTCCGACGCCAGCACCTACGTCACCGGCCAAAATCTCAACATAGACGGCGGTTGGACCGCGGTGTAACCAGTGTTGGAGCAAAAAGCAGGTCCCTCGCCGCACGCAGGATCGGGTCGTAAAGTACCCTTGGGCTCGACGTGAACTTCGGAACCCTAGGACCGACCGGGCGCTGCCGTAAGAGCGTCGAGGGCCGTCATCGTCTCCTCGCCGAGTACAACAGACCCGGAACCAACATTTTCCTCCAAATGGCCAGGATCCGTCGTCCCTGGAATGAGCAACATGTTGGCACTATGCCTCAGCAGCCAGGCCAGTCCGAGCTGCGAGGGGGTGATACCGAGTTGCTTTGCAAGATCAATGACTTTGGGCTGTTCGGTAACCTTTGGCAGACCGGGCATCGCGCCGCCCAGGGGAAAAAACGGAACCCAGGCCATTCCATGATCGAGACAAAAGGAGAGCAGCTCTTCAGATTCACGGCTCACGAGACTGTAGGCGTTCTGAACGCACGCTATGCCCGCGGGAAGAACCCGTTTAATCTGATCGAGGCTGACCGCGCTCAGCCCGATGCTCCCGATCTTTCCTTCCTCACGCATCGCCACCATCTCCGCCATCTGGTCATCGATGTCGACGATCTGATCACCCTCCGCCTGAAGGCCCGGACCGATATCGGCCCTGCGCAAATTCACCAGCGGAATCTGTTCCATGCCCAGGCTGGCCAAATTTGCCTCGACAGTTGCCCGAAGCTGCTCCGGACGTTGTGCCAGCTTGACCGGAATCTTGCCGCTTAGTTCAGGGTCGGCTCCAACCTTGCTTGCGACAACGACACTGTCCCCCTCGGGAACGACCTTTCGTACCATCCGGTTCGCGAAGCCGTTGCCATAGAACTCAGCCGTGTCGATATGATCAACGCCGAGCTCAAGGGCACGCCTCAACAGTGCCTCCGCCTTTGCAGGATCGGATTCGAGCTTTCTCAGTTGCAAAGCGCCATACCCAACACGCGTGACCTGTTTGTGAGCGAGAGGATAGGTGCCGCCGGGCGCAGGCACACTTCGTATGGGAAGGGACATAGCGTGCTCCTCAGGTAAGATCACAAGTGGAGGTGACTCCGCTTGGCTCCACAAAGCCTATCCGGAGGCTCCTCCGCTTGTCAAGATCCACTCCGCTGCGCGCTGATGCCGCCCGAAACCGAGAGCGGCTTCTGGAGGTGGCGCGCGAACAATTCACCACCCGGAACAACTCGGCAACGCTCGAAGAAATCGCCCAACTGGCTGGAGTGGGTATTGGGACCCTGTATCGCCACTTTCCCACCCGCGAGGCGTTGGTCGAGGGGGTGTATCGTTCGGAGCTCAAGACGCTGATCGCAGAACCGGAAGACTTACTGAAAGAACATTCCGCGTTCGAGGCGCTGCGGTTGTGGATTGACCGGTACACGGAGTTCGTGGCCACCAAACATGCCATGCATGAGACGCTGAGCACCGCATTTACCTCGCGATCTGGCCCGCCGCTTGAAACTCGTGCCGGCATCCGGTCCGCCATCGCCAGGTTTCTCTCGGCAGGTGTTGCGGATCTGACCATTCGCGGTGATGTCGGGGAGGATGACCTAACCGTGAGTCTGGCGGCCACTGTCTTGGCAACAAGGCTCGCAACGGACGGAGATCAGCTACGACGCGTTCTCAATTTGCTCATGGATGGGCTGCGTCCTCGCGGCTGAATGGCTGTCCCCGCCAAGTCATCGGCGAAGTTCGCACCGACCCAGGATCGTTCGGCGCGACGGATGAGTGAAACGAAAGAGATTCGCCGGCAAGTAAACTGTCCCCGATGGATCTTCAACTCAAAAACCAGGTCGCTTTCATCGCCGGCAGCTCCCGTGGGATAGGCCGCGCCATCGCCTCTACACTCCTTTCTGAAGGCGCAAACATCGTCCTCACCGGCCGCGATGAGCCCTCGCTCCGCGCCACCGCCGCCGAACTCACCACGCCCGCGACCCAGGACCGCATCCTCGCCATTCGCGGCGACTTCACCCATGCCGAAACGGTCGCCCGCGCCCTCGAACTCACCGCCAAGCACTTCGGCCGCCTCGATCACCTAATCGCCAATCTCGGCACCGGCTCCGGGAAACCCGGCTGGGACCAGACCGAAGAAGACTGGCACCGCCTCTTCGAATTCAACTTCTTCGCCAGCACCCGCCTCACCCAGGCGGCGCTCCCCCACCTGCTCAAGCAGCCCGCAGGCGGCTCCATCCTCTACATCTCCTCGATCGTCGCGCTAGAAGCCACCCCTGCGCCCCTGCCCTACTCCGCCGCCAAAGCCGCCCTCAACAACTACGCCAAAAACCTCGCCCGCCAGCTCGGCCCGCAGCGCATCCGCGTTAACACGATCGCCCCCGGCAACATCTTTTTCCCCGGCGGCAGCTGGGAGCGCCACGTCGCCAACCGCCGCGAAGCCGTAGAAGCCATGATCGCAACCGAAGTCCCGCTGCAACGCTTCGGCACCCCAGAAGAGATCGCCTCGCTCGCCGCATACCTCTGCTCCCCATTAGCCGCCTTCGCCACCGGCGCCTGCTATGTGGTGGACGGCGGCCAGACCCGCGCGCTCTAAGCCTCACGCTCCAACGCCTCCTCGCGATAGCTCCGGCTGTGTGATCAAAACGTTCGCCATCCCACATACAACGGCAAGCCGCTCCCGAGCCCCTTACCTGACAGCAGCCAGATTCAAGGAGTTCTATGAAGCAGCGTTCGCAAGCGATGAAATCGGCAGTTTTGGCCTCGGCCCTCACTCTACTCACGGGCATCGCCCTGGCCCAGGCAACCGACATGGACAAGACCTTCCTGAAGGACATGGCCCAGGACAGCAATTTTGAAATCCGTACCAGCCGGCTCGCAATTTCCAAAAGCCCAAGCGCCGACGTCAAGGCCTATGCCACCATGGTCCTGCACGATCACGACCGGCTGCAGACCATGATTGGCGCCGCCGACAAGGCCGCCGGCGTCGACACCTTGTCTCCCGGCAGCATGAGCGCCGGCGACGACGCAAAATATGATGAACTGAAGGTTCTGAGCGGCAAGAATTTTGACGACCAGTACATCAAAGGCCTGGTCAATGGCAATGTCGACACCCTTCACAAGGAAAAGGCCGAGCACGACGCCACAACCATCCCCGCCGTCAAAAAGCTCTCCAGACAAGCCTACGACGACGACACCAAGCACGCCGAAAAGGCCAAGCAGCTGGCCGCGGCACACAACGTCCAGCCCTAAAACCATCTCGTCTCAGGTCCCGGTCCTGCGGGACCTGAGATACTCAAACAGCCATGGATGGAACAGCTCCCAACCGCGCCCACACCCTATTTGACCTCACCGGCCGTGTAGCCGTCATCACCGGAGGTGCCGGCCTGCTCGGCTACTTCCACGGCGCCATTCTCGCCGCCGCCGGCGCGCACGTCGTCCTGCTGGACCTCGCCGCCGCCAGCCCCAGCCTCCGCGCCGACCAGCTGCAGGCCGCCCACGGTCCCCAGTCCGGCAGCCAGTGCCTCGGCCTCAGCGCCGACATCACCTCTGAGGATTCCCTGCTCGCCGCCCGCGACGCCATCCTCGCCCGCTTCGGCCGCATTGACATCCTGGTCAACAACGCCGCCAACAACCCCAAGGTAGAAGCCGACCCCCAAACCGGAGCAAAGACCGAACCAAAGCAGTGGTCCCGCCTGGAAAACTTCCCCCTCGCCGTCTGGAACGCCGACATCGCCGTCGGTCTCACCGGTGCTTTCCTCTGCTCCCGCATCTTCGGCGCTGAAATGGTGAAGCGCGACATCGGCGTCATCCTCAACGTAGCCTCCGACCTAGGCGTCATCGCCCCCGACCAGCGCCTCTACCGCAAAGAGGGCCTCTCAGAAGATCAGCAACCCGTAAAGCCCGTCACCTACTCCGTCGTAAAAACCGCGCTCCTCGGCCTGACCCGCTACCTCGCCACCTACTGGACCGCCCACAACATCCGCGTCAACGCCATCTCCCCCGGCGGCGTCTTCGCCAATCAGCCCGAAGAGTTCACCCAAAAACTCCACCAACTCATCCCCATGGGCCGCATGGCCCACAGAGACGAGTACCAGGGCGCCGTCCTCTTCCTCTGCTCCGACGCCAGCAGCTACATGACCGGCCAGAACCTCATCGTAGACGGCGGTCGCAGCGTCCTTTAAATCCCCCTAACTGTCTAGCCCTATCACTTTCTAGCCTTCTTGGTTGTCATCCCCGCAGGGGATCTGCGCTTCACCCGCGAGGGCCGCAGGCACAAGCCCGAACACCATGCCGCTGCCGAAAATCTCCCAACCCGACCCTCTCCCCGCCATCCCCATCCCGCAGGACCCCTTCCTGCCCAGGCGACGTCTCCAGGCCCTCGTCAACCGCCTCTCCGGCGGCCAGTTCCTGCGCTACCTCGGCGTCGGCCTCTTCAACACCGTCTTCGGCTACAGCACCTTCGCCGGCATCCTCTTCCTGCTCACCCACACCACCCCGCCGCGCTTTCTCTACCTCACCGTAGTCGCCGCCTCCCTGCTCTCCACCCCGCTCAACATCACGGTTGCCTACCTCGGCTACAAGTTCCTCGTCTTCAAAACTCGCGGCAACTACCTCGTCGAATGGTTCAAATGCTTCGGCGTCTACGGTCTCGGCATGCTCCCCGGCCTCCTCGCCCTCTCCGCCGTCACCCGCCTGCTCCAGACCGAAATCCACTCCCACGGCCCCGCACTCCACACCACCCTGAACTCCGCCGCGACACAACTGCACGCCACCGCGCTCACCCGCAGGCTCTCCTCCGGCAAAGCCGCCGCCGGATACCTCGCCGGCGCCCTCGTCCAGGGTTTTACCACCGTCTTCAGCTTCGTAGGCCACAAAAAGGTCACCTTCAAGACCTCCGCGCCCACCGCGCCCGGTGCCCGCCCCGTCAGCTAAACTTCTCCCAGCACCATCCCGGAGTCCGCACCACCTTGAACCACAAGAAGACCATCTCCATCATCACGCCCTGCTACAACGAGGAAGCCAACGTCCTCAACCTGTACAACCAGGTCCGCGCCGTGATGGTCTCGATCGCCCGCTACGAATACGAGCACATCTTCATCGACAATCACTCCCGCGACAACACCGTCGCTATCCTGCGCATGATCGCGGCTGAAGACCCCAACGTAAAAATCATCGTCAACGCCCGCAACTTCGGCCACATCCGCTCCCCCATCCACGCCCTCATGCAGGCCCGCGGCGATGCCATCCTGGGAATTGTCGCGGATTTACAAGACCCGCCGCCCATGATTGCCGACATGATTGCCGAATGGGAAAAGGGTGCCTACTGCGTGCTCGGCATCAAGCGCACCTCTGAAGAAGCCTCGCTCATGTTCTGGCTCCGCAAGCAGTACTACCGCACCGCCGAACGCCTCAGCTCCATCGAAACTATTCAGAACTACACCGGCTTCGGCCTCTATGACCGGAAAGTTGTAGAACTCGTCCGCCAGTTCGACGACCCCTACCCCTACTTCCGCGGCATGATCGCCGAAATCGGCCTCCCCACCGTAAAACTCCTCTACGACCAGCCCAGCCGCAAGTTTGGCGTCACCAAGAACAACTGGTACACCCTCTATGACATCGGCATGCTCGGCATCATCAACCACTCCAAGGTCCCGCTCCGCCTGGCCACCTTCGCCGGCTTCGGCGGCGCCGCGCTCAGCTTCCTCATCGCCTTCGGCTATCTCATCGCCAAACTCATCTTCTGGAACACCTTCGTCGTAGGCGTCGCGCCCATGATCATCGGCCTCTTCTTCCTGCAATCCCTCATGCTCGTCTTCCTCGGCGTCATGGGCGAATATGTAGGCGCCATCTACACCCAGATCCAGCACCGCCCCTACGCCGTAGAACTCGACCGCATCAACTTCGACCAGCCCTTCAACTATCCCCGCCCCACCCCCGTAACCCTAGCCGGCCTAACCACTGGCAACCCCCTCAACATGCCCACTTCCAACGTGGAGGCCGTTCCGTCAGCTTTCTGAACCGCTGATCACTTTTCTTTACTTGTCATTCTCGAAGGAATCTGCGGTTCTTGTTTGTCATTCCCGAAGGGAATCTGCGTTTGCCGTTGCCCTTCTCTTGTCATTCCCGAAGGGAATGTGCGTTTGCCGTTGCCCTTCTCTTGTCATTCCCGGAGGGGACCTGCTGTTGCCGTTGCTTTTTCTTTCTGTCATCCCCGCAGGGGACCTGCTGTTAATACGCGAGTGCCCAAAGCACAAGCCC
>CAXSBL010000014.1:73886-76427 GCA_964235515.1 uncultured Bryocella sp.
TGCCCAAAGCACAAGCCCGAACAATGAACCATAGCCGGAACGCCAACCCAAGACCATGACCGATCTAATCCGCAAACAACTACAGCAATCCCTGGACACCCTGACCCGCGTCCTCCACGACGAATCCATTCACCAAACCGTAGTAGAAGCCGCCCGCCTCACCGCCGAAGCCATGAAGTCCGGCAAAAAACTCATGGTCTGCGGCAACGGAGGCTCCGCCGCCGACGCCCAGCACCTCGTCGCTGAATTCGTCAGCCGCCTCACCGTAGACCGCCCAGCCCTCCGCGCCATTGCGCTCACCACCGACACCAGCATCCTCACCGCCATCGGCAACGATTACAGCTACGACAACGTCTTCGAACGCCAGGTAGAAGCCCTCGCCAACCCCGGCGACGTCCTGCTCGCCATCTCCACCTCGGGCAATAGCAAAAACTGCGTCAAAGCCCTCAAACTCGCCCGCACCATGGGCGTGCACACGGTCGCTTATACCGGCAACAACGGCGGCGCGATGAAGCAAGAGGCCGACTTGAACGTCATCATCCCCTCCGACACCACGATGAACATCCAGGAATCCCACCTCGCCCTCGAACACATCTTCTGCATGGTCGTCGAACGCTTCATCTTCGGCGAGGACTTCGGCAGCAAACCCCAGCATCTGGCAGAGTAATCCCATGCCCATCTCTTACCGTTCAGCCCAGGCCCTCATCAAACGAGGCGACGCAACCGCCCTCCTTGCCGCCCTCGACGGCGGCCTCAACCCCGATTCCACCAATGAAAACGGCTGGTCTCTGCTCATGCTCACCGCCGTGGAGGGCTCCGTCCCGCTCGGCCAGATTCTTCTCGACCGCGGCGCAGATCCCACTAAAAAAAACGCCCGGGGAGACACCGCTCTCTCCATCGCAACCTCCCGGCAGCACACCGCCTTTCTAGAACTGCTACCCCAATAGGCGGCCGGGAACGTTCTTTTAAGCGGAGCTCTCCCACGTTGCACAGAAAAGCCTGCAGGCAGCTAAGCTCGTCTTACCACCGGATCTGAGTCGCACGATGGAGCTAACTGCATTCAGCAACCGCAATGAGATGAACACTTTACTTGGAACTAATAATCCTGAATACTTTGCGAGGCAATCGCTCGATAAACCCTGTATTGCAAAACTTTGACCCCAACAGCAGGGGAGGGTAAAAGAGACCACCCGGACGAACTCACCTGTCTATTGCGTAGCAGCCTGATCAGCCAGCACCGGCTCACTGGTACCTCGCAACAGCCCCATCTGCTCATAGATAGGCCGCATCACCAGCCGGATCTTCGGCAGCTCGGTCGTATACCAGGCTGCACCGACAAGGCAGCACGCTCCGGTAATCATCACCGTGTGCGGCGCGCCCAGCCAGTGAGCCAGGCCACCGGCCAGTAGGCTCCCAAACGGCGCCATCCCCACAAAGGCCATCGTGTAAAAGCTCATCACGCGGCCCCGCTTGTCCTCCGGCACCAGCGTCTGGATGATCGTATTGCTCGCCGCCAACCCGGTCATCATGCCCCAGCCGATCACCAGCATCAGCAACAGGCTCCCCCACAACACGTGCGACAGCCCAAACCCAATCAGCCCCGCCCCGAACAGCAGCGCCGCAATCTGGATCTGCCGCGTAAGCCCAACCACGCTCTTCCGCGCCGCCAGCGCGAGCGCCGAGGCCAGCGCCCCCACACCCGAGGCACCCGTAAGCCACCCCAGCGTATGCGGCCCGCCATGCAGCACCGTTCCCGCAAAGATCGGAAGCAGCACCGCGTAAGGCCAGCCCATCAGGCTAAGAATGGCAAACAGCAACAACACCGTCCGAATCGGTCGAAAGCCCACAACGTAATCCCAACCTTCGCGCATCTGCACGAGCATCGTCGCGGTGTGCCGCTTGATCTCCAGCGGCTTCACCCGCATCAGCTCCAGCGAGACAATTACCGCAAAGTAGCTCACACCGTCGATAAAGAAGCACCAGCCTTCGCCAACCCAGCCGATTACCAACCCCGCCAGCGCCGGCCCCACCAGCCGCGCCGCGTTCACCATCGACGAGTTCAGCGCGATCGCATTGCCCAGATCCGCCCGGTCCTCTACCATCTGCACCGTAAACGCCTGCCGCGCGGGCATATCAAAGGCGTTGATCAGACCCTGCAGGACACTAAGAGCCACGATCTCCCTGATAGTAACCACCTTGGCAATCGTCAGCCACGCCAAGACCAGCGACTGCACCGCTGCCGCGGCCTGTGTCCAGACCAGCAGCTTGCGCCGGTCCAGCCGCTCCACCCAGACCCCGGCGAAAGGTGCCAGCAGAAAGGTGAAAATCTGCCCGGCAAACCCGACGAGACCCAGCAGCAGTGCCGAATGCGTCAGCCGATAGACGAGCCAACTCGTGGCCAGCCGCGTCATCCACGTCCCGACCAGCGAGACACTCTGCCCCGAGACGAAGAGCTTGAAGTTGCGATGCCGCAGCGCCCGCCACATGTGCGCCGAGCGCCCGGCCTGGGCAGGTGTACGCTGCTCCGGCTGCGCCGCTTTA
>CAXSBL010000015.1:0-11337 GCA_964235515.1 uncultured Bryocella sp.
GAGCAAGTCCGCAAACCTTGCACATCACCTAAGCCGAACCTGCTACCGTAACGAACATCCGAAGAGGCCCGGCCAATCGCCGGGCTCTTCGCTTTGGGGCGCGATTTCACAAAAATCCAGACCTAACTTCCACCGCAGCAAGACTTTGCACGAAAAGTACAGGGGGAGGGAAGACGGACGGCATACCATAGACGCATGGCAGGCCAGCAGACCAAGAGCGCAATCCTCCTCCTAGCCCACGGCACACCCGATCGCCTCTCCGAAATGGCCGAATATCTTGCCAAGGTCACCAACGGCCGACCCATGCCGCAGCACGTCGTCGAGGAGCTGCAGCACCGCTACGCCGAGATAGGCCTGAAGGACGAGCCGCTCCCCGAAGGCCCTCCGCTTACCCGCTGGACCCTTCTGCAGGGCCGCATGCTCGCCGAAGCTCTCGGCCAGCCGGTCTACGTGGGCATGCGCAACTGGCACCCCTACATCGCCGACGTGGTTCGCCGGATGAAGGCCGACGGCGTTACCGACGCCACCATCCTCTGCCTTGCGCCCCAAAACAGCCGCACCTCCACCGGCCTCTACCGCCGCGCCCTCGACGCCGCCCTCGCCGAAACCTACACCGCAGGAGGCGAGCAGCCCTTCACCTACCGCTTCATCGCCGGCTGGGCCGACGAGCCGCTACTGCCGCTGGCCTTCGCCGAGCGCATGTGGCCGGCCTGGGCCGAAGCCTGCGCCCGCGCCGGCGCTGCGGCTGGTAAACCCGTTCGCGTCCCCGTCCTGTTCAGCGCCCACTCCGTCCCCTGCCGCACCATCCGCGCCGCCACGCCGGAGGAGGCCGCCCGCGGCGCCGCCGTCCGCCCCGGCGCCCCACCTCCCGCCGAAGGCATCCAGAACTACGGCATCGCGACCAAAGGCGACCCCTACCCCGTCGAGTGCAAAGCCACCGCCGCCGCCATCGCCGGCCGCCTCGCCCCGGTCGGCATGACCGAGGAAGACTGGTTCTTCGCCTTCCAAAGCCAGGGCATCGCCGGTGCCCCCTGGCTCGGCCCATCGGTGGAAGACACGCTGAAAGCCCTCGCCAAAGCCGGTCACAAGGCCGTCGTCATGCAGCCAGTCGGCTTTCTCTGTGATCACGTCGAGATCCTCTACGACATCGACATCAACTTCCGCGACTTCGGCCGCGAGATCGGCATCGACGTTACCCGCGCCGAAAGCCTCAATGACTCGCCCACGCTGATCCGCGCCATCGAGCACGTCCTCGCCACCCGCACCGGCACCGACGAAGCCCCGCCCGCAGCACCCTGGGCAATACCCGCCGAAATCCAGACCACGCCGCTTCCGGAACCAGTGCCGTCGTTGGAGGCAAATCCCGAGCCGGCCTTGGCCTGATGCCAGCCAAGACACTTATACCCGCGCAGATACCAGTAAAGCGCATTGCGATCATCGGCGGTGGCGTCGCCGGTTTAGCCGCTGCTTACGAGCTGGAGAAACATCGGCAGGCAGGCACGCCCCTCGACTGGCACCTTTACGAGGCGTCGGACCGCTTCGGCGGCACGGTCCAGACCACCCGCCACGCGACTCCCAAAGGCGAGTTCATCTGTGAAGGCGGTCCTGATGCCTGGGTTACGGAGAAGCCGTGGGCGCGCGAACTCGCCGAAGAGCTCGGGCTTGGCGGCGAGATCATCACCTCCAATGACTCAACGAAAAAGACCTACATCTGGCTTAAGGGACAACTTGTCGCCATGCCTGACCGCATGCGCATGATGGTTCCCGAAGAGCTGAGCACTCTGGACACGTCGCCGCTCTTCTCTTCGGCAGCAAGAGCCGCGTATGCAGACGAAGTCGGCCGTGCCGAGGAACTAAAGTCCAGCGCGCCACAGACGGACGAATCCGTCGCCAGCTTTGTCCGCCGTCACTTTGGCGATGAGGTACTGGACAAGATCGGCGCGCCGCTACTCTCCGGCGTCTTCGGCGGGGATGTCGCGCGCCTCAGCGTGCACGCGGTCATGCCGGCCTTTGCCAAGATGGAAGCGGAGTACGGCTCCCTGGTCCTTGCGTTGCAAAGACAGCGGCTTGATCGTGGCGGCCGATCTCCGCAGCCGACCTTCACCACTCTGCGTCGCGGTATGGGCTCGCTTACCGAAGCGATGATCGAGGCGCTCCCGGCAGACCGCCTGCACCTGCGAACGACTGCCGCAACCCTGCGCCACAGCGCCGGGCAATGGTTGATCCGGTTTGAGGCTGCCGACCTGAACAGCTGCGCGGTCGGCATGGTCCCGTTCGATCATGTTTTGCTCGCAACCTCGATCGACGTGACGCGACACCTGCTGACCGATCCTGATCCCAGCGCCGCCGCGCTAATCCCGCAGCTCGCCAGCTCCGCCGTGCTCGCCACCTTTTGCTGGCCTGCGGAAACGGCCGCAACCTTCAGCCTGCCTCCGGGCTTCGGCTTCCTCGTTCCTCAGGGCGGCCCTGCAGCCGCGAACCATCCCAGGCTGCTCGCCGGAACCTTTACCGCACAGAAATTCCCTGACCGGGCCCCGCCAGGTGCCAGCATCGTGCGTGTTTTCTTCGGCGCTGCGATGGCCGACGCACTAAGTGCTCAGCCGGACCAGGTGATCGCCGCAGAGGCGTGGCGGGAACTCGCCGTGGTGTTGCCCACTCTGCCGCTACCTGATGCAACTATGACGACCGTGGCACGCTGGCCGCGCAGTCTGCCGCAATATGAGGTCGGCCATCTCGAACGTATGGCCATTCTGCAACAGAAAATCCAGCAGGTGGGAGCGCTCGATCTGCTCGGCAATGGATATCGTGGGGTGGGCGTGCCGGACCTGATTCGCGATGCCCGCGCAGCGGCGCGCAGCATAGCGGAAAATAGTCGCTGAGTCTCCTTAATACTATGCCCTCGGAAACACGTATTCCTCTCTATACCGCTTCGCCTAAGAACGCTTTACGCTGGATTGAGCGCACGCCGAACGCGCCGTACTTTCAAAGCGAAGACGGCGTGGCCTGGCATCCCATCGGGCAAAATGACGCCATCAGCTGGAAGGAACTGAATCCTCTCTTCGGACGCAAGAACGTGCCCGCTGTGGAGGCTTATCTCGCCATGTTGGCGGCGCACGGCGTCACCTGTATGCGCCTGATGCTCGAGTACGCTCAGGTCCGTCATCGCTACTTTGAAACAGCACCCGGCAAGTGGTCGCGCAACGTCGTTCAGTTCTGGGATGACCTCTTCGCGCTCTGCGAAAAGCATAGCCTGCGTATTCTGCTGACGCCGTTTGACACATTTTGGATGTGGCTGAAGTTCAAGCATCATCCGTACAGCGTCGGGAATGGCGGTACGCTGCAGCATCCGTCGCGCGCGTTGCTCTGCCGTGAAACTCGCGAGTCCATCAAGGGCCGGCTGGCCTTTGCTGCCGAGCGTTGGGGCGGCTCCGGCGCGCTCTTTGCGTGGGATATATGGAATGAGATCCATCCGGCGCAGGCCGAAATGAGTGCTGAACCATTCTTTGAATTTATCGAGGATCTCAGTGTTCACCTGCGCTCGGTAGAGAGGCGTACATTCGGGCGCACCCATCCACAAACCGTTTCACTCTTTGGCCCGGAACTGCGCTGGCGTGCGGAGATGAAGATGGAGCCCGCGATCTATCGCCACCCTTCACTCGATTTCGCCACCATTCACATCTACGAACAGGGCACGATCGATCACCCGAAGAACACCGTCGATGCCGCAATCGGCATGGGTCGCATCGTGAAGGAGTCGCTTGTCGAGATCACCGACGGCCGTCCGTTTTTCGATTCTGAACACGGCCCCATTCACACCTTCAAGGATCGCCGGCGCACCCTGCCTGAAGCCTTCGATGACGAATACTTTCGCCACATGCAGTGGGCGCATCTGGCCTCGGGTGGGGCTGGTGGAGGCATGCGCTGGCCTAATCGCAAGGTTCACAGCCTTACGCCCGGCATGCACACGGCGCAGCGCGGTCTCGCGCGCTTTCTGCCATTGGTGCACTGGCCCAGCTTTCGCCGCGACAACGTAAGCAGTGCGCTTTGCCTCCGCAATGAAGCAGGGCGGATCGTGCAGCCAAGGGATCTGGCGCGTTTCGGATGCGCCTCTGCGGATCAGGCGGTGGTTTACCTCCTGCGCCGCGATGTGCTGTTAAAGAAAGGACAGCTGGATCGCCGTGCAAAGCCGGTCTCTCTTCGGCTGCGCATTCCTTCGCTTTCTCCCGGTGACTACACCGTCATCGCCTGGGATACCGTTGACGGCAAACAGGTCGACAGCACGGTGCAGTATTTGCCCGACGATACGCCGTCCACGGCTTTTATGCTGCCACCGCTGACGGGTGATATGGCCTTCGCGATTCAGCGCCGTGCCGAGGCGTAGACTATACACATGGGGATCACTCGAGAACAAGCCCTGGACTGTTTCCATTCTGACGACCTGATCGGTATCGGCATGGAAGCCGATGCGGTGCGCCGTCAGCTGCATCCGGAAGGCGTCGTCAGCTACATCATCGATCGCAACATCAACTACACCAATTTCTGCACGGAATACTGCACCTTTTGCGCGTTCTATCGACCGCTCAAGGGCAAGCTCGCTGCGGAAGGCTACATCCTTGATTTCGATACGATTTACGACAAGGTGCGTGAAACTGTCGAGATGGGTGGCACCGGTGTACTGATGCAGGGCGGCATTCATCCTGATCTGAAGATTGATTGGTTTGAGGCGTTGTTCTCCGGCATAAAGCAGCGTTTCCCGCAGATCTGGCTGCATTGTCTCTCCGCTTCGGAAATCTTGGCGATAGCGGAATATTCTGAGATCAGCCTGCGCGACACGATCATGCGGCTGCGTGATGCCGGCCTTGATTCCATTCCCGGCGGCGGCGCAGAGATTCTTGATGACGAGGTTCGCCACAAGATCGCGCGCCTGAAATGCCGCACGGAAGATTGGGTTTCCGTGCACCGCACCGCACATCAACTGGGCATGCGCACAACCGCCACAATGATGTTTGGTGTGGGTGAGAGCGTAGAGCATCGCGTGAATCACTTCGAAGTCGTGAAGCGGCTGCAAGAAGAAACTGGCGGCTTTACCGCATTTATTCCATGGAGCTTTCAGCCCAACAACACGGCGCTCGGCGGCCGTGGCTGGGACGAAGCCACATCTGTGGAGTATCTGAAAACCTTGGCGATCAGCCGCATGTATCTTGACAACATCGCCAATGTGCAGAGTTCATGGGTGACACAGGGCCTCAAGGTTCTGCAGATGGGTCTGCGGTTCGGCGGCAATGATGTGGGTTCAGTGATGCTGGAAGAAAACGTCGTGCGCGCCGCCGGTACGACGAATCACACCACAGAGGAAGAGCTGCGGCGAATTATCCGCGACGCCGGCTTCAAGCCTGTGCAGCGCGATACACTCTACCGAACGATGTTTTTGAACTGAGCGCGGCGTTCGATCTGGCTTCTGATGAAGTGTGGATCTCCGCATCCGGTGCTGCTCTCTGTAAGGTTGGGGCGGCCCGGGGAAACTCATAGGCCCCGTCGTGCTTCTAATCTGTTAGTACGTCTGCAAATCCCTCCGCATTCCCGTGGTCTGCTCCCGGGTTTGATGTTTGTTGTATGCCATCGAGCAGATGGCCAACATGCCCTACGTGCGCCGAACGGCGTTATGGAGTTCCCTTGCAATTAACGTCTCCGCTGAAGCAAGCTCAAGAGGTGAAGTCACAATATCCCGTTCTTCTGGTGTTTTCGCATTTGCGATGGCATTTTGTGACGCAGCGTCCGCAACATCTGCTGAGCCGTGCGGCGCGCACGCGTACCGTCTTCTTCTGGGAGGAACCAACTTGGCATGATCCCGCTCCGGCCACGGTTCCAGCCGGCGGTAGCCTGGAGATTCTGAAGGTCGATGACGCTCCCCACTTGCTCGTGCTGCGTCCCCATCTGCTGTGGGGTGAAGACGTAGACGTTCTGCAGCGCCGACTTCTGGATCGTTTTCTTGCGGAACAGCAGGTCACGGCATACGATGCCTGGTTCTACACGCCCATGGCGCTGGACTTTGCCGGACACCTCACACCAGAGGTAACGATCTTCGACGCGATGGATGAGCTGTCTGCCTTCGCGGGCGCGCCAACGAACCTGCTTGAGAATGAGCGCCAGCTATTTCGGCGCGCGGATGTCGTTTTTACGGGCGGCCGTTCGCTATACGAGCACAAACGCTCACAGCATGACAACGTCCACTCCTTTCCCAGTTCCATCGAAGAGCAACATTTTCGTCAGGCCCTTGCGCCGCAAACAGAGCCAGTGGATCAAGCTGCTATCTCCCATCCGCGCGTGGGTTTTTACGGCGTGCTGGACGAGCGCTTTGACCGTGCCCTGTTGAGCGAGGTTGCAAAGCTTCGGCCCTCGATGCAATTTGTGATCCTAGGCCCACTTGCCAAGTTGGATCAAAGCGATCTGCCTCAGGCCGCCAACATTCACTACCTTGGCGCAAAAGCCTACCGTGAACTGCCGGTGTACCTTGCAGGCTGGGACGCGGCGATGCTGCCTTTTGCGATGAATGAGTCCACCCGTTTTATCTCCCCGACAAAGACCCCGGAATACCTCGCCGCCGGCAAACGCGTAGTGTCCACGCCCATCCGCGACGTGGTGCATGACTACGGCGATACCGGCCTGGTTGCAATAGCGTCCACCGCGGAGGAGTTTGCCGCTGCACTGGACGCCGCTCTCTCGGCTGAGGACGACTCCGCATGGCAGCAGAGCGTACAGGCGAAGCTTGCCGAATCGTCGTGGGATTCCACGTGGGCTGCAATGGAGGCTGAGATGGAGCGTGTACGCCCTGCACACACAGCGTCGGTGAAGGCATCAGCCCCTGTTGAAGTGATGGCATTTCGCCAAGCCAAACCCAGCGTGGACACCTATGACTACATCGTAGTGGGTGCGGGTTTTGCGGGTGCAGTGCTCGCGGAGCGGTTGACGACCTGTTTGGGCAAGCGGGTGCTTGTTGTCGACAAGCGGAATCATATCGGCGGCAATGCCTACGATGAGTTCAATGCTGACGGCATTCTCGTGCATCCCTACGGTCCGCACATCTTTCACACGGCCTCAGAAAAGGTTGTTGAGTACCTGTCGCGTTTCACTGAATGGCGGCCATACGAACATCGTGTGTTGGCCTCCGTCGACGGTAAATTGTTGCCGATTCCCATCAATCTCGACACAATTAACACGCTCTATGGACTGGACCTCGATGCTGAAGGCATGGAAGCTTTTCTCGCGGAGCGCGCCGAATCTCGTGAGGAGATTCGTACCTCCGAGGACATCGTCGTCTCCAAGGTAGGTCGCGAGTTGTATGAGAAATTCTTCCGGAACTACACAAGGAAGCAGTGGGGCATGGATCCTTCCGAGCTGGATAGCAGTGTCGCCGGTCGTATCCCCGTTCGTCTGAATCGTGATGATCGCTACTTCTCGGATACGTTCCAGGCCATGCCGCTCGAAGGCTACACCCGTATGTTTGAGCGTATGCTGGCCAACCCGAAAATTACGGTAATGACCGGCACCGATTATCGCGAAATCCTCGGGGAGGTCGGGTATCGCAAGATGATTTACACCGGCCCGATTGATGAATTTTTCGATTTCCGTTTCGGCCGGTTGCCCTACCGTTCCCTGCGATTTCAGCATGAGACGCACGATCAGGAACAACTGCAGCCTGTCGGCGTTCTGAATTACCCTAACGACCACCCCTATACCCGTGTCACTGAATTCAAGCACCTCACCGGACAGGAGCACCCAAAGACCAGCATCGTGTACGAGTACCCCATGGCCGAGGGTGACCCGTACTATCCTGTGCCGCGTCCCGAGAATGCACGACTCTATGACATGTATCGTGAACTCGCGGAAGCCACACCGGACGTCTACTTCTGCGGACGGCTCGCCAACTACCGTTATTTCAACATGGATCAGGTAGTAGCTCAGGCGCTGCATCTGTTCCGCAACATTGCCGATGAAGGAGCTACGGCAAAGGCCATGGAAGCCGCGAAATCCAGCGCGAAACTGGTCACAGGCATGCGCTCCAGGACACCCGATGTGGCTACCTTGTCCAAGCTTTCAAACTAGAACCAGGCCACAAGGCGGTTGGCACTTACACAGTGCCGACTGCCTCAGGCTGATAGCTTTCGATTGGCTGCCCTGTGCCGGTTTTCGCAGCGAACAGCGCGGCCTGCAGACGCACCTCTTCTACCAAACCCTCACGCAAGAGCCGTTCCTGCCAGGCTCCGTCCAGGTGAATAAGTCCGCAACTGCAGTGCCGGCCGTCATCCCATCCGGGATAGTCCATGACGGGATACAGGCAAATTCCCTGGAGATCCACGCCGGCTCTCCGTGCCTGGCGCACTTCAGCTGAGATCATGCCAAGCCATGCCGGCGCGGCGTCCGCTTCGGCGCCGGTCTCACTGAGGATCATGGGCCGTGCGTAGCGGGCATACACCCCCTGCAACAGTTGATGGAGCGGCGTGTGCTTCGGATGCCCCGGGGGCGTGTGCTCCCGCAGGTGCACCCACTGATTGTTCCAGTAGTAATTGCAACCCAGCATGTCCAGGCAGTCCTCGCTGCCACCGAGTTCCGGCGCCATGCGACCGGCAATCATGTCCCAGGCCTCGAACTGTCCTGCATCGTGCGCGGCGGCGGCAGCTGCGCTTTCGGGCTTTCCATGCTCGCCGGAGATGTGGATGATCGGTTCGCAATGGACGAAACGCGCCTCGGGGAGAACGGCCCGCACCGCTCGTACACCGGCGATGGAGGCTTCGGCAAGCCTCCGCTTCAGCGCATTGCCGCGTCTTTCGCCGTAGGGAAAGAAGACACCACGGTCGCCGCCAACCCAGCTCCAAAAGCTGATCTCGTTGATCGGGCAAAGGATCGGTGTCCCGGTGCTGTTATCCCGAAGAATGCGAGCCGCAGCTGCCGCAAAATTGCGGAAGCGATCAACAAATTCGGCCGAAAAAGGATCCAGGCCCTCCGGCACACCCCAGTGGCACAGGTCCCAGATTACCTGCGTCCCGGTGTTTTCCGCGGCCCGCAGCATGGGGAGAAAACTGCTCCAGTCATACACGCCGGGGCTGCGTTCGATGAGGTGCCAGCGCAGACCATCCCGTACGGTGCAAATGCCAGCCTGGGCGAGCAGCCGGTAGTCCGCCGCCGCCCGGACGTCGTGCCCGGTATTTTGCAACACATCAATCTGGCCGGTGTGCGGACGTCGATGCGTGGCGCACTCAAATCCGCCCATAAAAAAGCTTTGGAACAAAGGGGACGCAGGCCACAAAGAATGCATAAGCGTAGGATGCGCTCGCAGGTGCTGCGGCTGGCGCCTCCGTGCGCAAAGCTCCTCTTCGCCGCACATCCGATCTGCATCTCAACTGGGCGTGAGAATTGTTGTTGTATCACCACACCGGGATGACGCCGCATTTTCCCTCGGTCTTTCCATCGAGGACTGGCTCCAGGCGGGGCATCGTGTCGAGATCCTCAATTGCTTTACACAAAGCGAATACGCCCCCTTCTCCGATGTCGATTCGCTGCACGGCAACGACAAGCGCAGCTTCGTTTCAGCCGTTCGCCGCCGCGAGGATGTCGCCTGGAACAAGCTCGTCGGCGGCCGGCTGAAGATCACGGATCTGGATCTGCTGGACGCCCCCTTGCGCCTGGCCTGCAGCGTGGACGAGGTGTTGACGATCGAGATCCGGCCCGGCGACCGCGCGGTTGCACGAGTTGTCGGCGCCGTGCGCAAGCTCGCTGAAAAGGTCGAGCCCGGTCAGATCGCCTTGGCTCTGCCGCTTGCCATTGGCGAGCACATCGATCACCGCGTCGTCCACCACGCTGCGTTGGAGGCGCTCGCGACGGCCGCCGTGCCCTTGGCGTTCTACGAGGATCTGCCGTATGCGGCACGGCCTGGGGCAGACGAGACCATCGAGGCGCGCGCAAACGCAACCGGCTTCGAACTTACGCCGAGCTTCACGCACGAAGTCTCCGCTGCCGTTGCCGACCTCGTACGCCGCAAGCACCGTATCGCTGAAGGCTATGACTCGCAGATCGACAACGATGTCGCTTGGCAACTGGCGTCGTTCGCCGAGCGTTACGGCGGTCGTGAGCGGCTCTGGGTTAATACGGCTTGGCGGACTTCGGCCCTCAACAAGGGCTTGCACGATGAGGCTGCGCGGTGACCAGCGTTTCTGAACAGACGATTCCCACCTATGCTCCCGCCACTTCTCTCGTCCCTGGAACGACTGCGCCTGGTTGCCAGGCTTGTGTGGCCATTCCGGCTCGCAACGAAGAAAACAGTTTGGCCGCCTGTCTCGACGCCTTTGCGCGGCAGGTGGATCTCAGCGGTGTGCCGCTGCCCAAAGATTGCTTTGAAGTGCTTCTGCTGCTGAATAACTGCAGTGACGGCTCCGCTGCGATTGCCCGCGCCTGGCAGCACGCGCATCCTGCCGTAACGCTTCACTATGTTGAGCTAGATCTTCCCGCCGAGAGGGCGAACGCGGGGACAGCGCGCAGGCTTCTGCTCGATACCGCCTGGCAGCGGCTTAACGATTCGGGATCCGCATCCGGGGCTCTGCTCTGCACGGATGCGGATTCCACGGTCGCGCCGGACTGGATCGTGCAAAATTTACGATCACTGCAACGGGGAGCCGATGCCGTGGGTGGGCAGATTGAGCTGGCCGAAGGTGAGATCGAGAGCCTGCCGACGTGCGTGCGGCGTTGCTATCGGCAGGATCGCCGTTATGGCGAGTTGGTCTCCCAAATTGAGGATCTGCTTGATCCGCAACCAGGCGACCCTTGGCCGCGACATCAGGATCACTTCGGTTCATCGCTCGCCTTCACACGGGAGGCCTACGCCAAAGCCGGCGGTATGCCGGAGTCGCCTGTGTTGGAGGATGAGGCCTTTGTGCATCAGCTTCGCCGCGCCGGTCTTTGCCTGCGGCACGAGCCCGCGGTGCGCATCTTCACTTCGGGGCGGCTGAACGGCAGAGCGAAGCTGGGACTTGCCGCACAACTGCGCTCCTGGGCTACACTGCAGACCGAAGAAGCTCACCTCGTGCAGTCCGCGGCTTTTCTGGTTCACCGCTTCCAAACGTTGCGCCGGTTGCGGGAAGCGTTTTGCTGCCGTTCGGTCGCCGAGATCGGATTTCCGACAGGGGAGTGGCTTCGCTGGGCCACGCAGGCGGTAAAGGCCGAAGGTAGCGTGCCGGACTTTCTTGCGGCAATCGACTCAGATGGTCTGATGGATGCCACCTTCAACGGTCTGCGGCAGCAGCCGGTCCGCGAAGCTATTGCTGACCTTGCAGAACACATTGCTGT
>CAXSBL010000015.1:11437-63620 GCA_964235515.1 uncultured Bryocella sp.
TGCGGCAGCAGCCGGTCCGCGAAGCTATTGCTGACCTTGCAGAACACATTGCTGTCCATCAGGCACCGTAGGACCGCGATGATGAAATCATCTCGGGAACGGCAACAAATGAAGCGGCCGTGCTTCATCAATGGATCATCTAGACTTCCGTCCTCTCCAGAACAGACAGCCGGTAACGCTCACGCCGGATGTCCTGCCGCAAGCTCCACTCCGGCCGGATAATCCAGGTTCCATGCACCTCATCGCCGGTTTGCGGATAGTCGTGCACCTCCGGCGTCCAGTGCACCAGGACCAGGTGACCGCCGGACTCTTGGTGCGCGGCCAGCATCTCCATCGCGCGCACCTGATCCTGCGGTGACCAGTAATAACCGACCTCGGAGACCACGATCAGGTCGAAGCTGCCGTCCGGTTGCTCCTCCGGAATCTGCATCCGTTCAATCTGTACCCCTGGCATGCCCTCGCAGCGGCGGCGCGCCTGCGTGAGGGCTGTCTCCGCTACGTCCACGCTGAGCAGGGAATCGCAACGTTTCCCCAGCTGCGATGTGAGCACACCGATCGAGCACCCCACTTCAAAGCCTCGGCGGTAATGCGTACGGGGCAGATGCGCGAGTGTGTCCGCGTATTTTGTCCGTTCGTACTCGCTGTTGGCGAAGTCCCACGGATCGCTTTTGGCGGCGTAGACCTGCTCAAAGTAATCCGGCGGAAGGGAACGGTCCGTTTGCTTGGCCATCAAATCTCCCCGGCGTTCTGCCACAAGGAGGCATTTTGCTCCGCGGTGCTCCCCTGCGCCAGCGCAAAGCGCCCGACCTCCGCCAGCGTGCCATCCGGATTGGGTTGGCGAAGGTACATCGTCAGATCGCGGATGAGGCGTTCAAAGCGGGACGGCCGCAGAAGGCCATGCGCTCCCACGCCCGCGATCACGCGCGGCATCGTGGCCGTTGCGAGCCGCTCCACAGCCAGACGCGTCATATTGGCTGTGTGGATCATCTCGCGAGCAGCGCCGGCATCCGCATCGGGCCAAAGACCCCGTTCTGCGGCGGCGGCGGCGCGTTTCACCCAGAGCACCGCTTCCTGCGCGGCCAGCGTGACCTCACCCAGCCGGGCCGATTGATAGGGGTCCCCGCCGCGTTCACGACTCTGCAGCCACTGCGCAAACAGCGAGGCCAACCGCACCAGGGCGCCGGCCTGCACCGCCGCAAAACGCACGGCGCCACCACGGAACAGCGGGTCGCGATAGAAATCGCCCGGCTGTCCGATCAGGTCTGCGTCGTCCAGCGAGACACCGGTGAAGTCTACGGTGTAACTCTCTGATCTCTCCATCCCGAGAGGCTGCCAGGAGCTGCGATCGATCGTGACGGCCCGCGCTACCGGCTCGGCGTCCATGCGCGGCAGGGTCATCTGCCAGCCGTGGTAGTTCGCGGTCACGATAGGCCGTTCGACAAACGCCGCCCCGGTGGCAAATCCCTTGCACCCGTGCAGACGGAGATCACCCGCATGCGCTGTGATGGACATGGGCTCACCATCCCCTGTATTCCATACGCCGAACAGCTTGCCTGCCGCAGCGTCCGCCGTCGCGCGATGCACCTGTTCGGTGGTGCCGAAGCTGGCGACCAGAATCAGACCGTTCACATGGCCTTCGTACAGGCGGCCCAATGCAAGATCCGCGCTGCCCACCGCTGCCAGCAGGCGCAGCAGGGGGAGATGTCCCCCCGGCTCCGTTCCCAGGCCGAGACCTCCGGCGGCAACGGGCAGCGGCGCGGTAAATAGCCCCAGGGCGGCCAACTCTCGCAGCTCGGCTCGCGGTGCGCCCGTGCTCGCCTCATCCGGCCCTGCCGCGAGCCGGTCAGCAAAGCGCTCAGCGGCGCCGATCAACGCGGCAATCACATCTTTGCGGCGCGCGTCGGGTTGGACGGGCATCTTTGCTATCTGCAGTGTGTGCATACCTTCAGTCTACGGTGCGATTGCGGGAGGCTGGAGAAACTCGAGCCACTGCGGTTCACTACCGTCAACGCCTGAAAGATCAGGGTCTTCGCGATGACGTTGAGCGTACAAGATGAAAACTGGAAAATTGGTCGGGGCGAGAGGATTCGAACCTCCGACCCCCTGCTCCCGAAGCAGGTGCGCTACCAGGCTGCGCTACGCCCCGAACCCGTGCTGCCTGCGCCGGGATTCGGTTGACTTCGAAGCCGCACACCGGGGCAACCCTGGCGGAGCCGCGTCGTCACCGACTGCTAGAGTCTAGCAGAAAACGGCGCGATGCCGCGACCGCCGTTACCCCGCCGGTGAGACGACTCGCCCACCCCGCCTGCCTCAGGAGATCGGCCCATGGCCTCCCTCGTCTTATACTTACGACCACAGCTTCGCTTCGATTAGCGGCGAGCCGTGCAATGCCCGTTCCCGCCGATGCCCGCAGCGGCCGCCGGGGCAGCAAGAAGCTCGAAGGCGGCATCCATACCTTCAGCGGGAAGTACAGTAGCCGTGAAGGAACGCCCTTGATTGAACGTCGAAACATCGTGAGCATGTGGAAGAGCGGCGGTGCCGTGGCACTGGCCACGCTGATCAACGTGCAGGGTTCCAGCTACCGTGGCCCCGGCGCACGTATCCTGATCGGCGCGGACGGCTCCCATGTCGGCTCCGTCTCCGGCGGGTGCCTTGAAGCCGAGATCGTGCGCAAAGCACGCTGGCTTACGCGCAACGGTCCCGCCATCGAGCGCTACTCCACGCTCTTTGACGACACCTCGGATATGCCCTACGGCCTTGGCTGCGGCGGTACGGTGTATGTGCTTTTGGAGCCCGCAGATACGCCCGAGTTCACAGCTTTGATGGAAGCGCTGGAAGCTTCTCTGCTCGGCCAGACGCGCCACATTGCCACAACATTGCCTACAGGCGGTCAGGTCCTCGCACGGCAGATTATGGACGCCGAAGGCGGTTTGGTTTTCAGCACTCCCGCACAAACGTCGGGAGAGATCTATCACGAACGGTTGGATCCACCGCAGCGTCTGTTTCTCTTTGGTGCCGGCGACGATGCGCAGCCCATGGTGCAGATGGCCAGCCTGCTCGGTTGGAGTGTCTTTGTCTTTGACGGCCGTCCGCAGCTTGCAAGGCCCGAACGCTTCCCGCAGGCCGAAGCCGTGCAAGCGGTGCAACGGCTGGGAAGTCTTAAGCCGTCAACGGAGGATGCCGTGGTGCTGATGACGCACAGCTATGAGCAGGATCGGGATTGGCTCATTGATGTGCTGCCCTGCGAGCCGCGTTATCTCGGCATGTTGGGCTCCCGTCACCGCAGCGCCCTGCTCATCAAAGCCGCGGCTGACGCCCTTGAATGGACCGTCGAGCGGGCCTGCGCGCGGCTCTTCTCGCCCGTCGGCCTCAACCTGGGTGGTGACGGTGCGGAGGCCATCGCGCTCGCAGCCGTTGCCGAGATCCAGGCCTGCACGCAAGGCAAACTGCCCCATTCCCGCCGTATGACGCCGGACATGGTAGCCGAGCAACTAGACCACGGCCCAACCAACGTGGCGCAGTATCTGCAAGCGCAGTGTGCGCTGTGAGTGTTGCGGCCGTGATCCTCGCCGCAGGCGCTTCCACGCGGTTGGGCCAGCCAAAGCAACTGGTAGAACTCGGCGGCGAGCGCCTGCTGGAACGTGCTGTGCGCACCGCACGTGAGGCTGGCCTTTCCCCGGTAATCGTCGTCGTCGGCGCCCGCGCCGCCGAGATTACGGCGCAGTGCGATCTTCGCGAGGCTCAGATCGTACGTTGTGAGCGTTGGGCCGAAGGCATGAGCCAGGCGCTCGCAGCCGGTGTGGCGGCTGTTGGGGAAACCAATGCGTCCTCCTGTGTGGTCCTCAGCTCCGATATGCCCTTCGTCACGCCAATGCATCTGCAGGCATTAACAAAGCGTCGGGGCGAAGTGCGCGCCTCCGAGTACGACGGACGCAAAGGTGTTCCCGCACACTTTCCGCGTGGCGTGTTTGCGGAACTAAAGCACCTGGAAGGGGATACCGGAGCTCGTGAACTTCTGCAGTCGGCGCTCTCTGTCGATCTAGGCGCGGATGCCCTGGATATTGATACACCGGGCGATCTCGCCGCGGCCCGCGCACGCTTCGGTACGGTGAAGCGACTGCGCAAGGGTGCGCGCTGAGTCCGATTCGCTTGCTGCCGCAGCGCAGCGTTCCGAGTTCCAGCGGCAGAATTGATTGATTGGAAGGTCGATGTAATCTACTGCAGGGCAGATGACGGAGTCAAAACGTCAACGGCCCTGGGCCGCAGCTCGCTCTGTACCAGGCCGGCCAGGTGCCCCACCGTTTGCAGCGACTCCAGCTCGGCGGTTTGAAACTTGATGCCGAACTTCATTCTGTCGCCACAATCCGATTAATGCGATTGAAAGATTCCCATTCGGGCACGTCGCCCGCTGTCAGCCCCGGTCTGAGCACAAGCGACTCATCGAAAAATTCCGGCAGATGCCCGTGAGCTCCGCAAAATTACTTATGCTGCAACCTGCGCTGCCCTACCTTTTCTCGCCGTAAACCTGGTGCGGATGTAATGACCTCTAAAAATGACGGAGTTTTGGGCGCGGCGCTCCGGCTTCCCCGGTCTGAGGCGCCTCCGGGGAAGGGAATACGGAGGGTCTCTCAATCCGCTCGATCGACCGGCTGACCAGATCGCGTGATCCCAGACCGACCGCCAGCGACAGGGCGAAGACGATGCCGCCAAACAGAATCCCAAATGCCAGTTCCACGATCGTTCCGCCGATGCGCAGGTGATCCAGCGCCATGGCCGCTGTCAGCACCAGCACCAGCCACTTCACCCCAAGGGAAAGCACGCGGGCATATTGCAGCTGCACGTTGACGGCACTGATCAGCACGGATCGCGACAGAAATCTCGCAATCAGGTTGCCGATAAAGAGCAACAGAATCGCTCCGATAAGGTGCGTGAGGTAAGGCAAGACAAAGAGCTCCACCTGTGAGTTGGCTTCGTAGGCGGCGTCGAAGGCCGTGATGCCGATGGCAAGCCCGACGATGATACAAAGCCAGAGCAGCGTGCGTGAAACCAGCAGGGTGGGCGAATGCGCCGGCGACCAGTCCCCCAGGCTCGTCACTGCCCCGGGGAGCCGTTGCGAAGCGAGCTTCTCATCAAAGCGCAGCTTCGTCAGCAGCGCCCGGCAGGCAGAGGCCAGCAGCAGACCCAGCGCCGTCAGCACCACGATTGAGACAAGCAGTACGACAACACCGGGGAGAAAGTTCACCAGCACGCCGACCACGCGTTCGGTCGAGCCCTTCAAGGCAGACTCTATCTGCGGTCCCATCGTCGATCCTCTTTGTAGGTCATAGCTTTGCAGCATCACGATCACCGTTTCCTTTCGTCGGGGGCTGAAAATTCGGTATGAGATGCCGTCTATGGATTAAAGCGGTCCGGCCAGCGCCACCGGGACACAAGGTACGGTTTTTCCTGCTCAAAGGCATGCGCAGTCAACTCCAGCAGATCAGTCCCTGCTGTTTCGCCGGACTCGCTGGTGCGCAAAAAGCTCCCTACCCAGGCGAGATACAGCGGCGTAAAGGAGCCCAGCAGATGCCCCCGGTTCAACGTCCGCAGATGAAACGCCAGGGCAAAGTCATACACCGTGCGAGCCCACAGCGCTGGAGCAAAGCTGAAGTTTTCAGGCGAACTCGTTGACAGCTTTTTCAACGCGAGCAGCGACTGCGGCGGCAGTACCAACGACCAGATTTCGCGCAGATTGTTGAACGCTGCGCGGTAGTTTTCCACCAGTTGCTGCAACTCATCATTTGCACCGTAAGGCGATGCCCCGCCGCTTCCACGCACCGCAACTCGCGCTGCCGGCAACGCGCGTGCCCTCTGCCAGAAGCTGGCCTTGTTCTCGAGATCGGCGAACAACGATCCCGTTACCGCCGGAAACAGCACATTCAGATCGGATTCTGTCGGTTGCGGCAACAGGCGCTCGCCACCTTCAACCTGCCGTACTGTGAAGCCCGCCACGGAAGCCTCCGCCACAGGCCAGATCAGCGATGCCTCCGGCTGCGGCGTCACCCGGTTCGCCGCTCCTGCCAGACGTTGCAACATGCGCGACGACAAACCAAGATCAAGCGGCAGCGGAAAGCGAATGTCCGCATACAGTGCCCGCGTCAAAGGGTACAACAGGGCCGAGGTCACAAGACCGTCATCCGTGGATATCCGGTAATGCGGCATAGCGACGTCTGCGCCGGCCTGCAGACTATCTTGCATCGCCACGAGCGCAGCGGGGTGCAGTGATGAAGCGTCCGGCCCCAGCAGAAGCACATGCGCGGCGTTCCGCTCCCGCGCGAGGTCTGACGCGGCAAGGTAATCGGCGGCGTCCAGCACCCAGCCGCTGTCGCCGCGGGGTGTGGCGTAGGGCACAAGATGCGGTGTGTGCTCTGTGGCCGCCTGTTCCTCCCCTGTATCGGGAGAAGCGACCAGCAAAGGCCGGCCGCGGAACGCAGACGCCACCGCTCTCAGCGTTGCCGAGGAGGCGTCGCTCGCCATGGAAGGCAGGCAGACCAGCAAGACACCACCGCCTGCCGCGGAGTGGGCCCGGTCTTCAACCGCGGGGTCCATATTTGGCACAGTCGCCATCAACGCGCTCCTTGAGTATCAGTCTTCGCTGCATTCGGCTTGGGGTTAGGTGCCATCTGCTGCAATAACTCAAGAATGCCATTGAGCGGAATTGGCAGCCAGCCGGGCCGGTTGTTCAACTCGTAGAGCAACTCATAGAAGGCCTTCTCCAGCAGAAGGGCACCCAGCAGGCTTTGTGCCTGGGGGGGCGCAGGGACCAATCCCGGACGCGCTGCTACAGCGGCAGTGTATCCCTCCAGGAAACGAGCGGCACTGGCGCGCTCCCAGAGCACAGCCCACGGCCGCAGGGCATTGCCGTTCTCCGGCCGCCGCTGCGCGTGCCTTTGCAGGGCCGCCTGCGCCGCATAGCTGAAAGAGCGAAGCATGCCCGCCACGTCCCGCAGGGGGGACTGCTTTCGCCTGCGCTCTTCCAGCGTCCGGGCCGGTTCGCCTTCAAAGTCCACCAGCATAAAGTCCGACCGTGACCGCAGCGTCTGCCCCAGGTGATAATCGCCATGGATACGAATACGCTGCCCGAAGCCCGCCGGCTCGCCTTCCAGCCCGGTGAGCAGATCCGCCACGCGCTCGCGCAAGCCGAGCAGCCGGGCAGCCAGGGGACGTATCTCCGTGGGTACCCGTTCCAGTGCGCTCGCCAAGGACTCCAGCGTCTCGTTGGCTTGAGTTTCGATGCGCTCGCGTTCTGCCGCGAGGTCATGCTGTGTGAACTGCTCCGCGCTGAAGGCCTGATTGTCGGTAGGTGTGGCAAGCGCCACATGCAGCTCGCCGGTGCGGCGCCCGAGCAGTTGGGCAGCCTCGAGGTACAGTCCCGCGTGCTCCTCGATCTCTGCGGCGATCTCCGGCTGCCGCCCGATTACAGGCAGCGCACCCTCGCCTCTGGGCAGCGGGAGGTTTGAGACGGAATCGAAGAACCTGTCCAGCTCCTCAAGGGTCCATGCCCAGCCATCCCCCTCGTTCGGGGCGAAGGCTTGCAGAAACGCGAGCGTCGTTCCATCGTCGGTCCGCCGCAGATCGCCGAGGTAGGCCGGCACGTTCGGATACTTACCCACTTCCGTGAGAAAACGTGTGACCTCAACATCCGGGTTCTCTCCCGCGCGCAGCCGGCGGAACAGCTTCAAAATCGCGTGTTCGTTGAAGAGGATGCTGGTATTGGATTGCTCGACGGAACCCACGCGTGACGGCATGCCCAGTAGATCGCTTCCATCGAACCCGGTCGCCTTGGTCGCGGAAAGGCTCGCCGCGGAGCTTCCAAGGTTCATGGCAACCTCGGCGCCGCGGGTGATCATCGTCAGCAGCGCGGTACGGAAGCTGGCGCTCGCCGTGGCGTCATACAAGGTCACTGCGCCCTGCGCCCGGTTCACGGTGGCGATCACGGCAGCCGGCGCTGACTCGCGTAGGGACTCGGCCTCGGCCCCGGTGGCCATGGCCAGCGGCAGCTGATAAAGGTCCGCCGTTCCATCGTCGTAAACCACGTTGACGGCGGCCAGCGCCGCCTCATCCCCCGGCAGCGGCGTGACTGAGGCCATGATCGCCGAGCGGATCGTGCGGGACTTCCCACCAAACCAGCGGCGCTGTGCGATGTAGCCTGGCAGCACCTGCTCCAGCAAGGCTTGGCCGGACTCGTTCAAGACGCGTCCAAGCGCATTCAGCGGCGTCGGCGAGGTCTCGCCCAACCGCTCGACCATTCTCCCGGCGAGTACCTCCGAGGGCGACTCCACCACCGGCGCCTCCGGCACCGCCTGCCGCTCCTGCAACTCCAGCCACAGAAAGCTGTAGGGCGCCAGGGTCAGCGGATAGGGCGCCTTGCCGACCTCCGGAAAGGTCACGTATCCCAGCATCTCCACGGGTTGACGGCCGGCAAACTTCGTTAGATCCAGCGCCACCGGCTGCGCAAAGCGCGAAAGATTGGCAACGCAAAGAACCGTCTCGCAATGGCCGTCCTCGGATTGATATGAACGCACGTACGCCAGGATTTTGCGATTTTCCGGGTGTAGGAACTCCAGCGTTCCGCGGCCGAACACACGAAACAGCTTGCGCAGCGCAATCATGTTGCGCGTCCAGTGCAGCAACGACGATGGATCGCCCTGCTGCGCTTCCACGTTGATCGCCTGGTAGCCCCACACCGGGTCCATGATCACCGGAAAGTACAGCTTGGCCGGCACAGCCTTGGAAAATCCCGCGTTACGGTCGGAGTTCCATTGCATGGGAGTGCGCACGCCATTGCGATCACCCAGATAAATGTTGTCGCCCATCCCGATCTCATCGCCGTAATACATGATCGGCGTGCCCGGAAAGCTCAACAGCAGGGAATTCAGCAGCTCGATGCGGCGGCGGTTATTATCCAGCAGCGGCGCCAGCCTGCGGCGGATGCCCACGTTGATCCGCATGCGAGGGTCGGCCGAGTAGGCCATGTACATGTAATCCCGCTCTTCATCGGTCACCATCTCCAGCGTCAACTCGTCATGGTTGCGCAGAAAAAGGCCCCATTGGCAGCTCGGCGGGATCTCCGGCGTCTGCGCCATGATGTCCGTGATCGGCAGCCGGTCCTCCTGCCGCACGGCCATGTAAATGCGCGGCATCAGCGGGAAGTGGAACGCCATGTGGCACTCGTCGGCATCGCCAAAATAGGGCCGCACATCGGCCGGCCACATGTTGGCTTCGGCCAGAATCAACCGATTCTCATACTCCGCATCGATGACAGCACGAATCGCCTTGATCCGGTCATGGGTCTCCGGTACGTTCTCGCAACTGGTGCCGTCGCGCTCAATCAGGTAGGGAATCGCATCCAGTCGCAATGCATCCACGCCCATGTCCATCCAGAAGCGCATCGCGTTCAGCACCTCCTCCATCACACGCGGGTTGTCGAAATTCAGATCCGGCTGATGCGAGAAGAAACGATGCCAGTAGTACTGCCCTGCGACCTCATCCCACGTCCAGTTCGACTTTTCCGTATCTGTGAAGATGATGCGCACACCGTCGTAGAGATTGTCTGTGTCGCTCCACACATACATCTCGCGTTCCGGCGAACCCTTCGGTGCATTGCGCGCCGCTTGAAACCACGGGTGCTGATCGCTCGAGTGATTGATCACCAGTTCGATCATCACCTGCATGCCGCGGGCATGCGCCTCATCCATGAACTGCTTGAAGTCGTCAAGCGTGCCGTAGCTGGGATTGACGTTCAGGTAATCGGCGATGTCGTAGCCGTCATCCCGCAACGGGGAGGGGAAAAACGGCAGCAGCCAAAGACAGGTGACGCCCAGATCCTGCAGGTAGTCGAGCTTGGAGATCAATCCCTGAAAGTCGCCGATCCCGTCCCCGTTGGAGTCCGCAAAGGCACGCACGTGCAGTTCGTAAATGATGGCGTCTTTGTACCAAAGGGGATCCGTTGCACTGCAGGGTTTCTTCACGCTTCGCTCGACCTTTCGTCGGGTTCTTGATGGCTTTGGATGCGGGTTGCTGCCGGGGCGATGGTCAGCGAATGTATTCTCAAAGACTACGCCGATCATGGCGAACGGAGTCCATAATGCGTTGTAAAACTATCGGCCTGATCGGCGGCATGAGCTGGGAGAGCTCCACCGAATATTATCGTTTGCTGAACGAAACCGTGCGCGCCCGCTTCGGCGGCCTGCATTCCGCGCCCTGCCTTCTGCTTTCCGTTGACTTCCAGGAGATCGCCACCCTGCAGCGCGCCGGCGACTGGGCCGCGCTCACGGCGAAGATGGTTGACTGCGCCCAGCGCCTCGAAACCGCCGGCGCTGAGCTTCTTCTCATCTGCACCAATACCATGCACCTGATGGCCGAGGAAGTGCAGGCCGCCGTCACGATTCCGCTGGTCCACATCGCCGACGCAACCGCCGCGCGCGTGCATAAAGCCGGTCACCGGCGCGTCGGCCTGCTCGGCACTCTGTACACCATGGAGCAGGAGTTTTACCGCAACCGGCTGGCTCGCGACTTCGGCCTCGAAGTCCTGATTCCCGAAGAAGCCGACCGACAAAGCGTGCACCAGGTCATCTTCTCCGAACTTTGCCTCGGCCAGACGCTCGACGCCTCACGTCACCTTTACCGCGAAATTATCGGCCGGCTTGTGGAGCGTGGTGCCGAAGCCATCATCCTCGGCTGCACCGAAATCATGCTCCTCGTCGGCCCCGAAGACTCACCCGTACCTCTGTTCGACACCACCGCCATCCACGTCCAGGCCGCCCTCAAGGCAGCGACCGAGCCATAAGCCCATCGCCGCCTTGTGCCTCTAAGCGTGGCTTGCGACTGCCCCTGGAGGGAGGAAGCGGACGTCCGCAGCTGGAGCAATCACCCGCAGAATATGTGCGGGCTGCTCCGGCTTCAGGGCCACGTAGCACCATTCCTTCCACATAAAGCGATCGCCGGTAAGCAGGTCTTCTACCTCGAAAGCGCTGCCCCAGGGAACGCCCAGCCAGTCCAGGCGCAACTGCATCCACGCCGTCTGCTCGGCCTTTGGATCAAGATTTACCGCCACCAATACAGCATCTCCACCGTCTGCAGATGTCTTCGAATAGCACATGATCTGTTCGTTCTGCGTGGGGTGGAAGTGCAGTCCCTCATTGCTCTGCAGCGCCTTGTGCGCATGCCGGATCTGGTTCAGCTGCGTCAGTAGCGGGGCAATCGAGATCGGGTTGGTACGGTCCCAGTGCCGAATCTGGTATTTCTCACTGTCCAGATACTCCTCGGAACCCTTCTTGCCCGCTGAGGGCTTGGCCGCACGACCCTCACAAAGTTCATACGCCGGCCCGTAGATGCCCCAGTTCGCGCTCAACGTAGCGGCCAGGATTGCCCGCGACTTGAAGATCGACTGCCGCTCAGCCGGGTCGACCACCTGAAGCTGCTCATGCAAAATGTCCGGCGTATTAGGCCACACATTGGGACGGTAGAAATCCCGCACCGGCACATTGCAGATTTCTGTAAAGTACGCCTCCAGATCGGCCTTTGTGTTCCGCCAGGTGAAGTAGGTATATCCCTGCGTATACCCGCCTTTGGCCAGCGAATACATCACGTGCGGCCTCGTAAAGGCCTCGGCGAGGAAGATCGCCTCTGGCGTTTGCTCGTGAATTGCCGCGATGCACCACTCCCAGAACGGCAGAGCCTTGGTGTGTGGATTATCCACACGAAAGACACGTACACCCTGATCGATCCAGAACTGAAAGACCCCGTACAAGGCCTCCCACAGCCCACGCCAATCCTTCGACTCGAAGTTGATGGGGTAAATGTCCTGGTATTTCTTGGGAGGATTCTCCGCGTACTGAATCGTCCCGTCCGGCCGCATCTTGAACCAGTCCTGATGCTCGGTGACCCAGGGGTGATCGGGCGAGCACTGAAAGGCGATATCCAGCGCCAGCTCCAGGCCGTGTCCCTTCGCCGCCTCCACCAGAGCTCCAAAATCCTCCAGCGTCCCCAGTTCCGGGTGAATCGCCGTGTGCCCGCCCTCAGCCCCGCCGATCGCCCATGGGCTCCCCGCGTCACCCGGCTCGGCCTTCACGCTGTTGTTTTGTCCCTTGCGGTATTGCACCCCGATCGGGTGGATCGGCGGCATGTACAGGATGTCGAATCCCATCTCGGCGATCTCAGGCAGCTGCGCGATGACGTCCTGCAGCGTCCCATGCACGTCTTCACTTACGCCGCAGGACCGCGGAAACAGCTCATACCAGGCCGAAAACCGTGCCCGCTCGCGATCCACCCAGACCGGCAGCTCGGCTGGGTAACGCGTGGCATGCTCCAGGTCCGGGTACCGGGCGACCAAGGCAATCATCTCGTTTGCCAGCGGCGTGTCATAGAAGGGTCGCTTCTCTGTGGCGAGCTTTCGCAAATCGTCCGCACCGCCCTTCAGGCGCTTGGCATCGGCGGCCTTGGCCCGGCCCGCCGCCTCCTCCAGCAGATCCGCCCCGATCAGTAGCTGCAGCGGAATATCCTGCGGTTCGGAGATCTGCTGGGTGGGTTCGTGTGGATCGGGCTGGGCCGCCAGCCGCTTGCCCAGATCGGAGATCCATGTATCAAAGTGATCCACCCAGCCTTCGACCGTGAACACCCACGTTCCCAGCTGATCTGCCGTAAAATTTGCCGTCCAAAGATCGTTGGGCAACGCCGTGAAGCGCGTCTCCTTCCACTTCCTCTCGGAGTTGTGGCGGTACAGCAGCCGCGCGCCCACGTGATCGTGCCCGTCGGAAAATACCGCGGCGGTCACCGTAACCTGCTCTCCCACAATACGTTTGGCAGGGTACCGTCCGCCGTTTACCTGCGGTTCGATCTCTTCAATCACTACCCGCCGGCGGCCTTCAGTCGGTTTCATGCGGTGCTCCCTTGCGTTCGTGCTTAGCTTTCGTGCGATTCTACGCAGGATCCTGTGTCAAAGGTTCGGTTCGTCAGTCGTCCCGTACCGGGACCGCATCAGAAGATTCAGCGTTGTACCGACCTGGGCTCAACTACGCAGCCTCATGGAGGGATGCGCCGCATCCCGGGGTGGTTGTCGGCCGTCCGGCAGCACGCGCTGTACGCAGAACGAGGAGGGCGCTTGCCCGAAGGATTAGAAAGATCGAAGTTGCCGCTCCACGCGGGGCGAATTGAAGACTACGCTATGATCGGTGACCTGCAGACCGCTGCCCTGGTCAGCATTACGGGTTCGATCGACTGGCTCTGCTGGCCGGACTTTTCCTCCGGCGCCTGTTTCGCCTCGCTGCTCGGTACGGTGGAAAACGGCTTCTGGCGCATCGCTCCCCAGGCGAAGGTCCAGGAGACCCGGCGCCGTTACCGGGGCGATAGCATGATTCTCGAAACCAACTTCGTCACCGCCGACGGAGAGGTGCAGCTGATTGACTTCATGCCGCTCCGCGGCAAGCACTCTGACGTGATTCGCATGGTGCGCGGCATCCGGGGCAAGGTGAAGATGAGGCTCGATCTGGCCCTGCGCTTTGACTACGGCCTGACCGTGCCCTGGGTCACCATGGCCGACTCTGAACTGCGCGCTATCGCCGGTCCGAACATGGTCGTGCTTCGCACCCAGTGCGCCGAAGGCACAGCTCCTGTGCTCAAGGGAGCCCACCTCACCACCAGCTCGGAGTGGACCCTCGCCGCCGGGCAGGCAGTTTGCTTTACCCTCACTTACGCAAGTTCGACGGAGGAGCTGCCGCCTGCGGTGCAGATCGACAAGGAACTCGCCGATACCGAAAGCTTCTGGACCGAGTGGTCCACGCGGTCCAACTATAAGGGGGCGTACCGCGACCGGGTACAGCGTAGCCTGCTGACGTTGAAGGCTCTGATCTTTGATCCTACCGGCGGCATGATTGCCGCACCCACTGCCGGGCTCCCTGAAGCGATTGGCGGTGAGCGCAACTGGGATTACCGCTATTGCTGGCTCCGTGACACGGCATTCAGCCTCCTTATCCTGATGAACGCGGGCTATACCGAGGAGGCCATCTGCTGGCGTACGTGGCTGCTGCGCGCTATTGCCGGTTCGCCGGATCAGCTGCAAAGCCTGTACGGCATCCGCGGGGAGCGTCGCTTGCTGGAGTGGAACGCCGGCTGGCTTCCCGGCTATGAGCACTCTTCTCCCGTGCGTATCGGCAACGCCGCCTCGGAACAGTTTCAGCTCGATGTCTACGGCGAGGTCGGTGTCGCGCTTAGTCGTACACCGCAGGTGGATAACGATCTCAAAGCGCCTTCCAATGAGCTGGAAGCCGCGCTCGTGAACCACCTCTGCATGATCTGGCCTCTGCCGGATGACGGCATCTGGGAGGTGCGCGGGGGCCGCCGGCAGTTTGTTCACAGCAAGGTCATGGCCTGGGTCGCGCTTGATCGCGCCGTCAAAAACTATGAAAAGTACGACGGTGCGGGCGATGTAAAGCGCTGGCGCAAGAACCGGGACAGCCTCCGCAAACAGATACTCACAAAGGGTTTCAACAAGAAGTTGAACTCCTTTACCCAGAGCTACGGTTCTAAGGTCCTCGATGCCTCCTGCCTGCGCCTGGTTCTGGTCGGGTTTCTGCCGGCCACCGATCCACGCATGAAAGGCACCATTGAGGCCATCGAGAAGAACCTTACGCACAGCGGCTTGGTTCGTCGTTATGACACCAGTAAAAGCAAAGACGGCTTAAAGGGTAGCGAGGGCACGTTTCTAGCCTGCAGCTTCTGGATGGTGATCTGCCTCCATCAACTCGGCCGCCTGGACGACGCGCAACGCCTCTTTGAACGGCTGCTTTCACTCTGCAATGACGTGGGCCTGATCAGCGAAGAGTACGACCCTGTGAAGAAGCGCATGCTCGGCAACTTTCCGCAGGCACTCTCTCATCTGGCCCTGGTTCACGCCGCGTTCACTCTCTCCGGACAATGGAAGCCGGTGCCGTTTGACGAAGGCAAGGGCTAGCGGCTGACTCCGGATACAACCCCCTGCTTTGCGCAGGGACTCTATCTGGAAATACCTTGGCTGAAGAGCATGGTCCACGCAGAAGGCGGGTGCCCGTGTGACTCTCGCTCTTCCCTGATTGCACGATTGCGGAGCATTATCCATGGCACGAGTTCCTGGCTCAACCTACCGGTTGCAGCTTCATGAAAACTTTGGATTCGATCAGGCTGCGGCCATCGCGCCTTATCTGAAACAGCTGGGAGTTACCCACGTTTACAGCTCCCCCTACCTGCAGGCAGCGCCGCACAGCATGCACGGTTACGATGTGGTCGATCATCGCAAGGTGAATGAAGAGCTCGGCGGCGCGGAGGCACATGCCCGCTTCTGTAAGACGCTGGGTGAAACCGGCCTCGGCCAGGTGCTCGATATCGTCCCGAATCACATGAGTCTTGGGCGCCAAAATAATTTCTGGTGGGATGTTCTTGAGAATGGCACGAATAGCCGTTACGCCGGCTTCTTCGACATCGACTGGCACTCCTCTGAGGAGCGTCTGCGCGAAAAGGTGCTCGTGCCCATCCTGGGCGATCAGTATGGCCGCGTGCTACGCGATGGCGGCGTAAAGATCGAACGTCATGGCTCCTGCTTCACCATCGAGGCCTCCGGCCAGCCGCTGCCGGTCTCGCCCACCACCATGCCGTTAATCCTGGCGAAAGCTGCCGACCGCGCCGGTAGTGATACTCTCCGATTCCTCTCCGCCAGCTTCGCCCGCCTGCCCTCGGCTGAGGAGTGGGATCGTTGGAAGCTCAACGCCCGCGACCGCGATAAGCGAGTTCTGAACGGTCTGCTGGATCGCCTATGTGCGGAGGAAGGCAATACCTGCCGCCAGATCGATGCCGTGATCGAAGAAATGAATGCCGACCCTGACGCACTCGATGAACTGCTGGCGCAACAAAACTATCGTCTGGCGTATTGGAAGACCGCCGATCAGCAGCTGGGTTACAGGCGCTTCTTTGATGTCAACACCCTGATCGGTGTGCGTATGGAGCGCGAGTACGTCTTTGAAGAGACGCATGCGCTGATTCTGAATTGGCTGCACGAAGGTGTCCTCGACGGTGTGCGCATCGATCACCCCGACGGCCTGCGTGACCCACTGCAATATCTGCAGCGCCTGCGCCAGCACGCTCCTGATGCCTGGATCATCGGAGAAAAGATTCTTGAGCCCGGGGAGTGGCTGCGGGACAACTGGCCCATCCAGGGCACCAGCGGCTACGATTTTATGAATCAGGCCGTGGGTCTGCTGGTTCACAGCCAAGGCCTGATCCGCATGGGTGAACTATATCGCGACTACACCGGCGATACCGCGACATTCCCTGTAACGGCTCACGACAAAAAGCTGAACGTTACCCAAGAGGCTCTCGGCTCTGACGTCAATCGGCTGGCCAGCATGTTCGTCGAGATCTGTGAGCAGAACCGCGAGTTCCGGGACTTCACTCGCGCTGAAATTCGCCGGGCTATCCGCGAATTTGCCTCTTGCTTTTCCATTTACCGCACCTACATCGTTCCCAACCGCAAAGAGGTCACCGAAGAAGATCTCGAGGTCATCGGCAAAGCCGCTGAATGTGCCAAGGACAATCGCCTGGACATTGACGGCCAGCTCTTTGACTTTATGCGCGATGTGCTGCAGGGCAAGATCCTGGGCGAAAAGGAAGCGCAGTTTGTCTTTCGCTTCCAGCAGTTCACCAGCCCGGTGATGGCCAAGGGCGTTGAAGACACCGCGTTCTACTGCTACAACCGCCTGATTGCTTTGAATGAGGTCGGCGGCAATCCGGCCTGCAGCGGATTCTCTCTGCAGCATTTTCACGGCTACAACGGCAAAATGCAGAAGACATTCCCGTCTACGATGACCTCGCTCAGTACACACGACACAAAACGTGCGGACGACGTGCGAGCCCGCATCGCCGTGCTCAGTGAAGATCCCGAGGCCTTTGCCGCCGCGGTGCGCCGCTGGCACGACATGACGGCCAGCTATCGCGGCAAAGAGGTAGATCCCGGCACTGAGTGGTTCCTCTTTCAAACGCTCATCGGCGCTTGGCCTCTTACCTTCGATCGTCTGAAAGCTTATATGCAGAAGGCCATGCGGGAAGCCAAGCAGCGCACCAGCTGGGTGGCGAACAATGCTGAGTATGAAGATGAACTCAACACCTACATGGAGTCCCTGCTCAAGGACGAAGCCTTTACGAAAGATCTTGAAGCTTTCGTGGATGGAATTGTGCAGGCTGGCCGCGTGAATTCCCTGGCGCAGACCTTGATCAAACATACGTCTCCTGGGGTTCCGGATCTGTACCAGGGCGGCGAACTGTGGGATCTCTCCCTTGTGGATCCCGACAACCGCCGCCCGGTGGACTACCCCAAACGTTCCCGCTTTCTGCAAGAGCTCGGAGGCATGAAGGCTTCGGACATCGTGAAGCGCATGGATGATGGCCTGCCCAAGCTCTGGGTTGTGCAGCAGGCGCTTCGGTTGCGTAACGAGCATCCGGAATGGTTCGGCGTCGATGCCGCCTACGAACCCGTCTATGCGGAGGGCGTCGATACGGATCGTGTCATCGCCTATCTCCGCGGAGCCAACGTGCTGACGGTAGCGCCACGCTGGAATCTGAAAGGCAGTTTGATCGATGCCTCCATCCACCTCCCGTCCGGTACGTGGACCAATCGGCTGACGGGAGATCAGCACCAGGGTCACTGCTCCGTTGCGGCTATGCTGCAAGCCTTTCCTGTAGCGCTGCTCGTGCGTGAGCAGTAGCTGCGTCCATGACATTCACCTGCAAGGAGACTGATTGATGCATGAGTTCAAGGTATGGGCGCCGCGGGCGCAAAAGGTGAAGCTGAAGCTTGGAGGACGTGAACCTCTGGAGATGAGCGGTCCAGGCGAGCGCGGCTGGTGGCAGCTTACGGTCAACGATGCAGGCCCGGGCACCGATTACTCCTTCCTGCTGGACGAGGACACCACGACCTACCCTGATCCCCGCAGTCTCTGGCAGGCGGAGGGCGTACATGGCCCGTCGCGAACCTACGATCAGAATGCCTTCCGATGGACAGACAATCACTGGCACACACCGCCGCTGTCCAGCGCCATTCTTTATGAGTTGCACATCGGCACCTTCAGCCAGGAAGGCACGTTCGACAGCGCCATTCAGCACCTGGATCATCTGGTCGAACTCGGTATAACCCATATTGAAGTCATGCCGGTGAACGAGTTTGCCGGCGGTCGCGGCTGGGGCTACGACGGTGTGTTCTTGTTTGCCGTCTTTGAACCCTACGGCGGCCCGGACGCGTTCAAGCGCTTCGTCGACGCATGCCACGCGAAGAATCTTGCAGTGGTGCTGGATGTGGTTTACAACCACTTTGGTCCGGTGGGCAATTACACCAACCAGTTCGGCCCCTATCTAACGGACAAGTACCACACACCATGGGGAGCCGCGGTCAACTTCAATGAGAGCGGCAGTGATGAGGTGCGACGTTTTTTCCTCGACAACGCTCTCATGTGGCTGCGCGACTACCATTGCGATGGCCTGCGTCTTGATGCCACGCATGAGTACATTGATCGCTCAGCGGTGCACTTCATGGAGCAGCTTTCCACTGAGGTCGAGCGCCTCGGCACCATGTTGAACAAGCGCTACGTTCTCATTGCCGAAAGTGATCTCAACGATCCAAAGTTTGTCCGTCCCCGCGAAGCCCACGGCTATGGCATGGATGCCCAATGGAGCGACGACTTCCATCACGCGCTTTTCACCCTGTTATGGAGTGATCCCGGTCGCGGCTACTACGATGACTTCGGCAGCATGGATGATCTTGTAAAGTCTCTCCGCTCCGCCTTCGTGTATGACGGCAAGTATTCGCGCTACCGCCATCACACGCATGGCCGGCCTGTCGATAACCTTTCCGCTCATCATTTCATCGGCTACATTCAGAATCACGACCAGGTCGGTAACCGTGCAGCCGGTGAGCGGCTGGAACATCTCGTCGGCATGGATGCCTCCAAGGTGGCGCTCGGCCTGACGCTGACGGCGCCCTTTATTCCCATGCTCTGGATGGGAGAAGAGTTCGCCGCCACGGCGCCATTTCTTTATTTCGCTGACCATGAAGAAGAGGAGATGCGCCGCCTGGTCTCCGAGGGACGCAAGCGTGACTTCGCCGCCTTCGGGTGGGATGAGAATGAAGTTCCCGATCCCGAGGCGGAAGAAACCTTCGCGCGCTCCAAGATGGACTGGCACGAGGTCCACGAAGGCAAGCATGCCGAGATGTTCCAGTGGGTGAAGGATCTGATTCGCTACCGTCGTTCCTGTATGGATCTGAACGACGGCGACTTTGGGCATACGATCGTGAACTGCAGCGAGAACGGAAAGGTGCTCACCATGCAGCGCGGTGCGGTGCGCGTGATCATGAATTTGGGCGACCCTGTAACGCAGCCTCTGCACCCTGGCGAAGGCCTTAAATTGGCTTCCGCAACTGAAATCGTGGTGGATGGCGAACGGGTGCAGCTGCCGCACATGAGTCTGGCCATTCTGCAGAGAGCCTGAACGGGCGGAGGCGGCGCGGCTTCTTTCAAGTTGCACGTCACGAGATCGTGATCTGTCTTGTTTTCCGTTAACATCGGGCGCAGGAGGCCTTGTGTCGATCAAAACGATCAGCAGCCGCGAGGTGTATCGCAACCCCTGGACGAGTGTGCGCGAGGACATCATCGAGCGTTCCGACGGGCATCGCGGCATCTATGGCGTGGTGGACAAAGACCCGGCCTGCATCGTAATTGCGCTCGAGCGAGGCGTCGAGGCCGATCATATCTGGCTGGTGCGGCAGTTCCGCTACACCGTTGGAGAAAGCTACTTCGAGCTGCCCCAAGGCGGTTGGGAACTAGCCGATGCGAACCCCGAAGAGATGGCCCGCGGCGAACTGCGCGAGGAGACGGGCCTAAGCGCCGAGCGCATGACGCTGCTGGGGTCCCTGTGGATCGGCTACGGAGTCATGCGTCAGGTTCAGCATGTGTTTCTCGCGGAAGGCCTCGCTGAAGGTGAGACGGACCGCGACGAAGAGGAGCACGACATGACCGTGCATCGTGTCCCCGTAGCCGAGTTCGAAGCGATGCTGCTGGACGGTCGCATCATGGACAACTGCACTGCGGCCGCATGGGGTATTTACCGCATCTGGCGCGACAAGCAGGTCGCCTGATCAATGCCGATCCGAACACTTAAAACCTCAAGCTTGACGGATCTCCTAGGCTGGTCAACTGTTCTGGTGTGGGCAGGTTTGGCCGCATGCCGCAGTAAATTCTGGTCCATCGTGCCGAAATTGCCAGGCGGCCAGCCGCGCCGCTATTCAAGCGTGACCGTCGTCATCCCGGCGCGCAACGAAGAGGAGCACCTCGGCGAATGCCTCGAAGCTCTGTTGCAACAGCGCTTTGAAGGCAAACTGCACATCGTCGTCGTCGATGACAACAGCACCGATGCCACGGGCACCATCGCGCAGGCCCTCGCTGCGAAGGACGCTCGTCTGTACGTACTCCACGGCAAACCGCTGCCTCCAGGCTGGAGCGGCAAGATGTGGGCCGTCTCGCAGGGGCTGACGGAGCCAGAAGCATTGCAGGCAGACTTCGTTCTACTCACTGACGCGGACATCCTGCACGGCACCACACATCTCGCAGCCCTTGTGCATGCAGCGCAGCAAGGAAACTACGATCTCGTCTCCGAAATGGTGCGCCTGCGCACAGAGAGCCGGGCTGAGCGCGCCACCATTCCCGCCTTTGTCTTCTTCTTCAGCATGCTTTATCCGTTCATCGCGGTCTCGGACCCGCAGCGCTCCATCGCCGCCGCGGCGGGCGGCACCATGCTCGTCTCCCGCGCCGCACTGGACCGCATCGGCGGTGTATCTCGCATCCGTGGCGCACTGATTGACGATGTCGCCCTCGCACGCGAGGTCAAACGCGGCGGCCACCGCATCTGGCTCGGTCACGCGGACAGCGCCCTCAGCCTGCGCCGGTACCCTCACCTTCGCGATGTGTGGCAGATGGTCGCGCGCACCGCATACGTGCAGCTGCGCCATTCGCCTCTCGTGCTCACAGGCACCGTTGCAGGCATGTTGCTTGTGTACATCGCACCCGTGGTTCTCACACTCAGCGGCCGCAAACAGGCGCGCTATCTGGGGTTTGCGAGTTGGGCCACCATGGCCGTACTCTTTCAGCCGACGCTTCGCCACTACCGCCGTTCACCGCTGTGGGGACCGGCCCTGCCTGCGATTGCCGCCTTCTACCTCGCGGCAACTGTCGGTTCCGCGGTCCAGCACCATCGTGGCAAAGGCGGTGGTTGGAAGGATCGCGTCTATCCGCAACTCATTCCATCAGCACAGAGCTGATTACGCCGCAGGCAGGTTGAGTCGGAACGCCGCAAACTGCTCATACGTGGAACCGAATCGATCGACGCGCACGTCGTCCGCATCGAACGGGAACACATCGCGCCAGATCTGCTCAAAGCCCGGTGTCGCGATGATGTCGGGCGCCAACTCGGGGTTGGCATACAGCAGATAGATCTCACGCGATTCAGCGTCCATCGCCGCCTTCACATGCGCAACGAATTGCTTCATCACAGGTCCGGCAAACGGATGGTAGAGAAACAGCAGCAGCGGCCCGCCGGGTAGATCAAATCGCGTCGCATCTCCCGCCATCACGCGAGTGGGCACATGCGCCTGCTTCCACGCTGCATGAAACGCTTTAAGGTTCTGTTCGGCAGTTGCGGCCAAAGTGGGGGCAAGCTCCACCCCAACCACCTCGCGGAACGGATGCTCCAGCGCCAGCAGCATCGCACGTCCCTTGCCGCAACCGATGTCCACAAACGTGAACTGCTCCCACGGAAGACCCAGGCGCATCAACGCCGCGCGAAACGCGGAGGGCGCCACACCGTAGTAGCCCGTCACCCAATAGTGCGCGCCTTGGGATTCCGCATTGCGGCCTCGATGATCAAACAGCGATTCACCAAAGACCAGCCCGGTTGTGTCCACTCCGTGCAACACATCGAACGGGTGCGGTCCTGTATCAGGCCGAACCTGCCCGGGCATAGGTGTACGCAGCAGCTTGTACCACGCACGCTGCGCAGCCTCCTTCATGAAACTTCGCAGACCGCGGTTAGCGATCCACTGGCGGGCACGACGGAGATAGGCTTTTCGTTCGGACATCGGCAAAGGATAGAACAGAAGGCTGCTTTGGCGGCACAGGGGGACAACACTAAACCCCTGTGCAGCCGGCGCCAGAAGTTCTAGTTCACAACCTTCGACCGCCGCGTCATGTAGTCCTGCAGCAGGTAATTGCCCAACGTCTGCGGCGTAGTGAAGTACGCCTTGCCGCGACACATCGCACTCATCTTCTGCACAAACTGCACCAACTGAAAGTCATCGGCCAGCATGAACGTGTTGATCATGATGTTCGCTCGCTTGCAGCGCCCCACCTCTTCCAGCGTCTCCGAGATCACGATCGGATCCAGCCCAAACGCATTCTTGTAGATGCGTCCGTCTTCGAGCGTCAACGCGGAAGGTTTACCGTCCGTGATCATGACGATCTGCTTCATATCCTTGCCACTGGAGCGCAGAATGCGTTGCGCGATCCGCAAACCTTCGCGCGTGTTCGTGTAGTGCGGCCCTACCTTCACACGCGGCAGTTGCGAGATTGGAATCTCCTCCGCCGAATCATGAAACAGCACCAGATTCAGCTGGTCGCCGGGATACTGCGTACGGATCAGGTGCGCCAGGGCCATGGCCACGCGCTTGGCCGGTGTAAACCGATCCTCACCGTACAAGATCATGGAATGAGAGCAGTCCAGCAGAACAACGGTGGCACACGAACTTTGAAAATCCGCCTGCTGCACATGCAGATCGCTGTACTCAAGATTCAAGGTGCCTGAACCGGTCGGCGCACCCTCGCGCGCAAACACCGAGTTCAACGTCGCCGTAATATCCAGGTTCAGCGAGTCTCCAAATTCGTACTGCTTAGACGATCCATTCGTCTCTACCCCGGCCGCCTCATAGCGCGTATCGTGGCGCCCCAGCGAACTCTTTCCCAAAGGCCCCAGCAGATCGCGCAAAGCCTTGAACCCGAGAAAGTCCATCCCCTTGTCCGTCACTTCAAAACGCGCGCTTTCGGACTCGCCGTCACCCTGCTCACCCTGGCCCTCGCTGGGCTCCTCGGCGTTCAGAAAGGCCTCATCTTTCATGCGCTGGATAATCTTCTCGACCAACTCCTGCTTGCCTTCTTCGGGTAATTCCTCGTACTTCTCCTGCGCGTCCTCATCCAGCAGGTCGCCTGCATCGAGCGCCTGCCGCACCGCATCGCGCAGATCCTCCATCGAGTTCTCCCCGGAGTTCTGGAACTGCGAAAACGGATCCTGAAATCCGGAATCGAGGAAAAAGTCGCTGAGGGCCTCCATCAGGTCTTCCAGATCGAAGCTGGTGGAAAGGTCGCCGTTGAATTTGGTGTAGCGCGTCAGCTTCATGCAAGAACCCTCGTCTACAGATTAGACGGTCTCGCGGCTCAGCGGTCGCGGCCTCGCCAGCTCATTGCGGCATCTCAACAGAGCTGAGAAGTGTGGCCTCCGTACGGTGAAGGTTGCTGAACAGACGCGATCGACCCAACCCCGCAGAGGAAATAACCCATGAAGGCAGTAGTTTGGCACGGCGTAGGCGATGTCCGGCTGGATAACGTCAGCGAACCCAAAATTAAGAGCGATAACGACGCCATTGTCCGCATCACGGCATCCGCCATCTGCGGCACGGATCTTCACTTCATCCGCGGCACCTTCACCGGCATGAAATCGGGGCGGATCATCGGGCACGAAGGCCTCGGCGTCGTGGAGGCGGTCGGCAAAGCCGTGCGCAACTTCCGCCCCGGCGACCGCGTGATTATCCCTTCCACCCTCGGCTGCGGCAGCTGCCCGCACTGCCGGCTGGGCATGTTTTCGCAGTGTGATCGCATGAACGAGCTTGGGCCCCTGGGCGGCACGGTGTTCTTCGGCGGACCGGAGGCTGCGGGCGGCATCGACGGTCTGCAGGCCGAATACGCCCGCGTTCCCTACGCGTCCGTGAACCTGCTGCGGCTGCCGCAGGAGATCACCGACGATGCCGGCATCATGATGAGTGACATCCTGCCCACCTCCTATCAGGCCGCCGAGATGGCGAATATCAAGCCCGGCAATTCGGTCGCCATCTTCGGTTGTGGTCCGGTGGGCATGCTGGCCATCGCGTGCGCGCAGCACATGGGAGCGGGCCGCGTGTTCGCGGTCGATCAGGTGCCGTCGCGCCTGGAGGAGGCGCGCAAACATGGGGCGGAAACAATCGACTTCAGCCAGGAAAACCCCGTCAAGGTATTGCACGAGCTCACCTTCGGCACGGGGCCGGACTGCGTGATTGACGCCGTCGGCGTGGACGCCACCTGCGCGCACCACACCAGCGGCAAGATGCGCAAGCAGTTCCAGGGAGAGATGGAAGACATCGCGCCCGATGTGAAAAAGTCCGAAAAGAAGAAGTGGTGGATCGGCGGCGCGCCGTCGCAGGCGCTGGAGTGGGGCGTGGAGTCGGTAGCCAAATCCGGCAATCTGTCCATCATCGGCGTGTACCCGCCGCCGCTGAAGTCGTTCCCGATCGGCATGGCGATGAACAAGAACATCACCGTGCGCATGGGCAACTGCAACCACCGCAAGTACCTTCCGCACCTGATTGACCTGGTGCGCAGCGGGACCATGCATCCGGAGCAGTTCTTTACGCAAAAAGTGCCGGTAGCCTCTGCGATCGACGCTTACCATCATTTCGACAGGCATGAACACGGCTGGCTCAAGGTAAAGCTCGAACCTGGCACCGCGGCACTCTAATCGTGCCTGCAAAGAAGCGGCCAGCTTCGGCCGCCCCTTTTGTTTCAGTACAGCGACCTACTTCACCTCCCCCAAAAGTGTCTGTACCGCCCTCTGCAGCTGCACATCCTCTCCCGTCTCCGTCTCCCCCAGTGGCCGCAACTGCTCCACGTCGACAGGCCGCGGATGCATCTCCATGTCCTGCCCGCGCGTGTCCTTGATGCGATCTCCCGGCACCCGCACCTGCGACCCGTCAATCAGCCGCTGCGCCCCCGTAAAGATGATCCATCCCGCCGTCGGCGTTCCCACCACCTCGCCCAGCTTGAGCGTCCGATAGCCTTCTGTAAAATCCTCGCCGTCAGATAGCGTCGACTCATTGGTCACCAGCACCGTCGGCAGCCCGAGCGCGCGCTGCCCCAGAGCCTGTCGCATCGGCGCGGTCTCGCCATCGCGCGGCGTTCCCAATAGGTAGTTCTTGCGCGCGAATACATCGATCACGCGCCCATTCACATACCCTCCATTGTTGTTCCGCACATCGACTACAACGCCCTTCTTCGCCTCATTCAGCGCATCCAGGTCCACATACAGCTGCGCCAGGTCCGCATCGCCCATGGCCGCGATGTGCACATATCCCAGCTTGCCCCCGGAGATCCGCTCCACATACGCCCGCCGGCTCTCCACCCAGCCGCGGTACAGCAGCCCGGATTCCACCTGCACGGTAACCGGACGCACGATCGCGTCGTGCTTCTTTGCCACATCTCCGCCCGGTGCCACCGTCAGCACGACACGGTGATTGGCTCCATCGATCAGCAGGGAATCAAGGTTGGTCGCCGGCGTAATCGCCTGCCCATTCACTGCCAGCAGCTGATCGCCCACGTGCACGGAACCTTCCAACGCCACCGGGCCCAGCGGCACGATCTCGCGGATCACCAGCTTGCCCTGCGCCTCAAACGGCTCCCGCTCAAAGCGCACCCCGAGCCGTCCCGTCCGCACCGCCGGCATCGAAGGCTTCGAAATCCCTGAATGCGAGCTGTCCAACTCTCCAATCAGCAGGTTGATATCCCGCCGCAGCTCCCCACCGGTGCGCGCGCCTTCGATGTACGGCGTCCACTCCGTCTTCAGCGCCGGCCAGTCCGCCCCGTTGAAGTCGCCGCGGAAGAAGCGATGATCCAGCGTGCCCCAGGCCTCGTCAAACACCACCAGCTTTTCGCGGTCGAAGTCCACCTCCATCGAAGCATTCAGCGCAATCACCTTCGGCGTCCGGCTCTCCAGCGGCACGGAACGCACGGTGGATCCTGCAACGCTCGTGCCCGGCGCGGTCCGTGCACTCTCGGCATAAAACAGCGTCTTCGAATCCGGGCTGAACGCCAGATCCGCCTTTCCCCCATGCGTGTTCGTCAGCTGCCGAGGCACCGCCGGCTCCGCGGCCAGCTCATCGAGCGAAAAGGTATAGATATTCTGCTCACCCACCGCATCGGCCAGAAACGCCAGCGTCTTGCCATCCGGGCTTATCACCGGGTATCGCACCCCAAGATCGCCCAGCGGCAGCAGCGTCAACCGGTCCCGGATGCCTTCAAACACAATCTTCGTAGGCTCAACCGGCTTCTTGGCCCCGTCCCCGGCCTTGCCGGCTCCAGGCTTCCGCGCCCCCGGCGTCGCCTGTTCCACCACGGGAGGATTCGGCTCCTGCCCCTCCCCCAACTCGCCCGCGAACGGGTCCCCTGTGGGCGTCTTCTCCTCGTTCGGCATCGTCCGGTTGCGATCCCCCGGATTCTCCGGACTATCCGGCGCCCCTGGCGTCGACTGCTTCCGAAACAGATCCCGAAATTGGTCCTCCCGAAACTCCGGCACATGCGGAATCAGGTCCACGCGCGCCAGCTCCGGCGTCTCCGCCCGCTGCGACGTGTCAAACAGAATGTATTTCCCATCCGGAGCCCAGGCGATGTGCGAAGCGTTCTGCCCATTGGCTAGAAAGGTGATCTCCCGGCTCGGCGAAGCCCCATCCGCCGGTACCACCCACAGGTTCGTAAACGCATTCGTTCCCGTCGGCACATAGGCGATCCAGTGCGAATCCGGCGACCACGCCAGCGCGCTGTCATCGATCTCGCCCGTCGCCACCACCTTTTCCGCCCCGGTCGCCAACGTCACCACGTGCAACTCCTTGCGGTTACGCAGAAACGCCAGCAGCTTGCCATCCGGCGAATAGGTCGGCACCAGATCAATGTCGGTCGCCGGATGCGCGCTGTGCGCCAACGGCCGTTCCGCATTGGTCGTGAAGCTGTACGTATACAGCTGCGATCCTCCATCGCGCTCCGAACGGTACACCACCTCGGTCGAATCCCCATTCCACCTGGGCTGCGACTCCTCGGCGTCCGTGTGCGTCAGCCGAATCGCTTCGCCACCCTCCTTCGCACCCGCCGCAAAGATCTCCCCGTGCCCGGCCACGGCGATCTTCTTGCCATCCGGCGAAAGTGCCAGGCCGCTCCACGAACTCACCGTCTCATGCTCCACGCCCGGCCCCGAAGGCACGCCGCGCAGCGCAATTTTTACCTCTTCAGCCTTGCCCGTCCGCGCGTCGGCCTTCCAGATGGCGAACCCGCGCTCAAACACCACGGTCTTGCCATCCGCTCCCATCGATGGCCAAAGCAGCCGCCCATCTGTGAAGTGAGTCAGCTGCTTCTCACTCCCGGAAGCCGCATCCGCCTCCCAAAGGTTTTCGTGCCCGCGTCCCTCGCTGGCTGCCTTGTCTGACATGAACAGCAGCGTCTTGCCATCCGCCGACCACATCGGCCACGCATGCTTCGCCTCCGCCGCCACCAACTTGCGATACCCTCTCTCGCCCGCCGTCGGCTTCAACCAGATCTCTGTCTCGTCAATATGCGCATGCCCATCGCGCCACCATTGCGAGCTCGAAATTCCCTTTGCCACCAGCGCAATCTGCTTGCCATCGGGCGAAGGAGCCGACTCAAACTCATTCAGATATCGCTCATGGGACACCTCAAGCGGTGTCCCACCCGTCGATCGCACCCGCAACACATCGCCCTGCCCACCCACATCCGTCGCCGAGGACGTGAAGTAGATCCACTCCCCATCCCTCGACCACGCATCCAGGCTGGAGGGCGAATCCGAGTACGTAATCCGCTGCAGCTGCCCCGTCGCAAACGTCAGCACATAGATGTCTCCGCCGCCCGTACGCGTCGACATAAACGCCAGCCGCTTGCCGTCGGGCGAGTACAGCGGCCGCGACTCCTCCGCCGGGTCTGAGATCAACAGGTGAGCCTCGCCACCCCCCGCAGGCACCGTCCAGATATCTGATCCCGACACAAACGCGATCTCCCGCCCATCCGGCGAAAGCGCCGGTTGCGCCAAAGAGGGAAGGGGAGCGACCTTCTGTGCGGAAACAGGAGCCAACGCCAAAAAGGGCAAAGGCAACGACAAAAACAGGGCAGCAGCGGAGAGAACGCGCAGGGTGAAGCCTCCAGGCAGGTTTAAACGCAAAACAGGGTTGATCTATTGCATACGAATGTACGGCATTGAAAGACGCGGTTTCCGCCAAACGAAACTGCGCTGTATGATCCGGGTCATTACAATTGCAGCAGGCCGGTTGCAACTCTCGCGGCAGAAACGGAACCTAAAACTCTATGAACTCCCTTCGAATCTCCAAGGCGCTGGCCTCTCTTATGCTTGCCTCTGCTCTCGCCGTGCCCTCCATCGCCCTCGCGCAGACAGCTGGCCAGGACGTGCATGCCGCTGGCACTGACACCAAAGATGCGGCCGGCAATACCGGTCACGCCGTAAAACGTACCACCAAAAAGGGCTATCACAAGTCCAAGAGAGGCACCGCGAAGGTCGCCGGCAAGACCAAGGAAGGCGGCACCATCGCGGTCGATAAGACCAAGGAAGGCACCGTCAAGGGCTATGACAAGACCAAGGAAGGCGTGGAGAAGGTCTTCGGCGACAAGCATGAAAAGGCCACCGCCGCCCACGACAACGCCAAGAATGCTCACATGACCGCGAAAGACAACGTCAACATCGATAAGACCAAGATCGACGCCAACTCGCCTCACTAAAGAGTTGTGGGCTTGACTACTCTGCTCTAAAGAATGCCTGGCAATTGCCAGGCATTCTTACTTGTGGCTACAAAAGTCTCTACTCTGCAAAAAACACGGCAAATCGCCCATCTGCAAAGGCGCACCGCGCCTCACGGAATCCCGCCTCACGCAGCCATAGCAGCTGGTCCTCAATGGTGGCGCACCGATCTTCAGTCTGTCGGAGCAGCGAAGCCGCAATCTGCTGTTCGGTCGCGCCTAATTGACGTACAGCGCTCAACCACTGCGCCTTCGCCTCGGCCTCCAACTCCGGCGTCTCCTGCAGCACCTGTTCAGCATTCACGAACACGCCGCCCTGCTGCAACGCTCCTCGCACTCGCTTGAATAGAAATTTCTTCTGCTCATCGGTGAGGTGGTGAATGGAAAGTGCTGAGACAACCGCATCGTACGAGGCACCCCAGCGTGCGGTCGTGTAGTCACCTGTCTGGCAAAGAACTTTTTGATCGCAAGAGAAGAGCTCTTCCGCCTTTGCAAGCATAGGTCGGGATTGATCGAGGAGATGCAGGCGCGCATCAGCAAACCTGGATCGTATAACACTGGAAAGCAGACCTGTACCGGCCCCAAGATCCAGAATACAGTCGGCTTTATCAGGAATCAGCGCAACAGCCGTCCCATACAGATCTTCAAAGCACGGAATCAGCTTGGCACGGTCTGTGTCATAAATGTGAGCGGTGACATCAAAGACGTCCATTCAATTCTCTTCTGTCAAAGCCGGAGCTCTTGGGTTATCTCGTCGCCATCTGCGTTCTTTCATTCCAAGCAGTCGCATTCGAAAAAACCAACGGCCACCACGAAAGGTGACCGTCAGACAATCCCCTCCGCTCGGCTTAGTTAAACCCACGCCGCGTCCGGTTCGACGAGTTATCCCGCTCCCGATCCCGCATGCGCTCCGCCAACTGTGCCGCATCCTCATTCCGGCGCTTCTTTTCACCCGCCGAGAACGTCCGCGCCTCAGAGCGTGAGATCTTCTTATGCGCCGTCATGCCTTCCAGCAGAAACTCCGCCGCTGAAACCGCGATCTCCGGCTCCGTCCACTGATTCGTCTTCAACGGCGTCAGCTTCTCAAACAGCCCCTGTATCTCCTTCAGCTCCGCCAGGACCTTCGCCGAAGGCTGCCGGTCGTTCAGTTCCACCGTGCCGCCCAGGTTGAACCATTGCTCTATCTGCTGCGTGTTCGTATCGGCGAAATAGCTGTCATATACCGAGGCCACCGACTGCCGGATGATCTCGCGAATCACCAGGTCCGCCCCGCGCATCTCGCCCTCATACTCCAGCTCGATCTTGCCCGTAATTCCCGGCAGCGCGGCAATAATGTCGCCCACCCGCGGCACTACCAGCGACTCTCCATGCAGCAGCGCGCGCCGTTCGGCATTTGAAACCACAAGTTCCATCGTAGAAATCGGCAACCGCTGCGACACACCCGACTTCTTATCGACCTTCTTATCCTCTCGCGCCGCAAACGCCACGCCCTCGACGATCTGCCGGATGTAGTGCGGAATATGAATGCTCTCGATCGTCGGCCCGCTCTGTCCCGGCGCATCGGCATACGCCCGAGCCGTCCAGGCCTCCTGCTCCGTAATCGCAATCGCCTCATCCATCGACTCCGGATAGTGCGTGCGAATCTCGGACCCGATACGGTCTTTCAGCGGCGTGACAATCTTGCCGCGCGCCGTGTAGTCCTCCGGATTGGCCGAAAACACAATCGCCACATCCAGCTCCAGACGCACCGGATAGCCTTTGATCTGCACATCACCCTCTTGCATGATGTTGAACAAGGCCACTTGAATCTTGCCCGCCAGATCCGGAATTTCGTTGATCGCAAAGATGCCGCGATTGGCCCGCGGCAGCAGACCATAGTGCATGGTCAACTCAGACCCCAACTCCTGCCCCGACCGCGCCGCCTTGATCGGATCCACATCGCCGATCAAATCGGCCACCGTCACATCCGGCGTCGCCAGCTTCTCCACGTAGCGCTCTTCCTGTCCCATCCAGGCGATCGGCGTGTCCTCACCCTTGGCCGTGACCAGATCCTTCGAATACCGGCTCAACGGCGCATACGGATTATCCCGAAGCTCCGAGCCGGCCACGTATGGCACCTGCGGATCCAGCAGCGTCGTCAACGAGCGCAGAATCCGGCTCTTCGCCTGCCCGCGCAGCCCCAGCAGAATAAAATTATGCCGTGAAAGCACGGCATTGATTACCTGTGGCACCACCGTATCTTCATAGCCCACAATGCCTGCGAACAGCGGCGCGCCCTCTTCCGCACCGCCCGGCGCAATCGCCCGCAACCGTGTAATCAGGTTGTCGCGCAGCTCATCCTTGACGCTGCGGCCCACGCGCTCCGGCGTATATTCGCTCCGGCGAAGTTCCCCCAGGGTCCGAGGAAGTGTTTGGGGTGAATTGCTTGCGGGTGCCTTCTGCTCGGTCGAAATCGCCATAGTTAAAGTATAGACGCCGGTACCCGCCCGTCCGGTGCGGCGGCAGGTCGGCTCCCGTCGCATGGCAAACAGCGTCCTCTATGTTTGCGACGGAAGAGTTCAGCTCAGATCGTCGAGCATCGCCTGCATTTCGCTCGCCGCGTGCGCATTGCCTGTGCGTCCACACGCTGCCAAGCCCGCGGTCAGCCGGTTTTTCGCCGCATCGGTCTGGCCCATCTTCAGCATCGTCTGCGCCGACATCTGGTATGCCGGCACATAGTCCGGAGCGTTCTCGGTCGCCGTCCCAAACTCCTTCAACGCCTCCTCATTGCGGCCCTCCGCGGCATAGGCCATGGCCAGCCCGTAGCGGGCAAAGCTGTCTCCAGGGTTCTGCGAAAGGATCTCCGTAAGCATTGCGATCTTGTCCATCCCGCTTTGGATGCTGTCCAGCTACGGCACAACCGTCCGCACTGCCGTCAGCTGCCCAGTAGAATAGGGAGATGGACGACACCGTAATCAGCCGGACAGTGACCGAGTCGCAGGCCGAGCGGAGCGAAATCATCTTCCCCAATGACGCCAACGCCATCGGCAACCTCTTCGGCGGACGCCTCATGCAGTTCATCGACCTCGTCGGCGCCGTCGCCGCCTGCCGCCACAGCCGTTCCATCTGTGTCACCGCCAGCATGGACCACCTCGACTTCGTTGCCCCGGTTAAGGTCGGCGAACTGATCATCTTGAAGGCCAGCGTCAACCGCGCCTTCAAAACCTCGATGGAAGTCGGCGTCAAAGCGATGGTGGAAGACGTTCTCGGCGGTCGCGGCATGCGTCACGTCGCCTCGGCCTACGTCACCTATGTCGCCGTCGACATGTTCGGCAAAAAGATCGACGTCCCAGCCGTCACGCCCGAAACCACCCATCAGCGCCGTCGTTATGAGGACGCCGCCAACCGCCGCGCCATGCGCACCGACGAAACTCTGCGTAAAAAGGAACTCCGCGCCGCCATCGGCGACGTCTGGAACGTCTAGCCGGATCCGCACCACACAAAGCATTAGGCCCGCAAGTCGGCCAGAAGGAACACAAATGGGACACATGGGACACGGCGGTCCACCAGCCGGCCAGCCACAGGGACCGCAGCCGCAAGCTCTACCCGGCATCGCGCACGTCGTCGCCGTAGGCTCCGGCAAAGGCGGCGTCGGTAAGACCACCGTCAGCGTCAATCTCGCCATCGCACTCGTAAAGCTTGGCTACCGCGTCGGCCTGATCGACGCCGACATCTACGGCCCCAACGTCCCCACCATGCTCGGCCGCACCCGCCAGCCGGACGTCCTCGAAGGCAACCGCATCGATCCGATCGTCGCCCATGGCGTGAAGTTCATCTCCATCGGCCTCCTCTCGCCCGGCGACAAACCTCTCATGATGCGCGGTCCCATGCTCCACGGCATCATCAAGCAGTTCCTGCAGCAGGTAGCTTGGGGCGAGCTAGACTTTCTCCTCGTCGACCTCCCTCCCGGTACCGGCGACGTCGTTATCTCGCTGGTCCAGACCGTTCCGCTCAGTGGCGCGGTCGTCGTCTCCACCGGCTCCAGCGTCGCCCTCCAGGACGCCCGCAAGGCCCTCGAAATGTTCCACCAGGTCAACGTGGATGTCCTGGGCCTCATCGAAAACATGAGCCAGATGACCCTCCCCGACGGCACCGTCATCGACGTCTTCGGCGCCGGCGGCACCGAACAAACTGCCCGCCAGTACGGCCTGGAGTTCCTCGGCTCCATTGATATGGACCCGCTCGTTCGCGAAGGCGGCGACCGCGGCCTGCCCGCCGCTCTCGCCGGTGAAGAAACCGCCCGCGGCCGAGAATTCACCGCTCTCGCCCGCAAAGTAGCCGCTCGAGCCCAGGCCACCGCCGCCCGCGACGAAGGCATGCTCGAAATCAACTGACCCAGCCTCGCCGCACCTTGCTCATCCTGGACAAGGGAAGTGGTGTTTTGACCCAAATCGGAACGGCAATGAATGAACGTGGACGCCGTTCCAATTTGGGCACGGCACCTCGCCCAAACCGCCTCGCGGACGTGCGCAGTTCCGCTCGCCGTCTACTATAGATCTATGGGCGGTGGCGGCATCACGGTTCGGCAGCGGCAGATCCTTACCGCAGTCGTGGAAAACTACATCGCAACCGGAGAGGCCGTCAGCTCCGGAGCCATCGCGCGCTCCCTCGGTACCGAGGGCGCCCAGGTCAGCTCCGCCACTGTGCGCAATGAGATGGCGCAGCTTTCGGATGCCGGCCTTCTCGAACAGCCGCACACCTCCGCCGGACGCATCCCCTCCGCCCAGGCCTTTCGCCTCTACGTGCAATCCCTCGGCGGCCAGGCGGCGCCCGGCTCCTCCGGCTTCAAAACAGACCTGCTGCGCCTGGGTGCCGACGCCCAAACCACCATTGATTCCCGCCTGGCCGGTGTAGCCGGAACCCAGGCCATGCTCGCCCGCACCTCCGGCGTCCTCGCCGCGCTTTCCAGCGGTGTCGGTCTGGCCATCGGTGCCCTCGCCGCCACCGACACCCTGGAGCATATTCACTTCACCCGCCTCGCCGACCATCGCGTCCTCGCCGTCGTCGTCGGCCGCAGTGGTACCGTGCGCGACCGTGTCCTTGCCGTCGCGGAAGATCTCTCCGCAACGCAACTCGAAACCGCCGCCAACTTCCTCAACGAGCACTTTCGCGGTTGGCAACTTGAACGAGTCCGTGCCGAACTTCTGCGTCGCATCGAAAACGAGCGCACGGCTTATCTCCGCATGATGGAGGCCGCCGAGCGGCTATGGACCGGGGCCGTACCCGCAGCCGCGGCCTTTGACGGTGAACGAACCGTCTTCATCGAAGGCGTCGCCAACCTGCTCGGCGGCAGCACCGCTTGGGGAGAAGACCGCGAACGGTTGCGTCAGCTCCTCGTTGCGCTCGAGGCCAAGCAGCGCGTCGCCTCGCTCCTGGCTGCCTACATCGACGCCCGTCAGGAGAGCGTTCGCGTCGTCTTCGAGCTCGAAGAGCAGGCCCCCGAACTCGCTGGCCTCGTCCTTATCGCCGCCCCGGTCCGTTGTGCCGGTGAAACGCTCGGCACCGTGGGCGTCCTTGGACCCACGCGGATGGACTACGGCGCCACCATGGGCGCTGTTCGCTACGTGGCTGGTCTGTTCGATCGAATTCCCGAGAACACCGGAGGCTCGCGGGGCTGACATCAGCGGAACTCTTACCTGGGTCGCCGGGTGAGTCCCCAAAGCTCAGGTAATCATCTATCAGCTTGTATATCCCATTCGCGGCATGCTCGCCGTGCCCGTCCCGAATGCCACAAAGCGCACAAATTTGGAAAGGGTCACGAAAATGTCGGACGACAAACAGGGCTTGGCGGACCGCTTCGCGCGCTGGGCGCGGATGGGCAACAATGAAAAAGACGAAAGCTCAATGGAGGAGCCGGAGATGGAACAAAACGGTACGGTAACAGGCGAAGGGCTGATAGACACTCTCGACGCCGCAGAGAGCACACACTCCGATGGCACACAGCCGGAAGCCGGCGCGCACGCCGGCCACGCGGCCGAACTGGAGCAGGCCCGCGGCGAACGCGACATGATGAAAGAGCGGCTCGCCCGTCTGCAGGCCGAGTTCGACAACGCCCGCAAGCGGGAGGCCAAGGAAAAGCAAGATGCCCGCGACTACGCTACGCAGTCCGCCGTCGAACCGTTTCTCGGTGTTCTGGACAACTTTGCCTTAGCCCTCAAGGCCCAGGGTTCCGTCGAACAGCTGCGCTCCGGCGTTGAGCTGATCGTTAAACAGATGGACGAAGCTCTTAAAAATCTCAATGTGCAGGTGGTCGAAACAGTCGGGACTCAGTTCGATCCTCACGTGCACGAGGCGCTCGGCAGCGTCGAATCGCCCGAGTACCCCGATCATCAGGTCATCGAGGAGATCCGCCGCGGCTATAAACTGCGCGACAAGCTGCTCCGCCCGGCCCTGGTGAAAATCGCCACAAACACCGCGCAACGTGACGCTTAGCGCACCGAACAACATCTCCGGCCGGATTGCCCAACGAGCGGCGCCGGCTGGCAGTAAAAACAGCCCGGATCAAGAGCAAGGCGACGATGGCGACAGGAACGATGAAGCGGGACTACTACGAAATTCTGAGCGTGGAACGGACAGCCAGCGACGGCGAGATCAAGTCTTCCTATCGCAAGCTGGCGATGACGTATCACCCCGACCGCAACCCGAATAACCCTCAGGCCGAAGAAAAGTTTAAGGAGTGCTCTGAAGCCTACGCGGTTCTGAGCGATCCCGACAAACGGGCCGCCTATGACCGCTTCGGTCACCAGACCGTGGGTGGGGGCGGCGGTAATCCCTTTGCCGGCGGCGGTGGCGGATTCCAACAGGGCGATCTCGGCGACATCTTTGGCGATCTGTTCGGCGAGATGTTCAATATGGGGGGGCAGCGTGGTGCCGGAGGTCGCGCCTCCCGCGCCCAGCGAGGCCGCGACCTCAAATTCGACATGACCCTCAGCTTCGAAGAGGCCGTCTTCGGCGTCGAACGCGAGATCAAGATCAAGCGCATGGAATCCTGCGAGGTCTGCAGCGGCACCGGTTCCGAGGGTGGAAAGCAGCCCGAAACCTGCCAGCAATGTCAGGGCCGTGGGCAAATTCGTACCCAGCAGGGCTTCTTTTCCGTCGCCCGTACCTGCCCCGTCTGCTCCGGTACCGGCCAGGTCATCCGCAACCCCTGCCGCACCTGTGGCGGTGACACCCGCGTTGCCAAGGAACACACCCTTCTCGTCAAGGTCCCTGCCGGTGTCGAATCCGACACTCGTATCCGTTATGGTGGCGAAGGCGATGCTGGCCGCTTCGGCGGTCCCGGTGGGGATCTTTACGTAGTCCTCAACGTCAAATCGCACGCTTTCTTTGAACGCGACGGCGACGACATCCACTGCGTCATGCCCATCAGCTTCCCGCAGGCTGCGCTCGGCACCGAACTCGAGATTAAGACGCTTGAAGGCACCGACACTATCAAGGTCCCCGAAGGTACCCAGAGCGGCCGAGAGTTCCGCCTTCGCGGCAAGGGCGTCCCCCACCTCAACGCCCACGGCAAGGGCGATCTGATCGTGGAGATCCGCGTGCAAACTCCAAGCAAGCTCAACCGCCAGCAAAAAGAGCTGGTGGAACAGCTCGCCCAGACCATGGACGTGGATAACGCTCCTCAATCACGCGGACTGTTCGACAAGGTGAAGGATATGTTCAGCTAAGCCGGCCACATGTCGCCGGCTTTGACACTGGCTCCTGAATTTGCCGCTCCGGGATGAGCGGAGGACCTGAATACTGAGGCCGCACCTTAGCTTCGGCTGATCAGGTCCTTTTTCATGTTCTGTGATAACCAAAGCGACGTTAACTTCGTCGTCGCCCAGAACGCCTCTGCGGCAATGCCGCTCGGACTGGCTGGCAAAGATTTCTGCCAAATTGCCTTTACTCACAACAGTGCAGAACAGATTGCCAATCCCGCGATAGCCGCTGTTTCTGCCCGCAATACCCGCGGTCCCAGCGTTACCCGCTCCCAACCCGCCGTTCCAAACAGGGCAAACTCCTCCGGCGCCCATCCACCCTCCGGTCCAATGGCCAGCGCCAGTGCCCGGCTCCGCTCCGCATCTGGCCCATCCTGGCGATGCCGCGCCGACAGAGCGGCAGCCAACGTGTTTTCCTGCTCCGTCTCCGCCAGCAAAACCTTGTGCGGGGCGTCAACCAGCGCCAGCGCAGCTTTCAAAGCCAATGGTTCGTCGACCTCCGGCAGATCACTCCGCCGTGACTGCTGCGAAGCCTCGCGCACAATCTTCCGCCACCGTTCCACTCGCTTGGCAGCTGCCAGCCCGAGGTGCTTTTCCGTCCTTCGTGCAATCACGGGCGTGATCCGCGCCGCACCCAACTCTGTAGCCTTTTCCAGCCCCCACTCGTAATGATCGAACTTGATCACGGCTAGCAACAGATGTATCGGCAGAGCAGCATCCGTCTCCAACTCATCTCCCAGTGCAAAGACCACCTCCCGCTCGGAAACGGTCTGCACCTCACCGCGACGCAAAAACCCACCTGCCAGCACATCAAAAATCTGCCCAGGCTCCGCCCGCAGCACCTTCGCCAGATGGGTCGCCTGGTCGCCTGTCAGCGAGGCAGTTGAGTCAGTCCAGGTATCAGCAATCCATCGGCGTCGTGTCATTAGCTGAAGGATGCGTCGTCAGCACTCAATGATGTTCAGCGCCAAGCCGGCAAGCGAGGTCTCCTTGTAGCGCGACTGCATATCCAGTCCCGTTCGGTACATTGTTTCGATCACCTGGTCCAGTGAAATTTTGTGCGTTCCCGTGTCGTTGGTCGCCAACCGCGCGGCATTCACCGCCTTCACCGCGCCCATTCCATTCCGCTCGATGCACGGAATCTGCACCAGCCCGCCGATCGGATCACAGGTCATACCCAGGTTGTGCTCCATCGCGATCTCCGCCGCATGCTCAATCTGCGCATTCGTGGAGATCACCTGTTCCAGCCTCAGAGCCTCCGGCAGTGACCGATCCGGCACCGGCGACAACGCCGCCACCAACCCACCCGCGGCCATGGAACAGGCAACCCCGACCTCGCCCTGGCAGCCCACCTCGGCACCCGAGATCGAAGCGTTCTCCTTGTACAAAATTCCAATCGCGGCCGCCGTCAAAAACAGCCGCAGCAGCCCGGCCGTGCGCTCCTCTTCTGTCAGCGCCGCGCCCGCGTGGTGCACAAAATAGTGGGCGATCGCCGGGATCACTCCCGCCGCCCCGTTTGTCGGAGCCGTCACCACGCGCCCGCCGGCGGCATTCTCCTCGTTGACTGCCATCGCCGCTAAAGTCACCGCATCCAGTGGTGCCAGTGGATCGCGCAGCTTGCCCACGGCGTCCATCTGTGCCAGTCGCCGCGCCAAACCCGGTGCCCGGCGACGCACACTCAGACCTCCCGGCAAGATTCCTTCGGTTGCAATGCCGCGCTCGATGCAGCCTCGCATCACGTCCCACAGCGCCAACACCCGCTGCTCCACATCGCTGCCCGCATCTCGCACCAACGCCGCATCTCCCGGCAGCGGCCGCACGATCCCGGGCTCGCCCAGGAGAGCGATTTCATTGGCCAGCATCAGTTCGGGAATGCCCAGCCCATGCCGTGCGGCAGTCGCCAGCATTTGATCCGCCGACCGAAAAGGGAAGGGAACCGCCCGTGAGGTTGGGACTGCCAACTCGCTCTCCGTGGATCGAGCCGCAAATTCCTCTGCGGACACCACAAAGCCCCCACCCACTGAGTAAAACGTCTTCGTCGCCAGCACCGCCCCTCCGCGATCCAGCGCCGTAAACCGTAGGCCGTTCGGATGCGTCGGCACCAGGGGTTCCGGGTACATCTGGTCGCGATGCCACCGCACATCCGCGCCCTCGCGGAACGGCACAGGCCACCGTCCCAGCAGCAGCAGCCGTCCCTCGGCACGGACGGCAGCGATCCGCTCCTCCACGCTCGCCGGATCCACCGTATCGGGCGCCTCACCCAGCAGCCCGAGCAGCACGGCCCGGTCCGTCCCATGACCCACGCCCGTCAGTGCAAGCGAGCCATACAGCTCTACCAGCACGCGCCCAGTCCGAGGCAGCAAATTCTCTGTCTGCAGCCTCTCCGCAAACGCCAGCGCTGCCCGCATCGGTCCCACCGTGTGCGAGCTAGACGGTCCGATGCCGACCTTGAACAGTTCAAACAGGCTCGTGTTCATCGTGTGCGGGCTCGTTCCATGTCTCCATTGTAGGTTCCCGCGTGCGGAAGTGGTATGGGGCTGCCCTCCACCCCGGCGTTAGACTTGGCGCACCTTCGGGCCACCCGTGGTCCGTCAACTGTCCGAATCTGAGTCACATTCCGCCAGCTCCGCAATTCAGCAGGATCACGACAAGCATGCTCTTCAAAACCAGGTCCGCCGCAGTCTATGGCATTGACGCCCACATCATCGACGTAGAAGTCGACTTCTCCGGTGTCAAGACCCAGGAAGAAACCTTCGCCACCGTCGGTCTACCCGACGCCGCCGTTCGCGAAAGCCGCGACCGCGTCCGCTCCGCCATCAAGAACTCCGGCTTCGACCTTCCGCCCACCCGCATCACCATCAATCTCGCGCCCGCCGACCTTAAAAAGGAGGGCTCCGGGTTCGATCTGCCCATCGCCGTCGGCATCCTCGGCGCCTACGGCGGCCTGGCCATCAAGGAGGTCAGCGACTTTGTGCTCGTCGGCGAACTCGGCCTCGATGGCGGCCTCCGCGCCGTGCAGGGCATGTTGCCCATCGCCATCGCCGCCCGCAACGCCGGCATCAAGAACCTGCTGATCCCGTCCACCAACGCCCGCGAGGCCGCCGTCGTCGAAGGCGTCAACGTTTATCCCGTCAGCAATCTCCTTGAAGTCAGACAGCTTCTCAACGGCGCCGCCGTGGGCGCGATAGGCGCCGAACCCCTCCGTGTAGCCTCACAATCTCTGCTGGCCGAGTCGCAGGAAGGCCTGCCCGACTTCGCCGACGTTCGCGGCCAGCAAATGGCCAAACGCGCGCTTGAGGTCGCCGCGGCCGGCGGTCACAACATCCTCATGATTGGCCCGCCCGGCTCCGGTAAAACCATGCTGGCCAAGCGCTTACCATCAATTCTCGCGCCGCTGCGTTTTGAGGAGGCTCTCGAAACCACCAAGATCCACTCCGTCGCCGGCGTCCTTAACCGCGATGAAGGCCTGGTCACCCATCGTCCCTTCCGTGCGCCGCACCACACCATCTCCGACGCCGGTCTCATCGGCGGGGGCATGATCCCGCGCCCCGGCGAGGTCTCGCTCGCCCACAACGGCGTCCTCTTCCTGGACGAGCTTCCCGAGTTTCCGCGCAACGTCCTCGAGGTTCTCCGCCAGCCGCTCGAGGACGGTAACGTCACCATCGCCCGTGCCGCCATGAGCCTCAGTTTTCCGGCCCGCTTCATGCTCGCCGCGGCTATGAATCCCTGTCCTTGCGGCTACTTCAACGACAAGGGACGCGATTGCGTCTGCACCCCGCCCATGATTCAGCGCTACGTCAGCAAGGTCTCCGGCCCACTAATGGATCGTATTGACATTCACATCGAGGTTCCGGCCGTGCAGTACAAGGAACTACGCAGCGGCTCTGCCGCCGAATCTTCCGCGGCCATCCGAGAACGCGTTCTCCAGGCGCGGGAGCGGCAGTACAGTCGCTTTCTCGAAGCCGGAGCTCGCACAACCGGCTCAAAATCTGCGGCCAGCCGCGCCGTTTTTGCCAACGCCCAGATGTCCACGCCGCAGATTCGCCAGCACTGTGAGCTGTCTTCTGACGCCGAACGCCTGCTCGAGCGCGCCATGCAGCAGCAGGGTCTCAGCGCCCGTGCCCACGACCGCATTCTTAAGGTCGCCCGCACTGTCGCCGATCTGGAGGGTGTCCCGGCCATCGCCGTCAAACACATCGCCGAAGCGATTCAGTACCGCACACTTGATCGCAGCTATTGGGCGCACTGAGGTTGGGCGCACTGAGGTAACCGGAGGCAGCACGGCGGTATACCGAAAATGGTATCCAACGGGCAGACTGTCTCAAGAAAAGCATTGACCGTCTCTCCGGTAGACGATATGTTGCAAGAGTCGCACGGAAACGGGCGCTGAACATGCCCCCTCATGATGCGATTCAAGGCGTAACCTGCACGTTCGGCCGGTTGATCTTGATTTTTGGATGAAATGGGTCGTAAAACGGTGGATTCGTCAATTTCTAAACGAGAACTTCTTTCCAGACGCACCTTCCCAGAGACAAGCTGCGTCTAATCCCATAATTGGAATAGCGAAGCCGTGTCGTATCTCGCTTGTTCCTGAGGCACGCCTGAAAAAGGCAGCGGAAGCTCGTACGCTCCGGCCTCCCCTTAACCCTAGAGGAGACACATACCTATGCGCTCGGATCTGATTTTTGGAGCACTTACGCACGTGAACAATCGCTACCAGCTTTGCCAGTTGGCCTCAAAGGCTACCCGCAAACTGCATAAGCCAAATACCCGGCTGCAGGACACCACGAACGACGTACTTGAGCGTTTCAAGGACACGGTTCCCATGGGCGATCTGCAAGAAGCACCCGAGCAGGAAGAGATCCTCGCAGAGCGTCGCGCAGCCTAAAGCTGCGCGGCCCTGCCGCGTTTTCAACACCTTTCTTTCCTGGTTCGGGCGCTTGAAATGAGAGCCTAGAGCAAAATCTGATACGCTGATCTGCATTAACCCCTGAGCCGTACCTCCCGCACGCCGCTTTATCGATCTGCAACTCCCTCCGCTTCATCCTTCGACGCGTTTCCTCTTCAGGATTACGCTCGAGGTTCCCGCCATCCGGCGTCACGTCGCCTCCTCGCACGAACCCTCCTGTTCGCCCATCCAGAAATCGAAAATTGAAAGAACACCCAGAATCACATGACCATCTCTGAACTCAAAGAAAAGAGCATTGCAGAACTTGGCAAGCTCGCCCGTGGCCTCGAAATCGGCGGCACCAGCACCCTTCGCAAGCAGGACCTGATCTTCAAAATTCTTCAGGCGCAAAGCGAAAAGGAAGGCCACATCTTCGCCGAAGGTGTGCTGGAAATCCTGCCCGACGGCTACGGTTTTCTCCGCTCCCCGGACTACAACTACCTGCCTGGTCCGGATGACATCTACGTCTCGCCGTCGCAGATCCGCAAGTTCGACCTGAAAACGGGCGACACGATCTCCGGCAACGTCCGCTCCCCCCATGAAGGTGAGAAGTATTTCGCGCTGGTCAAGATTGAGGCGATTAACTTCGAATCACCCGAAGAGACCCGTAACAAGATTCTCTTCGACAATCTCACGCCGTTGTATCCCCAAGAGCGGATCAAGATGGAAACCGTTCGTGAGGGCATCTCCGGCCGCGTTCTGGATCTTCTGACGCCCATCGGCAAAGGCCAGCGCGGACTTATCGTCGCTCCGCCGCGCACCGGCAAGACCGTCCTCATGCAGTCCATCGCGAACTCTGTCACAGCCAACCACCCCGAAGTCGTCCTCATCGTCCTGCTCATTGATGAGCGCCCGGAGGAGGTTACCGACATGCAGCGCAGCGTCAAGGGTGAGGTCATCAGCTCCACTTTCGACGAGCCCGCCGCCCGCCATGTTCAGGTCGCCGAGATGGTCATTGAGAAGGCCAAGCGCCTGGTCGAGCACAAGCGCGATGTCGTCATCCTCCTTGATTCCATCACCCGCCTTGCCCGCGCCTACAACACCATCGTGCCGCCCTCCGGCAAGGTCCTCTCTGGCGGCGTGGACTCCAACGCGCTGCAACGCCCCAAGCGCTTCTTCGGTGCCGCGCGCAATATCGAAGAAGGCGGCTCGCTCACCATCATCGCCTCCGCACTGGTTGAAACCGGCTCGCGCATGGACGAAGTCATCTTCGAAGAGTTCAAGGGCACCGGCAACATGGAAGTCATTCTCGAACGCAAGCTCGTCGACAAGCGCGTCTTCCCGGCCATTGACATCCAGCGCTCCGGCACGCGTAAGGAAGAGCTGCTGATCCCCAAGGACGAACTGCAGCGCACCTGGATCCTGCGCAAGGTGCTCAATCCGCTTTCGGCCGTCGAGGCCATGGAACTGCTCTCCGACAAGCTGGGCAAAACCCGCAACAACAGCGAGTTTCTGCACAACATGAATTCACTTTAGGCTCCTATCAGGGCGCAGATTCATCGGTAAAGCAGGAAAGGACGCCTCACGGCGTCCTTTCCTGTGTCCGGCCCGAACTTTTACTTGACGCGGTCTCTCTCCGTTCCGCTGGTGGGAGCAGCTGCTGATCTTTTCTTTCCTACTACGTCATCTTCGAGTACACCGTCATATGCCGGCTTCGCGTTCAGCATTCGCGGTATCCCCTTTGCACGCCTTCATCGGCTCCGAAGTCTGGCCGGAGGACTTCTTTCCACCGCGTGGCCGAGACAACGCCCTGACAGGAAATGCAACAGACCCGCTAGCTACGCTTAGCGCTTCCGCTCCATCGGATGTGGCACCTTCACCCAGCTCATCCCGGCCGCGCGCGCTGCCTCAATACCCAGGTCCGTATCCTCGAACACCAAACAGTGCTCGGGAGCCACGCCCAGCCGCTCTGCCGCGATCAGGTACGGCTCCGGATTCGGCTTGGCCAACGTGTAATCTTCCGCGCACACCAACGTCTGGAAGCGATCCAGCAGATCAAGCTGTTGGAGCGACCGCATCACCGATTCCCGCCCGCCGCCCGAGACGATCGCAAACGGCACCCGCCCGTGAGCATCCTCAATGTGCTCCAGCACCTCGGCGACGGCAGTCAGCTGCGGCAGCGCCTCGTGGAAATAGCCTTCCTTGATCGCTGCCGTCTCGTGCACCGGAATCGTCAAACCCTGGTCTTTGCTCAGATCATCCAGAATCTGATCCACTGGCCGGCCGCCCCAGGCGTAGAACAACTCTTCGGGAAACTCGCAGTTCACCGCATCGAGCGCCCGGCGCCACGCCAGGTAATGCAGCGGCATGGAGTCCACCACCGTCCCATCGCAATCGAAGAGGTACGCTTTGAAATCTCCAGAGGGCAAGGGAAGCGCAAACTTGCGGACGGCAATGGGCGAAGCAGCTGAACTCATCTGTCCATTTTAGGCGTGAAGGTCTAGGTGTTGGGGCTGAAAGCGCGGCCTTAGTAGCCGTTCGCCATCAGGTAGGCCCCGGTCAGCCACTCGGCTTCGGCTCCCTTTTGCACCTGCGCACCCATAACCGCCCGTTGCGCGTACTTCGCCAGCACATCCGTCTCGATATTCACAAAGGCCCCTGCCGCCAACGTTCGCAGGTGCGTGCTGCGGTAGGTGTGCGGAATCACGGCGATCTCGATCAGCGTGTGCCCGCCCGCGTCGGTCGGGTGCACCGCCGCTACGGTCAGGCTGATGCCATCGACCGTGATCGATCCTTGTGGAATCACGCTCCGAGCCAGCTTTTCTGTCAGCGAGATCGTCATCCGCCAGTCCGCCGTGACCGGATCCGGCCCCAGCGGCACCAGAGACACCAGCTGTCCGACACCGTCCACATGCCCCTGAACCACGTGCCCGCCCAACGGAGAACCCGCCGGGGTCGGCAGCTCTAGATTCACCAGTGAGCCGACGTGCAGCGCACCCAGGGTCGTCCGCGCCACGGTCTCTGCGGCCAAATCGGCGGCAAATGCGCCGGATTCGGCGCTGTGACCGGCTCCGGGCTCCCCCGTATCCAACGGGATGGCCGTCAGGCAAACCCCATTGACTGCAATACTGTCGCCCTGCTTCCATCGCCCCGCAAGCGCCGGCGCGGACAGGACCACCCGCATGGCGCCTCCGGTGCTCTCCGCCGACACAACACTTCCTGTAGTTTCAACCAGGCCGGTAAACATCTTTCTAGGGTACAGCGTCAATGTCCGCTTCAGAACTGGGTCAGACGCCGGCCCAGGGATCGTGGAGGTATCCGCTCACGCGAACATCCTGGCTTGTCCAAACATCCTCGCTTGTCCCATGCGGAAAGCTCTGCCAGGAGGCCGACTGCAGCGATGCCACCAAGGCATCCGGCGAGGGTCCACCCTCGGCGAACGGCATCGCCTCCTCGCCCAGCGGCTCCGGCCCGCGGTACAGCGCCACCCGGTCCACCAGCTCCGCTCGCAGCATGCCTCCGTTCAACGCCGAGCCCGCCTCCAGCAGCACACTGCGCAAGCCCCGGTCTGCCAACACCGCCATCGCTGCCCGCAGATCCACGTGACCCTCCGCCAGGGGCAGCCTGACCACCTCAACACCCGCCTGCCGCAGCGCGGCAGCGCGCTCCTTTGGCGCATCCTCTCCCGTCAACAGGAGCACGTCCTCCCGCGCACCCCGCACCAGCTTCGACTCCAAGGGCATCCGCAGTTGCCGGTCCGCAATCACCCGTAGCAGAGGTCGACGCCGCGCCAGCCCCGTACGGTCGCTTAGCTCCGGATCATCAGCCAGCACCGTTCCGATCCCGGTCAGCAGGGCATCTGAGGCGTGCCGCAGCTCCTGCACCTCGGCTCGCGCCGCCGCCCCGGTGATCCAGTGGGGTGCAGCGGCCTTGCGGGAGGAAGGCGGAGGCGCCAGTCGGCCATCCGCTGAAATCCCCGACTTCAGCGTCACAAAGGGTCGGCCGTGCTGAATGGAATACGCAAAAGAATCATTCAATCGCCGCGCCGCCTGCGCCACCCCCGCGTCAGCCTCAGCCACCACGACCTCGACCCCGGCAGTCCGCAACTTGGCTAACCCCCCGCCTCGCACAAGGGGATTCGGATCCGCCGTCGCCACCACGCAACGTGCAATGCCGGCCGCAATCAGTGCATCCGCGCAAGGACCGGTGCGCCCCTGGTGCGAACACGGCTCCAGCGTCACATAGGCCGTAGCGCCGCGCCCGTCATGCGCCCGCAGCGCCGCATCCTTCAGCGCCGCAATTTCAGCATGATCACGCTGATCGTACCGGTGTGCGCCTGCGCCAAAAACCTCGCTCTCTCGCACCAGAACACAACCCACCGCTGGGTTCGGCGACGCAAACGCCGCCGCCTCCCGGGCAAGGTCTAGCGCGTGGCGTAGGAAGCGTTCATCCGCAGGCAGGAGGCACATGCAGCTTCAGAGTAACCGGAGCTGGCGCTCTCTCGTGCCAGCTCCCGGCGATCCGGAAAGCGTATCGCCGTGCTTGGGGCCGAGGCCCGGAACGCCATGGCTTCATTTGAGTGAACCCCGACGGAGTGATGGCAAAACGAAAACAGAAGAGTCAAAAAAGCCACAAAAAATTGCATGGGGGTCGCCTTTACCTGATTGAAACGGCCGAATCGGACGGCCGCGAACAATCCAAGAATGGCTCAGCCTGTTGCTAAAGAAGATACCCCTCGGGCGTTGTGCTGCGAACTATGGATTGGCTGCGTGCCCCTCGCGGCGCATCGCTGGTCCACCTGCGGCATTACCTTCGTGCAAGGTTCCCGAAAGGGGAAAAAAGCAGCCTACGAGAGCAGGGAGTCGACAAAAGTTTGAGGATCGAATGGCAAAATATCGTCCAGCTTTTCGCCCACCCCGGCGTATCGCACCGGCAGACCCAACTCATGGGCGATCGCCACCACGATGCCGCCCTTGGCCGTGCCGTCCAGCTTGGTCAACACAATGCCGGTTACCTTGGCAGCCTCGGTGAACAGGCGCGCCTGCTGCATTCCGTTCTGCCCGGTGGTCGCATCGATCACCAACAAGGTCTGGTGCGGCGAACCCGGCACCAGCTTCTCCGCCGTGCGCCGCATCTTGTCCAGTTCCTTCATCAGATCCGTCTTCGTGTGCAGCCGCCCCGCCGTATCCACCAGCACCACGTCCGTCTTGCGAGCCTTCGCGGAAGCCAGCGCGTCATAGAGCGCCGCCGACGGATCCCCGCCCTGCCGCGTCTTGATCAGGTCCACTCCCGAGCGCTGCGACCACACCTCCAGCTGCTCGATCGCCGCCGCCCGAAACGTATCCGCCGCGCACAGCAGCACAGACCGCCCCTCGCGCCGGTAGAGCGCCGAAAGCTTGCCGCTGGTCGTGGTCTTGCCCGTGCCGTTCACCCCAACCATCATGATCACCTCCGGCCCACTCGCCGGATGCGCCACTGGCGTCGCCACGCCGTCCAGAATTCGCCGGATCTCCGCTTTCAGCAGCTTTTTCAGCTCCGCGCCGTCCGCAATGCCGTGCCGAAGCGCCCGCTCCCGCAGTCGCCCGATAATCTCATCCGTCGTGGAAGCTCCAATATCCGAGGCCAGCAGGGCGAACTCAAGATCATCGAGTGAAGCCTCATCCACCTCGCGCGTGAGGGCAACCACGGAGGCGATGGACGTCGAAAGCGACTCGCGCGTACGGGTAACCGCCTGCCGCATCCGCTCGAAAAACCCACCTTGGCGCGACTCCGGTTCCGTAGCCGGATCTTCCGACCGTTCGGACAAAACCTGTACCGGTTCCGGTGCCTTGTCACGCTTGCCAAAGAGGGAAAATGCCATGCTTTTAGTGTACGTCCGGAGTAAATCGATTGAACCGGTTGTAGTTAGCTGGATTTTTGGCGCCTTGTGAAGCTTCCGCGCAACGAAAAGAGGCCCGGTTTTCACCGGGCCTCGAATAAACTCAACAGTCTAGTGGTGCCCTCCGTCGAAATGACCGCCACCACCTACGTCGTTATGGCCTCCGCCGAAATGACCACCGTGCGACTGCTCATAGCCGCCATGGAAGCCCTCCTGGTGACCTTCACCATTAGGTCCGTGGAAGTCGTTACCATGAAAGTTATTAAAGTGGTCCGGCTGCTCGTGATATCCACCGTGCCCGGGGTATCTGCCGTTATAGCCATAACGTGGATCCAGGTTGTGGTTTACCGGTCCGTAGAAACCGCGAGGACCGTGAAACCATGGGCCAGCACCGAAGAACGCACCGTTGTTAAACCATTGCGGCCCGTAGTAACCGTAAGGTGCACAGCTATAAGGCGCATAGCCGTAATAGCCATAGGGACACAACGGAGCCGGTCCACCAATATTCACGCCAAAGGAAACCTGTGCTTGGGCGGGGGATGCCGCGGCCAATATCACCCCGGCGGCGGCGACGGTCGTTAGCAACGCCGTTTTCAGAGAACGTACAAGCATCTGCAATACCTCACTCATATAAGAATGCGATCTCTGGGCGAAAGTTGCGTAAGTTCGCCTACGGCGAAGGTGTTACATCTCCCGAGGCCGGCTCAGGCGCGAACCCCGGTTCCGCTTCGGTGGCACCGGCTTTTTCAGCGTGGCTGCCTCCGGCCGCTCCCGCTTGCGTTCCACCTTCTTTCCAGCAGCCGCCCGGTTCAGCGCCTGCACCTCACCCATTGTCAGCTCGCGAAATCCGCCCGGCGGCACATCCAGCGTCAGCGCCCCGTACGCAATGCGGCGGATCTTCTCCACATGGTGGCCAACCTCTTCAAACATCTTGCGTAGCTGCCGGTTTTTGCCCTCCAGCAGTGTTACCTCGAACCACGGGTTCTCCCCGCCCCGCGCCTGCTCGATCTTCGCCGGCTGGGTCAGCACACGGTCCCGCCTGCCGGAGCGCACCTCATTCAGCCGCCCCCGGTCGATCATCACCCCATGCCGCAGCTGGTCGATCGCCTCGCCCGTGGGAACGCCCGAAACCTTCACCAGGTACGTCTTTTCCACGCCCGCGCTCGCCTTTGAAAGCTTGTTCGCCAGATCCCCGTCGTTGGTCATCAGCAGCAGACCTTCGCTCAGGTAGTCCAGCCGCCCCACAGGGTAGAGCCGCGGCAGCTTGCTGTGCTCCCCGGTCACCTTTTTCTGGCTCTCCTGCCCCAATAACCTGGCCACCGTCGGCCGGCCTTCCGGGTCGTCCAGCGTCGTCACATAGCCGCGCGGTTTGTTCAACATGTAGTACCGCTGCGGCTCCGGTCCCTGCAGCAGTTTGCCGTCGACGCGAATATGGTCGCGGTGCGGATCCGCCCTTGTGCCCAGCTCGGTCACTACCTCGCCGTTCACCTGCACACGGCCTTCGGTAATGATCAACTCGGCGGCCCGGCGGCTGGAAACGCCTGCCTGGGCAAGAATTTTCTGTAGGCGTTCGCCGCGAGGGGCGTCGTCCGCTTCGGGGGTAGGGCGTGCAACGGCGCTCATACCTTCATTATCAGCCCTTGAACGCCGCACCTTCGTAACTTATGCGTCCGAAAACAGGACGAAAGACAGGTTTCCTGATAAAACTCTACGCCAGCCCCGTCGACTGCGCCTGCTCATGCGCATGGTAGCTCGACCGCACCAGCGGCCCCGCCTCCACATGCCGGAATCCCATCCCCAAGGCCTCGTGCTTCAAAAAAGCAAACTCATCCGGTGTATAGAACCGGCTCATCGGCAGATGATCCCGCGAAGGCCGCAGATATTGCCCAACCGTCAGAATATCCACCTTGCGCTCTGCCAGGTCGCGAAACACTCCCAGCAGTTCGTGCATCTCCTCACCCATGCCGACGATGATGCCCGTCTTCGTCACGATCGGCCCGTCCGGATGCGTCGCGGACTCCGCCTTTGCCGCCTCTAAAAATCGCAGCGACCGCTCGTACCGCCCACCCGACTTGGCCACCCGGTAAAGCCGCGGTACCGTCTCGATGTTGTGGTTCAGGATCTCCGGGCGCGCCTCCACCACCACCTGCCGCGCCGCATCCACACCCTGAAAATCAGGCGTCAACACCTCAACCTGGCACCCCGGCGCCTGCCGCCGGATCTCCCGGATCACGTTGACGAACGCCGTAGCCGCGCCCATGTTGTCGTCATCGCGGTTCACGCTCGTGATCACCGCATGCTTCAGCCCCAGCGAGGCCACCGCATAGGCCACACGTTGGGGCTCCCCGTGGTCAATCGGCTCCGGCCGCCCCTTCGGCACAGCGCAAAAGCCGCACCGCCGCGTGCACAGATTTCCGAGCATCATGAAGGTGGCAGTCTTCTGGTTCCAGCACTCGCCGATATTCGGGCACTGGGCGCTCTCGCACACCGTGTGCAGATTCAGCTCACGAGCCAGCTTCTTCAACGCATGAAACGTCTCGCCCACCGGCGCACGAGCCTTCAACCAACTCGGTTTCGCCACCGGTTTACGCGGGCTCAGGTCAATCTGAACTAGGCTTTCGGTCTCAAGTTGGGGCGTCATACCCCTTCGATTGTAGACCTTCACGCCGAGCTTCCGCGTGCCACCTTCGCCCCTACTCAGCGCATGCGGTCGCGCACTTCGGGCCGGCTCAGGTACAGAAAAAACACCAGCGCAAACAGCCCCTGAATGACGTAAGGCGCCCTGTGCCCCGCGTGGAATCCGTAGAAATACCCCGCCGCCATCAGCACACAACCCGCTGTCACGATCGCCCATCCCCAGCGCCGCAACCGCAGCAGCCCAAACACGCCAACAACGAGCAGCGTGCAAACCCCCAAAATCGAATACTTTGCCCCGCCCGCGCCAAACGTATTCCGCAGCGCTGCAAACACATTCAGCAGTCCCAGCACCAGCAGATACATGCAAAGCATCGCCACCCCGGGCAGCATGCCCCTCGCCTCACCAGCCGGCGTTCCGGGCAGGTTTCGCGCGCGGAAGCCGCTGTCCGTCGCAGGCGCGGCATTCGGGTCTTCAAAGCGGCTTGGAGTCTCTTCTTGCATAGCGAGTACGCCGAGGCTACACCGTGTGCAGATACGCCAGCAAAGCCGACAGGCTTTCGGCGTCAATATCGCCCTGCGCCGGCATCAGCCCATGCCCATGCAACACCGTTCCGGCAACCGTCTCGTCGTTGGCTGGCGCGCCCGAGGGCAGATAGTCATGCTGAAACACGCCGCGCAGCGAAGGCCCATTCTTCGGCCGCGAAACCCGCTCGTAATGGCAGGCCGAGCAGCGTTGCTGAAACACCTGATAACCCTCCACCTGCTCAGCCGTCAGCTGATTCAGCGGCACGGCCGGCTTCAGCGATTTGCAGCCAGCCAGTTCCAAACCGCCAATTAGCACTAACGCCGCACCAAATCCGGCCGAAACCCTCACTTGGCCGATTCCTTGAAGATCTGCTCCGCCAGGAAGTTCTGTACCTTGGCGTCGTCCCGCAAGATCTCGAAATAGGCGCTTTTCAGCAGCTGCGACCGGCTCTCATGCAACTGCTGCCGGATAGCCTGCTGCACCCGCGGGTCACTCAGATCCCGCTGTCCCGCCTGCGCTTTTTCCAGAAGATGAAGAATCATGTATCCGCCGATCTTGTGCGGATCGTTCGCATCGGGGAACGGAATAATCTCCGTATTCTGCCCCGCTTTCAACTTGTCGACAGCCGCAAACAGCGCCGGATTGGACTTCAGCTGCGACTCCGAGATCAGACCCATATCGCCTCCATTGGAAGCGGTCTGGGCGTTTTCTGAGAAGTTCATCGCAATCGTGCCAAAGTCGTCCCCGGCATCCAGTCGGTTCTTCAGCGTCTCGATCTTTTTGCGAGCCTCGCTATCGCTGGACGCTTTGGAGTTCTGCAGATTGCCCGCGTTCGGTCCCGGACTGCTCGAAACGATAATTTGCGCGAGATGGTACGTGGTCTCCGGCAGATTAAATTCCGCCTTGTGCTCGTTGTAATACGAGCTCACATCCGCATCCGTCACCGTAATCTTGGAGTTAATCTCCTTGTTCAACAGCTTCTCAAACGTCAGCGACCGGCGAAGATTATGCCGCACCGTGTCCAGCGTAAGATTCTTTGCCTTCATCTGGGCATTGAACTGATCCTCCGTGTACGGCGCCTTCATCTCCTGGACCTTCGCGTCCACTTCGGCATCGGTGGCCACCAGCCCCAGCTTTGCCGCTCGCTGTTCGGCAATTTCTTCCACGATCAGCTCATGCACAATGTTCAGCTTGAGCGACTCGGACTGTTCAAGCGAAGGCTGCTGCTGCCCGTTGCTCTGTAGCTGCGCCGCGTAGGCCTTGTCCACATCGGCCCGGGCGATGGGCTTGCCATTGACCGTGGCGACCACGTTGCTGCCCAGGCTTTTGTGGCAGCCAGCCGGCGCGAGCGTCGCACCGAGCAAAATCGTGGACAACAAAAGGGCCTTGCGCATGCGTGTGGAAGTCCTCAGCGTACGCACCGGCGCCGCTCTCTTCTCTTTCAGTCTATCGAAATTGCCGCCCGTCCGCGCCGCACCCGCCTGCAGCGCTCCACCCAAATCCGCATAAAGCCGAGATTTGGCGTCCCGGCCTGCTCCTAGTCCGGCCTGCTCCTAACTCACGAAGCACGATCTGCCAGCT
>CAXSBL010000015.1:63720-73748 GCA_964235515.1 uncultured Bryocella sp.
CCTGCTCCTAGTCCGGCCTGCTCCTAACTCACGAAGCACGATCTGCCAGCTCAACCGGAGTGTCCGCGGTAGGGAGAGATCGCAGGTCGGAACCCGGCGATATTTGCTGACTCCGTTTACCCCTTCATCGGTTCCGGTTCCGGCGCTTTGAGGGCAAAACATAGCCCCGCCCCCACCAGCGCCAGCGCGGCAATCACGTAAAGGCCGCCGCTGAACCCATGCGTCAGGTCCCGCAGCCGTCCGGTCAGAAACGGCCCCAAGAAACCGCCCACGCCACCGACCATCGTGATAATGGCCACGCCACCTGCCGCCGCCTGCCCGCCCAGGACCCTTGTCGGCAGCGCCCAGAAGGGCCCCATGATGCTCCAGTAGCCCATCGCCGCCAGGCTCATGGCCATCAGCGCGGCCGCAAAGCTGTGTGTCGTGCCCGCCCAGGCAAAGCCCAGCGCACTGAGCACGAGGCAGCTCGCAATGTGCCACCGCCGCTCCCCCGTGCGGTCGCTCGACCAACCGATGAGCACCGTAAACAGCGCCGCCGCCACATACGGCAAGGTGGCATACCGTGCCACCAGACTCGCTGCCTGGGGTGTAAGCCCCGTTCCCGATGATCCCGCTGCATGCGCCCCGGCGCCCCCGGCCAGAAAATTATTCAGGATCAGCGGCATCCAGAGATTCACCGTGTACACCCCAATCTGATCAAGAAAAAAGACACCGGCCAGCACCCACACCATCGGGGTCTTGAAGGCATCCCCCAGCGAATGGTGCTCTGTAGCCCCACCTGCTTTGCGATCCTTTTCCAACTCACCGTCCAGCCAGTGCTTCTCCTCCGCACTAAGCCAGGTCGCCTCATCCGGCTTGTCCTTCAGGATCCAAAGTACGGAAAAGCCCGCCAGAAACGTCGGCACACCTTCCACCAAAAACAGCCATTGCCAACCATGCAGATGGCTGTGCCCCTCCAGCTTCAGCAGGGCACTGGCAAGCGGCGCTCCGACCACTCCGGCAATCGAAGTCGCCGTCATGAAGATCGCCACCGCCTTGGCCCGTTCGCGCGACGGAAACCAGAAGGTCAGGTAAAGGATCATGCCCGGGAAGAAACCGGCTTCGGCCACACCCAGCAGAAAGCGCATGATCTCAAAGCTGTGGCCACCCTTGACGAACATCATCGCCGTCGCCACCACACCCCAGCTGATCATGATGCGCGCGATCCAGTGCCGCGGCCCGAACTTCGTCAGCGCCAGATTGCTCGGCAAATCAAAGCTCGAAGACCCCAGAAAAAACAAACCCGCGCCCAAGCCGTACACTGTGTCGCTCAGGTGCAGATCGCGCTTCATCTCGAGCGCCGCAAAGCCGACGTTCACGCGGTCCAGATACGCCAGGATGTACAAAAAGAAAATGTAGGGGATAAGGTGCCAGCTGATCTTGCGAAAGACCTTGGCGCCGTCCACGGATGCGGCGTTGGCTTGGGCGGACATGCGAACGATGGGATGCTCTCCACGACGCAAAGTTGGAAAATCTTTCCGCTGGCGACCGTTGCTGGCGCGCCCGCATAACGATTTACCATTTTGTTGTCATTCCCGAAGGGGATCTGCGCCACTGCCGCGATTCTAGAAGCAGGCACTCAAACCCAACCGATACTTGTGACGCCCTACAGCGCGCCCAACTTCACCACCCGCGCACTGCTGATCGCCTCAATCGCCCGCAGCTGCTCCAGAGCCCCGCGCAACACCGTCTCCGTCGCCTCCGACGCATCCAGCTGCACAAACGCCACCGCCCGCGACGGCCCATCGCCGTTCTCGGCGCGACGGCGTCCCAGCGCAAAGTTCGCAATATTCAGCCCCGCCTCGCCCAGCACCGTGCCGATCTTGCCGATCACCCCCGGCACATCGTTATTGCGCAGCACCAGCAGCGTCCCCGCCAGCTCGGCCTCAATGTCAATCCCGTCATACCGCACCAGCCGTGCCGAACTTCCATGCAGCACCGTGCCTGTCACCGCCGAATCACCCGCCGCCGTGTGCGCGATCAGCCGCAGCGTCGCACCCGTACCGCCCGGCACATACTCCCGCTTGTTTTCCTCCAGCCGTATACCGCGCTCACCTGCCGCTGCCGCCGCGTTGATCCGGTTCACGCCCTCAAATCCGCTGGCACCATGCAGCAGCCCCGCAATCGCCGCATTGCGCAGCAGATCCGTCTTCAACTGCGCAATCCGCCCGTTGTAGTTCAAGGTCAGGCTTTCGATATTGCCCGCGCCCTCTGACCCCATGGCGTCGGCCAGAAACACACCAAGCCGTGCCGCCATTTCGACATAGGGCGAAACCTCCGCATATTCTTCTTCGCTCAGGGAAGCCGCATTCACCGCATTCTGCACCACGCCCAGCTTCAGGTAATCGCGCACCTGATTGGCCAGCTGGATGCCGATCGCCTCCTGCGCCTCATCGGTGGCGCCCGCGATGTGCGGGCTCAGCAGAACGTTGGGGATCTCAAAGTAGGGCGAGTTCTTTAGCGGCTCCTGGCGGAACACATCCAGCGCCGCGCCCGCGATGTGGCCCGACTGCAGCGCCTCGGCCAGCGCCTCATCCACGATCAGCTCGCCGCGCGCACAGTTCACAATCCGCGCGCCTTGTTTCATCACCGCCAGCGAGGTCTTGTTGATCAAACCTTCGGTTTGCGTCGTCAGCCCGACGTGCAGCGAAAGGTAATCGCTCTCCTCAAACAGCTCCACCAGGGCCACCAGGGAGATTCCGTTCTCGCGCGCAATTACCGGCGCAATGAAGGGGTCATAGCCGATCAGGTTCATCCCGAACGCCTTGGCCCGCCGCGCCACCTCAAGCCCAATGCGCCCGCAACCCACGATGCCCAGCGTCTTGCCGCGCAGCTCCGTCCCTTGCAGGGTCTTTTTGTCCCATTTGCCCTCGTGCATGCCAGCGTTGGCGCGCGGGATCTCGCGAGCCATGGCCACCATCAGCCCCAGCGTCAGCTCGGCCACGGCCACGGCATTGGCTCCCGGCGTATTCATCACCACGATGCCGCGCCGGGTCGCCTCCGCCGTGTCAATGTTGTCCACACCCACACCCGCGCGGCCGATCAGCCGCAGCTTCGGCGCATGCTCCAGCAGCGCCGCATCCGCCTGCACCGCCGACCGCACAATCAACGCGTCCGCATCCGCCAGCGCCGCCGGCAATCCACCCGCGGGGATCTGGTCAGCCGTGACGACCTCCCACCCCGGCTCGTTCTTCAAAATAGCCAGCGTGGCAGGGGAAACCTTCTCGGCAATCACAATCTTCAAGACAAAGCTCCGGAGCGCAATGGCGCGACAGACCTCAGTGTATCCGCGCGTTGTGCCTGCAAGAATGTTACGAGTCGCAAGTAGAGGACTGATTTCCAAATGGCTGAAGGCTGCAACTACAGTTTTTTCGCAGGCTGACCCTATCGCCCCAGTGGCAGGTCAAACATCGGCTACTCCGGCATCGGGAAGTCCCTGCGGTTGTCAATCATCAGCGTAAGTCCGTGCTCCAACGCCGTTGCCGCAATGATGGTGTCCGGCAGACAGAGCGTGACGGCTTCCCGCGTATACCGCCCTTTGAGAGACCCGGCCAGCCGCGCAATGCCGCACGTCATGGGGTAGCACTGCGGACTGTTGAGGAACGCCTCGGTTTGGGCTTCCTCTCCAGGACGCATCCCGGTATAGACCTCAGCGAGGTTGATTGCGCCTGTACCCAGCCTGTGGCCCTGGCCCACCACTCGGCTCTAAAAGAGCCCGGTGTCCATTTCTCGAGCGCAGGGCGTCGTCTTTAGCTGCCCGAGGTTGCCGCAACGGCCCCGGGTGCCTTCGGCGCGGCATACGGCGGCGGTGGCTGCACGCCCGCCACTCTCAGCGCGTTATCGATCACCCCAAACAGAAACTCCAGCGAAACCGCCCCGTCAATCTTGTCGCCATTGATAAACAGCGTAGGCGTCGACTCCAGGTTCAAACTCTGTCCCAGCTCCTTCGACGCATTCACCTGCGTAGGGTCCTGCTTGGTCAGGCACGCATTCAGCTTGGTCATGTCGACCTTCTGCGCCGCCCCCTGCTCCCGCGTGATCGCGTCCAGTTGCTCACTCGCCCGCGCCAGCGTCTTCTCCGCCTTAGGGTCCTTCGGGTCGGTCCCGATCTCGCCGGCCTTGGCGTGAATCGCATCCACATCGCCCCAGTACGCCGGGTTCGACTCATTCGCCAGGCAGTTTGTGTCGATGGCCGCCCGCATCGCCCACGGATGCATCTCGAGCGGATAATCCTTGTACACAAACCGAACCTTGTCGCCGTAGCGCTGTGTCAGCGCCGGAAAAATCGTCTGGTGCAGCCGCGCACAGTAAGGGCATTCCAGATCGTCAAATCCCACGATCAGCACAGGCGCATTTTCCCCGCCGCCGCGTGCCGGCCGTCCGGCCCCCGAGACCATCAGCTTCGGGTCCTGTGAAATATCCAGCTTCGTGATCTGCGCCAGCGTTTTGCCGTCGCGCGACAGCAAAAACAGAATCGGCCGCGAGGTCCGCCCCGAGTTCGTCACCGTCACCGTGACGGTGTCATACCCTGGGAACTCCGAAGGCGTCCGGTTGCCGACCTGCACCGTCGTCTCCGGCGGCAGGTTCGCCTTCATCCGCAGCTCAACCTCCACACGCCGCGCCAGGTCCGGCGTCAGCGGCGTTCCCGGCTGCGTCGCCGCCGTGGCAGCCGAACCCGCAGGCGATACGGCGCCGACAGGGGGCTGCTGTGCATGGCAGCCAAGGGTTGTGAGGGCGACGGCGAGAAGGGGAAGCGAGCAAAAGCGAGCGAAGGCCACAGTGCTTGGATTATCGCAGGTGGGAAAGGAGAGCCGCCGGCCTTAAAACAGCCGCTCCGCCCGCCGGATGTTACCCGCGCTTCCAATATTCGCCAGCGTAAAGCTGAACCGGTAGCTGTTCTCATCCCGCACCGTGCCCAGGTCAAACTTCCGGTACTCCACCGCCAGCCCGCAACAGTTCCAGTTGTAACTGGTCTGCAGGGCCGCATATTGCACCGCGCCGCCCAGCGCGTCCAGTCCCACGTTCGTTGCCACGGACAGCCCCGGCCTGGCCGGCACGCCATACCCCAGCAATAACCGGATCTGCGAGAAATTCGATACCGCCGAATTCACCAGGGACGGGTTATCGTTCGTGTCGATCACCTCGGTCGCAAAGCGGCCCGGCGCATTCAGCCGCGCATACGACAACCCCCCAAAGACCGGCCCCTCATGCGCATCCAGAAACACGTTGGAGCTCGTAAATTTCGTCGCGCCCGTGTCGTAGTCGAAGTCCCATTCCACGTCCGTGTGCTCGGAGGTCCGCACCCGCAGCCGCGAAACCAGCGGCGAAATACTGCGCGGCTCGGTCAAAAACGCGATTCCCGAAAGCGACAGCGTCGATTCGAAGATATTTCTCCGGTTCTGAATGACCGCATGCCCAAACGTCGGATCGAAGAAGTACCGCTGCGTCAGCCGCCAGCTCGCCCAGGGCTGCTGCGCGGTCGGCACAGGCGGGCTGCAGCGCGAAAGATGCCGCGCGTGCGTCCGCAGCGGCAGGTCCGGCGCCGCAGAGGAGGGAACCGCGATCCCATTCGCATCGGTAGAATCGCCCGCACTCGGCGTCAGTACGTCCGGCACCGTCGCCGCCGCCTCGGCCAGGTTCTCCTGCGCTGCCGCAGTCGCCTCGGGCGTGGGCGATTGTTCCCCAGGCCTGCCGAGATCATCGAAGTCTCCACCCTTGGCCCTCTCGCCGGCCGCGCTCGCCGGATTCGCGTCGGCGGAGCAGCCTGCCGGCAACACCTCTGTTTTCTTCGGCTTGGGCCGGAAATACAGATGCTGCGTGATGCCGTATTCGAGCTGATTGGTGTCGCTCACGACGTCGGTATCGTCGAAACGCAGCACGCTCAGGAAGTTATCCACACCCTTCACATCGCGGTAGGTGATCTCCGGCTCCAGCGTGTGCCGTACCTCCGTGCCGAACAGATTTCCCAGCGCCTTGGGCACCGCAAAGGTACGCTCCAGCACCGGTGGCCGGATCGCTACCTCCATCTCCAGATCCGCGCGATTGACCGCCTGCGTCAACTCCACCGGCGCCGCTCCCGCCCCATAGGGCGCCTGCCGGGAGCGCGAATACACCGTCTCCCGCGTCGCTACACTGCCCAACACGTTCCACCCGCCGAAGTGCAACGGCAGGCTCAGCTCCGGCCGGAGGTCGAAACGTTGGACAATGCCCGACGAGGTAAAGTTCGGCTGAACCCGCTTCAGCCCGGCCAGCGACGAATCCAGGCTCCACACCAGCGGCGTTCCCGCGATCGGACGGTCCAACCCGTCCAGATCAAACGACGGCACATGCAGAATGTGCACCTGCTGCCCCGGCGTGCTGCCAATCGGCACCCGCTTCAACCCCTGGTAGCGGTCCACGCGCCCGTCCACCGACCACCCGTCCGTCTGGTGCGTCACGTAGCCGATCGAGGTGATATCCGACGACACCGCCTGGTTGAAGCTGTCGGTAAAGGCTTCGCGATAGATGTAGGAGCTGAGGTACTCGCCGTCGCCCACGGCCCGCGTGTTGGGGCTCAGCTGGCGGCGAAACGCCGCGGTAAAGTCTTCGCCGCCCTGGTTGACATACACGCCGTTGTTGGCGACGTAGCCTCGATCCTGCAGCGCGGAAAAGTGTGCCGTGATGAAGCCATCCGCGGGACCACGGTAGCGAAAGGTGCCGGACTCGGAAAATCCCCGCAGCGAGTAGTACACCGTGCCCGCGGTCAGATCCGCCGAGCGCCCCAGCACGATGTACGCCTGTTCGCCCACCGTGATGCCCTTTGTGCTTGAATCGCCAAAAACAGGAATCAGCAGCCCCGATTGCCGCTGCCCCGCCGTCGTCGGCGCCGTCACGTAAGGCAAAAACAATACCGGCACGTTGAGCAGGTGAAAGGTCGAGTTGCTCGCGTGCGCTTTGGCCCCGGACACCACAATCTTGCGCGCGGAAAACAGCCAGTCCGGCTTGGGCAGCGCGCAGGAGGTCACGGTCCCGTCGTAGATGGTGAAATCCTCCGGCCCGGTCTTCTGCACCAGCCGCCCGGTAAACAGAAACGGGTTGGCCGTTTCCAGCCCCGGGCTCAGCGTCGCCGGGGAGCCCTCCGCCACCGGATTGCGCGACACCCCCTGACTGCGCAGCCCGACCGGATTGCGCAGCCCCACCGGATTGCGCAGCCCCACAGAGCCGGCCGCGTCATAGAACTCACCCAGCCCCGTCTTCAGGTTGTACATTCCGTGCGAGGCCTGAATCGATTCGCTCCGATCCGCATTCGTGATCCGCAGGTGTCCCTGGGCCACTACCACGCCGGTCGCCTTGTTCAGCTGTACCGAATCGGCAAAGATCGTCCGGTTGCGAAAGTGAATGACCACATCGCCCGACAACAGGTAAACGCCGTTCTGTTCCGACTGCAGATCGCTTTCGGCGCTGATGCGGTCGGTATCCTCGGCCTTCAACGGCACGGCAAACGGGATGCCGTCCAGGTCTGGCAGGGCCCCTGATGACGGCGGCTGCGTGCCTGCCCCCGAACCGGTTTGGCTACGGGGTGTCGGCGACGTTACTACTTGTGCAACGAGTGGTGGATGACCTGAAAGAATAGGAATGGTACTTATGAACCAGAGGGCTCTCCGCATCCGGGAGACCTGCCGACGGAGAGGGAAGTGTCGCCCTTGACCGAAACGTGCTGAGATGCGGCCTTTCAAAGCAGCGGACACAAAAGAAGCACACACAGATGCAAGCTTAGACGATGGAACGGCGCGAGAGTGTTGAGCGGAAACATTCCGGCCGGGGCAGCTTGGGGGATTTGGGGCAATGGGCAGTGCGGCAAGTGTGGAACAAGCGGAGATGAGCTGGGCGGCAACAGGAACCGAAGGCGCACCCAACCTGCAGCAGGTGGCCGCCGAGCGGCTCGCCGCGCACCGCCACAAGCGGGCCACGGTAGCGCAGCAGGAGGCCGAGCACGAGGCGCATAGCCGGCGCTTGCGTGAATCGCTGCGCCAGGCCCGTCGCGAAGACCAGCGCCGCGGCGCCAGCGCCGTGCGTGACACCGTCAAAGCCCGCTACGAGCAGCGTGAGACGTACCGCGAGTTCCTCGCCTCTGAAGCCGAGCGTGCCATTCAGCAGGCCCAGGCCGAAGCCGACGTCGCCCAGCGCAGTGCCCATGCCGTCGCCGAAGCGCAGATGCGGCTGCTTGAAGAGTTCGATACCGCCAACCAGCCGGAACCCGGCCCCCGCGAGGCCCTGCTCGCCCGCCAAGCCGCCGAGACCCGCGGCGAACTCGCCCACGCTCTTGCCGACATCGTGCTCGGCGCCCGCGAGCTCATGGCTGAGCCGTCGCTGCTCTCCATCGTCGAAGCCCCGGCTCCCCAGCAGGCCCGGCCGGAGCCCGTCCACATCCCGGAAACACCCCTCCGCGAGGTCTCCGCCGCCGGCCTTACCGTTCGGCTTTTTGAGGATCTCGCCCCCTCAACGCCCCGTTTCTCAGAGATGAGCTCTGAATTCAGCGCTCGGCGTGGCGGCGCTCCCCATGGCTACACCCGCCATTTCGCCGAGCCGGAAGGGCCGGAAGCCTTGGAAGTTCTAGAAGAAGAGCTCGCCTTTCGCCACGCTCCGGAGTTCCCGGAGTACATCCCGATCGAAGCCACTCCCATTCACGGCAACCTGATCGAATTTCCCCGCGAACTCGTCGCGCCGCGCCGTGTCCGTCCCCGCCTCGCCGAAGGTCCCCTGGGTAGCGAATCCGAGCCGCAGCTGCGCATCTTCGAGGTCGATGCCGTCCAGACCGTCGAAGAGCCCGAGGTCTTTCTCGATCACGGCAGCGTGCCCGACTGGCAGAGCGGCATGCTCGAAAGCGCCATGGTCGAGGCCCTCGGCAACCCCTACGCCCTCCCGGTTTCCGCCCCGACCGAGTTCACCCTGCCGGCCCACACCGCACCCCTGGAGCGCCGGCTGATGTCCGCTGCCGTGGATGGGGCGCTGATCACGGTGGCCTGGCTCGGCGCCGCCACCGCCGCCGCCGCCGTCGCCGGCCCGGCCCTGCGCTCCTTCAGCCTGCCCCTGCTCGGGGTCGCCGCCGCAGGTTCGCTCCTGCTCTCTGCCGTGCTCTTTCAGCTGCTCTTCTTCACGCTGTCTGACAGCACCCCCGGCATGCGCTGGGCACGCATCGGCCTCTGCACCTTCGGCGACAGCAATCCCACGCGACGCGCCATGCGCGGCCGGGTCGTTTCCTCCCTGCTTGCCGCCTGCCCGCTCGGCTTGGGCCTCGCCTGGGCCTTCATGGACAACGACCGCCTCGGCTGGCACGACCGCATGAGCCGCATGTACCAGCGCGCCTACTAGCTTCACCCACTCAGCTTGAGGTGTCAGGTCTAAAGGGTTCGCCCCTAACTAGGGAGGGTTCCCCCTAACATTGTCATCCTGAGAAGCGAAGGACCTGCTTTGCCCTGCGCAGACCCACGAGCAGACCACCCCGCGCTCACTGCGCTATCGTGGGAGGGACGGACCTGAGCCGAACCGCATGCCTTTCACCCAGCCCGCACCGACCCCTCTCCTGCGAACGTTCCTGGGCGTCGCTGCCACCCTTCTCTGCGCCGCCGCCTGCCTGCCCGCCGGACATCCGGTCCACGGCGCGGCACCCGATGCGAATGCCGCGAACACGCCGGCGTTCTACACCGCGCATGTGCAACCCATCTTCCAGGCAAACTGCTACCGTTGCCACGCCGGCCTGAACCATCGCGGCGGCCTCTCCATGGACACGAGGGCCGGCCTCGAACGCGGCGGCAAGCAGGGACCGGTTCTCGTTCCAGGCCACCCGGAGCAATCACTGCTCGTCACCCTCATCCGCCACGAGGGCCCGAAAGACGACCCCATGAATATGCCCCCCAAAGGCAAGCTCTCCGACGCCGACATCGCCACGGTAGAGCAGTGGGTCCGCGCCGGTGCCGTTATGCCCCCCGATCCACCGCGGTAGCCCACCA
>CAXSBL010000015.1:73848-76287 GCA_964235515.1 uncultured Bryocella sp.
GTCCCGCGTCAGATCCACCCCGGCTGAGACCGAACCCTTGCCGATATCGCAAAATCAGCACCTCGCCGCCAAGCTACAGGCCGTCACACCCTGAGGCTTACCGCGGAACCCGCACCGCCACTTCCTCCTCCGCGAAGGGTCTTCTATGCTGAAGGAGCTCCGGCGGCCTCGCGGCCTCCAAAAATTCATCATGATCTATCTCCGGCTCTGGCGCAGTCTTCTTCCCGGCCTCACCAGCGGCGCCGCGTCCCTTCCATGCGCTCTGCTGCTCGGGCTGCTGGCGGCCTCCGGTGCGTCCGCTTCCGCGGCGACGGCTACCCGTTCACGCGCTCGCCACATCACCCCCGCGCTGGCGCCATTGCACTACACCGAGCACAGCTTTTCCACCCCGCACCGCGGGGCGGCCGCCGGTAAGTCCGCCGCAAAGCAGAAATCTGCTTCGCCTTCCGCCGCGGCGAAGGTCCACGGCGCGGCCAGCGCCCACGCGAAGGGCAAGCAGGGCGGAAAGCACCATCAAGAGACCGACTACGAAGCTCCGATCCCCATGCTCCGCGCCGGTCACGGACGGCTGCACGGGGGCGGGGAACTGGCATCGGCGAAGACGCACAGCTCCCACGAAGCCGGGCAGCCCGCTCGCCAGAAGATCACGCCCCATGGCCGCCGGATCCCATTGCCTGCCCCGGACACCACCGAGGAAACCACGGTCGCCGAAGTCACCGGCCGTTCCGCCCGCGGCGACACCCTCGCCCGCCTGCACAACCGGCCCTCCTCTTCCTCCGTCGCCCACGCCTGGTCTCCGGTTCACGGCAACGCTTCGGTCGTCGTCGCTTCAGCGGCGCAGCCAGCATCCGCCAGGCCCTCCTCTGCCAACCCAGCACCCGCACCGGCACCCGCACCGGTGGAGCGCCGTATCGCACCCCCGGCTCAGCCAGCCTATGCCTACGGCACATCGCAGCCCGACGACCTTGATCGCTCGAGCGCCTCCCTCGGCCCCCGCACCCAGTCCTCGGCTCCTTTCGCGTCCGCCACCGTTCAGGCCCCATCTCCTTACCGTCGTTCCGTCCCGACCACCTCGCCCACACAGGTGGTTGACGGTTTCGGCAGCGAACTCGCGCTCGCCCCCGCTTTGCCCTCCAATCGCCCCGACCTCACCCGCCGCCGCAATCATCCCCTCGTCGTACCTACCCCCTCTGAGGACACCCGGTCCTCTGAACCCGCCGTGCTCGCCGCCAACCTGCCCTCCACCCTCGCTGAGCGCGACGCCATTACCGCCGGCGCCATGACGCCGTCCATTCTTTCGCCAAATCTTCCAAACATCTACGACGTCGACGGCCATCTTGTCGTACCCGCGCCCCTGCGCGGCTCCCGCGAGGTCCTCATCCACCAGAACACCATGGCCGATAACGACGGTCTGGAGCGTATCGAGAACGATGCCCAGCTGAACCGTCTGCGCGCCACCGGCCAGATCGTCGATCTGCCCGTGAGCTTCAGCCTCCGCGTCAACGACAATCTCCCCTTCAACCGTCGCTCCGCCCGCCCCTGGACCGCGCTCTTTACCCAGGACATCGCCCGCGACTACTACGCGCGCTTCCGCCAGCCGCTCTGGGTCACCTCCGCCGTCCGGACCGTCGCCTTCCAGTCCCGCCTCATCCGCGTCAACGGCAACGCCGCCGGCCTCTCCGGAGATTTCGCCTCACCGCACCTCACCGGCCAGGCCATCGACTTCGGCAAACGCGGCATGACCGCCGCCCAGCTTGCCTGGATGCGCAGCTATCTGCTGCCGCTGATCCAATCGGGCAAGATCGACGTCGAGGAAGAGTTCCAGCAGGCATGCTTCCACATCAGCGTCTACCGGCGCTACGCCGGCGGCCGCCATCTCGTGAGCCCAACCATGCAGGTAGCCTCACAGACCGCGTCGCCCGGCTACACCCCGGCCCAGCCGCCCAGACCAGCGAGTCCGCAACCCGTTACCCCTCTGACCAACCCCGAAATCACCGACACCGACGAGTAAAAGGGCAGGTGAACCGCATCAACTGCGGTTCGCCTTCGCCTTGTTCCCACCGGCCTTGCGCAGCTTCGAGCCTGCCGCCTCGCGGGCATCTTCCTTCTTCTCGCCCTTCGACTGGTTCGGCTTCGGCTTGCAGCTGCCCTTGGTGCCCGCTTCCTTGCCCGGCACGCGCTCAAACCCCGGCCAGCACGCCGGCCCATCGCCCGTCGACCGCTTCTGACGAATCAGCGACTCCTTCTTTTCCTTGGCCTGCTTCGGCACCATCTTGTGCCGTTCCGTCTTGCCCCCGGCCGTCTTATGCTGCTCATACTTCGTCACATTCATGCGCTTTACGCCGGTCTTGCGCGCGGTTTTGGCTGAGGTCTTCACGCCCTTGCGCACACTGCCACCGGACTTCGCCGCACTCTTCTTGGCGGCCGTCTTTTTCGCCG
>CAXSBL010000016.1:0-44819 GCA_964235515.1 uncultured Bryocella sp.
CAGGAGTGGACGTGTTCGGGTATAAGGACGTAGCCGTGCACGTCGAGTCGTGTCTCTCGGAGCTGGGCGGAGGGTTCGAGCCAGCGCTCGAAGCAGGTGTAGACCGCTTCGGTGTTCGGGTAGGGGAGCCGTCTTCGGGCTTACCCGAGAGTGCTCCGGCAGCGTGGAGAAGGCAATTCAGTCGTTCCGCTGCGCTTCCACTCCAGCCTTCGGCAGAGTGGTACTTACATCGTGGGGCGGCAGGTTTGTGGCACGGCTGAAGCCGTGCCCTTCCTGTTCCGTGGATTCCCCCCTGTCATGATTGAGACATGGCCGAGGGTACGGAAGAGACGGACTTACAGGCATTTGTACGCGCACTCCATGCGGCGTATGACGCTTCGAGGAGCGTAGATACCTTCAATTTACGAAGTGAAGATCCTGCCTCTGCCGCTAAATGGAACCGTCTGGTCGCGTCGCAGCGGACTGCGTTTCTCGAGTTACACGGGGTCTGCCGACGTGTACCGGCCGAAGCTCTGTCGGACAGCCATGAGTAGGTCTACCGTGCGCTTCACCCCAAGTCCCCCTGCGAGTGCGAGGGCGCGGAGGGTCTCGAGCCATCGTTCGAAGCAGGTGTAGGCTGCTTCGGTGTTCAAGTCGGGGAGCCGCCGGTAACAGCTGAAGATGGTGAAGTGAGGGTGGCCTTCGTGCCCGTACCGCCGGAGGTGGAGCGGCACGCGTCCTCCTAGCGCTCGGCCTGGGCGGGAGCTGATCGCACTTTCGTGCGATTAGCCCACTCACCCGCGATAAAGCTGCGTGTCGTCATGGGTGAGCCACCCGCCGACCAAGCCGCTTGTGAATGCGGCACCCGCACCCGTCGTTGAAAGTCATGAGTGGGCCACCCGCCTTCCAATTGAAAAGAGTTCCTCGTTTCGTTGGGCTTATTTCCTGCTTCCGCTATTCTTGTTTTGCATGTATGAAGTTGACCTCAAAGCATTATCTATACGCGAGAGCGAGCAAGTAGAGTGGAAAGAGAGCGTTGCGGACCCTGACCAAGTCGCCGCTACACTCTCCGCGTTCGCTAACGACTGGGCAAATCTTGGCGGGGGATACGTGGTCTGTGGAGCTGCCGAAGAAAAAGATGAGCACGGGTTCCCCCTGATAAGAACAACTGGCCTTACCTCCGCCCGGTTAAAGGAGGTTGAAGGGAAGGTTCTAGCAGCATGCAGGGACCGAGTTTCACCTTCGATTGCGCCGATCGTCAGTGAGTTACCGACAGAGAACCCGGAGCGAAGAATCCTGATCTTCGTCATGCCGGCAACAAAGAATGCCCACATGTATAGAACTGGCGATGATACCGGTCGGCACTATGTACGTATAAGTAGAGAAACCCGTGAAGCTCGCAATGGAATACTTCGCGAGTTGCTAGTCAGAAAAGGTGTTATAGAGGAGTGGGACCGTCGACCCAATCCTACAGCAACGATCAATGATTTAGACCTGATTGCATTTCGAGATGCTCTGCAAAGGATGGGAGTGTTCGATCCCAAGAGGGGCTTAGACGAGTATATCTCTGACACAGTCCACCTGAGTCCATTTGTACCTCCTCTATGCTTTCGTGAACCGCTAACGAACACGCTACGGCCTCGCAACTTCGCTCTTTTGTTGTTCGGACGCAGAGAAAGGGTTCAAGCCTATATACCTGGAGGATATACGCTCTTCTCTATTTACCCGGGAGAAGATCGTTCCGAGCCCTATGCCGAAAGAAGCGAAATATCGGGTAGTCTAATCGACCAGGCAAGGCGATTGATAGAGCTCTTGGACGTGCAGTCCTATGTCGCATTCGACAAGACTGACAGAACTGCTCCGAACGCCCTGAAGTATCCACCCAGAGCATTACATGAGGCGATGGTAAACGCCCTTGCGCATCGTGATTACGAGATGCATGACCCGACACGCACGACAGTCTTTTCAGATCGAGTCGAAATCGTGTCGCCGGGCTCTCTGCCAAGTGGTATCTCCGAGAACGAATTCCGCAAAGGTCATGCACCGCCTAAATGGAGAAATCAGACTCTAGCGTGGTTCTTGAATCGCCTGCAGCTGGCTCAGGCGGAGGGCCAAGGCATTCCTACAATCATTCGTACGATGAAGGAAGAGGGGTGTCCGCCGCCAGCGTTCGAGATGAACGAGAGTCGTCTAACTTGCCTTTTGCCGGCTCATCCTAGGCATGCGCTAGCAAGAGAACATCGACACATCGAAGAAGCGATTTCACTCGGACAGTTTGACCGCGCGAGCATAGCTGTTGCCGTTCTCCTTGCCAAAGATCCTCTGAATTTCAGATCCATTCAGCTCTTTGCTGAGGTCCATAGCGCTTTGGGGACGAGCCGTCCTGTAAGGGAGTTCATCGCTGGACATAAGGAGCAACTTAGGTTCCTTCCGTCCAACGTTTTGAGCCAATTGGCCAACGTACTTATAAGCTCTGAGCCTTCGTTGGACGATCTGAACCTTGCCAGAGAATTGTTCCTCTCAGCCTCGCGGGGAAGAATCACAGAGCAGGAGGTCGGTAATATCGCTCTCGGTCTTGCCAAGGCCGGCGATGACCGTGAAGCTATCCATTTTTTGGATGCGCAACTCTTACAACACTCGGCATTGAGGGAAAATCCCTGGATTTTGCGAATTCGAGGTAACGCGATCATCGGCTTAGCCAAGCAATGTAGCGTCACTGGTAAGACGAGAAAGCTGCCCCAACAAACGAGGCAGCGGGCGTGGGACGATTGCAGACGCTTCATCAAGGCCGCAGAACATGACCTGCGACATGCAATAAGCGTATCTCCTGACCCAGCACTTCTTGCCCAAATACAAAATCATCTGGACTTTCTCGAACGCCTCAAGCGCGTGGCAACTTCGCCGAAGGAACGCTCAGCGAAAGAGACGGATAAGCGGGTAAATTCAGACCAGGCCCCCGCTACCACGGCAAGCCTTAAACGGATTAAAGATCAATCCCCGAAGGGCAAAACCAAAGCAACTGGCCAGAGGATGACCGGAGTCGTGAGTAAGTTTGACAGTTCTAAAGGTTTCGGCTTTATCACACCCGATCAGGCCGGAGAAGACCTTTTCGCACACTACAGAGATGTAGTTATGGATGGGTATAAAAATCTTGCGGTAGGACAAAAAGTAGAGTTCGAGTCGGCAGAGGGTCCAAAAGGGAAGTTTGCTGAGCGGATTAAGCCTATCTGATCAAGGGCAAAGACTCTCAATGATTGGTTTAACTCAACCCGGATGCCCTACTGATTACTACGACTAGCGCATCCGGGACATCATCTGATATTTGGTTAAACAAACTACTCCACAGTGACACTCTTAGCTAAGTTTCTGGGCTGGTCGACGTCGCAGCCTCGGCGGACGGCTATGTGGTAGGCGAGGAGTTGCAGGGGGACTACTTCGAGGATGGGGAGCAGGAGTTCGGGAGCGGCTGGGACTTCTATTACGTGCTCTACGAGTTGGCGGATGTGGGTGTCGCCTTCTGTGGCTATCGCAATCACCCGGCCTGAACGGGCGGTGACTTCCTGGATGTTCGACAGGGTTTTTTCGTATTTGAGGACGCTGGAGGGGTCTGTGGGGTCCTGGGTGGCTATGCAGACTACGGGGAGGTTTTCGTCGATGAGGGCGTTGGGGCCGTGTTTCATCTCTCCGGCGGGGTAGCCTTCGGCGTGGATGTAGCTGATTTCCTTCAGCTTGAGGGCGCCTTCGAGAGCGATGGGGTAGTGGATGCCTCGGCCTAGGAAGAGGAAGTCGTTGACGCTTGAGAACTCTTTGGCGAGCTGGACGCACTGGTCGTCACAGGTGCGGAGGACCTGCTCGAGCTTGCCGGGGATGAGGGAGAGTTCGGTGACGTAGTGCAATGACTGAGCGTCGGTGACGGTGCCGCGGACCTGCGCGAGATGGAGCGCGAGGGTGAAGAGGGCGGTGAGTTGCGCGGTGAAGGCCTTGGTGGAGGCGACGCCGATTTCGGGGCCGGCGTTGGTGGTGATGGTGCCCTGCGCGAGGCGGGTGACGGCGGCGCCGACGACGTTGCAGACGGCGAGGGTTTTGGAGCCGTTTTTGAGGAGTTCCTGTTGCGCGGCGATGGTGTCGGCGGTTTCGCCGGACTGGGTGATGACGAGGCCGAGGTCGCGGGGGTTGGGGATGGGGTCGCGGTAACGGTACTCGGAGGCGTAGTCGACGTCGACGGGGATGCGGGCGAGGCGTTCGATCATGAACTTGCCGGCGAGGCCGGCGTGCCAGGACGTGCCGCAGGCGGCGATGGTGATACCGGTGGCGTCGCGGAGGTCGGCCGCGGAGATGGCCATGTCGGGGAGGAAGACCTGGCCGGTTTCGAAGCTGACGCGGCCGAGGGTGGTGTCGCGGACGGCGCGGGGCTGCTCGTTGATTTCCTTGAGCATGAAGTGCTTGTAGCCGGCTTTTTCGGCCTGGATGGGGTCCCAGGTGATGCGCTGCGGCTTGAGGGTGCGGGGATTGTTGTCGAAGTCGGTGAGGACGATGCCGGCGGTGGTGAGGGTGGCGACTTCGTGGTCCGAGAGGAAGTAGATATCGCGGGTGTGGTGGAGGATGCCGGGGACGTCGGAGGCGAGAAAGAATTCGCCGTCGCCGAGGCCGAGGACGATGGGCGGGCCGAAGCGGGCGGCGACCATTTTGTCGGGCTCATGGGCGGAAAGGACGCCGATGGCGAAGGCGCCGGTGAGGCGTTTGACGGCGCGGCGGACGGCTTCTTCGAGGGGGATGACGTGCGGGGAGCGCTCGCGGGTGACGGCTTCGGCGGCGTTGGCTTCTACGGTGCGGGGTGGGGTGGTGGAGTCTGGAGTGGTGGGCCCTTGGGGTTCGCTGGAAGAACCTACCTTAACCGACTGCGTCGGTGAAGATGGGGCACCCGCGGCGGCTTGCTCGAATTCGTCCTGGATGACGTGGGCGATGATTTCGGTGTCGGTTTCGGAGAGGAATTTGTGGCCCTTGGCGATGAGAGCGGCCTTGAGGTGGAGGTAGTTTTCGACGATGCCGTTGTGCACGACGACGAGGGTGCCGGTGCCATCGCGATGGGGGTGGGCGTTTTCCTCAGTGGGGCGGCCGTGGGTGGCCCAGCGGGTGTGGCCTATGCCGTACGTCCCGTGGACGGGGTCGGTCTTGAGGATGGCGTCGAGGTTGCGGAGCTTGCCGGGGGCGCGGCGGAGCTGAAGGAGGTTCGGGGTGCCCGATTCGTCGGTGCCCCCGGCCACTGCGATGCCGGCGGAGTCATAGCCGCGGTATTCGAGGCGGGCGAGGCCTTCCATGATGACAGGGACACAGGGCTTGGGGCCAATATAACCGACGATTCCGCACATAGATGGAAGTGTAGACGGTGGAGGGCCGGGTTGGCTGCGGTTCCTCCGGGGGAGGCCCGCTAAGCCTTTGGGGGAGGCGTTTGCGGGCCTATGTCTGGAGCGAAACGCGGGGCTAAAACGCTAATCAGCTTAGGGATAACGAGCTAAGGGCAGGCGGTGGTGGTGACGCCTGGTGTGCAGCCGGGATGGCCGTAGGAGAGTTGCGGCCAGGCAGGAGCGGCGACACCTAAGGTTTCGACGACGGTACCGACGCCGGCGGCGGCGAGATACCAGACATTTCCGCCGCTATCGATGGCCACTGAGCGGAGATTGGTGGGGGTGAAGACGGGGCTGCTATTGGTGATGGTCACGCAGGCCGAGCCGGAACCGCTGGGAAAGGGATAGCAGGGCAGCAACGAGGTGAGTGTGCCGGAGGAGAAGCTGGGGCTGGCGCCAGGGGTGAACTGATAAAGCAGGCCGCTGGTTTCGCTGTCTGCCCAGAAGACATTGCCGGCACCATCGGTGGCTGCACGCTGGGGAGCACCGGAGGTTTTTGCCGTAAGTGTGCCGTTGCCGCCTGCGGTGAGAGTCGAGGAGGCGAAAGTCGCGCCATTCAGCTGCTGGTACGTGGGGAAAAAAGCAGAGGAGGAGGCGTTGAGAGCCAGCCCGAAACCACCATAGTTGCCTAGGCTCTGCTTCGTGGCACCTCCGCCCAGGAGGCTGTAAACAGGGGTAAGGATTGAGCCGCTGTTGGGCATGATGGCGGCGTAGCTGGTGCCGGTACCACCCGAAACACCCCAAACGTTCTGTCCGGAGTCAATGGCCAGGCTGGTAATCGGGACGCCGAGAGAATTTGTGGCAAAGGCTACTGTGGCAAGTAGGGTGCTGCTGGCGTTTTGCAGAACGGAGTAGCTGTACTTCTGGATGGAGTTTCCGGTGCTGCTGGCGGCCGAGAGCCAGACGTCGTTGTTCCGGTCAACGGCGATACCGGAGGGATTGGAGAGGGTGGCGACTTGCGACAAGGCGCCGGTGGTAGAGTCGGGTGCCGTGGCGTAGAGGCCACCGTTCAGCAGCGTGTGCGTGTCATTGTTGGTGACGAAGATTCGTCCCCTGGCGTTCACGGCAATCTGAGTGGGATAGAGCAGAGCGTTGTTCTGCGGGCCGTAGAAGAGTTGGGTGCCATCGGCACCGAGGCCGAGGACGGCGCCGTAGGTGTTGGCCGTACCGGTACCGCTGGTCAGGCTGGAGTTGCCGGTGTTGCCGTAGAGGATGTAGACGTTGTCGGCGGCATCGAGGGCGAGATCGATCGGAAAGGGAACGTAGCCTCCGTTGGCTTCGGCGCCGTAGAAGATTGAAACAGAGAGCGCCGTGGGCACAGTGGACAATGTGGGCGTGAAGTAGGGCGTGCGGCTCTGCAGGGCGTAGAGCGTGCTGACGTTACGGGTGGGGTATTTAGCCATGTTGAGGGCCGCCTGCAGGGTATCCGCCGGTGGTTTTGCACCGGTTGCCGGTGGGGTGGCGAGGTTGAACAGGGTGCCGCAGTAGGAACTGTCGCCGGCAACGCCACCGCCGACCGAATCGACGCAGTTCTGGAGGATGTTGCCGAGGGTATTGATCAGCTGCGCCGGAATGTAGGAGGCGCTGTTGGTGGGCACAACGGAGCGGGCCTGGCCGGTGGGGAAGGAATTGTCAAAACGCACCGAATCCACCAGGTTAAAGGCGTTGCTGAAACCGTGGGCGAGGCCGCCGGCGGTGCAGGTCATGGAGCCGCCGGAGGTGCAGCTGGGGCTCGTCGCGTTATTGGCAGCCGGCGCGGAGATGTTGACGATCTGTTGACCGCTCCCGGCATTGGTGGTGTCAATGCTGATGAAGTTGGCGAGGGCGGCGGCGGCGGCCACGGTGCTTACCTCGCTGAGAAAGACGTTGATCGTGTTGAAGTTCGCCGTGAGCGTGGCGCAGGAGCCGATAACCCCCACTTGCAGAACGTTGTTATTGGGAACGGCGCTGGCCAGGTTGGACGTGGTGCCGCTGGAGACCGTGAGGTAGGCGAACTGGCCGGTGTCACAGGTGAAGCTTGTATTGGGGAAGCTGAAGTAGCCGTACTGATCCGTGGTAACGGCCGGCAGCAGGGCTTTGGCGGCGCCGCCGTAGCCGTTGGACTGCGTTTCCATCAGGCGAACGGTGGCGTTCTGGATGGGATAGACGCCGCCATGGACGTGGCCCTGAATGGGGCGGGAGACGGTGCTTTCCGCCGGAGTTGCCGTCGCCAGGGTTGAGATATTCACGCCGCATCCGGCAAGGGTAAGCAGACTGGAAGTCGCTGCTAGAAGGAGAATCGCGGTCTTAGACGATTTGTATAGAGGGAATGAAACGTTTGCAAGCGGCATGAAAACTCCTCGACATCGCGCCATTGCTACCGTATTTAGCTACCAGTTGGCAGATCAGAAGATTGCACTCTCTAGAGCGGACAATTTGCCTGCACCCGGCTGAAGGAAGCGCCGACAAAGTATCGAGAGGTACAGAGCGCGAACTGGAGCCTGAAACAGCACAGACTTGTTATGAACCTCCCGAATCGAGATTGCCAATCACCGGGATGGGGCAGGTAATGACCCAAGTGGGCTGAATCCGGTGCGTTCGGGGGCGCGTAAAAGCGCGAACCGGAAGGTTCTGCCTTTGTTGGGCGAGCCTCTTCCGGAAGCCTGGGAAGGCAACGTGGTTTGCAGGACCAAGGCCGGGAGATGCCAAGCGAAGCGGGATTGACCGGAACGCCGCGCAGGAATTTCGGGCAGCGGAGGGTATCGAAAGGGTCTCTTCAGGCGCGGGCGGATAACAGGAGCACGGCCCGTGCCGGTGGAATGGAGGAAACTTCGTGGAAGCTTCCGGGCTCCTCGATTTGGGCGCTGTAGGCGAGCAGAGAGCTGGCGGTGAGCTGCTGCGAGAGGGCGAAACCGGGGAGGTCGACGGGAAGGGATTGGTGGTCGTCCTTGTTGAGGATGGCGACGATTTTTTGCCCGGTTGGCAAGAGGGCGGCGTAGGCGGTGGCATCTACACCGCCGGAGTTGAAGGTGAGCGGGAGCATGGTGGCCCCGGCAAAGGCCCCGGCGAACTGTAGACCGCAGCCGACGGGTTCGACAGTGTAGGTGCCGGCCATGTTGGCGATTGGGGTGTAAAAGGGGCGGGGCTGCGCGGGGTCGCCGGGTTTGAGGAGATCTTCGCCGGGGAGATGACCGCCGAGAGAGTTGCCTACGAATTTGCCGCTATCGCCGCCGTGGAGGTTGAGGCCGGCGTAGCCGAGGGAGGCGAGATGGAGGGCGTAGTCGGCGGCCCACAGCGCGGCGGCGAAGACGTCCGAGACGCCGGGTTTGCCGCCGCGGTAGCAGGTGTTGCCTTCGGTCATGCGGTAGGGGACGCGGAGCTTCGCGGCGGCGGCGCGGACGACGGCGGCATCGGCCGGCACGCGGGGGTCGGGCGCGAGAATGTGCGCGACGGTCATGCCGGGGTTTGAGGGCGGGCCGCCGAGATAGTAGTGATGCGTGAGCGCGGCGATTTTCGGCGGGTTGGGAAGGGCGGCGATGCGGTCGGTTACGGTTTGAAGCCAGCTGACATCGTTGGCGCCGTCGGGCAGGCCGAAACGGGCTTCGGGGACGCGGGCGCGGATGGCGTTGGCGATGACGAGCCACTCGTCAAAGTAACGATTGGGACCCCAGGTAGCCTTGTCGCGAAGGTGCGGGGCGAGGAGGTCGGGTTCATTGCCGATCTGAAAGTAGTCGAGCCTGGGGCCGAGGGTTCCGGCGACAAAGGCGGCCTGATCGGCGCTGCGGGCGGGGCTTTCGGTGCCGAGATTGAGGCCATAGGTGCAGCTCCAGCCAGCGGCGTCGAGGAAGCCGCGGAGGGCGCGGACGGCCTCGGGGGTGACGGGGTAGCTGAGGCCGGTGCTGGCCTCGCCTTCTTCGGCGGCGAAGTGGGGCATCGGCGGTTGGATGGAGGTGGGGGTGGGCTTCCACCAGCCAACGTCGGAGGTGTTGCCGCCGAGGCGCAGGACGCCGTTGGGGGACAGCTGGCGAAATTGTGCGATCAGGCCGGTGTTTTCACGTGAGAAGGTCCCCGGGCGGGTGAGCTCTTCGGTTTCGTAGCTGAGGCCGATGAAGTTGGCAGGCACGGTGGGGCCGGGGTGTTCGGGGTGCAGGGTGAGCGTCGTCGTGGCAGACCGGGATTGCGCGGGGAGGTGGCGCAGGGCGAGAGCGGCGGAGGTGACCGCCACGGATCGCAGGAACTGCCGACGGGGAAGGTGGCTCATGCGGGAAAGGCTAAGCCGGGGGACGGTGGTCTGTCACGCGCAGGCGTGCAAGATCCCCATCGCGGCCACGATGGAGATCTTTGGATAGATCGTTCACTAAGAGGGTGGGAAGTTGGACAGCATCTTGTCGATGGCCATGTTGACGCCACGACGATTGTCATCGGAGTTACCGGAGATGCCACGCGAGGCGACGCCGCGCCAGAGCAACTGCTTGTTGCCGCTGTTGTACATGTCGAGCACAAGGGTGCCGACCTTGTAGTTCTGCACGGTTGTGGTGGTGCTGCCGAAGCCGGGACCGAAGCCGCCGTAGTAATAGCCGAAGCCGCCACCGTTATAGAAGGTGTTGTATTCCTTCTGGTTGTGCTGCGAGCCTACGGCGGTGACGACGATATCGCCATTGCCGTTGCCGGCAGGCTGAAGTCCCTTGGCCTGGAGGTCCTTGCTGACCTCGTCCTTGATGCGCTGCTCGTAGAGCGGGTTGTCGGTTTCCACGTGACCGAAGGAGAAGGTGTGGAAGTCGGAGAATTTCGCGTTGTGATCGTAATCGGTGTGGATGGTGGCGCCGCCGGGACAGCCGCTAAGTGAAGCGGCCAGTGCTGTAGCACCAGCCAGGGAGAGAATGCGTTTCAGGAGAGCCCTCACTTTGGCGTGCGTTGTGTTGCCACGCCTTGTTGGGTTGTTTTGATGCCTAAGTTGGAGCAGGCGGGGTTTATTTCGCATACTGCTGGAGAGAGAATCTGGCGCTTGCGGCAGAGGATAGAGCCTTTGGCAGAAGACAGGAGGACGGTTCCGTGTCCGAAACAGGCAGGACTTCTGAACTCGTTGATGAAGGCCTGGGAGAATTTCCGCTGCCTCCGTCCCGCTGCTAACTAATTGATCCGTTGCTCGTCTGACTGAGTGTAGGACGAGAATCGATGCCACCGAAACGCTCCATTACGCTGACCGAGGCCGAGTTGAGGCTTATGCGCCTGTTGTGGGTGCGTGGGGAGTCGGCGGTGGCTGACCTGGTCGCTGCGCTGGCCGAGGATCCGATGGAGATTTCGCTGGCGTATACGTCGGTATTGACGACGGTGCGGATTTTGGAGACGAAGGGCTACCTGACGCACCGGCAGGAAGGCCGGGCGTTTTTGTATACGCCGTGCGTCGCCGAAGGTGAGGCCAGTCGCAGCGAGGTGAAGCATGTGCTGGGGCGGTTTTTTGGGAACTCTCGTGAGCGGCTGCTGCTTTCCCTGTTGGGCGATGACGAGATTACCGTCGATGAGTTGCTGCGGTTGAAGCAGGCCATTGCCGCGGCACCGGCGGACGGGATTCGCGATGCCGGGGTCCGCAGTGCCGATGGGCACGAGTCGGCTCCTTTGAGCATCACCGGCATGCGGCAGGAGGAGATCTAGGTGGTTTCCCTGGTTCCTTTTTTACATTTTTCGACGACGGCCGTTGTTGCCGGAGCACTGTTTGCCTCGCTCTGGCAGGGGTCGCTGCTGGTTTTGATTGTCTCGCTGGTAGTGCGGTGTTTGCCGGGATTGACGGCGTCGGCGCGGGCGGCAATCTGGGCGGCCGTGCTTTTGGTGATTGCGGTGCATCCGGTGTTGGCGTTTTATCGGGGTGGAGCAGCGGCAGCGGGCGGGAGTTCGGCCGGGCTGGTCCATGCCGAGTTCGGGTTCAGCGTGGCGCTGGTCGGAGTTTGGGCGATGGCTTCCCTGTTCCGGCTGTTTCAGCTGCTGATCAGCGGCGCCGAGCTTTGGAGAACGCTGCGTTCGGCGCGGCCTCTGGGAGCGCCGGCAGAGGTTGCGGCGTTGTTGCGGGAGTCGCCGCGCCGGCCGGAGTTGTGCTCGTCGGAGCTGGTAAACCGGCCCTGCGTTGCGGGATTTTTGCGGCCCCGGCTACTGCTGCCGGCTGATTTGCTGCCGGGGCTGAAGGAGTCGGAACTCCTGCAGATTGCACTGCATGAGTTGGAGCACCTGCGCCGCGGGGACGACTGGGTGAACCTGCTGCAGCAGGTGGCGCTGGTGGTCTTGCCGTTGCATCCGGGGATGCTCTGGGTGAACCGGAGGCTCGCGCTGGAACGGGAGTTGGCTTGTGACGATGCGGTGCTGGCCGCGACGCGGGCGGGCAAGGCGTATGCGGCATGCCTGGCGCATGTGGCGGAGCAGAGCCTGATTCGGCGGGGACTGACCCTGGCGGTAGGAGCCCTGGGAAGCTGGCGAAGGCGGTCGGAGCTGACCGCGCGGGTGGAGCGGATCCTACGGACGCCAGAGCGGACCCTGTCAGGGGTGTCGCTGCGTGTGACAACAGGACTTGTGCTGGCAGTGACTGTGTTTGCAGGAGGCGCGCTGGGGCACAGCCCGACATTGGTGAGTTTTGGGCCGGAGGCCAGTCCGGCAATGGCCGTCATGGGGCCGATATCGGGTGCGCAGATGTTGCCGGTGGTAAGCCGGGAGGCAGGTGGGCGAGGCCATGTGGTTCCACACGCTGCCCTGGTGAAGGCTGTGATGCCGGGGTTAGAAGGCATTACGGACTTAAAGGACAACAACGGCGGATTGCCGCCGGCCACGGTCCGCCGTGTGCGCCGCGCCCGTGTGGAACGGGCCGGTTTGCGTCACCACGGACACGGAGCCACCGCGCCGTGGATGAGATTGACGAGTTGGGACTTGTCGAATCGCGCTGCAAATTCGGCTTATGGGATCGGGACCCGGTGGGTACCGGTAGCCTACGCTCCACCGCTGCAGCGCGCCGTGGTGGAAACACAACAGGTTTGGTATACGGCTATTCGTTATGGGGATGGCTGGCTGGTAGTTCAACTTTAACCTTGCTTCACAGAACACACCCTTGGGAGGGTTTTGCATGTCTTCATCAACTAATCATCTAGTTACCGGCGCGAAGCGTTATGTTCTGCCGGCTGTTCTTTCCGCGACCGTGGCCTTGGGTGCGCTGGCGGTTGAGAACCACGTCACCGGCGTGCATGCGGCGGCGAGCATGGGCGCGGGCACGGCGGCGAATCCGATGGATGCGGGTTCGGTGGCGGCGTTGACCTCGCTGGATACAGCGATGGAGAACCTGACGGCGCGGGTTGAACCCAGTGTGGTCAATATTGCGGTGACGTCGACGCCTTCGGCGGAAGAGACGGCGCAGCAGGGTGGCGGAGGCCAGGGTGGACAGGGCTTTCAGGGTTTGCCGCCGGAGCTGCAGCAGTTCTTCGGGGGTATGGGCGGCGGGCAGGGTCAGGGCATGCGGCCGCAGGCGCCGGAGCTGCAGCATGGGATCGGGTCGGGCGTAATTATTTCGCCGGATGGCTACATCCTGACCAATAACCATGTGATTGAAGGCGCAAAGGACATCAAGGTGACGCTGCATGACCGGCGCGTGCTGAACGGGCACGTGGTGGGTGCGGACAAGCTGACCGACCTGGCGGTGGTGAAGGTGAATGCGAGCGACCTGCCGGCGATTGCGTGGGGCGATTCGACCAAACTGGAGCAGGGGCAGACGGTGCTGGCGTTTGGCAGCCCGTTCGGATCGCTGCGGTTTTCTGTGACGCGCGGCATTGTGAGCGCGGTGAACCGGAGTGATCCGTTCCGCGATGATGCGCGCAAGCCGGGAGCCTATATCCAGACGGATGCGGCGATCAACCCGGGCAACTCGGGCGGACCGCTGGTGGATGCGCATGGGCAGCTGGTGGGAATCAACTGCTCCATCATCACAAACAGCGGACAGTTTGCAGGCGCGGGATTTGCGATTCCGTCCCAGATGGCGAAGGCAATTTCCGCGCAGCTGATTGCGCACGGCAAGGTGGAGCATGGCTACCTGGGCATTGCGATGAACGATGTGTCACCGGAAAATGCACACTTCTTCGGGCTGAAGGATGCTTCGGGCGCGATTGTGGCGCAGGTGACGCCGGGGTCGCCGGCAAGCCGGGCCGGTCTGCAGCAGGGTGACGTGATCACGGCGCTGAACGGGCAGACGATCTCGGATTCGAGCGCGCTGCAGGTAGCGGTGAGCGAGATCAACCCGGGAACTTCGATCACGTTGAACGTGCTGCGCAATGCGCAACCCCTGACCGAGCACCTGACGGTGGGTGAGTTCCACAAGGATGGGCAACAGGTGGCTTCCAACGAGGGCGACGGCGCGGCGGCGAATAGCGGCAAGCTGGGGCTGGCGGTCGGCGACCTGACGTCGGATGCGCGGCAGCAGCTGCAGGCGCCGGACGATGTGCACGGTGCGGTGGTGCAGAATGTGCGCCCTGGCAGTCCCGCGGAGGATGCGGGGCTGCAGCCGGGCGACATCATCGTGCAGGTAGACCGGAAGCCGACGGGTTCGGCGAGCCAGTTTGTCGGGCAGGTGAAGAATGACGCGAACAACGGCGACATTCTGCTGCTGGTGTGGTCGAAGGGCAATGCGAGCTACCGGACGATTCACCCGGACAGTGATGGGCAGAACGGGTAGTTGCTGTTCTGCGGAGACGACAAAGGCCGGGCAGATGCCCGGCCTTTGCTTGTGAGGGGGAAGATCTTAGCGGACCGGGCAGGTTTTGCCTTCAGCGTCCGTGAGAATGCGGTTGGCGGAGGTTAGATCCAATTTGTAGCAGTTGCCGCGGTAGTCCTTGGAGACGTAGCTGGCGGTGCTGGCGGTGGGGCCGACGGCGGTAATGGCCGTGAGCGAGCTGTTGTATTTGAGGGTGTCAGAGGAGGTTACCTGTTCGGTGGCGTGATCGGCGGCGAGTTCAAAGCCATTGAGGGCGGTGGCGTTCTTGACGGCGTACGTCTGATCGCTGCTCACGATTTGCGAGTAGGTGCCGTCCGTGTTGGCGAGGAAGCTGTAGTTGAGGGTGAGCGGGAAGCTCCAGTGGTTTTCGGTGACGGTGTCGAGGAAGCCGAGCTTCGAGGTGGTTTTGGAATCGACGGTGCTGGTCTGGACGAGGTCCTGGATCTCGTTGGCGCCGACGTTGAAGGTCTGGGCGCTCAAGAAGTTCACCTTTTGCGCGACGGTGGTTTCGACGCGGCCGAGGCCGGTGTTCACGTAGCCGCGGATGCGGAAGTCGCGGGTGGAGCCGACGTTTACGGTGCCGACGACCGCGCCGGTGGCATCGGTCGTGAGGTTTTCTACGACGTCGGGTGTGGGAGCGGAGGTAAGGGTGTCTTCGAGGAGGCCGCCGCCGGTCTGGGCGATGAGGGGATCGGTGTAGAGCAGGAGATTGGCGGTGACGTCGAAGCGGTTGTTGGCGTTGAAGACGCCCAGGGCGACGGTGTGGGTGGCGCCGTCGGCGAGGAGGCCGGCGAAGGGGGTGAGGTCGACGCGGTAGGGCTTGAAGTTGAGGGTCTGGACGCCGGTGATGGGTTCCCAGAGGTAGGGATCGATGCCGCCGGTGTAGATCCAGGGGCTGACGGGCGCGACGCCGGCGGGTTTGCCGTCGATGGAGATCTCGGTTTCGCGGAAGGCGGTGCCACCGCTGGTTTCGAGCTCGTTCGCGACGTCATCCGGAACGCTGAGGTACCAGAACTCGTCGTTGGCCTGGGATTGGGCGACCACGTCGAGGTAGGCCTTTTCGGTGTTGCGCGGGGCGGTGAAGGTGGTCGTCAGCTGGTCTGTGGTGGTGTTGAGGGAGTAGGGGCTGTTGACGCCTGAGACGGGGATCACGACCGCGGGCACGACGGGCGGCAGATTGTTGAGATTGGCGGGGTAGAACTGCAGCTGGGCGGTGGCGTAGATGCCGCCGTTGTAGGTGCTGTTGAAGACGTTGTTGATGATCGCCTGGCCGGTCTGCGCGGTTTTGAAGATGGCGGAGAGGTCGGTGAGGTCGCGCTCGATGTGCCAGGAGGGGCTGAGAGCGCTGCGGGGTTCGGCGGTGGTGCCGTAGAAGATGTTGGCGTCCCCGAGATAGAAGGAGGCGGTGCGGTCAAACTGGCGGCCGGCGGTGACGGTGAAGTCGGCGGTGAGCACGACTTTGGCCCAGGGGCCGGGACAGGCGGCAGGCGGGGTGAAGCTGATGGCGTGGGCGCTGTAGTCGTTGAACGCCATGTTGTTGAAGAGGCTTACGGTGCAGGGTTTGGTAGTGGGGCGCGTGACCGGGGGTTCGGCGGAGGCGGGGTTGGAGGTGCCGAGGCCGGGTTTGGTGCCGACCGGGACGACCTGCGCGGCGAGTGAGGCCGTGATGGCTGCGGTACCGCCTACGAACAGTGCCGCCCGGATGAAACGGGACGCACTTCCAACAACAGCTGTGCTTTTGACCAAGGCCTGCGCTCCTGTGACGCGAAAGATGTAGAGAATTCGTCTCTACGGTAACAGGGCCGGCGTCGCTGTGGTTCCATTTGGGCGGTTCCTGGCAAAAAGCAGTTCCTTCGCGTTGCTCAGGATGACAAGTTGGGAGTGAGGGCGATGCAGGTGTTGCAAAAAAGCGGGTGCTTCGCTTTGCTCAGGAGGACAACGATGTGGGGGAGGGCTGGGTGAAGGGAGCTGTCTCTTTTGCGGGGCGCACGGTTGCGATGCCGTCGAAGATGCGGTCGGCCATGGCGCGCTTGGGGCCGGGCGGGAGCGGCGTTGCGGAGGAGGCGGTGACGAAGAGGCCGCTGTTGTGGTCGGCGTCGAAGCCGGAGCCTTCGGCGGAGATGTCGTTGGCGATCACGGCGTCTACGGCTTTGCGGTGGAGCTTTGCGCGGGCGGCGGCTTCGAGGCGGGCGGGGTCGGGCTCGAGTTCGGCGGCAAAGGCGAGGACGAGGGCGCCGGGACGGCGGTGCTCGGCGGCGAGGGCGATGATGTCTTCGGTGGGTTCGAGCTGGAGGGTGAGGCCGTTTTGGCGACGGAGTTTGGTAGTGGAGACAGTGCTGGGACGAAAGTCGGCTACCGCGGCGGATCCGATGACCATTGTGGCTTCGGGCAGGTGCTCGAGGACGGCGGCGGCCATTTCGGCAGCGGTTTTGGCGGGGATGACCCGGCAGCCGGGAGGTGCGGCGAGGTCTGAGGCAGTGACGAGGAAGACGCGGGCGCCGCGGGCGAGAGCGGCGGCGGCGAGGGCGTGGCCCATGCGGCCGCTGGAGCGGTTGCCGAGAAAACGGACGGGGTCGAGCGGCTCTCGGGTGCCGCCGGCGGTGATCAGAACGGTTTCGCCCCCGAGGTCCTGCTTTTGGGGCCGGGCGGCGGCGAGGATCGCGGAGGCGATGGTTTCGACCGGGGCGAGGCGGCCGGCGCCGGTCATGCCGCAGGCGAGGTACCCGGGTTCGGGGGCGACGATGTGGGTTCCGCGCTCTGCGAGAAGGCGGAGATTGGCTTGCGTGGCGGGGTGTTGCCACATGTTGACGTTCATGGCGGGGGCGAGGACAACGGGGGCGGTCGCCGCGAGGTAAAGGGTGGAGAGGAAGTCCGAGGCGAGGCCGTGCGCGAGGCGCGCCATGAGGCTGGCGGTGCAGGGGGCGATGGCGAGAGCGTCAATGCCCTGGCCTGCGGTGATGTGCTCGATGTTGAACGGCTGAGTGCCGCCTGCGGCGGTGCCGGTGGAAGCTTCGCCGGAGGGGTGCCAAAGCGAGGTGAGGACCTCGTGCCCGGTGAGGGCGGCGAAGGTGAGCGGGGTGACGAAGCGGCGGGCGGAGCGGGTCATGGCGACCTGGACGTCCGCGCCGCTGTTTTGCAGGGTGCGGACGAGTTCGGCGGCCTTGTAGGCGGCTACGCCGCCGCTTACGCCGAGGAGGATCTTCACTCGGCGGCTCCGGGGATGGTGCCGGGAGCGGACGAATGGTTTTGGGTCTCGATCGGCGGGAGCAGGAGGTTATCGAGGAGGCGGGTGGTGCCGAGGAAGGCGGCTACGGCGAGGAGAGCGCCGCGGCGGAGGTCGGTGATGGGGAGCAGGGTGTCGGGGTCGACGACCTCGGCGTAGTCGAGGCGGAGGCCGGGCGAGCGGTTGAGATCGGCGCGCAGCATTTCTCCAAGCAGGTGTGGGCTTTCGCAGCCGGTGTCGGCGAGTTTGCGGGCGGTTTCGAGGGCGCGGGGGATGGCGAGGGCCTGCCCACGCTGCTCGGGGGTGAGATAGCGGTTGCGGGAGCTGAGGGCGAGGCCGTCGGGTTCACGGATTGTGGGACAGACGACGAGATCGACGGGGATGTCGAGATCGCGGACAAGGGTGCGGAGGACGGCGACCTGGGCGGCGTCTTTCTGGCCGAAAAAGGCGAGATCTGGCTGGACGATATTGAAGAGTTTGGTGACGACGGTGGCGACGCCGCGGAAGTGGGTGGGGCGGGAGCGGCCGTCGAGGCGGGAGCCAATTTCGGGGACGTCGACCCAGGTGCCGCCGGGACCGTTGGGGTACATGCCGGCGGGGGTAGGGGCGAAGAGGAGGTCTACGCCTTCGGCTTCGAGCAACTGGCAGTCCGCTTCCCAGGTGCGGGGGTATTTGGCGAGGTCTTCGTTGGGGGCGAACTGGGTGGGGTTGACGAAGAGGGAGACGGCGACGAGATCGCACTGCGCTTTCGCGGCGCGGATGAGGGAGACGTGGCCGGCGTGGAGGGCGCCCATGGTGGGCACGAGGCCAAGTCGGCTTCCCGACCCTGCCCTTTCGCGCAGAGTGCGGAGGGCGGTGCGGGTTTCGGCGACCGATTCGCAGATTTGTAGGTTGGCTCGGATTCCGGAATCGGCAGAGCTCATCGGCGGCTCCCGATGGGTTCGCCTTTGAGCGCGGCGGCTACGTCGGCGGGCAGGTGGTAGCTTTCGGCGTCGCCCGGGAAGGTGCGAGCGGCGACGGCTTCGCGGTAGGCGGCAAGGGCTTCGCGGAGCGCGGCGCCCGTGTCGGTGAAGCGGCGGACGAACTTTGCTGGCGGGGCGAAGGTGAGGTTGCAGAGGTCGTGGAAGACGAGGATCTGGCCGTCGCAATCAGGACCCGCGCCGATGCCGATAACGGGAATGGAGAGCGACTTCGTGATGCGGTCGGCGACCTCCCGGGGGACGCCTTCGACGACGAGGGCGACGGCGCCGGCGCCCTGGAGCGCAGCGGCATCGGCGAGCAGGGATTCAATCGCGGGGACCGAGCGTCCCTGGACCTTATAGCCACCCATGCGGTGGAGGCTTTGCGGGGTGAGGCCGATGTGGCCGACGACGGGGATTTCGGCGCGGGTGAGTTGCTCGACGAGCGGGGCGCGGTGGCTGCCGCCTTCGAGCTTGACGGCCTCGGCACCGGCCTCCTTGACGAAGCGGAGGGCGTTGCGGACGGTGTCTTCGGGGCTTACGTGGTAGCTGCCGAAGGGCATGTCGGCGACGAGGAGGGCACGTTTTGTGCCGCGGCGGACGGCCCTGGTGTGGTGCAGCATCTCGTCAACGGTGACCGGGAGGGTGCTGTCGTAGCCGAGCACGGTCATGGCCAGCGAATCACCGACGAGGATGAGATCTATCCCTGACTCATCGGCCAGGCGAGCGCTGGGGTAGTCGACGGCGGTGAGGGCGGTGATCGCTTCGCCGGCGCGCTTTTTTTCGAGGAGAGTATGCGCGGTGGTCTTCGGGATGGGGGCTGAGGGCTCCCCCGCGCGCGAGGACGGCTCCGGGGTACGGGCTTGGGTGAGGCTCATGATCTTCTCCAGTGCCACTCCGCCGGGGCGGATATGGTCTGAACACGGGTGAAGTATACGCCTGGGCCGCCATTTCGGGCGTGGGACTCGGGTGGCGGCGCGCGCGAGGTCCCAGGCCGACCTCAGCGGCTAAAGCCGCTTGCCGAGTTGAGGCCTTGGCACGGCTGAAGCCCTGCCCTTCCGGTGAGGTGGCAGTTTCGCGAATGGCTGAGCTTGCAGGCCTGCATATGGCGGCAGAGATCCGCAACGGGCTAGACCTTGGGGGCCCAGCCTTTTTCGTAGGTGCGGCGGGTCATGGCTTCGGCTTTGGGATTGCCCTGGATGGCGAAGGTTTCGGGGTCGGTCTTTAGCTCGCTTTGGGTGAAGTAGGCGATACCCGAGAGCTGCAGCATGGTGACGGCGACGTTGCCCTGGGCGACGGGCTGGCGCAGCTTTTCGCCGGTGCGGACCGCGGCAATGAGGTTGGCGAAGTGGGCGTCGGTCATGGTGTCGGCGCCGACGAGGTCGGAGGAGGACGTGGGGGCTGCCTTTGGGACGCGGTAGGTGGCGATGACCTTGTCCCTGGGGTCGAGGACGTCATAGCCGTCGCGGTCAATGATGGCGTTGGCCTCCGTGCCGTGGACGCAGATGCCGCGATCGCGGCCGAAGGTGGTTTTGCCGCTGCAGCAGTCGCCCTTCCAGGTGATGAGGGCGTCGGGATAGAGGAAGGAGGTGTCGAGGGTGTCGTAGAACTGCCAGTCGTCGTGGGCGGTGTAGCGGCCGCCGGCGGCGGTGACGCGCTCGGGGAAGCCGACGTTCAGGGCCCAGCGGGCGATGTCGACCTCATGGGTGCCGTTGTTGAGGGCTTCGCCGGTGCCCCAGGTGGTGAACCAGTGCCAGTTGTAGGGGTGAACGTTGTTCTTGTAGGGCTGGCGGGGAGCGGGGCCCTGCCAGAGATCCCAGTCGAGCGTGGCCGGGACGGGAATTTCCTTGCCGATGCCGATGGGTTTGCGGCGGTTGGTGTACCAGGTTTCGGCCCAGTAGGCCTTGCCGAGGGCGCCGTTGTGAATTTTTTCGACGATCTCGATGGTGTGCGGGGAGGAGCGCTGCTGGGAGCCCATTTGACAGAGCTTGCCGGTTTTCTCCTGCGCGGCCACCAGCATTTTGCCTTCGGCGGGGTTGTGGGAGCAGGGTTTTTCGACGTAGACGTGCTTGCCAGCCTGTAGCGCAAGGATGGCCATGGGCGTGTGCCAATGGTCGGGCGTGGCGACCGTGACGACGTCGATATCCTTGTCGGCGAGGGTTTTACGGAAGTCCTGTTGCGTGGCCGGGGCGGTGCCGAGCATTTTGGCGGCGCTGCTGGTGAATTTTTCGAGGATGACGGTGTCGACGTCGCAGACCTGGGCGAGGCGGGCGTTTTTGCGATTGGCAGACAGGGCGGAGAGGTGGGCGTAGGCGCGGCTATTGAGGCCGACCACGGCAAAGTTCAGCCGCTCATTGGCGCCGGCGATCTGCATGTAGCTCTTTGCCGAGGCGCTCCTTGCGCTCAGGGCCAGACCTACGCCGCCTGCCGCTGCTCCCTGTAGAAACGTTCGCCTAGAAACCATGTTGGCTCCCCTTCGCGAAGCATGGTAGCGCAGGGCGTTGGCTTTCGTCGTGTTGCGATGTGGGGGCAAGCCGGAATGGGCTCGGCGGCATCCAACGTCGCGGGATGGATCGGACGGCACGCAGGCGGAGGGTAGGCGAATGGCAGAGCGGCAGGCAGGGCAGGACGAGGGCGCGAAGGATTCGGCGAAGGCGGGACTGGGCGATCCGGAGCGGACGGCACGGCTTTGCGCGGCGATGAAAGCCGCCGGGTTGGATGCCCTGGTGTGCACGTCGCCCAGCGAGGTGCTGCTGCTGACGGGGTACTGGCCGATCTTTGCCACGAGTGTGGCGGTGCTGACGGCGGAAGGTGCACTGCGCGCGATTGTCCCAGAGGATGAACAGGAGCTGGCGGCGGGGAGCTCCGCCGCGCAGCTGACGACCTATGAGCCGGAGATGCTGACGAAGCTGACCGGGCCGGTGGCGCAGCTGCGGGAGCCACTCGGCGCGCTGATGACGAGATTGGGGCTGGAGCGGGCGACGATCGGAGTCCGGTTGCAGCTGGGGGTGCAGCCGGTGAGCTACGGGGTGATGACGGAATTTCGGCAGTCGCTGGGGGACCTGCTTCGGGAGCTGGCGCCGGGGGCGAGGCTTGTGGGCTGTGACGAACTGCTGGAGGCGCAGAAAGCGGTGAGGACGCCGCTTGAGCTGGAGCGGATGCGGCTGGGGTCGAAGGTGGCGGCGGTTGGGTTCCGGGCGGCGAAGAAGGCGATCCAACCGGGACTGCGGGAGGCGGAGGTGGCCGCGGCGGTGCAGGCGGCGTTCGATGGGGCGCCCGAGGCAGAGGCGGCCGGGCGGAGTTATGGATTTTTCTTCTGCATGTCCGGGCCGAATTCGGCGACGGCGGCAGCGGCTTACGCGCGCACGCGGCAGCGGCGGATTGAGGCGGGCGATCTGGTGATGATCCACGCCAATACGTGTGCGGACGGGTTCTGGACGGACATCACGCGGACCTACACGGCCGGGGGCGAGCGCGTGGAGCGGCACGAAGCGATGCAGACGGCGATTCTGGCGGCGCGGACGGCGGCTCTGGAGGCGATCCGGCCCGGGGTGCAGGCGCGGGAGGTGGACCAGGCAGCGCGGTCGGTGATGCGGGCGCACGGCTTTGACGACAAGCTGTTCAAGCATGCGACCGGGCATGGGGTGGGGTACGCGGCGGCGAATGGGGATGCCCTGCCCCGCATTCATCCGGAGTCGCCGGACGTGCTGGCGGAAGGGATGACCTTTAATGTGGAGCCGGCGGCGTATTTTGAGGGTTACGGCGGGATGCGGCACTGCGATATGGTCGCGGTGGGCGCGGGCGGGGCCGAGGTGCTGACGGCTTTTTGACCGGGCGGTGTGTCTGCCGGTATCTCTGTAGGGGCCAGCGTGCTTCTGGGGAAGCCAGCGTGGGTTACGGCAGCGGGCCCGCGCAAGTTGGGAGAATCGGCATTGCGCGTGTCCAACGCGAGCCGTACACTGAGAATGCCGCATTCTTCGCCCCGTCAAAGGCGTTGGCGGCCGGCTCGCCTTCCCCTATGCTGCGGCTTACCAAAAAAGCGGATTACGGGCTGATGGCCCTGAAGTACCTTGCCGAGCACGCAGACGACGGTGCGCAGTCGGCGAAGGATATTGCGGAGGCGTACCACATTCCTCCGCAGCTGCTGGCCAAGATCCTGCAGACGCTGACCCGGGCCGGGATTCTGGTTTCCACTGCCGGCACCAACGGAGGGTATGCGCTGGCACGGCCGGGGAGCGAGGTTTCGGCCTTTGAAGTGATCCGGGCAATCGACGGGCCCCTTTTTATTACAAGCTGCATCACGATCCACGGTACGTGCGACCTGCACGGAACCTGCACCATCAAAGAACCGTTGCGCAAGCTGAACGATTCGATCAAGGACATGCTTAGCGGCATCCGGATTGCGGATCTGGTGGAACCGGTCGAGGCCGCCCCGAAGGCGCCGGTCGCCGGAGGTCTGGTTTCGATCGCACTTTGAGCCCGGCCATCGTTGTACGGTATCCGACAGGTAGAACTTCAAGTGGCCCTGCGGAGAACGACAACAGGAAGTATGAAGTCGAGCAACACCCAAGTTTTTCAGGAGTAAAGATCATGTCCGAAGTCGCCATCAATGAACTCGAACCATCCAGCGCCATGACCGCCAACGGTATGGGCATCACGCAGGCGAACGGCCCGCTGCCCCCAGGCGTGAAGCTGCCCATCTATATGGATAATCACGCGACCACGCCGATGGATCCGCGCGTGCTTGAGGCGATGATGCCCTACATGACCGGCATCTTCGGCAACGCCGCCAGCCGCAATCACAGCTACGGCTGGGAGGCTGAGCAGGCTGTCGACAAGGCTCGCGAGCAGATCGCCAAGCTGATCGGCTGCACGGCCAAGGAGATCATCTTTACTTCCGGCGCGACCGAGTCGAACAACCTGGCCATCAAGGGCATTGCGGAGATGTACCGCGAGCGCGGCAACCACATCATCACCGAGGTGACCGAGCACAAGGCTGTGCTGGACACCTGCAAGAAGCTGGAAAAGCAGGGCTTCCGCGTGACCTACCTCCCTGTGAAGGGTGACGGTTTGGTGGATCTGGAGGAGCTGGAGCGCGCGATGGACGACCAGACGATTCTGGTCTCGATCATGTATGCCAATAATGAGATCGGCGTGATTCAGCCGGTGAAGGAGATTGGCGAGCTCTGCCACAAGAAGGGTGTGATCTTCCACACGGATGCCGTGCAGGCCGTGGGCAAGATTCCGGTGAACGTCGTCGCCGACAACATTGATGTGCTTTCGCTGAGCGGCCACAAGGTGTACGGACCGAAGGGTGTGGGCGCGTTGTATGTTCGCCGCCGCAACCCGCGGGTGCAGATCTCTGAGCAGCAGAACGGCGGCGGACATGAGCGCGGGATGCGTTCGGGTACGCTGAACGTTCCGGGCATCGTCGGGCTGGGCGCGGCGTGCGAGATTGCCGGCAATGAGATGGCCGCTGAAGGCGCGCGCCAGAAGGAACTGCGCGATTACATGCGGCAGAAGTTTGAGAAGGCTTTGGACTTCACGCAGGTGAACGGCAATATGGACCACCACCTGCCGGGCAACCTGAACATCAGCTTTGTGTATGTTGAAGGCGAGTCGCTGCTGATGGGCATTAATGACATCGCGGTTTCGTCGGGTTCGGCTTGCACCTCGGCGACGCTCGAGCCCAGCTATGTGTTGAAGTCGCTGGGTTTGGGTGATGACGTGGCGCACAGCTCCATCCGTTTTGGGCTGGGCCGTTTCAACACCCGGGAAGAAGTGGATTACGTGGCTGACAAGCTGATTGACGTGGTCACCAAGTTGCGTGAGCTTTCGCCCCTGTACGAGATGGTGAAGGAAGGCATTGACCTGACCAAGATCGAGTGGGCCGCGCACTAAGCGGTCTGTGATCATGAATCGGTGGGGAGCGGGGCTTTGAGCCTCGCTCCTTCCCTTTTGTAAGAGCCTGCCCCGCGGCCTCAAAAAGGCATCCAAGCCGATATGAGTGAAGAAGCGACACTTGCCCGGCCCTATGTTCATCTGCTTGCGGGGCAAGATCCCGCCCAGGTTCTGCGCGAGACCCCGGCGCGACTAGCCGAACTGCTCAGGCCGCTGTCTGCGGAGGCCATCGAGCGCAAGCCAGGTCCGAACAAGTGGAGCATCCGCGAGCTGCTGTGTCACCTGGCCGACTGTGAACTGGCGTGGGGGTGGCGGCTGCGTATCACCTATGGCGCTTCGGATGCCCAGGGTAGTGTCAGTGAGCAGGCGGGCCCAGGGCTGCAGGCATTTGACCAGGACGCCTGGTCGCGGGCGTATGAGGGCTCCTGTTACACCACGGCCACAGCCCGGTCTACCTGGAGTGCTTTGCGGCAATGGAATCTTGCCTTAATAGAAGGCCTGTCTGAAGCTGACAAGGCAAAGCCGGCGACACACCCCGAGCTGGGACCAATGAGCCTTTGGCACATCGTTGAGATCGCGGCCGGGCATGATCTGCACCACCTTGCCGGGCTCGAACGGTTGACTCGTCCGCAACACGGGGAATAGATGCCGCAGGGAGAGCTGTAACACCAAAGCCGTTAGGCGCTAATCCAATCCCTTTGAGCCCGGCCGTGCATGCGGCTAGCGCGGAAGTTTTCGTCGCTGTCCTTTACCTCGGCAATCTAGGCATTGTGTTTATCCGGCACAATCCGGAGATGCGCTCCCGGCGTACTTGAGACAGCGGGCGCTCTTGCTCTTCACAAAAGAGTCGACCCGCCGCAGCGAGGCGTGTCGTTATACGACATTTACACCATATAGCGGCTATTCCAGCGCGGCGTTTACGTCGCGGACGAGGTTGCGGATATAACTACGTCGATTGAGCAGCGCCACCATGGCATTGCGGACTCCCAGTTTCGCCTGCTCATCGCCGGCATCCTCGGCCGCGTCCCAACGCACCCAGAGCGCTTCAAGATCGCTCCCGAGGCCGTCAAGCATCTGCGTGAAGCGATCCCGGGCAGCTTCCAGATCGTGCTCGGCAGCCTCGTCCCTTTCGCCCGCTCCCTGGGCAAACCGCATTTCTTCCAGCTGCATATTCAGTTCAAAGGCCTCCTCAAGCAGATCGGGTGGGGCTACCTGTTTTTTCGCCGTGCCGGTTGCCTTGGCGGCGTCAGTCGCCTGCCGCGACTGCTCCTCCAGTTGCACGCCTTCTAGCGAGAGGAGGTATTCCGTTCGGGAGATCGGCTCGCGTAACGTTCGGTAGGCGTCGTTTAACTGCGAGGATTGCCCCAGCGCTGCAGCCTGCTCGGAAGCGGGTCGGGAGGCGAACCGGTCGGGGTGAAGCCGGCGGGACTGGGCATAGAAGGTGCGCTCCAGACCGGGTAGATCGATTTGGAGGTGGCGAGGGAGAGAAAAAAGTTCGAAGTAATTCATCGCGTCCCATTCTACGAGCGCGAGTCACCTATAACGGCATCCTTCACACCGCGTGAACGGCAACAACTACACAGGCAGGCCAAGTCCCCGAGATGCGTTCCATTTCCATTCAAAGCTTTCACGCCTTGCGTGCCATGGCCGTAGCGGCCTCGATGCTCGCGTCGTATGCGGGCTTTTCGGTGGCGGAGCGCATTGAGCGGACGGACAAGTTCTGGCAACAGCGCCTTTGGCTGACGGCGTCGGCCGCCGTGCTGGGCCTGGGCATGTGGTCGATGCACTTCTTCGGCGCGCTGGAAGACGCAAACCCGGGCGAGACGGTCTATCAGTTGCGCCTGGTTGCGCTTTGCCTGGTCCTGGCAGTCAGCTTCTCCTGGGCAGCGTTGCGATTGGTGGTCTGGCGACCGGAGTCGCGGGCGAGGCTGGTCGGCGGCGGCATCCTGATCGGCTTTGGGGTGTGCCTGATGCACCTTCTCGGCGAACAGGCGCAACGGACGACGATGATCGTGGGGTTCCGTGCCGAAAGGCTGGTGGCGGCCCTGCTTCTGGGCAGTGTGCTCAGTATTATCTCGCTCTGGCTCGTGTTCGGGGAGCGGTACGACCCGGCGAATACCGAGTGGCTGCGCGTGGGGGGAAGTGCGCTTATGGGCGCGGCCGTAGCGGTGATGCATGTGCTTTCACTGCACGCGCTGGTCTTTGCCCCGCTGCCGGCCTATGTAAAGGCCCGGGGCAGTATGCGAGGCAGTGAGGTGGGCGAGGCAGCGCTGCTGGTGACCTTCGGCTTGGTGCTGCTGGTCACGTTTGGTACGGCCGCGATCGACAAGCGGCGCTACCGGGAGCTGAGTCAGCTGCATGCAGCTCTGGCGGCCTCACAACAGGCGCTTCTGCGCAGTGAACGAGAGCTGCGGGATGCCAATTCCCAGCTCAGCGAACTCTCCATTCGCGACAGCCTTACCGGGCTTCATAACCGGCGCGGCTTTGACGATACGTTGAAGACGGAGTGGCGAAGATCCTTGCGCACACAACGCCCTCTGGCCTTGCTGATGATCGATGTGGACTGCTTTAAAGCGTTAAACGACTGCTACGGCCATCAGCGTGGCGATGAGTGTCTACGAGAGATCGCGCGCGTTCTGGACGACCAGCCGCGACGGGGCCATGATGTGGTGGCGCGGTTTGGCGGCGAGGAGTTTGTGGTGCTGCTGCCGGGCTCCGACGCGCGCGGCGCCATGTACATCGCCGAGACGATCCGGAACTGTGTGGAAGCGCAACGGATGGAGCACCGCGATTCCCTGGTGAGTGAATGCGTGACGGTATCGATTGGCGTTTGCAGCCGTACTCCAAAGGTTGGGCAAACACCCGCAGACATGATTTACGAGGCGGATATGGCTCTTTACGCGGCCAAGCAGCTAGGGCGGAACCGTGTAGAGCTGCGGGATAAGGCCGAGGTCGAGGTTACGCTCGATCCCGTGGAGCTCTAGGCCGAAAAACTCGACCCGCAGCCGCAGCTCTTGGTGGAGTTTGGATTGATGAAGTTAAATCCCTGGCGCATGAGGGTCTCTTCGAAGTCGAGTACCATGCCGGCGAGATAGAGGTAGCTCTTCGGGTCGACGAACAGGCGTACAGGTTGCGCACCGCTGGGGTCATTCGGGGTTTCGACGCCTTCACCGAAGAGGAAGACGCGGTCGCGCTGGCGAGGTTCGGTGTCAAAGCGGATGTTATAGCTGAGGCCGGAGCAGCCGCCGCCCTGCACGCCCAGCCGCAAACCTCCGGCCGAGGGCGAGATGCCCTCCTTGGCCATGGCGACGCGGATGCGCTTCAGGGCGTTCTTTGTGATCTCGACGGCCTGCTTTGAGCGGGAAGTCTGGCCTTCGGCGGTCAACAGGACCATGCCGGCAAGAGGATCCTTGCTTTCGGCGGTTGCTCCCGGGCGGGGAGCGGAGGTTCCGGGTTGTAGCAGTGAGGTCGCCATAGCTTCTCCGCGGTTCGGTGTGCACAGACGAAGAGCGAGGCCGTGGGGGCCTCGCCGATTTGTCGCGCTATTCGCTACTTCCGTTCGCTCGACTAGTGAGCGGCGACGGCAACGCCAGCTTCCTCGGCCACGTTGTTCTTCTTTTTCCAGTCGCCGATGGCGGCACGGATGGCATCTTCGGCCAGCACCGAACAATGAATCTTTACCGGCGGCAGGGCCAGTTCTTTCACGATGTCGGTGTTGGAGATGGCGAGCGCTTCGGCAACGGTTTTGCCTTTGACCCACTCGGTCGCGAGCGACGAGCTGGCGATGGCCGAGCCACAGCCGAAGGTCTTGAACTTTGCGTCTTCAATGACCTGGGTGTCCGGGTTTACCTTGATCTGCAGACGCATGACGTCGCCGCACTCGGGGGCGCCGACGAGGCCGGTGCCGACCTCGGCTGAATTTTTATCCAGGGTGCCCACGTTGCGCGGGTTCTCGTAGTGGTCAACAACCTTGTCACTGTATGCCATGGGGTGTTCCTCGTGTCTTTTGATGATACTCCGAGCGGTTTCGGTGCGAAAGCGCGAGTGCTCCATAAGCAGGGCAGTGCGTTCCGATTTGGGATTTTCGTAGGAGGCTGATCGAGCCCGGTGGTAAAGTTTTGCGCGAACGCATCTTTAAAGCTGGAGCTAAAACCGTGCTGAGCGATCTCCGCCGTGCCCTTTGTCTTTGCTTTCTACTGCTGGCCGGTCCTCTCGGGGCGCAGACCACATTCAGCACGGTGGTAGTGTTTGGCGATTCGCTTTCCGATACCGGCAATATTGCGCACCTGACGCAGGCGGCGAGTGGCGGTGTCATTCGCTATCCCGGCGATAACAAGGCACTTGGGCTGGATTACACGGACGGCCGCTTTACGGACGGCAAGGACACGCAACCTGCCGCCAGCGCGTATCTGGGTGTATGGGTGGAACAGCTGGCGGCCTCGTTTGCCAGCAAGCCAGCGGTGACGGATTCGCTGGACGGCGGCACGAACTACGCTTACGGCGATGCGACGACCGCGAACAGCACGACCACGATTACCGAGGGGCCGCTTTCGATCACGCTGCACAACATGGGTCAGCAGTTGGCGGATTATCTGGGGCAAAGCCCGGCGCCAGTGCCTAACGCCAAGACGCTGTACGTGTTCTGGGGCGGAGCGAACGACATCTATCAGGCGGTTTCGGCGGCTGCGACTGCCGGGACGGATCCGACCGCGGCCGCGACTGCCGCGGCTACCACCGCGGTCACAAACGAAAGCAACTACATCCAGCAGCTGATTGCGAAGGGCGCGACGAACTTCCTGGTGGTGAACGAACCTCCGCTGGGCGGGGTGCCGAACTATGCGACGACGGCGAGTGCGACCGCACTGAATACCGGGTCGGCGGCCATGGCGCAGGGTCTGCCGCAGGCGCTGGCGGCGATCAAGACGGCGAGCGCGGCGGCGGGAGTAACGGTCAACTTCTACCAGGTGGACGTATTTACGCAGTTCGCCGCCGCCGCCGGTAGCCCCATGGCGGTGGGTTTGAGTAATGTGACCGCGGCGGCGCAGAACATCACAGCGAGCCCGGACACGTACCTGATCTGGGACGGGCTGCACCCGACCACGACCGGGCACCACATTGTGGCGGGGCTGGCGGCTAACCTGTTTATGCCGTTGGCGGCGAGCACGACGGCGTTAACGGTGCCGGCGACGGCCATTGTGGGGCAGACGGCCACGTTGAGCGCGAAGGTGAGCTCGACGGGGTCCGCTGCAGTGCCGACCGGGCTGGTTTCCTTCTTTAGCGGGACAACCCTGGTGGGCTCCGCGACGCTGGATGCGACGGGGACGGGTACCACGGGCTTCCAGGCGACGACCGTGGCGAGCGCCTTTCCGGTTACGGCGATCTACGCGGGCGACACGACATATAAGGGCAGTGCTTCGGCGGTCAGCAGCCTTTCGGTGATCAGCGCCGCTGTCGGGACGACGACGGCGCTGACCAGCAGCGGCGCTTCCGCCGGAACGGGCACGGCGGTAACGTTTACGGCGACGGTGACCCCGGCGGTGTCGACATATGGCTCACCTGCGGGTACCGTGACCTTTCTGGACGGCTCGACGAGCCTGGGAACGGGCACGTTGAGTGGAGGTGTGGCGACACTGACGACGTCTTCGCTGGCGACGGGCACACATACGATTACGGCGACGTATGCCGGGGGCGGAGTTTTCGGCGGATCGAGCTCGGCGGCAGTGACGGAAACGGTGGGGACGCCTGGGTTTACGGTAACGCCGACCTCGGGCAGTTTGACGATCACGGCGGGGAGCACGGGGCAGATCTCTTTTACGATTCAGCCAACGTACGGCTTTACGGCAGCTATCGGAGAAGCCTGTGGGACGCTGCCGGCGCATATGACGTGCTCGTTTGCAACACCTGCCGTGGTGTCCGGTAGTGGAGCGTCCAGCGTGCAGCTGTCCATTAGTACGACATCGGCGACGGCGGGAGTGCAGGTGCCGGCGCGTCCCGGAACCGACGGTGGATCACGGATTTATCTCGGATTTCTGCTGTTCCCTGCCCTGGGTGGCCTGCTGTGGCGGGGAAAGCGGCGGCAGATGGTGTGCCTCTCGAGCTCCTTGACTCTCCTTATGACACTGACGCTGGGGCTGGCCGGATGCGGCGGTGGGTCAAGCAATACGGCGCGTGGGACCTACACGGTGCCGGTGACGTTTACCGCGACGGGGGCGGCAGCGCAGACGGTAAACCTGACCGTGACCGTGAAGTAGGAAGTGCTGCGTAGGGTGGGAAATGGCCGGCGATGCCAGCCTTGTCGGTTCGCGTAGACCCGGTTGCTACGGCGGGAGGTGCACCGTTTGGGGGAGCTGCTTGGTTCCTGGCGGCATCACCGTCCCGTTTCGAGGCATCTGTACAGAAGAATCGATCAGAAGTGGTAGAGAGTGACAGGCGGCGCGTGGCGTCCCTGCGGGAGAATGGAAACGTGGCGGAACAGGGACGCATTGTCGGTATTGATCTGGGCACTACGAACTCGCTTGTGGCGTTTATGCAGGGCGATGGGCCGGTGGTGATCCCGGGGGAGGATGGGTCGCCGATTGTGCCGTCTGTGGTGGCATTTCACTTCGACACGGCGCAGGGCGGCGAAGGCTATGCCGTGGGCAACGCGGCGCGCGAGGTTTTGCTGACGCAGCCGGGCAATGCGGTGTACTCCGTAAAGCGGCTGATGGGGCGCGATCTGGCGGATGTGGAGCCGGAGCTGAAGCTGTTTCCATTCAAGCTGGCAGCCGGGCTGCAGCCGGGCGAGGTGCTGAAGCTGGATGTGGGTGGGCTGACGCTGACGCCGCCGGAGGTTTCGGCCTACATTCTGTTGCAGTTGAAGAAGAATGCGGAGCGGTTTTTTGGGGCGCCTGTGACCAAGGCGGTGATCACGGTACCGGCCTACTTCAACGACGCCCAGCGGCAGGCGACCAAGGATGCCGGCCGGATTGCGGGGCTGGAGGTACTGAGGCTGGTGAATGAACCGACCGCGGCGGCGCTGGCCTATGGTCTGGACAAGCTGCATGGCGGGACCGATGGGACGATTGCGGTGTATGACTTTGGCGGCGGCACGTTCGATGTGTCGATCCTGAAGCTGCACGAAGGGATCTTTGAGGTGATCTCGACGGGTGGCGATACGCACCTGGGCGGGGACGATATTGATAACCTGCTGCTCGCGGTGGCTCTGGATGACATAAAAGGTGATCTTGGGATCGATCTGAGTGCTGATCCGGCGGGTCTGCAGGGGCTGCGCAAGGCGGTGATCGAGGCCAAGATCGCGCTGAGCGCCGAGGCGAGTACGCGCTTTCACCTGACGCTGCCGGATGGGCAGATCTATGCGCGGGAGCTTACCCGCGAGCAGTTTGAAGGGCTGATTGCGAGTGTGATCGAGCGCACAGCCGGGCCGGTGAAGCAGGCGCTGAAGGACGCGAGTCTGACACCGGAAAGGATCGACGAAGTGGTGATGGTGGGTGGGTCGACGCGCATCCCGGCGGTTCGCGCGCTGGTTTCCAAGCTATTCGACCTGGAGGCTCGTGGAAAGAAGCTGCACACGGAACTGAATCCTGACGAAGTGGTGGCGCTGGGAGCGGCGGTGCAGGCGCAGATCTTATCGGGTGCTGATAACCAGGCGACCAACGATCTGCTGCTGCTGGACGTTACACCGCTGTCATTGGGCATTGAGGCGCTGGGCGGTGTGGTGGCGAAGATCATTCAGCGGAATTCTACGATTCCGGCCTCGGCGACGGAGCACTTCACCACGGGCGTGGACGGGCAAACCAATGTGGCGATCCATGTGCTGCAGGGAGAGCGCGAGTTGGCGAAGGATTGCCGATCGCTGGCGCGGTTTGACCTGAAGGGCATACCGCCGATGGTGGCGGGGCTGCCGCGCATCGAGGTGAAGCTTTTGATCGACGCAAACGGCATCCTACAGGTTTCGGCCCGCGAACAGCGCTCGGGTACGGAAGCCCAGGTGGAGGTGAAGCCCACCTACGGGCTGACGGATGAGCAGGTCGAAACCATGATTCTGGAGAGTTTTGACATGGCAGAGCAGGACATTCATGAGCGGCAGGTGATTGAGGCCAAGAACGAAGGCCAGACGATCCATGATGCTGTCGAAAAGGCCGAAAAGCAGCCGGTGTGGCAGCAGCTGACGTCAGTGGAGCACGAAGAGATCAAGGCGGCAGCGCTGGAACTGAAGGCCTCAATGGCCGGTGATGACTACAAGATTATCCGGCAGGCGATCGAGCAACTGGATAAGAAGACGCGCCGGCTCGCGGAGATCATGATGGATACCGCGGTTACGGGCGCCCTTGGCGGCAAGACGATGCGAGCTGCCGGCGAGGGCCTGGGGGCGGGGCTGGGCGAGGCGCCGACCGCGCCGCACCCCTTCGCGCCGGCACAGATTCAAAACAGTGGACAAAGCACGGAGACACCGACCAATGTCATCGCAGAAGCCGAGCGGAATCCTGACACCGCGGGTGAGTCGGTCGAGGACTGAGGAATGCAAGGCGATGCAGCAAGGCACGGGGATTCCAGTAATCAGTCGCCGATGGTGGCTCAGTGCGTCTGGGCGGCTTTGAGCCAGGCGGTCATTTGATCGTGGCCTACGGCGCCGGCCTGTTCGCGCAGCAGTTTGCCGTTGGCGAAGACCATGAGATTGGGGATGCTGCGCACGTTGTAGCGCGCCGAGAGTTGTGGGTTGGCGTCCGTTTCTACCTTGAGCACCAAAGCGTGGCCGGCGATTTCGCTGGCGGTGCGGGCGACCTCGGGCGCGCTCATGCGGCAGGGACCGCACCAGGTAGCCCAGAAGTCGACGAGCACGGGAACGCGGGCCTCACGGATGATCTCGTCGAAGAGGGCGGTATCGGCGTTGATGGGTTCATTGACCGGCGGCAAGGCCTGTTTGCAGGCGCCGCAGCGGCCGGTATCGGCGAGGTGCGCGGCGGGGATGCGGTTTTTTGTGCTGCAGTGCGGGCAGGTGCGAATAAGCGGCAAGGGACCTCCTGGATTGGCGGCGGGATGAGATCAGGCGCGTGGCCCGCAGGCAAGGCTGTTACCCAGGGTGAGATGCGGTGCGTCCCCGACTGATGCGATTGCAGCAAGGCGTACCCAGCTTGCGTAAGGTGCGAGTACCCTTTTGTACATGAACAGTGTTTCTTCTTCCGATCTCCTCGAGCTGCGTGAAGCCGTACAGAAGCTGGAGACGCAGAGCTTTGCGATGACCGTGGCGGCGCGAGTGGGCATGCCTGTGGAGGCGTTGCTGCGCATGTTGCCCGCGCGTCTGCAGGACGGCGTGGGCGCGGCCGTCAACAAGGCATTAGAGCAGTGTCTGCAGGTAGCGCTGCGTGCGGGTACGCCGCAGGGAGCCTCGCCGCGCACCAACCGGACGCACACGGCGGCGGCGGCCGTTTCGGGAGCCGTGGGCGGGTTCTTCGGGATGGCGGGCCTGGCGGTGGAGCTGCCGGTGACGACAACAATCATGCTGCACTCGATCGCCGAGATTGCCCGCGGGCAGGGTGAGGACCTGGCGCAGCCGGAGAGCGCGCTGGCGTGTCTGCAGGTGCTGGCGCTTGGACCGCAACGGGGGCCTGGATCATCCTCAGGCGAGGCGCTGGACAGTGCGTATTACGCCACGCGCGCAGCGCTGGCGCAGGCCACGCGGGAGGCGGCGACCTTTGTGGCCCAAAAGGGTGCGACGCGCGAGGGAGCACCCGCTTTGGTGGCGTTTCTGGGCAGAATCGCGGCTCGGTTCGGGCTGGAGGTGAGTGAAAAGGCGGCGGCGCAGCTGGTGCCGGTTGCCGGGGCAGCGGGTGGGCTCACGCTAAATATCCTCTTCATGCAGCACTTCCAACGGCTGGCTGAAGGACACTTCACCATCCGGCGGCTGGAGCGCAGATACGGTGCGGCGACGGTGCAGACGGCGTATGAGCGGCTTCGTTCGACGCGGATGGCCTGAGCTAACCCCCTAAGGGCCACGGAGGTTGGGGTCGCAGATCGGTATTGCCGCTGATCCTGCAGCGGGGTACACGGTCAGCTTTGACTACGAGCATGTGTCGACGTTTTGGAGAAGTGTGGGGAGCCTAAGAAGGCGCTGTGCCGGCCGTGGAGAGTGCACGTTCGGTGCCGGCATGGCAATGCCTCCGGCGGAAGTTTTGCATCCCATGTCGTGGAGGGTTTCATGAGCAAAGAAGCGAATATTGCCACTGCCAAGAAGATGGGTGAAGCGATCAACAAGGGCAACCTTGATGAGTTTAATGATGTTTTCGCGGCCGATGTGAAGGATCACGACCCGGCACCGGATCAGGGCAAGGGACCACAGGGCTTTATCGGATTCTTTACGCAGTTCCGTCATGCGTTTCCGGATTTGAAGGTCGCGGTGGAACACATGGTTGCCGATGAGGACAATGTGGCGATCGCGTACACGATGACCGGAACGCAGGAGGGTCCGTTCCAGGGCATTCCGGCGACGGGCAAAAAGGTGAAGGCGCGTGGGATGCAGATTGCCAAGTTCAACTCCGACGCGAAGATCACGGAACGTTGGGGAAGTTCGGATGAGATGGGGATCATGCAGCAGATCGGCGCGGTTACGCCGGCAAAGCACATGGATGATCCACCGGCGATCTCGGGCGCCACGGCGTAGGTTAGCTATTTCAGCTTAGGTAAAGTAAGGCAACGCGGCAGAAAGGAAGACTCCTTCTGCCGCGTTTCGATGGGCGAGCCTATTGAAGTGATGTTTGGTTTACCAGCATGGCCCTTTCGTAATAGTGTGCTGATGGACGGCCAGGGGGGTTGCGATGCGATTGTTCTCGAGGCGTGCGTTTGCACGGGGTGCGGCGGGTACTGCGGTTGCGGTTTCTATGTCGAGGCTGGCGCGTGCAGCGGGATCACCGTTCAAGATCGGTGTGATCTCGGACGAGGTTTCACCGGACTTCGATCATGCGTGTCACGTAATTGCCAGCGACTGGGGCCTGCACTTTGTGGAGTTACGGGCGTTGTGGGGCAAAAACTCGCAGGATCTTACGGACGCGGAGATCGCGGAGGCACAAAAGATTCTGGCCAAGTACAGCCTGCAGGTGACCGATATTGCGAGTCCGCTGTTCAAGACGGACTGGCCGGGGGCGCCGCATTCGCCGTATGGGTCAAAGGATGACCTGCACGGGGCGGCGGAGACGACGTTCAAGCAGCAGGATGAGGTGTTGGCACGATCGATCTCGCTGGCCAAGCAGTTCAAGACGAACAAGGTGCGTTGCTTTGATTTCTGGCGGCTGGAGGATGTGAAGCCGTATCGCGCGGCCATCAACGACAAGCTGCGGCAGGCGGCGGACGTGGCGGGCCGGCAAGGGATTCTGCTGTTGCTGGAGAACGAGTTCGAGTGCAATACGGCGACCGGACGAGAGGCCGCGGCGACGCTGGCCGCGGTGCAGACGCCGTATCTGGCGCTGAACTGGGATCCGGCGAACGCGGTCATGCGCGGGGAACTGGATGCGTTTCCGGCTGGATGGGACTCCCTGCCAAAGAACCGCATTCACCACTGCCATGTGAAGAACGCAGTGAAGGACAGCGCGGGAAAGATTGTGTGGTCGCCAGTAAATAGGGGGTATATCGACTGGACGGCGCAGTTCCGGGCGCTGGAGCAGGCCGGGTATCACGATGCGGTGAGCCTGGAGACGCACTGGAAGGACGGCAAGTCGGCGGAGAGTTCCTCGGAGACGAGCTGGGCGGATATGAAGAAAGATTTGCAGGCCGTTGGGGCGATGTAGCCGCGTTCTCTGCCTGCCCGAAGGTACTGGCGATCGACCGACTGTAGAAACCGCAGATTGCCTTCGGGAATGACAACCAAAGAGGCTCAACGGGACGCTTGTTGGTCAGGTTGCTCAGTCGACGAAGTAGCCGATTTCGCGCAGGGCGTGGTCGTTGAGTTCGACGCCGGCGAGGCGGGCGCTGTGTTCGGAGCGAAGGGTTGTGGTGAACTCGTCGAGCATGTAGCCGGAGAGGTCTGTGCGCTTGAGCATGGCGAGCAGAGCGCGGCTGTCGGTGCTGTAGAGGTGCTCTCCAAGAGCGCCGCGGGACGGTTTGATCTTGACCGTGAGGGGCATCAGGTAGGAACCGCGTAGGGACTGTTCGCTGGCGAGGGCTGCAAGGTTGAAGCGCATGAGGAGATGCTGCCACCTGTTGGGCTGGTGTCCTATGACACGTAGGTAACATGACGGTGAACGAAAACGTCAGGGTGCTCCCCGGTTCGTTTGCCCGGGGGACATCCTGACGCCGTGGGTTGGTGCCGTGCTCAGGGGTAGGTGACGACCGGTTGCAGTGAGCCGTCGTTGCCGATGTTCGCCGTGGTGCCGGAGCCGTTGATGACGTGGGTGATCTGGCCGCTGCCGTTGAGGAAGACGGTGCCGACGCCCGAAACCGTGACGCCGTTGGCGACGGGCACGGTGACGGCGTTGTCTTCGACGATGGCGACGCCCTGATTGAAGTAGGAGTAGATTCCGAGGCCGTAGGCGGCGTGCTTATTGACGGTGTCCGCGACGACGTAGGAGGGATAACCGTTGGCGCGGGCGTCCTTCCAGGCAGCCTGGCTGGGCGGGTCGTAGGGCAGTTCGCTCTGGTAGAAGATCGTGGTGCCGTTATTGCCGTTCCAGAGGACCTGCTGCTTCTGATAGTGCTCGACGGCGAGGCCGAGAGCGGTGACGCGATTGCCGTTGACGACGAGGCCGTGGTTGGCGGTGTTGAGCGTCCAGCCGACGCCGGCGCCGTGGTCGGCACGCCAGGCCCAGATGTCGTCGAGGATGACGTCGTCGCTGTTGACTTCGAGGCTGGTAGTGGCGCTGCCGGCGGTGGCCCCGCCAATGCGGAAGAAGACGTCCTGGATGGCGGTGGGATCGGCCTTGTGACTGTCCCCCGGCTGTGCTCCCAACTGCGTGCCGACCTTGAGGAGAACGGGGGAGTTGACCGGGCCGGCGTCGAGGATGAGACCGCTGATGTCGACCCCGTCGACGTCGGCTACGGTGATGGCGGGGGTGCCGTTTTGGGGGACGAGGGTGGCGTCGCCGAGGCCGAGGACGACGGTGTCGGGGGACTTGACGCGCAGGGCTTCGGAGAGCTTATAGACGCCGGGAGCGAGAATGAGATTTTTGCCCTGTGCGAGAGCGAGATTCATTTCCGGCGCGGGCGTGGAGGGCTGGGCGACGAAGAAGCTTTTGAGGGCGATCGAGCGGCCCGGTTCGGTGCCGGCGGCCCAGGTGGCTCCAGTCGTGGCGGATTGCGCGGAGGGTACGAAGACCGCGTAGTTGCCGTTGGGTTTCATGTAGAGGTAGGGCTTTTCGCGGCTGACCGGGGTGCTGGCGAGCGTGGTGTAGGTGGGGTTGGGGTAGCTTTGCGCGGGAGCGCCGATGACACCGGAAAAGACCTGGTCCCAGACGGCGTTGGTCCACGTAGCGACCGTGCTGTTGCGGACGAAGAACTGCTGTTGAGAGCCGTTGATGACGAGCGGCAGTTGCGAGTCGGCGATGTAGCCGCCCGAGGCGTACTGCGGGCCGGCGGTGCAGTAGTCCTGCAGTGAGAGGTTGGCACCTTGGATGATGACGCGGCGCATGGGGTCGGCCTGCGAGACGGCCCAGAAGTCCGCCGAGCTCTGGCAGCCGGAGAGGCCCGCCACGTTGATGCGGAGGTTGGAGACGGAGCGCCAGAAGTTGTCGAGCGCGATGCAGTTCTGGGAGCCGTCGGCGTTGGTGAAGCACTGGTTATAGACGTCGACGTGACCATTGATGGTGACGTCGCCGGGCGCGGCGCCGAGGCCGGCGACCTCGGTGTAATAGCCGACATTGATGATGAGCGGGGTGTCTACACCGTATTTGCCGGGCTGGAAGAGCAGGCTGTAGCGCTGGGTGCCGAACTGATTGCCCACCTGTTGCGCGGCAATGGCATTGACGGTGGCCTGGATCTCACTGGTGGGCATCTGTGGCGTAAAGACGTAGACGTTGGGGCCGAAGACCGAAGCCGGGGCCGCGGGGATGGTCTGCGCGGCTGCGCTGTTTGAGCTCGCGGTGAAGGCGCAGAGTGCGGCGACAGCCCCGAGCGCAAGGACTGTTTTTGCGGGGCGAGCCTTAGAAAATGGTTGAATACTCACGTTTGTCTCTCACGTCTGGAAGGAATGGAAGTGCGATAGCGGGAGGAAAGTATGCCCCGCGAGGCGTCGGTGTCAAACGGTGTTTCGCCGCGTTGCTTATGCAAGGAAGCCGCCCTGGATGACGTGAGATACAAGCGAAGCCGCCCGGCTCGATGACCCTGTGGTGAGAGGTGTCATCCAATCGGTCTATGGCGATTGCGGAGCCGATAAACATAGTGGAACTTGGCGAGGCGGCCAAGGCGGAGTTGCTGCAGGATGCGGATCCGGCGCCGCCCGAGATCGACGGGACGCCCGGGCCGGGCGAGAGCCGTTTGTGGCGGCCGCGACGGGTGCTAATTACGCCGGATGCGTGGAATCTGCCGCATGGGCGGCTGATGCTGGAACGGGCGGAGAGCTTTGGGGCGCAGGTGATCCGGCTGAAGAGCAACCAGCTGCGCGGGCTGGTGTCGCCGGCGGCGCCTGGGGACGAGAAGGCGGCGCAACGGGCGTATGCGGAGGCGAAGACGTCGCTGGCGATCGTGGTGGCGCCGCCCGGGCAACGGAAGCTGCAGCCGATTCCGCCTTCGGCCGACTGGCAGTTTCACGTGGCGCAGGGATGCCCGGCGCATTGCCAGTACTGTTACCTGGCGGGGTCGCTGAGCGGACCGCCGGTGACGAGGGTTTATGCGAATTTACCGGAGATTTTAGATGGTCTGCGGAGCTATGTAGGGACGGGGAGTGTGACTTCGGCGTCGCGGGAGCGGGCGCATGAAGGGACGACGTTTGAGGCCTCGTGCTATACGGACCCGCTAGGCATTGAGCACCTGACGGGGGCGCTGGCGGAGAGTGTTCGCTTCTTTGGGCAGTGGGAGGCGCCGGTGCAGCTGCGGTTTACGACGAAGTTCGACGGCGTGGGCGCGCTGCTGCCGATTGAGCATAACGGACGCACGAGGGTGCGGTTTTCCGTGAATGCGCATGGGGTTTCGCGCGGGTTTGAGGGTGGCACGGCGAACGTGGCGCAGCGGCTGGCGGCGCTGCGGCGTATGGCGCAAAAGGGGTACCCGGTGGGGCTAACCATTGCGCCGATTATGCCGATAAACAATTGGGAGGCGGAGTACGGTTCCCTGCTGCAGGCGGCGGCGGAGGCGGTGCGCGGAATTGAAGGCGTGGATCTGACGGCGGAGTTGATTACACACCGGTTTACACCGGGGTCAAAGGAGGTGCTGCTGAGCTGGTATCCGAAGACGACGCTGGATCTGCGCGAGGAGGCGCGGTCGCAGAAGCGCACGAAGTTTGGCGGGTTCAAGTATGTGTACCCGAAGGACCCAATGCGGGAGATGCGGAGCTGGTTTGAGACGACGATTGCGCGGGTGTTGCCGATGGCGCGGGTGCTTTATTGGACTTAGTCGTTGCCGCTGCGAAGCATGGCTGCATGACAGCAGGTCCTTCGCTTTGCTCAGGATGACAAGGTTGTCTAACGATCGCCTTCATCTGAGATCGATCTCAGCTAACGATCGATCCCAGATTTAGGGATAGCTGCCATCGCGCACATACGGGTTCGCGTAATCTGTTGGCCATGGTGCCTGCTCGCTTCCGTGCTGCTCTTGGCTTTGTCTTGCTGTGCTCCTGCTTCATCACTGGACGAGCGGTTACGCAGAAGAGCGCTCCCGCACCGATGCAGGACAAGGTCGGCACGGTATCTCGCGACATCACGCCGGTGAAGCCGCGCAACTGGCGTGGAGCCGAGATGCACTCGCTGCATGTGACGGTGTGGTATCCCGCGGCGGAGTCGGCCATCGAGACGCAGCAGACGATTGGACCAGCTGACAAGCCGTTGTTTGAGGCTGGGATGGCAATGCCCCATGCGAGCTTTGCGCCGTCGCTGGAACCGTTTCCGCTGATCTTGTTGTCGCATGGGACGGGTGGGTCGGCGGCGCAGATGGCGTGGCTGGGCACGGCGCTGGCGCGGGCGGGGTTTATGGCCGCGGCGGTGGATCATCCTGGAAACAATGCGCAAACGGGGTACACGCCGGCGGGATTTCTGCTGTGGTGGGAGCGGGCTACGGACCTGAGCGACGTGTTGGATGGGCTGTTGGCGGATGCGCAGCTTGGGCCACATATCGATCGGGGACGCGTGGGGACGGCGGGGTTTTCGCTCGGCGGTTACACGGTCATGGAACTGGCGGGGGCTCGTACGGATATCAGCGACTTTTACGATCTTTGCCGTACCAAGCCCGACCAGGCGGTGTGCAATGTGCCGGAGATGCACGACATGCTGCAGGATGGCGCCGGGCACACGATGAAGCTGGAACAGCTGCTGAGTTCGGTGCGGCGCGGGAATAGTGAAAGCCTGGCGCTTTCGGGAGAGAGCTATCGCGATCCACGGATCAAGGCCGTGTTTGCGATTGCGCCCGCGCTGGGGTTTACGTTCACGCCGGAGAGTCTGCGAGCGATTCGGCTGCCAGTAGCGGTGGTTGCCGCGGGGGCCGATACGATTGCGCCGCCGGCGAGCAGTGCGGATATTCTGCGGGCGAACGTGCGGGGAGCGAAGGAGACCACGCTGCCTGGGGTGGAGCATGACACGTTTCTGGATACATGTACGGGGGCGGGCAAGGCACAATTCCCGCAATACTGCACGGATCCGGCCGGGGTGGACCGGGCGGCAGTGCATGCGCAAACGGCGGAGCTGTCGGTGCAGTTTTTCGCGCGGGTGTTTCGGATGCGGTAGTTCAGGAGCCCCTGTTGTGCCTGGCGGGAAACTTACCTTCCGTGGCAGAAACAACCGATGCAGCCTGGCTGATTCAGCAAGACCGTCCGGTGCGGTTCCGCTCTGCTACTCTCGAAGCACTATGCCCAAAGCTTTGATCCTGCCCGGCTTCCTGCTGGCGAGTTTTGCCGTTTCTGCTTCCGCCCAAACCGCCCCTGCAGGTGATATCGCCGCACGGGTGGCGCAGCAGAATGCTCTGTTTGAGGCGTATTACCAGAACAACCTGAAGAACCATCCGGAGCAGGCGACCTCCGTGGGCGACCTGCGCTACAACGCGCAGCTGAGCGATGCGTCGCTGGCGGCGATTGTGCGGGAGCATGCGGAGGCGGACGATTTTCTGGTGAAGCTGCAGGCGATCTCGCCGGAGGGCATGAGTGAAAGTGATCGCCTGAGCCACGCGATGCTGGTGCGGCAATTGAAAGCCGGCGATGAGAGTTACGCGCTGAAAAATTACGAGATGCCGGTGAACCAGCAGAACGGCGTGCACACGGGGCTGGCCGATCTGCCGCTTTCGGTACCGCTTGATTCTGTACAACATTACGAGGACTACATCGCACGGCTGCGCCAGGTGCCGCGAGTGTTGAATCAGACGACCGAGGTGATGCGGGCGGGCGAGCGGGATGGTCTGATGCCGCCGAAAATCATCGCGGACAAAGTCCCGGGGCAGTGTGACGGGATCATTGCGGCGGATCCGTTTCTGTTGCCACTGAAAAAGTTTCCGGCTTCCTTCAGCGCGGATGACAAGCAGAAGCTGACGACGGAGATGACGGCAGCGGTGAACGACGACGTGCTGCCGGCGTACCGGAAGTTTGCGGCGTTTGTGCGCACGGATTATGCACCGCATGGACGGCCGCAGCTATCCATTGAAACGCTGCCCGATGGCAAGGCGCGGTATGCGTTTGCGGTACGGCAGATGACGACACTGGATGTATCACCCGAGACCGTGCACCAGATTGGGCTGGACGAGGTGAAGCGGATTACGGCGGAGATGACGGCGCTGGCGCAGGCGCAGGGCTACAAGGATCTGCCGGCGTTTCGGGCGGCGATCAATGCGGACCCGAAATGGAAGCCGAAAAACGAACAGCAGATTGTGGATGATTTTGCGGGGTACGTCCACGCGATGGAGCCGAAGTTGCCGGAGCTGTTTACGCTATTGCCGCGCTCGCCGGTGACGGTGGAGGCGATTCCGGACTTTGCGGCGGCGGAGGCCACGCATTATGTGGCGGGGTCGCCCGATGGCAAGCGGCCGGGGCGTGTGGTGGTGGCGGTGGCGAACCCGACGACGCGCACGCTGGTGCTGGATGAGGCGGTGGCGTATCACGAGGGCGTGCCGGGGCACCATGACCAGATCAGCGTGGCGCAGCAGATGACGAACCTGCCGAAGTTCCGGCGGCGCGGGGGCTACTCGGCGTATACGGAGGGCTGGGCGCTGTATGCGGAGCAGCTGGGCAAGGAGATCGGGTTTTATCAGAACCCGGTAAGTGATTACGGGCGGCTGAATTCGGAGCTGTTTCGCGCGGTGCGGCTGGTGGTGGATACGGGCATTCACAACATGGGTTGGAGCCGTGAGCAGGTGATCGACTATATGCATGCGAATGACGTAAACGATGCGGTGGCGCAGACGGAGACGGACCGGTATATCGCGTGGCCGGCGCAGGCGCTGGCGTACAAGATGGGCCAGCTGGAGATCCGGAAGCTGCGCGAGCGGGCCAGGCAGCAGCTTGGAGCCGGGTTCAGCATCCGGGCATTTCATGACGAGATCATCAATGGCGGGGCGATGCCCCTGGATCTGCTGGATGCGCGGGTGAATGCGTGGATCCGGAGCCAGATGCCGGCAAATGCTTCGGTTACGACGCATTAGGGATGCGGCTGTTTCATTCCGGGACAGCCCACTCCCCTTCTGCGGCATGGCAATCTGGCCCGGAACGGCTAGACTTTAGGGGATGGTGGAGCCGTTCCAGTTCGCGCACCGGTTGGCCTTTGAGGCGGAGCACGCCGAGGCGATTCTGCGTGAGGTGCCGGCGCGGGCGGGGGTGTTTGCACTGCGCGGCGAGCGGGCTATTGACCAGCCATACCTGACGCGGGCGGCGGATCTGCGGCGGCGGTTGCGGCGGCTGCTGGCGCCTCCGGAGGCCGTGGATGCCGAGGGCCGGCCGGTCTTGAGCAAGCGGCTGAACCTGCGGGACCGGGTGCGGTGGGTGGAATGGACGGAGACGGGATCCGAGTTTGAGTCGGTGCTGGTGCTGTACCGGGCGCTGGGGATGAGCTTCGGCGAGGCCGACGCGCGCAAGCGGATGCGGTTGTTTCCGCCGTATTTTCTGCGCATTTCGATGTGGCATGACCATCCCCGAGTCATCGTAACGGGTAAGCTGAGCGAACGATCGCTGCCGGAGAGCTTTGGGCCTTTTGCGACGCGGGCAGCGGCCGAGCGGATGGCCGAGGCCGTGGGTGAGCTATTCAAGCTGCGGCGCTGCCATGAAGATTTGCTGGTGCATCCGGAGCATCCGGGCTGCGCGTATGGCGAGATGAATCGGTGCCTGGCGCCGTGCAAGGTGGCGTGCTCGGCAGAGGAGTACAAGACGGAGGCGCAGGGCGTGTTTCGGTATTTGCGGTCGCGGGGGGCGTCGCTGATGGACGAGATCGCGGCGCGGCGCGAGGCGGCGAGCGAGGCCATGGACTTTGAAGGTGCGGCGGCGCTGCACCGGCAATGGGAGAAGGCACGGGCGGTGTTTCAGTCAGCCGATCCGCTGGTGCGCGCGGCGGGCGAGGTGCGAGCGCTGGTGGTCCAGGAGGCGGCTTTTGCGGCGGGCGAGGACGGCGCTCCGGAAGCGGCTGTGTTTTTGCTGGAAAATGGGCGCATTGTGGGGCCGGAGCGGCTTTCGACGCTGGGGGTGCGGGCGGTGCGGGAGCAAACGGCGGTGGGCTCGAGCCTGTTTGCGCAGCCGCTGATGCTGAGCGCAGTGCCGGAGGGTCCGCCCCAGGGCGCGGCCGTGAGACTCGCCGAGGAAGGTGCCGGGAATGGATCAGACGCCACGGTGCTGAGCCCGGAGGAACGGGCGCGGGATGCCATCGAACGACTCGAGCGTAGCGCGCGGGCGGCCGGGGAACCGGATCCGGCGGAGCGCGGTGATGCGCTGGGCCTGTTTAAGCGCTGGTACTACCGGCCGGAGAAGAGCCGGGCGGGTGAGGTGCTGCTGCCGAACGAGGATGGGGGCTGGCCGGTGCGGCGACTGTTGAACGCGGCGACGCGGGTGGTACTGGGACCGCCCACAGAACTGCCCGCAGTGAACCGCGAAGCAGCGCAGCTGACGGCGGTGCAGGAGGAAGCGAAGACCCGCGTGCTGCATGGGGGCCGCGAGGGGGTGGAGCGCGTTGTGCCAGTGCTGCCGAAACGCAAGCGGCGGGGAAGGGCGGTGCTGCCGGGCGAGGTCGTTCTGTAACGCGAGCTATTGCGGACGGGGCAGCTTAACGATGAAAAGGCAATTCTCATTCCGGTTACAGTGCGCCCGGACGGGGATGAGCGGTCTGCGTGTTGAAAGTGCCGCGCGTAAAACAGCCGGCAAGAGACTCACAGCTTCAAGAAGATTCTCCTTTAATAGAGAGGCCATAAAGGGTCATGACCAGCAGCCCCGCGAGCAAACCGTACAAAGTGAGACATTTGCGGCGCCGAGCTTCGCACTCAAAGCAGTGTAAGTCCAGCCTGGCATCCAGTTTGCCGGGCCGTGCGATCCGGGCACTTTGTAA
>CAXSBL010000016.1:44919-63463 GCA_964235515.1 uncultured Bryocella sp.
GTAAGTCCAGCCTGGCATCCAGTTTGCCGGGCCGTGCGATCCGGGCACTTTGTAAAGGCCATGGACACCGAGCAGCAGCGTATATAACGCGAAACCGCGCCAGAACGATTAGCACCAGGTTTGGGATGGAGGTGATGCATGAAAAAGTCCGTCCGCATCCCACATTCTTGCCGGCCCGCCCCAGTCCAACGGTTGGTCGAGGATTGATGCCGCTGCTTCTGACTCATCCCTGCAAATCTTAAAAAAAAGGAACGCTATGCCGCTTTCTAGTCTTGATCGCAACACGGCATTGCTCGTCGTTGACCTGCAAAAAGGCATCGCGGACGGAAATTTCATTCATCCCATCGGCGCGATTCTGGACCGGACACGTACGCTGATCGATGTTTTCCGTGCGAACAAGCTCCCAATCGTGCTGGTCAACGTAGAGGGACGGGCACCCGGACGGACGGAACAGAGTTCACGCAGCAAGCTATCGCTTTCTGAAGGATGGACCGACCTGTTGCCGGAACTGGATCAGCAATCGAGCGACATCACCGTCACTAAGCGAAGCTGGGGCGCCTTCGCAACAACGGATCTCGAACAGCAGCTGAAGGCGCTAGGCGTCACCCAGGTCGTTGTGGCTGGAGTGACGACGTCCGGTGGCGTTGAGGCAACGGCCCGCCAGGCCTACGAGCTGGGGTTCAATGTGACCCTTGCACTTGATGCGATCACCGATGTTCGCGAGGAAGCGCACGAGTATTGCATCAAGAGCGTTTTTCCTCGCCTTGGTGAGACAGGGTCTACGCAGAACATTCTCTCGCTGGTGAGAACGGGGAGCTCTGCACGATGAGTGGGCGCTGGCTTGTGTCGTACTTTCTTGCAGGCATTTGTGCGACAACTGCTGTCCTGTCCGCGCCTTTGAAGTAGCGGAGACAACGGCAGCTTGAATACTTCTATTCATCAGGAAGTAGCCGGGTGTTGTACCGGTCCCTTTATCTGCTGCAAACCTTCACTTCGGCGGCATCAGCGCGATGACGCTCCGAAGCGGAAGGGCGGCGGCTCCGTTGTGACTATGTCCGGGATGGTGTCCGTAGAGGTTCCCGGAATGTCTTCGAGAGGAAGATCGGCAAGTTTATCCAGCACCGAAAGCACGGCATCAACGCAGTCCGCATCAAGCCGGTGCGGAACGCCCAGCGCAAGTTGTTGCTGAATCGCCGCAGGGCTCAGGTCCTGCCGGTACGGCCGGCTTTCCATGAGGGCGCTGAACACATCCGCTACGGTCAGGATGCGCGATTCGAGCGAGAGTTGTCCGTTCGCAAGGTGAAACGGGTAGCCAGTGCCGTCGAGCCGCTCATGGTGCTGTCCAGCCAGAACGGCTATCCCGCTGAACGCGCGGACACGGGAGAGGATTTCTTTGCTGAGAACCGGATGGTGATGAATGACTCTCCGGTCCTGGATGGTAAGCGGCCCCTGCTTATCGAGGATGGTGTTGGGTACGCCCAGCATGCCAATGTCATGCAGCAGAGCGGCACGGCGAACGATGTCCGTGCGATCCGGCGTGAGTCCCATGGCGTTGCTGATGAGCACGGCCGTTTCGGTGGTGCCCACCGAGTGGCGATACGTGAACGGGCTTTTGGCATCGACCACGTCGGCAAAGCCGCTGCAGATCAGGTCGATGTCACGGGCAGCGAGGGCAGCGGAGCTACTTGGGTCGAGCGCGAGCACGGCCTGCCGCAACGCCTCGGGATCACTGCCGGGCAGGCATTGCGCCCAAAGGCCTCCCCCCTGGTGTAGGGCCTGCGCCGCACGTACGAGGTCCGGGTCATACCAGGTTCCGGAGCGCTCCGCGAGGGTGTCGATCGCTTTGGCGGAACCGAACTCGCTGCAGAAGAGATCAAGGTGTTGAGCGACAGCGCAGATGCGAGCCAGCAGGGGGATGTCCCCGGCGGCCAGACCGTCGGGCAGACCGTGACCGTTCCAGTGCTCGTCCAAGGAGTAAACCGCGGCGCAGGTCTCGACGCTCATGCCAAGCTTGTGCAGAATGACGGCACCGCGCTCGCACCGTGCCTCGATCACCTCCGCGGTCAAATTACCGGGGCCGCGGACCATGCGGTAGATCTGCCGGATACGATTCCATATGCCAGCCGTGGGCGCAACATTGTTCCAGACGAAGGTGAGCGCTTCGCGGTTGGGTTTGCCGAGCTTTTCCCGGTCGATGAACTTGAAGTGCTGCTTGACCAGTTGATCGCTCGCGGCGAACGCCTCGGCCATACGCGCGGAGTTGCTGCTGCAGCCAATATCTTTGAGCAGAAGTGCGTAGTACAGGTCGGCGAGCGCCTGATCGGGTAATCCGATCTGCTTGCCCAGGCGCATGCCCAGAAGGCAGGCACGAACCGAGTGACCGGGATGGGCGCCCTCCGTGATGTCCAGGGCGAAGGACAAGGCAGACAGGATCTCCGCCAGCGTTACAGGCTGGTCGTTAGCAGAGTCGAACGCCGCGTTGGGAGGGGACTTGGACATGTACACCGAATTCTTGCTCGTGACGCGGAGTGGATAGGGTACACGGGATGAGGATAGTCCCTTGTAACAATCTGACAAAGTCGCCATCAGTGGCTGCGGTCCCGTTCAGGCACTTCGCACCGGTGAGTATAGCCGAGTGCTGCCGCCAGGCAGCCGTCTGCCATCGGCCGCCTGCCGAGCAACAAAGGGCGGAATGACGGCTCGCTAACGGATGAACCCGGTCTTCTTACGCGCCACGGAGATCGGCTTGAGAGGTTCCCAAGGCCATCTCCGCTATCTCGTCCAAGTGAGTTCCCTCGCCGTTCCGACCCACGCGATCCTATTCGACCTCAAACAGACCGAACAAGCATTCATTTTGGGTAGGTCTTGTTTTGGGTAGATCTTCCGGAAAACGGCATCGACAGACGATTTGGCGGAGGGAGAGGGATTCGAACCCCCGTAGCCCGTTAGGGCTAAGCGGTTTTCAAGACCGCCTGTTTCAACCACTCACACATCCCTCCGCGGGATGCCTGGCGCCAGCTGCTTTCAAGGATACAGCAGACGACGCGGACGTATCCCGAGGTGCCCCGCCTGTTTCAAGACGAGGCTACTAGCCTGAGATCACGTCGTAAGTTAGCTTTGCTTCAGTTCACCCTTCTGAATGTGGTCCTGAGCACATTAGGCTAGCCAGTTACTGCGTGTTCAGCCAGCCCAGGTGGGCCTTTACCAGCACGGCGGTGGCGTGGCCGAAGGGCTTGTAGGGGTCAGTGCCTTCGCCGGCCTCTTTGGCGAAGAGACCCTCATCGTTGTTGTGAATCTGCTTCATGTCGGCGAGATAGTAGGCGTCGAACTGGTCGGCCGGAACGTCTTTGAGTTTGGCGAGGCGGGCCGTGAACTCCGGGTTCAGACCGGGCTTGATCGTGACGCCGGTAGCGGTTGCGATGCGCTTGAGTTCGGCGTTGACAGCTTCGTGATCGTGGGATTCAAGCACGCCGAAGTCTCGGGTGAAAGGCGTCTGGCCCTGCCTCGCGGCGACCTTACCGGCTTCTACCTCATACAAGCCACCCTGGCTGACCTTGGCGACGAAGTCGCGGTCCGACTGAGAGGCCGGCTGAGCGGCGAAGACCGCTGTCCCGCAGGTAAAGCTTAGGGCGATAGCCGCTGTTCTGAAGGATTTGGCGTGGTTGCGATGAAGCAGATCGAACATGGGTTCCGTCCCGGCCGCGGTGGCGGCTGCGCGATTGGATGCACTTCAGGTCTTGCGACGAGGCGTGGCCGGCGAGGACGGATCCGTTTGCTGCGCTCTGAAGCGGTTGGCGGCGCGAAATTCGGCGTGCAGCTCCGGCGTGCGGAGATTTTCGCGAAGATGCGCAAGGCCCTGTTCGAGCGCAAAGAGAGTGGCCGCGATCGGGGCCGTGTTGGTGAGGGCGATGTCGCGCCACATGCTGTAGGGACTGGCGCCTAGACGGGTGGTTTCGCGAAGAGCACGGCCGCCAATCGCAGCGACCAGAGCGCGGCCACGTGGGTCAGCGGCGAAGGTCTCCTCCAGCAGCGCGGCGAGAGCCGTGGAGAGCATCTGCGGCAGGTGGCTGACCCAGGCGCAGATACGATCGTGCTCCCTGGCATCCATGTCGACGGTATGCGTGCCGAGTGCTTCAATCCAGGTACGCCATTGTTCGGCGAGCGGGCTGGGGGCGTGGGTGAGCGGTGTAAACAGCCAGGTGGCCCCCGTGAAGAGGCCGGGTTCGGCGAGCGCGGCACCGCCCGATTCCTTGCCGGCCATGGGATGACTGGGGAGAAAGGCAGCCTGGCCGGGACCGTTGTAGAGACTTTCGGCCAGACGAACGATATCTTCCTTGGTGCTGCCGACGTCGGTGACCAGAGCGTCAGGATGCACGATGGGGGCCAGGGCGCGCATCCAGTCAAGGATGGGCAGAACGGGCATGGCAAGGACGTAGATGTCGGCAATACCGGGGGTGAGCACCGCCTCACGACTGGGCAAGGCCTCATCGATTGCCCCTGCTGTCACGGCCTGGGCGAGCTCGGCGGGGTTCGTGTCCCAGCCGAGGATGACCGCGTCACATCGGGGGCCGAGGCTGCGTAGGGCGAGACCAAGCGAGGCGCCGATGAGGCCGGTTCCGAGAATGAGGACGCGCGTGGGCACCAATGTCAGCTTACGCGAGGCCGGCCATGGCTAGAGCTCGCGGCGATGCGTGAAGGAGCGTGCACGCGGACCGCGGTAATCGGCAGCGATATGGCCATGGCCGCGAAGCAGGTACTTGTAGGTGGTGAGGCCTTCAAGGCCGACGGGGCCGCGGGCGTGGAACTTGCTGGTAGAGACGCCGACCTCCGCACCGAAGCCATAACGGAAGCCATCTGCGAAGCGCGTGGACACGTTGTGAAAGACACCGGCGGCGTCCACTTCGCGCAGAAACCGTTCGGCAGCGGCGAGGTCTTCAGTGAGAATGCTTTCCGTATGCGATGAGCCGTGAGTGTGGATGTGGTCGATAGCGGCAGAGAGCGAAGGAACGAGGCCGAGGGCGAGTTCAGGGGCGCCGAATTCGGTGTGCCAATCCGTGACGGGTTCGGTGGGCGTGTCGAGAAGTGCGCGGGCGGCGGCATCGGCGTGCAAGCGAACCCCCTTTGCAGCGAGCGCGGCGGCCAGCGGCGGCAGGAGCTCCGCAGCGATGTCCTGATGCAGGAGCACCGTCTCGACGGCGTTGCAGGCGGCGGCGTAGTCGAGCTTGGCATCTGTGATGACGCGGAGCGCGAGCGCGGGGTCGGCGGCGCGATCGACAAAGATATGGCAGACGCCTTCGGAGTGGCCGAGGACGGGGATGCGCGTGTTGTTCTGCACATATTCCACGAGCGATTTCGAGCCGCGCGGGATCACCATATCGATAAGATCGTGCGCACCCAGCAGTGTGCGGACCTCTTCGCGGCCAAGGACCAGCGTGAGAGCATCTGCGGCAATGCCCTGCTGATGAAGAACGTCCCGGAGAATGCTGACCAGCGCTCTGGCGGTGTGTTCGACCTCGCGGCCGGGTTTCAGGATGGCGGCGTTGCCGCTTTTGAGCGCGAGCGCGGCAATCTGCGTGACGGCATCGGGGCGTGCTTCAAAGATCACCGCGAGCACACCCAAGGGCACGCTGATCTTTTGAAGGTGCAAGCCCCTGTGCGGAGTGGTTGCCCGCGCTTCGGCATCAGCTGGGTCGGCGTCGTCGAGTTCCGTTGCTTCCAGCACGCGGCCCAGCGGATCAGGCAGCGCGGCGACGGAGCGGATCTGCTCAACCATCTCTTGCAGCTTGCCTTCTGTAAGCTTCAGGCGTGCAAGCGTGGAGGGAGCGAGGGCCTCGGTACCGGAGAAGTTCTCCGCGAGGAGAAGGTCTTTGGCGTTGGCTTCGAGAAGATCTCCGGTTGCGTTCGCGACGCCTTCCGCCATGGCCTCGAGCGCGGCGTTGCGCTGCGTTTCGCTCAGCGTGGCCAGAGACCGTGAAGCGACTTTAGCGGAGCGGGCGATCTCGCGTGCGTCGGAGGCACCCTGCTGCACCTCGTGGGTCACGCCCGTCGTGCTCACCGTGACGCCTCCGTGAGTTCTTGTGCAGCTCTGGCCTGCCTGGCGCCAAAGCGCGTCCCAACCGCTTCGCCGGCGACAATACGTTCAAGTACCTGCGGTGTGCGGCCATTCGCGATAATGGCCTCGCGGCCCGCGCCGAGCGCGATGCGCACACTTTCGAGCTTGCTCAACATGCCGCCACGGCCACGGCCGTTGCCGCCGTGTGCGAGCGCGAGCACGGCGGCATCAACGACACGCACATGCGGCAGGATGCGGGCACCCTCGGCGTGCGGATCGCGATCGTAGAGACCGTCTACGTCAGAGAGCAGCACCAGCAGATCGGCGCTGATATGCTCGGCCAGCAGCGCCGAAAGTTTGTCGTTGTCGCCGAACACGCGCTCGCGCTGCGGGCTCACAAGCGGCCGATCCAGTTCCATCGTGGAGACCGTGTCGTTTTCATTCACGATCGGAATCACGCCGAGCGAAAGTAGCGCATCAAGCGTTGCACGCAGGTTGGCATGACGCACCGGATCACGGAAGTCGTCCTCGGTGAGCAACACCTGCGCGATGCGGCAACCGAGACGATCAAAGGCATCATCGTAGAGCGCCATCAGCCGCGATTGACCCACCGCGGCGCAGGCCTGTACCTCGGCCAGGTTACGCGGGCGATGCGGAAGCGCAAGCCGCTCGACACCGAGGCCCACCGCGCCGGAGCTCACAACGAGCACCTCAATTCCCTGCTCCCGCAGCACGGCGATGCCTTCCACCAAGCCGCACAGCAGGCCCAGCGCCACCTTGCCGTCAGGGCGCATGATGACGTTGGTTCCGAGTTTAACGACGATGCGGTGTAACGAGCCTTCTGTGGGCATGGCGTATGGCTAAGCGTGAACCGGGACCTTGGCAGGAGCCGCGATGGTGCGATCGACCACGGGTGCGAGCTGCCGCAGCTTGATCACAAGATCCGTTAGCTGCTTGGGGAACAGCGACTGTGCACCGTCGCTCATGGCCTTGTCCGGATTGGGGTGCATTTCCATGAGCAGACCATCGCCACCAGCAGCGACGGTTGCCAGTGCGAGGGGTGCCACGAACTCCCGCTTGCCTACACCGTGGGATGGATCGCCCAGAACCGGCAGATGCGTTAGCGACTTGAGCACCGGGATTGCAGAGATGTCCATCGTGTTGCGCGTGTAGGTCTCAAAGGTGCGAATGCCGCGCTCGCAGAGCATGAGGTCATAGTTGCCGCCGGCGAGAATATATTCAGCACTCAGCAGCAGTTCCTCGATCGTGGCTGCGATGCCTCGCTTCAGCAACACGGGCTTGCGTATCTTGCCCAGCTCACGCAACAGATTGAAGTTTTGCATGTTGCGCGCACCTACCTGGAAGCAATCCACAAGCGGCAGCATGGGTTCAATCTGCGAGATCTCCATGACCTCCGAGATCACCAGCAAACCGTGCTCATCAGCGGCATCACGCATCAGCTCGAGTCCGGGAATGCCCATACCCTGGAAGCTGTAGGGCGAGGAGCGCGGCTTGAAGGCACCGCCCCGCAAAAACTGTGCTCCGGCTTCAGCGCACTGCTGCGCGCTGAGATGAATCTGCTCCTTGCTTTCCACCGAGCACGGACCGCCCATGATGACGATCTCGTCACCGCCGATTACCACGCCGTTGCGGAAGGTGATGTGCGTGCCCTCCGGCCGGAAGCCGCGGCCCGCCAGCTTGTAGGGCGAGCTGATGCGGTAGGCCTGCTGCACGCCTTTGAGTACGGAAAATTCCGTAACCTCAAAGTGCTGCGGCGTGCCCACGCCGGCGAGAATGGTTTGCGTTTCGCCGGTGGTGCGGTGGACGTTGAAGCCCAGCTCCACCATGCGTTCGATCACGGTTTGAATCTGCTCACTCGTGGCGCGGTCCTGCATCGCAACGATCATCACTGGAGTTCCCTCCCCGCGGCGGCAAAGACCGCACGCGAAAGCCCTTCTGGCCGATGTTCCGGCGGCGCAACAAAACTTTTCCTACCGGTGCGTAAGCCGTTCGTGACTGGCCGCGGAGCCGGTCCCTGCGCCCCCGCCATCCACACGCTGCAGAGCGCGCATGACGTCCATGACGCGGTCATAGATGTCCTGCAGCTGCGCCGCCGTGAGCGGACCGGGGTTAACCGTGCGGACGTGTTCAAAGACGGTCTGCTCGCGGTTCGGCTCATAGATCGGCGCGCCGCTGTGACGCTTGAGCTGGCCGATGGCGACGGCAGCCGCGGCGCGTTCGGAGAGCAGAGCCACGATCTGCTCGTCGAGTTCATCAATCTTGTGACGCCAGTCGGCGATCTCCATAGCTGTTCCTCACAGGGCGAGCCCGCAACGGATGCGGCCCGCGAGATATTGCAGCGCCGGGAAGACACACCCGCCCGCGGCTGTTCTTGATGATACGGCTTGCGCGAAAGAGAGCTCACGCCTTTGCTCCCACAGGTTCCTCGCCTGCCACGCTGCCCGCCTCGACAGGCGCCCCGATGCCGGCGACACTCTCAGGCTGCGTGGCGATGTTTTCGGGCCCTTTTTCTGGCCCCTTGTTGCCCTGAGCCAATTTGTCATCCTGAGCAGAGCGCGGGACCTGCTTTTCGCTTTGTCCGTCGAGCCCGCCGCACAGGCTGCGCACGAAGTCGCCAACAGCCTTCGGCGCGTCCCGTGCCGGTGTTTTCTCGACGAGGCCGACAATCGCCGAACCCACCACAGCGGCGTCGGCGAACTCGTTCACCGTGCGCACATGCTCGGGCGTGGAGACGCCAAAGCCGAGCGCAATGGGAAGACCGGTGAATTGGCGAAGACGATCGACGAGGGTTTTGGCATCGTCGGCCAACGTGGTTTGCGTGCCTGTGATGCCGACACGCGAGATGGCGTAGACGAATCCTTTGGAATGCTCGGCGATGGCCTTCAAGCGCGCATCGGGCGACGTGGGCGCGGCCAGAAATACCGGCGCGAGATCGTTCTCGCGCATGCAGGCGAGGTACTCGTCGGCTTCCTCGACGATCATGTCGGTGAGCAAGACGCCATCCGCACCGCTTACCTTCGCCGCCTTGGTGAACTCGGCCAAACCCATGCGAACCACAGGATTCAGATAGCTGAACAGGATAATCCCGGCGTCCGGACGAAGGCGGCGGATGTCGAGGCAGCACTCAAGCACGTCGCTGAGACGAGTGCCGCGCGCCACCGCACGCTCGGAGGCACGTTGAATGACCGGACCATCGGCGAGGGGATCGCTGAAGGGAACGCCGAGTTCGATGACAACGGCACCGTTGTCAATGGCGGCAATCGCCATCTCGCGCGTGGTGGCGAGATCGGGATCACCCGCGGTCAGATAGACCACCAGGCCCGGTTTGTGTTTGAAGTCAATCGGCATGCGCTCGGTTCTCGGATTTGCTCTGCTGCGGTTGTTGAAGAAAGGTGTTCCACACTTCGCGACCCGCTGTTGCGATGCGCTCGTTGATGTTGTCCGGGGTAAGCCCGTCATAGATCAGACGGCGCGTGTTGGGAAAGACGAAATACAGCACCGGCGGATCGATGCTGACATCGTTGAACTCGCTGCAGTTCCCACCCGCGTCATAGACGGTGCAGGTGTTGTGGCCGAGCTCGGCATGGAGCTTCATCGAGCCCTCACCAATCTTGGGCGGCGGCCCCACGTCCCCCACGATGGCAAATTGCAGCTGGCCGTTCTTGATGACGGCAGCAAGATCTCCCTTGCTCAGGCCTTCCGTGTGCAGCAGATCGCCGATGGGCAACACGATGTAGGGCACGCGTTCAGAATCAAGGCTCAGATCAGAGATGGGGTAACGCAGCGCCGTCTCCGGCTGATTGGGACGCTCCGCGCGCTTTGACAACGTGGACCCGTCGGCGTCGATGGCCATCTTTGCGTCGTAAAACACGGTGCCGTCCGGGAATTTCAGGATCACGGTATTGCGACTGGGATCGACCTTGCACCCCGGAGGCTCCTCCGCGTCACAGGTTCCGAAGCGCTGGGTCAACTCGGGCAGGATGACCTGCGCCCTGGCGAAGTCGATACCGCGCAGCGCCCCTGCGTCTGTCGATGGAGCGATGTAAGGGGCCGCCGCGAAGGCCTGCAGGCAGCAACCTATGCACAAGCCGGCAAATGCTCTCGGGCCAAGCTTTTGTAAGAGCGCTGCGGCCATGTCAGGCCACCTCCGCCGGTGTCATTTGCTGCGTGAGCGCTTGCAGAACGGCTTGAGCTTCGTCCTTGCTAAAGCCGGTTCGCGTTTCGAAATCCGAATCAATTTCAAGGATGGTCAATGCAAGCGCTTTGCAAAGATAACCCGCGGTCTCCCCACCGACAAAGCCTTGTGTACGATCGGCTGCGCGGAGGGAATCAACGATGAATTTGAAGCGTTCCGGCGAGGTACCGATGGTCGCGTCAAAGTCCGTAACCTTCAAGCCGTTCAGCACCTCATTGGGTGCGGCCCTGACAAGCAGGTCAAAGACATCGCCGCTGAGAAACACAAGTGGTTGTGGTGCGCTCATGCGCTCACCGCGGCGCCGCCGCCCAGGTCCATCTCGCGCGTGAGGATGCCGATGTCCTTGTCCCCGCGGCCCGAGACGTTGATCATCAGAATCTTGTCCTTACCCATCATCGGCGCAAGCTTCATCGCCTCGGCTACGGCGTGCGCGGTCTCCAGCGCAGGGATGACACCTTCCGTGCGGCTGAGGAACTTTGTGGCCTGGAGCGCTTCGTCGTCGGTAGCGGAGGTGTAGGTAGCGCGGCCTGAGTCGTGCAGCATGGCGTGCTCGGGGCCCACGGAGGCGTAGTCGAGGCCGGCGCTGACGGAATGGGTGCTCGCGACCTGGCCGGCATCGTTCTGCAGCACATAGCTGTAGGTGCCCTGCAGTACGCCGGGCAGGCCGCCGCCGATCTTCTGGAACCGGGCGGCATGGTCACCGAGGGCGGTGCCGCGGCCGCCGGCTTCGACGCCGATCAACTGCACGTTGGAGTCGGAGAGGTACTCATAAAAGGCACCTATGGCGTTGGACCCGCCGCCGACGCAGGCGACGATCGCGTCAGGCAGACGACCCTCGGCTTCGAGGATCTGGCGCTTGGACTCAATGCCGATCACACGATGGAAATCGCGCACCATCGTAGGGTACGGATGCGATCCCAGCGCGGAGCCGAGGATGTAAAACGTGGTACGGACGTTGGTCACCCAATCACGCATGGCCTCATTGATTGCATCTTTCAGCGTCGCCGAACCGGAGTTGACGCCGCGCACCTCGGCACCCAGCAAACGCATGCGGAAGACGTTCAACTCCTGCCGCCGCATGTCCTCTTCGCCCATGTACACCACGCATTCCAGGCCGAACAGCGCGCAGACCGTGGCCGTGGCCACGCCGTGCTGGCCCGCGCCGGTTTCAGCGATGATGCGGCCCTTGCCCATGCGCCGCGCCAGCAGCGCCTGGCCGAGCGCGTTGTTGATTTTATGCGCGCCGGTGTGCAGCAGGTCCTCGCGCTTCAGATAGACCTTGGCGCCGCCCAGGATCTCCGTCATGCGTCGCGCGAAGAACAGCGGCGTGGGGCGGCCGCAGTAGGTGTGCAGCAAGCCGGCGAGTTCGGCGTGAAATGCAGGATCGGCCTGGGCCTGCGCGTAGGCCTCGTCGAGCTCCAGCAGCGCAGCCATGAGGGTCTCGGGCACGTAGCGGCCGCCATATTTGCCAAAACGCCCCGGTTTAGCCGGCGCTTGCGCGGGGGCTGCGCTTGATGGCTTGATCTTCTCTTGGGAAATGTCCAAAACCGGGCTAGTCATATACTCCGAATGCTCCGAGGTGTCAGTTCTTAGATGTTGGAGGCCAGAAAGCGAAACCGCGACCTCTTAAAGGTCGCGGCTGGGGAGTTTTGAGAATCTCGTAACGTTGCTGCTTCGAGGGCTCAAACCGCCTTTGCCGCCACTGGACGCCAGTAGCGGAACGGAAAACCGAAAGGGGTAGAGACAAAACAACGCATTGAATGTCAGCCTATACCGGTACACCAGAGCTGGCAAGGCGTATCGAAGTTTTGTAACTGACTGCATATCAGAGGAACGGTTCCGCATAGGATGAAGGCGTGCGGGCATAACGGGCGCAAGCTGGCGAACAAGGTTGGCTGCTACACGATCGAAGAGGAAGAACGATGAAGATTCTGCAATGTACTGGATTGGTGCTGGCTACGGGGCTAAGCTTGACTTCCTTTCACGCCCAGGGCCAGGAGTCCTACCATCGGGCCAAGCGGCAGCAGCATTACAGCGATGCCCGGCACCACACCAAGGCTAAGGTCGTCGGCGGCTCGGCGGTAGGCGGTGCCGTTGTGGGCGGTGTGCTGGGCGGTGGTAAGGGCGCGCTGATTGGCGCGGGGGCCGGGGCGGGCGGCGGTCTGATCGCAAATCACTACCGCGAAAAGCATGATGTGCAAAAGCGTCAGGAGTATGGGCGCTAAGCGCATTGGACCGACCGGAAGAACCTGACAGTTCGGCTTTTCCTACGGATCTAGCTTCGGTGCGCCGCGCTCAAAAAGGCAGCGAGGCGAGCCGGATCCTTGCGGCCTGGTTCTGCCTCTACGCCGCTCACACAATCAACACCCCACGGCCCAAGTACGCGGACTGCCTCCTCCACGTTTTCCGCATGGAGGCCGCCAGCCAGGAGCAGTCTGGGCCGACCCGTGGTGGACGTGAACTCCTCCGCGGGTGAAGGCGGACGTTTTTCGGCCAGTATCTGTCGCAACACCGGCTGCATGGATTTCCAGGAAAACGCGACACCCAAACCACCGGAATGGCCGTCCTTTTCCGTATCCAGCAGAATTGCCCAAAGGGACCGATCGGCGAGAGCGGCGCTCAATCTCGCAGCGTTCTTACCGGCGATTGGATTGCTCGCGGGCGTGGGGCCGAACTCGTCATTCGCTCTGATGCCGATCACCTGAATCAGACGAACCTTCGGTCCGAGCCTTTGGCTTAGCTCCGCCGTCAGAGCGGGGTCATGGGGCAGGTGTAGCTGGACGGCCGTTATGCCTGCGGTGGCCACGGCGGCGGCAATCTCAGGAATATCGGCCGAGGTGAACACCCCGACGCGCTCGACGTCTGGGGGTAGGTGGGCGGTGATGGCGGCGGCCTGTTCGGCGGTGACTCGGCGTTTACTCGGAGCGAAGATGAAGCCCAGGGCATTGGCCCCGTGCTCAACCGCGAGTAGGGCGTCGGCGAGGCTGGTGGTTCCGCAGATCTTTACCCACATGCGTGTCGTTCCTGTTCGTCAGCCCGTTGCTTCATCACTTTCCCAGCAGATGGCGGAGGGCGTTGCCGGGTTGCGGTTGGCGCATGAGGGACTCGCCAATGAGGAAGGCTTCGTAGCCGGCGGAGCGCAGCCGGTCGATGTCGGCACGGCTGCCAATGCCGGATTCGGCGACGTGGACGGCGTTGGGCGGCAGATGCCGGGCCAGGTCGCAGGTGCGGTCGAGCGAGACTGTGAAGGTGCGGAGGTCTCGGCTGTTGACGCCGACACATTCGCAGTCGAGCGCCAGGGCGCGATCGAGTTCGGCGCGATCGTGAACCTCGCACAGGACGTCGAGTTCGCAACGGCGGGCCTCGTCGCGGAGATCTCTCAACTGCGAGTCGGTGAGCGCGGCGACGATGAGCAGGATCGCGTCAGCGTGGTTGGCGCGGGCTTCGACGATCTGAAAGGGATCGATGGTGAAGTCCTTGCGCAGGCACGGGATGGAGACGGCGGCGGAGGCGCGGCGGAGATTTGCCAGCGAGCCTTCGAAGAAGCGCTCTTCGGTGAGGACGCTGAGGACGGCGGCGCCGGCGGCTTCCAGCTGCGGGGCCAGGACGGCGACGTCGAAGTCGGGGCGGATGAGGCCCTTGGAGGGCGAGGCTTTTTTGAGCTCGGCGATGATCGCGGGGCCCCTGGCTGCTTCCGTCCGGAGGGCCTCGGCGAAGCCGCGGGGGGTGTGCTCGGCTGCCTGCCGTTCCAGGGCAGCGAGATCGGCCGTCGCCTTGCGCTCCTGTACGACGCTGTGTATGTGAGCGAGGATCTCGGGGAGGTAGAGGGTGCGGTCTGCTGTTGTCGCTTCAGTCACCGTGCCCCCTCCCCTTTTACCTAAGCTCTTGTGTTGAAACAGTTTGATAAGCGTTTGCGCGATCCAGCCAGGGAGTTTTTGCCGAGGTTACCTATAGGCCAAATCGAGCCCATTCCTCATTCAGTATGCCAGTGCCCCTGATTTTCTGTACAAGCGAGGTACGCCCCTGGCACCTTGCCATCCAGGTTTTGTTGTGACGGAAGCTGCGGAGTGCGCGTCTGAGAGAGGTGATCTCTTTTCGGCGAGTTGCGGCAGCGATGGTGGGAGTGGGCAGTCTTGCCCTCGGAGCAGGGTTGTTTGGATGGCTGCAGGCCGGGGCGCAGGCGGTGTTTCACCCCAACCCGCACCTTTATTCCGAAACCGCCGACCCCGCCGAGCAGATCGCGGCGGCGGAGCGGGTGGCGCAGCGTGAGGGCAAGCACATCCTGTTGGAGTTCGGGGGGAACTGGTGTGGGGACTGCCAGGTGCTGGATTTCTACTACCACCAGGCACCCAATGCCGCCCTGATCGCCCACGATTACGTGGTGGTTTACGTCAATATTGGCCACATCGACCGGAATCTCGATGTGGCCAGGCGATATAACACGCCCGTGGATCATGGTGTGCCTTCGCTGGCGGTGCTCGATGGGCACGGAAAGCTGCTGTATGCGGAGCAGCCGAAGGAGTTTGAGCGCACCACGCCCGAGGCTCTGTACGCCTTGCTGAATCGATGGAAGCCGGTGAACGGACGATAGTCAGGAGGTTTGGAATGACGTTGGACGAGTTCAGGCGAGCCGATCCGCATTCGCTTCCGGAGGCTCTACGCGCGCTTTGGCTGGACGGGAACGGCGATTGGGAACGGGCGCACACGGTGGCCCAGGACGTGGAGGGCCCGGATGGTGCGTGGGTGCATGCCTACCTGCATCGCAAGGAGGGCGACAACGCCAATGCGGTGTATTGGTATCGCCGCGCGGGACGGAAGCCAGCCGGGGGAGAGCTGGCGGGCGAATGGGAGGCGATGGTACGGGCGCTGCTGGGGAGCGCCTAAGGGAGAGCGATGGGGCAAGCGGTACCGGGTGGGTTGCCATGCTGTATCGGTGCCAACTTCAATGGCTATTCTTCTTAGAATGAGGTTGGTTCAGCCGCCGAGACAGCAGGTCCTTCGCTGCGCTCAGGATGACAAGTTATGAGGCAGCAGATCCTTCATTTTGGCTTAGTCTTCGATCGAGAGGATACGTATGTGTTCATCGACCTTAGTGCAAGGTGACCGGTACCGGCGCGGATCCCTGCCAGTCCGAGTTGACGACGATGAGATTGAGGGTTCGGTAGGCGGCCTGGATGCCTGCGGGAATCGTGAAGCTTAGGTTGTTGGACCCGCAGGTGAGGCTTTGCGTCACGATCGCCGGAGAGCCTGGGGAGGCTGGGTCATACAGCCGGACGGAGCAGCTTGCGGTCAGATTTCGGCCGGTAGCCCAGATGGCCCCGTTGTTGACGCCACCTAACCCAGCAGCGAAGAGAACCGGAATGGGTTGGATAGCGAGGGAGTAGGGCGCCGAGGGCGAAGAGCCTGGGTTGGTAACGGTAAACGTGAGGGCGGCGTATGTGGTGGAGACGGCAGCCGGCAATGCGAAGCTGAGACTCGAGGAGGAGCAGCCTACGTTGGTCAAGGTGGCGACCGCCGCCGAGCTCGGCGTGTTGGCGTCATACAGCTGCACGGAACAGCCGGAGGACAGATTGTTGCCGGTGGCCCAGACACTTTGCAGATTGGGACCGCCTACGCCGGCGCCCGTGATCACCGGGGCGGTTGGATCCAAAGCCGTGACGGTTTGACTGGCAAGAATGGTCTGACCCGCGGCCAGATCCGAGTAGCCGGCGATCCGCGTTGCGTTCCCCAGGACACCCTGGGAGGAGACCAGCAGAAGTGACGTGGAGCCAAGGCCGAGGGTGATGTTGGCTGTTCCCGAGAGGCTGGTGGCGATGTTGGGGAGATTCGCGGCCAGAACACCGTTCGCGAACAGGGCAACGTTGCTGGCGTTCGAGGTCGACCAGCTCGCCTGCGTGGTGCAGGCCGTCTGCCCGGGGGCGAGGGTGCAGGGTGCGACGACGATGGTGCCCGTGGTGTCTTTGCCGCCACCGTAGGCTCCGTAGTTCGAGGGCGGAACGGCATTGGAGGCGGCGGTCACATTGTTCACCGGCCACTGATTGACCGAGGCGATCTCCAGCGGGAAGTGAGGCAGCACCGACTGAATGTTTGCGCTCTCGGCGGTGTCGTTGTAGGAGACCTCCTGCAGGGTTACCGGCTTGGAGGTTTCGTTGGCGCCGGCGAGCTCCTGGTAGATGTACCAGAGATCGCTGCCGAGATAGTCGTCAACGCCGTAGCTGTTCGGCCGGGTGCCGGCGACGTCGTATTGCGCGATGGCGGTGGTGAGGGTACCAAAGGTGTAGGCAATGCTGAAACCGTAGCTGTCGGTTTTTCCGTAGCGGCTGACGTAGTCGGCCCAGAGGCGGCTGGTCCAGGCGGGAGTTTGGCCGTTGGCGAAGGTGCCATCGCCGTTGGGCAGGGGCGCGATGCCGGCAAGTTCCACGCCGAGGTCGTAGTTGCGAACGACCGAACTGCCGGCGAGGGCGGCTTCGGCGACCTGGCGGGTGTTGAACTCAAAGGCCTCCTCCTGCTCAAAGAGCGCCTCATTCCAGGTGTTGCCCCAGGTGGCAGGGCTGGCCTGGCCGAAGGGATCGAAGCGGATTGTTACCTGCGTAAATCCGATTGTCTGGATCAGATGCAGTACGGCTGTTAGATTGCCTTGCAGCAGAGGGGAGAGGTGACCGCCGGTGGAGTCGACCACTGCCGAGGCGTAGAGCCAATCGACAGGCGTGCTTCCTGTATTAAAGGGCATGTACCAGAGCACGAGTGAGACGTTGCGCTGCCCTGTTTTGTAGAACTGGCGCAGCTGCGCTTCCACCAGGGTGGGATTGAGATTGTAGTGGCCGACCACGTGGCGCTGTGAACCGTCCCAGAGCCCGTAGTTCTGGATGTAGAAGGGGTAATCCGAGCCGCCGGGCCCTCCCACGGAACCGGGGGGCATCCCGTCCACGGGACCATACCAGCAGGCCTTGGACTGGCCGGGGGCAGGGTCACCGAAGATCGCATCGGAGCAGAGCGTGGTGCTGCTGAGCACCTTTGTGACGAAGCTGCCGCCCGGGGCAGGCAGGTTTCCTGAAGCCGAGCCGTAGATCACACGCGCGTTGCCGTACACGGTACATTGCGCGTTTTCCCCGGCGCAGCGAACGAACCAGGGAGGAACGGAGGCGATGGTGGAGCTTTGCCCCGGGGTTTGGGACGGAAGCCGGAGACCGCCAAGCAGCAGAAAAGAGCATAGACACAGAAAGGCAAGATGGCGGAAGTTCAGGTGGAGCCCCGGATGGAAGGGATGTGATGGCTTATTCTGCCACAACGCCGCGGGGTCGTATGCCACAGGGTAGATCGCGGTGGGCAGCGTGCCACGAACACAGCCTGAAGCGGAGTTGGCAGGTCACGGTCTGCGGAGTGTGCCGCGGCGTTTAGAGCGATGGGACAGGAGGCTCTATCCTCGAGAGGATGACTCAAGCCCGGGCGACCTCCACTCCATTGGCGATTCCAGACCAAGCATTCAAGGCCTACCTGTTCGATCTGGATGGGACGCTGGCTGATTCGATGCCTTTGCACCTGCGGTCATGGCAGCAGGCTACCCGGGAGATGGGCGGGGATTTTCCGATGGAGCTGTTCTGGGCGTGGGGCGGGATTCCGTTGACGCGTACGGTGGAGATGCTGAATGAGCGGTTCGGCTGGGGGCTGGATCCCGTGGCGACCGTGCACCGGAAGGAACAGCTGTTTCTGGGGATGATCGACGGGTTGAAGCCGATTCCTGCCGTGCTGGCGCATGCCGAGGCGCAGCACGGAAGGCTGCCGATGGCGATTGTGTCGGGGTCGCCGCGCTTGACGATTGCACGGTCGCTGGAGGTGCTGGGGCTGGTGGATTATTTCAACACGGTAGTCGGGATGGAGGACTACACGCACGGCAAGCCGGCGCCGGAGCCGTTTCTGGTAGCGGCCGAGCGGCTGGGCGTGGCGCCGGCGGATTGCCTGGTGTTTGAGGATGCGGAGGCAGGGTTTCAGTCGGCGCTGGCGGCGGGGATGGGGTTGGTGCGGGTGCCGGTGGAGCGATAAACCTTGGTTGTTCGTTACTTGTTGTTAGTTGTTAGTAAATGCGGTGCCCGGGAACGAAATAGTTGCAGAGCTCCGTCTTTCTGGATGTACGGCGACAACGATCCAAACTGCAGATTCCTCCGCTTCACTGCGGAATGACAGCAAAGGCCACCAGCCACCATGCTTCGAGGCTAACGGTTTAACAACTTACAACTTACAACTTACAACTTACAACTTACAACTTACAACTTACAACT
>CAXSBL010000016.1:63563-69849 GCA_964235515.1 uncultured Bryocella sp.
TACAACTTACAACTTACAACTTACAACTTACAACTTACAACTTACAACTTACAACTTACAACCGATTAGAGTCGTTCGGCGCCGTTGTAGATGTTGAAGTGATCGTCGCGCAGGAAGCCTACGAGGGTGATGTCGAAGTCTTTGGCGACCTGGACCGCGAGGCTGGAGGGGGCGCCGATGGCGGCCACCGCCGGGATGCCGGCCATGACGGCCTTTTGCAGGAGTTCAAAGCTGGCACGGCCGGAGAGCAGCAGCAGGCGGTGGCGTAGAGGGAGTTCGTCGGCGAGGAAGCTGGCGCCTACGAGTTTGTCGACGGCATTGTGGCGGCCGATATCTTCGCGCAGGAGTTGGAGCTGGCCGGTGGCGTCGAAGAGGGCTGCGGCGTGGAGGCCGCCGGTGCTGCGGAAGGTGCGCTGGTGGGCGTACATGCGTTCGGGGAGAGCGAAGAGGAGCGCGGGGTCAATGTGGAGGTCGTTGCGCCGGCGCGGGGGCGCGACGGAGCGCAGGGCGGCGAGCGAGGCTTTGCCGCAGACGCCGCAACTGGAAGTGGTGTAGAAGTTGCGTTCGAGCGAGGCGAGGCGGACGTCGACGCCGGGGGCGACGGCGATGCGGACGATGCCGGCTGCGGTGCGGGTGGTGTTTTTGTCGGCTGGCTGGGGACCGCAGTCGGTAGTGACGAGTTCGGGCCGGGCGATGGTGAGGTCTTCGAGATCGACTCCCTCGCCGAGAACGCCTTCGGTGTGGAGGAAGCCGAGGGCGAGTTCGCGGTCGTGGCCGGGGGTGCGCATGGTGACGCTGATGGAGCGGTTGCGGCGGGCGTTGGCGGGGCCGTGCTCGAGCTGGATTTCGAGCGGCTCTTCGAGAGTAACGGTTTCGGTCAGCGTGCTGCGGGCTTCGCGGGTGATGCGGGTGATTTGTACTTCCGCGGAGGCGGGGCCGCTGCTGGAGTCGGGTGAAACGGCGATGGGAGTGGCTGGCTGTGGCATGGGGTTACTTGGGGCAGATACAGGCTTTTGATGCGGTGGGGCGGTGTGTTGGCTTGCGCAAAGCAGACTTCAACTGGAGGGTGCGGTGAGCCAACGGCAGCCGCGCGACCACCGTCTACGTGGGGTATGCGTCGTCATCTTGCCCCTTGTCTTTTGCCTTTTTTGTTGCCCTTGGTCGCCTTTGCGCAGGGGGCGGCTACCGATCAGCCGGTCGGTCACCTGGAGACCGTGGCGACGTTTCCCGGGCCGATGCCGGAGGGTGTAACGGTTTCGCACACGGGGCGGATCTTTGTAAATTTTGCACGCTGGGGGGATCCGATCCCGTTCACGGTCGCTGAAGTGGTGCACGGCAAGGCGGTGGCATACCCGAATGAGGAGATCAATAACTGGCCTGGGCGCTCGTTGCCGAACCCGAACGCGTTTACGGACCGGGCGGCGGATCAGACGCACTTTGTGAGTGTGCAGTCGGTGGTGGTGGATCCGGAGGACAGGCTTTGGGTGCTGGATACAGGCGCGCCTCTGTTGAAGAACATCGTGCCGGATGGGCCCAAGCTGGTGGCGATCGACCTGAAGACGAACAAGGTGGTGAAGACGATTCTGCTGCCGCCGGAGTCTGCCGGGACCAACAGCTACATGAATGATGTGCGGTTTGATCTGCGCGGCGGTGAGACGGGGCCGCAGGATTGCACGACGATGATCGGCAGTGCGCCGGCACCGAACCCGAATGCACCACCGAAAGACCCGATGTATCCGCAGGCCGAGCGCAGTTGTGCGGGTGGTGGGGCGGGTGGCGGCGATCAGATTCATGGAACGGCCTACATCACGGATTCCTCGAGCGAGGGGCCGAACGCGATCGTGGTGGTGGATCTGGGGACGGGCAAGAGCTGGCGACGGTTGAATCAGCACTCGAGTGTGCTGAGTGAGGATCAGTTTCTGATGTTCGCGCAGGGGCAGCCGGTGTACATGACGCTGCCGGGGCATCCGCCGAAGGCGGTGAATTTTGCGGCGGACGGAATTGCGATCTCGAATGATGGCGAAACGCTGTACTACTGCCCCATCAATGGAACGAAGCTGTATGCGGTGTCTACGGCGATGTTGAAGGATCGGTCAAAGAGCGATGCGCAGGTGGCGGCGACGGTGCGGGCAGTGACGGGAAAGATGCCTTCGGATGGGCTGGAGTCGGATGCAGCGGGCAATGTTTACATGACAGATCCGGTGACGGACAGCATTCACCGCTGGAGCCCCAAGAGCGGATTGACGGAGACGCTGGCGCACGACCCGCGCATTCTTTGGCCCGATACGATGAGCCTGGCTGGAGATGGATACCTGTACTTCACGTCGAATCAGTTGAACCAGCAGCCGACGATGCACCACGGGCAGGATCTGCGGCAGAAGCCGTACCAGATGTTCCGGATCAAAGTAGACGCGGCACCCGTTCAACTTAAGTAGCAGCTCTCCCTGGCTTGTGTTCTATCTTGGGACAACCACTTTTCGTTGCGTCGTTCTAGACTTGGCCTATGTCGTGGGCTGGCGCGCGGGTGAGATTTCGGAGTGAACACTGGCTTCGCTGTGCCGTCGTAGTGATGCTCTTTCTGGCGGTGGCAGCCATGCCGGCGAGTGCCTGGGATCGCGAAGGGCATCGGCTGACGGCATTGGTAGCCGACGTGTACCTTACGCCTGCCACGCAGGATCAGGTCCATTCCCTGCTCGGCAGGGAGAGCCTGGCAGACGTGGCGTCCTGGGCGGATGAGTACCGGCAGGAGCACCCGGAGACGGGACCCTGGCATTACGACAACATCCCTGCAGTGGCGGAGAAGTACGACCGGGATCGCGACTGTCCGGTCAGCCGGGACGCGTCTTCTCCGTGGCGTAACTGTGTGACCGACCGCATTCTCTATTTTGAGCAGCGCCTTGGTGACGTGGATTTGGACCGGGGGCAACGGGCGCAGGCGCTGAAGTTTCTGGTGCATTTTATCGGCGACCTGCACCAGCCCCTGCACACGATCGGCGATGCACGTGGCGGCAACGATCTGCGTGTGAGGATCTTTGGGGCCCAGTGCAAGGGCGGTGCCTGCAACCTGCATGAGGTGTGGGATACGGAGCTGGTGGAGGAGCGCGGACTGAGCGAGAAGACGCATCTGGCGCTCCTGTTAGACGACATCCAGCAGCACCACTGGGAACGGTTCGCGGGAGGCGACCCGGTGAGCTGGACGAATCAGTCACACCAGCTGGGTCAGCGAGCCCTAGTGCGCAATGGCGTGGTATTGCCTCGGCAGTACATGACTGACGAGGAGAAGGTTGCGGACGGCGAGTTGGCCGTCGGCGGCCTGCGACTGGCTCGGGTGTTGAATCGCATTCTGGGAAGGCAGCAGGCGAAGTCTGCGATGGAGATGGAGCCGAGTATGAGAACTGACACAGGGTCCGACCCTGGCCCGCCGCCGGTCCGTCGTGAACCTTCGAGTTCCCATTAATGGTAAGGAGTGACTTCTCCGTCCGGTAGCGATCGCTGTTTGCGGAAGGTCTGGTGTCGTGCTGATTCTGTTTCGTGCTCTCTTCGTTGTCGTGCTCTCTGTTGTCGTGCGCTCTTCGTTGTCATCCTGAGCTACGCGAAGGACCTGCTTTTGCGTTACGGCTGATGAAGCAGGTCCTTCACTGCGTTCAGGATGACAAATTTTACGGGGTCACGAAAGCGGGTCCTTCACTGCGTTCACGATGACAGGTTTTACCAGGTTGTGAAGGACGAACCTCGGCTGCAGCCGTAAAGTTGTGCTGTTTGCAACGCGCTGTAAAGCCCGTGCAATCTCGGGGTGGTAGTTTGCGCGGTATGACTGTGAGCTTCGTCATCCCTGCGTTCAATGAAGAGCGGTATCTGCCTGACTGCCTGGACTCGATTTTACGCGAGACGGCCGGCATGGGTGAGGCGGTTGAGATCATCGTGGTGAACAACGGAAGCACGGACCGCACGCGCGAGGTGGCACTGCAGGTGCCCGGCGTGCGCGTGGTGGACGAGCCGCGCAAGGGCCTTTGCTACGCGCGGCAGGCGGGATTTTTGGCCAGTACGGGCGAGCTGATTGCGAATGTGGATTCGGATTCGCGACTGCCGGAGGGCTGGGTGGCTGCCGTGTTGCAGCGCTTTGCCGAGGACCGCTCGCTGGCCGCGCTTTCGGGGCCGCTGGTGTACTACGATCTTTCCCCACGCGAGCGGCTACTGGTGCGTGGGTTTTATGGGATCGCCTGGCTGACCTATGCGTTGAACCGCTACGTGCTGCGGGTGGGATCGATGGTGCAGGGTGGGAACTTTGTGGTGGCACGGCCGGCGCTGGAGCGCATCGGCGGTTTCAATGTGGCGATTACTTTTTATGGCGAGGACACGGATCTTGCACGGCGGCTGCACGAGGTTGGACGGGTGCTGTTTACATTCGATCTGAAGATGTATTCCTCGGCGCGCCGGTTAAAGAAGGAAGGCATTCTGCGAATGGCGGTGCGATACTCCGTGAACTATCTGTGGACGACGTTTTTGAAGCGGCCGTTCACGATGCAGCACATCGATATCCGCGAGGAGAGCGAAGCGTAGGACGGGTGTGACTGAATTCACGCGCCGCGTGGTAGGTAGACAACCATGCGACTGGCAAAAGCTTCGCGCCCCAAAGCGACCTGGACGGACTACGTTGAACGCTCCGCTTGTGATTTCAGTGCATCGAGCCAGTGCTGAAGATGTTCGCTCAACTTTTGACTGCTGTACAGGGTGCCAATCAAGAAGCCGGAAGAGGATTCAGTGAAGGAAATTTCGGTCTGAGTGCCGCTGACTTGCTTTACGTTCCACTTCACCTCCTTGCGGGTTGACAGCGCACACTCCCTAGGTTGACGGCGTCGATTTAGGGACTAACGAGGAGAGATTCATATCTTTCGACGAGCGAGAACTGGTCGTTTTAGTTTTTGCAGACCTTCGCGCGAATGGTGATGAGGGCTGCTTTGCTGAGTTTGTGAATGTTCTTGAAGATGGGTGTGCGGTGGTTAGAGGAGTTCGAGTTCGGCGTGGGCGTCGATGTGTTCGCCGAAGCCCAGGCTGAAGGCGCGGGACAGGGCCTGGTTGCGGCCGAGGCGGACGAGTTGTACCGCGAGGCGGAGCGGGATGGGGGCTTTGCCGTCCTGCCAGAGCTGACTTAGGGGGCGCATTTCGCCATGGCGGTCGGGGTGGAAGGCGCGTTCGTCCCAGCGCTGCCAGCCTTCGGGAAAGTCCGGGAAGTCGGTGACGGCGTCGAGGGTGGAGTGGAGGATGCGCTGTTCCCAGGGACGGCGGTACTGGGGCATGAAGAGGACGTGGCTGTGGCGCTCGATGCGGATTTCGTCGACGAACTCGCGGAAGTTGCGGGCGTGGGAGAGATTGATGCAGGCGCTGGGTTCGGTGCCGTGGCGGTCGCCGCCGGAGATCAGCAGGTGGCCGGTTTCGCGGGCGAGTTTGGCGACCGCGCGGTTTTCGCGGCCGTCGCGCAGGCCGTTGAGCTCGAGGGCGTGCATGCAGTGGCCAAAGCTGGAGAGAAAGCGGGCGAGTTCGCGGCGGTGTTGATCGGCGCCGATCTTGTAGAGGTCCCAGATGGGGTGGTTGAGGATGATGAGTACGCCGGGGGTGTCGTCGAGCTCTGCGAGCAGGGCGCCGAGCTGTTCTTTGTTGGGTTTCTGGCCGGATTTTTGGCCGGATTTTTCGGCGGGCGTGGAGGTCTGAACGCCGGCGGGGACGGCGGCGGCGACGGTGTATTGGGCCAGGCGCGTCATCCAGGCGTAGGCGTCGGCGGAGGGCAGATTGTGGATGCCGAGATGGAACTCGGTAGCGCCGAAGGGAACGGTCCATTCGAGCGAGACCGGGATGCCGCGGGTGCTGGCCACCGAGCGCAAGAGTTGGGGGGCGGCGACCGTGTCGTGATCGGTGATGGAGACGAGGGGGTCGAGGCCGGCGGAGCGGATCTGCGCGGCTTCAAGATCAAAGGCCATGCGCGGCACCAGGGGCGGCCGCCAGTGACCGCGCACGAAGTCCAACTGGAAGCCGCAGTCGACGCCCCGACGCTGGTAGTGCGCGAAGATGTGCGACAAGCCGGGCAACATGCCCAGAAACTTGTGCACAAAGGTCATGGTCTCTTCAGACATGCTGGTGTGGCTGTGAAGCGAGACGCCGCTGGAGTAGGGCGCGAGAGCCTCGGGGTCGTTCCAGCGACTGGAGATTTTGCAGCGGGGCTGTGAGGGGGACTTCGGTGCGGGCTTTGGTGCGAACTGCGGCTGTGTGGCCATGGTCGCGGCTCCAGGGT
>CAXSBL010000016.1:69949-72170 GCA_964235515.1 uncultured Bryocella sp.
CACAAACGCGGATTCCCTTCGGGAATGACAACAAAAACAGAACCGACCGTCGCGGATGTGAGCGGGGGCAGCTTGACATTGCGTGGGGCTGAGACTGCCTAGGCGTGGGCGGGCTGTAGACCAGGCTGGAAGCGAGGCTGGCTGGTGGAGATAGCCGCAGCCTGGGGGATAAGCGCGGAGCGATGATGCAGGAGGGGCTGGGAGACGGTTTCGGGGCGGGTGGCGAGTTGCCAGGCGCTGCGGTCGCGGAGCAGGCGCTGCACGAGAGCCGTGTGCATGGCGTGGCCGGCGCGTTCGGCGATGACCTTGCCCCAGAGGCGGCGGCCAGCGAGGGCTAGATCGCCGATGAGGTCGAGGACCTTGTGGCGGACGAACTCGTCGGAGAAGCGGAGCGGGCCGTTTTGGACGAGACCTTCGCCGATGATGATGGCGGCTTCGTCCGAGACGCCGCGGATGAGACCCATGTTGCGGAGCATGGCTTCATCTTCGCGGAAGCCGAAGGTGCGGGCGGGGGCGATGAGATCGGCGTAGGCACCGGCTTCGAGGTCGCCGGTGAAGCGGTCGCAGCCGATGGGGGCGGGAAAGTCGATGGAATAGTCGATCGAGTAGCCTTCGCCGGGGTAAACGCCGATGAATTTTTCGCCGGAGGGGGAGTTTTCGCGGACTTCGACGGGTTTAAGGATGCGCAGGTACTCGCGGCGGCGGCGCTGGCGCTTGAGGCCGGCGGAGAGGATGGCGGCGACGTAGGGCTGGGCGGACCCGTCGAGGATGGGCACTTCGAGATTGTCAATTTCGATGATGACGTTGTCGACGCCGAGGCCGATGAGGGCACTGAGGAGGTGCTCAGTGGTGGAGATGAGCACGCCCTGGCGCATGAGGCTGGTGGCGTAGCTGACCTTGGCGACGTTGCGGCCGATGGCGGGGATTTCGAAGTTGTCGAGATCGGAGCGGCGGAAGACGATGCCGGAGCCGGCGGGCGCGGGCACGAGGCGAAGCTGCACGGCTGCACCGGAGTGAAGACCTACGCCGGAGAAGGCGAGTGGAGCTTCAATCGTGTGCTCGAGTTGGAATTCTGCGTTCAGTCAATACCTTTTGCCCGCATGACGACCGGCTTTTCGGAAGCGGCGGGGTCTGCCGAGCGTACGAATTCTTCAACCGACTGCCACAAGGGTAAACCCGGTCAGGCTGGTTGCGGTGTGGCAAATCAGACACAGTTGGCGATGCGGAGACGGTGTCGTTTGGGATACCTGACACAAGACAGACGGGGATAAGACCTGGGGAGTTTCGGGGCGGGCGCGTGAGCGGCGAGTGCGGCGTCTGGCGAACAGCAGGTCCTTCACTTCGTTCAGGATGACAAGTCCTTGTGAGGGACGGCCATTAAGGAGGCCGTGGGGAGGGCCGCTAGCGGACGTAGGAGAAGGTGCCGCAGAGGTTTGTGTTGTTTGCCATGGCTTCGGGGGTGAGGACGGGCATGTCCGCGGTCGAGAAGAAGGCGACCTGCAGGTTTTTGCCCTGGGCGAAGGTGACGACCCATTGGGTTTCTTCGGAGCCGCAGAGGGTGTTTTTGTGCAGGAAGCGTTTATCGCCGGGGATGCTGGTCCGGTAGAGGTGGCCGGTGCCGCTGACCCCGTCGACGCCGCTGAAGAGGGCGGTGATCTCTTCGGGCTTGAGGGTGCGGATCTCGGCGAGGGTGTAGGCGGCGCTGAAGCCGAGGGCGATCTTCTGGTTGAAGAGGGCGATGTCGCCGGTGGTGGCGCGGGCGGTGGTGCTCGCGGCGCGCCAGTTGCCGCCGTCCTGGGCGGTTGCGGCGGCGAGAGGGAGCAGGCCCAGGCAGGCGATCGTTTTAAGGACTTTGTGACGATGCTTCATGCGGTCAGGATGCCATTCGGAGGGCCGTTGGGGCAATGGATGTCGAAGTACCGGAACTCGGCGGCTGGAAAAGCAGGTCCTTCGCCTTGCTCAGGATGACAACTTTTAAAGCTGCTCAAGATGACGTTTCGGGGCTTATTCGGGGCTTATTTGACGCAGGAGGCGCAGGACGGCGACGAGCGGCAGGCCTACGACGTTGAAGAAGTCGCCTTCGATGCGGGCGATCCAGCGGGCGGCGTAGCCCTGGATGCCGTAGGCGCCGGCCTTATCGAGGGAGTCGCCGGTGAGGAGGTAGGCTTCGAGCTCGGCTGGGGGGATTTCGGTGAAGGTGACGGCTGTGGTTTCTACGTGG
>CAXSBL010000017.1:0-2935 GCA_964235515.1 uncultured Bryocella sp.
TTGGGGTGCGGGTGGAGCATCTCCGGGTGGTGGTGGCGGAGAGTTCTCGGGCTTTGCGGGTTTTGGAGACTAGCCATCCGCCGGTGTATTACCTGCCGCCTGGGGATTGCCGGATGGATTTGTTGCGGCCTTCGGCGCGGCGGGGGAGCTTTTGCGAGTGGAAGGGTGCGGCTAGTTACTGGGATCTGGTGATGTCGGGTGCCGGCGGCGCCGAGGTCCGGGTGGCGGAGGTGGCCTGGAGTTACGCTCGGCCCACGACTTCGTTTGCGGGGCTTAAGGATCACCTGGCGTTCTATGCAAGCAAGGTGGATGCGTGCTTTGTCGGCGGGGAGCGGGTCGCGGCGCAGCCGGGGGACTTTTATGGCGGGTGGATTACGTCGTGGGTGCGGGGGCCGTTCAAGGGTGGGCCGGGGACGATGGGTTGGTGAGGGGTTGCAGGTTGTGGGTTGGGTTGTTTGTCGCGAGAGGCCCTTGCGGATGAAGGGTGCATTTGTGGCTGGCCTGACCCCACCCCTACGCGGTGAAGCTGCGAAGGGTGGGGCACCCGGGGTTTGTGGCGCGGATAGGAACGCAGATTCCCTGCGGGAATGACAACCAAAAGAGCAACGGCAAGAGCGACTGCAACTGCAGATTCCCTGCGGGAATGACAACCAAAAGAGCAACGGCAAGAGCGACTGCAACTGCAGATTCCCTGTGGGAACGACAACCAAAAGAGCGACGGTGAGAGGGGCTGCTACTGCAGATTTCCTGTGGGAATGACAACCAAAAGAGCAACGGCGAGAGCGACTGCGACAGCAGATTCCCTTCGGGAACGACAACCAAAAAAGGCAGGCTAGTTAGCGCTTCTCGAAGACTTCCATGTAGTCGTTCTGGTCGGCTTTGGTGAAGTCGTAGAGGCCCACGTAGCGTAGGCCGGCGTGGGTGACTTCGGCGCGGACGACTTCGGGGTTGATGCCGTGGTCGGCGCCGTTGCCGGGGTGATCGATGACGGCGAAGCGGGCACCGGGGCGGAGGGCGCGGACGAGGACCGGGAGCAGGCGGTCAGTGTGGGCGACCTCGTGGTAGACGCGGAGCATGAGGGCGGCGTCGAGGGAGTCGGGAGTAAGGCGCGGGTCGTCGGGTGTGCCGAGGACGGCGGTGATGTCGGCGAGGTGCTCGTTCTGAGCGCGGGTGCGGATGGCTTCGACGGCTTTGGGGTTGATGTCTTCGGCGTAGACGTGGCCGTTGGGGCCTACGCGGCGGGCGGCGCGGACGGTGAACCAACCGCCGCCGGCACCGATGTCGGCGATGTCGGAGCCGGGGTGGAGGCGGAGGGTGTCGAGGACCTTGCCGGTTTGCAGGAGTTTATCGCGGTTGGGGTCTTCGAAGATGCTGAGGTCGCCGGTGTAGGGGGTGCTGGTGGGGCGCTGCGCTGTGCCGGAGTTTGCGAAATTGCCTGACGTTGCCGTCGGGCCTGAATTGGCTCTGGTGTACGGATTGGGGGCGATCTGGCGCGGAGCGGGGGCTTTGGTTTCGGGCAGAGTGCCGGTTTCGGCGGATGGTGTGACGAGTGGGGGCGACATGGAGGGGCCGGCGGGGGCCGCGGCGGCGGGGTTGCCGAGGGGCGTCGCCGGCGCTGCGGTGGTTTGCGCCGGGGTCGCGGCGTGCGGCGCGAGCACAAAGGTGGCGCTGAGGACGAGAAGGCAGACGGCGAGCAGACGGCGCATAGGTTTTGGATGCGGGTGGGGTGAGTGAGGGCGAGGTGATTGCTGGGGTGATTGCTGGGGTGATGGCTGGTGAGGAACGCGAGGTGATCGTTGTGGGCTGGATGTCGAGTTGGGCTGGGTGTTGATGAGCTGTGAGCGTGTGAGGGGTTGAGCTTTAAGGGGTTGAGCTTTGAGGATTTTTGGCTGATTGAGGATTTTGCATCCCGGAACCGATGTGGCGGCGTATAGGGCAGTGAAGCCAATGGCGATGGATGCGGACGAACTCGGGCGGGCGATTGCGGTGCATGGGCGGATCGTGTTTTCCATTGCGCAGCGGATTTGCCGCGATCCGGGGGTGGCCGAGGAGGTCGCGCAGGATGTGTTTCTGGAACTGCACCGGAAGGCGGAGCGGCTGGAGGGTGAGGATCACATGAGGTTCTGGCTGCGGCGGGTGGCGGTGCACCGGGCTACGGACGCGGTGCGGCGGCGGGGGCGCCAGCCAGAGTCGGGTGCGGAGGAGTGGATGGAGACCGCGCATGCAGCGGAGCCGGCGGAGGTTGGCCGGGGGATCGGCGAGGGTGTGAGCGGACGGTTGGAGACGATGGTCGGAAGCCTGCCGGAGGCGATGCGGGTGGCGGTGGTGTTGCGGTATGCGGAGGATCTGACGCCGGAGGAGATCAGCGTGACGCTGGGGCAGCCGCTGCCGACGGTGAAGAGCAATCTGCAGCGTGGGTTGAAGCTTTTGCGGCAAAAGGCGGCTGTGACGATGAAAGGGTACTTGCGTGAACAACGGGCCTGAGGATGTGCGGGAGTTGACGGAGGCGGGCGAGATTTCCGAGCCGGCAATGGAGGCTCTGCTGCGGGCGGAGTTAGGCAAGCCGTTGGCGTTGCCGGTTGGGTTTGCGGAGCGGGTGCTGGCTCGGGCGGCGACCGCCGAGGCCGGGACGCCGGGCAAGAGCAAGGTGCTGGCCTTTCCGCGGGGAGCTGTGTGGCGACTGGTTGCCGGTGGGGCGCTGGCGGCGAGTGTGCTGGCGGGAACGTTTGGGGTGGAGCTGGAGCGGAGGCACCGGGAGGCCTCTCGCATGGCGCATGAACGGGTGGTAGCGAATCAGCAGTTTGAGGAGGCCACGCGGATTACCGATGCGGCGCTGGCACATACGCGGGCGCAGCTGCAGCGGGCCGGGGTGTTTGAGGATGAGGGGCGGTAGTTGGTGGTTCGTGGTTTATTTAGCTCGTGGTCTGGGTTGGGT
>CAXSBL010000017.1:3035-6348 GCA_964235515.1 uncultured Bryocella sp.
GAGTTGCGAGTGGTGTGAGTTTTCTTGCAGGTGGGAGGGAGTTGGCGATGAAAATGGCAGCGGTGGTGCTGGCGGTGGTGGTGGGCGGAAGCCTGGCGGGGGCGCAGGGTACGAGTCCTACGGTGAAGGATGATCTGTTCAACGGGACGGAAAAGTTTGCCAAGGGGGCAAGTGACGTGACCGAGGTGACGATGGATCCGGACACGCTGGGCATGGTGAACGGCGACAATGCGCGGCGGGCGCGGGGCATGGTGCTGAACGTGGTGCGGACGTATGAGTATGACAAGCCGGGGATGTACAACATCGCCGACGTGGAGGAGATTCGCAAGCGGCTGGACACGGGTGACTGGCACTGCTCGGTGCACACGCGGAGTTTAAAGAGCGGGGAGAGCACGGACATCTGCAACAAGCGGCGCACGGATGGGCTGGTGGAGCAGGCGATCATTACGGTGGAGCCGAAGGAGCTGACGTTTATCCACACCATTAAGCGGGGCGGCGGGAACGGTGAGCATGGTGGACCGAACGCCGGGGAGTCGCTGCTGTTTGCGCCGGGGATCCAAGGGTTGAGTGGGTGGGATCCGGCGAGCCAGGCACGGTTTGCGTCGATGGGGCCGATCATGGCGGCGAAGTTCGCCTCAATGGGACCCATCATGGAAGCAAAGTTCGCGGCGATGGGACCGCTGATGGGTTCGCAAAGTCGCTCCGCGGTACACGGTACGTATCACACGAATACACCGGGAGGGCATGTACCTCGGCCTCCTGCGCCACCCGCGCCTCCTGTAACGCCCTAAACTTTGCAGGCTTGCGGAACCAAGGCAGTAAACAGCGGCTCAAGTCGTACTTGAAGTTTGCCGCTCGGAACATCCCGACATAGCCCTTCTAAAATGGAGGGCTATGTCTTTGGTGTTTGGGGTAGGAACAGAACGGGCCGGGGGCGGGCGCCGCGGGGTGCTGCATCTGCCGCATGGTGAGGTGCAGACGCCGGTGTTTATGCCGGTGGGGACGGCGGCCACGGTGAAGACCGTAGAGCAGGGCGTGCTGGAGCGGCTTGGGCCGGACGAGGCTGGCGCTGGAATCATTTTGGCGAATACGTATCACCTGTATCTGCGGCCAGGGCATGAGTTGATCCGGCGGATGGGCGGGGTGCACCGGTTTATGAGCTGGGAGCGGCCGATGTTGACCGATTCCGGTGGATTTCAGGTGTTTTCGTTGGCGAAGCTACGCAAAATCACGGACGACGGGGTGGAGTTTCGATCGCACATTGATGGTTCGAAGCACTTTTTTTCACCGGAGCACTCGATGGCGGTGCAGATCGCGCTGGGCGCGGACGTGATGATGGCGTTTGACGAGTGTGTGGAGACGCCGGCGACGTGGGAGCGGACCAAGCAGTCGATGGGGCTGACGCATGCGTGGGCTCGGCGGTCGTTTGAGTATTGGGAGGCGCATCGGGGTGAGGTGCCCTGGGCTATGTCGGGTACGGCGGGGAAAGTGGGCGGGGGCGAAACGCAGATCCCCTGCGGGGATGACAGAAAAAAGGGCAACAGCGGGGGCGAAACGCAGATTCCCTTCAGGAATGACAAGCCAAACGAGACGGCGTTTGCTCGGCGGTATGACCATGCACGGTTTGAAGGCAAGTACCAGGCGCTGTTCGGGATTGTGCAGGGCGGGATGTACAAGGATCTTCGGCAGGAGTCTGCGGAACGGCTGGCCGAGATGGATTTTCCGGGGTATGCGATTGGCGGGCTGGCGGTGGGGGAACCGCGCGAGGTGACGCGGGAGATGATCGCGCACACGCTCGAGTTTTTGCCGAAGGACAAGCCGCGGTACGTGATGGGTGTGGGCTACCCGGATGAGATTGAAGAGTATGCGCGGATGGGCGTGGACATGATGGACTGCGTGCTGCCGACGCGCGCGGGGCGGCATGGGCTGGTGTTTGCGCGGGAAGATCCTGCGGACCGGGCGAGCAAGGTGGTGCGGCTGAACATCAAGCGCAAGGATATGGCCGAGGACGAGGGGCCGATCGATGCAGGGTGCGGGTGCCCGGTTTGCCTGCGTTACTCACGGGCATATCTGCGGCATCTTTATGCGAGTGGCGAAGCGCTGGGCGCTTCGCTGAATTCGGTGCATAATCTGCACTTTTACCTGGAGACGATGGAGCGGGTGCGTGGGGAATTGGCGCGTGGGGAGGTTTGAGGTCCACTTGTTTGTTGAGTTTTCAGCGGCCAGTGTAGGAGCTGTGGGGAGTTGAGAGCGGGCGGGATTGATTGAGCTGTGAGCTCTGAGTTGATGAGCTTTGAGTCAAAAAGCGAAGGCCGGAGCTGGTTGGCTCCGGCCTTTGTTCTGGCTGCGGGCGTGGTCAGGCGACGGCAAGTTCTGTTGCCGCGGCGCGGTCGGGGGTGGTGAAGACGAGCTGTTTGGCCCGGTCTGTGTCCACCACGACGCGATCGCCATGCAGCACGCGACCGTCAAGGATCCGCATGGCGAGCGGGTCCTGCACGAGGCGCTGAATGGAGCGCTTGAGCGGGCGGGCACCGTAGGCGCGGTCGTAGCCGGCGTGGAAGATGGCTTCCTTGGCGGCTTCGGTGAGCTCGAGCGTGATCTTGCGGTCGCGCAGGAGTTTGCGGAGATCGTCGAGGCGCAGATCCACGATGTGGGTGAGGTGCGATTCGCCGAGCGGGTGGAAGACGACGATGTCGTCGACGCGGTTGAGGAACTCGGGGCGGAACTGCTTGCGCAGTTCGCCGAGAACACGCTCCTTGGCTTCGGCAAAGCCCTCTTCGCCTTCGGCCCAGGCGGTGGTGAGCTGGGACGCACCGACGTTCGAGGTCATGATGAGCACGGTGTTCTTGAAGTCGACCGTGCGGCCTTTGGAGTCGGTGAGGCGGCCGTCGTCGAGCACCTGGAGGAGCACGTTGAAGACGTCGGGATGCGCCTTTTCGATCTCGTCGAAGAGCACGACGGAGTAGGGCCGGCGGCGGACGGCTTCAGTGAGCTGACCGCCTTCGTCAAAGCCGATGTAGCCGGGAGGCGCGCCGATGAGACGCGAAACGGCGTGCTTTTCCATGTATTCCGACATGTCGATGCGGACCATGGCGGCTTCGTCGTCGAAGAGGAACTCGGCGAGGGCACGGGCGGTTTCGGTTTTGCCGACGCCGGTGGGGCCGAGGAAGATGAAGCTGCCGATGGGGCGCTTGGGGTCGGCCAGGCCGGCGCGCGAACGGCGAATGGCGTTGGCGACGACGGTGAGCGCTTCGTCCTGGCCGACGACACGGGCGTTGAGGCGGGATTCCATCTGGGTGAGCTTCTGGATTTC
>CAXSBL010000017.1:6448-9676 GCA_964235515.1 uncultured Bryocella sp.
ATCCGTAAGCTCGCGGAGCTGGCGTTCGGCCTGCGGAATTTCGCCGTACTGGAGCTCGGCGGCGCGCTGCAGATCGCCTTTGCGCGTGGCCTCGGTCGCTTGAAAGCGCAGGGCTTCCAGCTGCTCTTTGAGCTCTGCGATTTCGCCGATGGCACCGCGTTCCTTTTGCCAGCGGGCGCGTAGGGCGGAGGCCTTTTCCTGCACTTCGGCGAGCTCGCGCTCGACGGTGTGAAGCCGGTCCTGCGAGTTGGGATCGTTTTCGCGGCCGAGGGCGTTTTTTTCGATTTCGAGTGAGGTGGCGCGGCGTTCGAGGTCGTCGATCTCTACCGGCACGGAGCCGATCTGGATGGCGAGCGCGGCGGCGGCCTCGTCGACGAGGTCGATAGCCTTGTCGGGCAGGAAGCGGTCGGAGATGTAGCGGTGGCTCAGCTCGGCTGCGGCAACAATCGCCGAATCCTTGATGCGGACCTTGTGGTGGGTTTCGTAGCGTTCGCGCAGGCCGCGCAGGATGGCGACGGTGTCCTCGACATTGGGCTCGCCGACGTAGACGATCTGGAAGCGGCGCTCAAGCGCGGCGTCTTTTTCGATGTACTTGCGGTACTCATTCAGCGTGGTGGCACCGATGGCGCGGAGTTCGCCGCGGGCGAGGGCCGGCTTGAGCATATTGGAGGCATCGATGGAGCCTTCAGCCGCGCCGGCGCCGACGAGGGTGTGGAGTTCGTCGATGAAGAGGATGAACTGGCCGTTAGACTCTTCGACTTCCTTGAGCACGGCCTTGAGGCGGTCTTCAAACTCGCCGCGGAACTTGGCACCGGCGAGCATGGCGCCGAGATCGAGCGAGACGACGCGCTTGTCGCGCAGGATTTCGGGGACGTCACCCAGGAAGATGCGGCGCGCGAGGCCTTCGACGATGGCGGTCTTGCCGACGCCGGGTTCGCCAATGAGGACGGGGTTATTTTTTGTGCGGCGCGCGAGCACCTGAACGACGCGGCGGATCTCCTCGTCGCGGCCGATGACGGGGTCAAGTTTGCCGCGGCGGGCGAGCTCGGTGAGGTCTTTGGCGTACTTGGCGAGGGCTTGGAACTTGCCTTCGGGGTTCTGGTCGGTGACGCGCTGGGTGCCGCGGACGGTTTTGAGCGCGTTCAGGATGGCGTTATAGTCGGCGCCCTGGGCAGTAAGAGCCTGGGCTACGGGCTCGGATTTTTGTGCGGCGAGGGCGAGCAGGAGGTGTTCGGTGGAGACAAATTCGTCTTTGAAGTTTGCGGCTTCCTTGAAAGCCCCATCGAGAACTTTTGAGAAAGCCTGGCTAAGGCCGGGTTGCTGGGCTGCGCCCTGGACTTTGGGCAGCTTAGCGATGAGACCGTTCATTTGCGCGAGCAGTTGTTGCACAGGTACGCCCACTTTCTCGAGGACCGGGAGGACGACGCCTTCCTTGTCTTCGAGCAGGGCGGCCATGAGGTGGATGGGCAGGGTTTCGGGGTTGCCGTTGTCGCCGGCGAGGCCCACGGCTGCCTGAATCGCCTCTCCTGACTTGACGGTCAGCTTGTCCCATTTGATTGCCATAGGTAACTCCTGAAATTGGCGGAGCTCTGCGCTCCTAGGGATAGGATGTTCTGCGGGAAACAGGGTTGCAAAAATATGAGTGCTTCACGCTCACATTCTCGCCGAAGTGTTACTGATCGGCGGCGTCGGCATGAAAACAAGGCAGGCCGCGGTTGCGGACCTGCCCTGTTTTGGGACGGAGAAACGAAGGTAATGCCTAGTTCGTGAAATTGGCATTGATGGCGGAAGCGACCATGCTGTTGAAGGTGGCGAGGGGAATGTCGTAGTAGGGGGTGTTGGTGCTGGCATTGGGGATAAAGATGGGCGCGGTAGCCGGGGGTGTCCCCAGGGAGAGCGGCACGGCGTCGTGCTGTTGGTCCATGGTGGCGGCGGTGTAGTAGATGCGAACGATTTCGGTGCCGGCGGCGGTTTGGCGCAGTTCGAAGCTCATGGCACCACCTGGAGGGGTGTCGTCGTTGGCAAAGGTGGGCAGCGACCAGTCGGCACGAAGCAGGCCGCCGACGGCGGCGAGCTGGTTGTCATGGCCGACGAGCATCACGAGCTTCTGACCAGGTGCGCCGATGGAGTGGCCGACGGCGGTGCCGGTAGCGGCTTGGTTGAGGGTGTTGGCGATGTGCAGGAGGAGGTTGGAGCCGAGGGCCTGAGCGATGTAGGGGGTGCGGTCGGCGAGGTCGAAGTCGAGGGTATGGAGCTTGGCGATCTCGATGATCTGCTGTTCGGAGAGGCGTCCCCAGCCGATCTGACCGAAGTCCTTGCCGTCGCAGTACTCAAGGATGAAGATTTCAGCGAGGGTGGAGGCGGTATCGACCGAGCCGTTGAAGGTGACAATGCCCCCGGCGGTGCCGGGCGTGACGGTGAGCGGCATGGCGGCGACGGAGGTCATCCAGCTGGGAGCGTAGGTGAGGTAGGGGATGTTTTGGTTCTGGAGAACGTCTTCGAGCTCGGTAAGCTGGGCGCCGTAGGCCTGGACGAGGGCGTTGGGATTTTTGCCGATGCGACCGCTGAGGGCGGCGGCGGCGAGGGAGGTGTCGGGGTTGCCGAGGTTGAGCTTGACGGGGTAGAAGAGCGGGTCCGTGGCGCCGTTGGCGAGCTCGTTGACGGCAGGTGCGGCTGAGGGGAGGAGGCCGGCGGCGAGCGCCTGGCCGGTGGCGTAGGTTCGCTCAGCGTTGTCGGCGTAGAAGTAAACGTTTTTGGCGTCAGCCGCGTCGTTGCCGGTGAGGATGCCTTGTTGAGTGAAGTATTGGCGGTAGTACCCGCCCATGATGGTCATCAGCTGGGCACCATGCACGGTGAGGTAGCCGGGGGCGACGGACCAGTCAGGGAAGCCCTGGGAGGCGTAGAGATTGTAGTTGTCGTTGGTTTTGGTGGGCGGGCGGACGCCGTGACGGCTGAAGACGAGAGCGAACTGGAGGGTGGTGGTGTCGGGTGCGGTCGTGGTGGTCTGCGCGGAAAGAGCGGGAACGAGGGCCAGCGCGGCGGCGAGTGCGGACGCGAAGCAGCGAGTGAACAGCGCCTTCAGGGGCTGGTTGGGCATGTGTGGGGTTCTCCTGGAATCATCCATGAGGCTTCCAGAAGAGTAAGAATGCTCCATGAACAGGGCTTCACATTCGGATGAAGGGTGAGGAGGCATGCGACGGGGCATACATTCCGACGATCGGGTGCTTC
>CAXSBL010000017.1:9776-28230 GCA_964235515.1 uncultured Bryocella sp.
ACTAGGGGTGGTGAGGGGTAACGAGGGTAGGACGGATGACTTGGGTTGGCGAGGGTGCTACGCATGGCTAGGGTGACGAGGGAGACTAGGACTAAGGAGGATTGGCGAGCCGAGTGAGTGGAATTGCAACGATGTGCGAGCCCAAATCGGAGTGATTTGCTGGATGGCTGTATTGCGGACTCTATCGGTCGTATATGATGACCGAAGTGAGAAGAAGAAGGACCCTCACACCTGTCTTTGGCGAGAGAGCGTGAAGGTCCCTGGAGATCGACAACCTGGCGGTTGACGAGGTCTGCTGTGTGTAGACGCTGAAAGTGCCGCTAAGGTCGTCCGCGCCTCTGGTTGTTCGCAGAGGCTGCGACGGGTCAGATCTCTCATTTGAGAGGCGGTTGTTTTTGAGACAGATGATGGGCAAGGGATGGATGGCGGCTGCCGTCCTGTGTGGCGGTGGTGTGTCCGCGTGGGCGCAAAGTGCGCAGCTGAGCGGCGTGGTGCGGGACCCGGCGAATGCCGTGGTGGCGGGCGCGACGGTTGAGGCCGTGAACGGAAAGACGCGGCAGACTTCGAGCGTGCACACGAATGCGAGCGGGCTGTATTCGCTGCCGACGCTGGAGCCCGGGGTGTATACGGTGCGGTTCAGTGCGCCGGGGTTCGAGACGGAGGCCGTGGAGAACGTGACGGTGGATGTGGGCGGGCGGCTGTTGCGGAACGTGACGCTGCGGGTTGGGTCCGAGCAGCAGACGGTGCAGGTGGATGGGTCGGGCGAGACGCTGAATACGACCGACGCGACGGTGAGCACGGTGATCAACCGGCAGTTTGTGGAGAACCTGCCGCTGAATGGACGCAGCTTTCAAGCGCTGATCACGCTGGCGCCGGGGACGGAGGTGGTGCCTTCTTCGGGTGTGGGGTCGAGCGGTGAGATCAGCGTGAACGGGCAGCGGACGGAGGCCAACTACTACACGATTGACGGGGTCAGCGCGAATACGGGGGCGACGGTGAACACCGTTTCAGGCACACCGGGGGCGGGGTTTTCGGGGTCGACGCCGCAGGAGAGCGCGCTGGGCACGACGCAGAGCCTGGTCTCGATCGATGCGCTGGAGCAGTTCCGGACGTCGACTTCGACGTATGCGGCGGAGTATGGGCGGACGCCGGGCGGGCAGTTTAACTTCATTACGCGGTCGGGGACGAACCGGTGGCACGGCGAGGCGTTCGATTACCTGCGCAACGATGCGCTGGATGCGCGTAATACGTTCGACACGACGAAGCTGCCGGAGCGGCAGAACGATTTTGGCGGAACGCTGGGCGGGTACCTGCGCATTCCGGGGCTTTATAACGGGCGGGACAAGACGTTTTTCTTCTTTTCGTATGAGGGATTGCGGCTGACGAATCCTGTGGCGTCGCAGCTGTACGAGGTGCCGAGCAATACGTTGCGGGCGACCGCGCCGGCGGCGCTGCAGCCGTTTTTGAATGCGTTTCCGGTGTCAAACAGCGCGGATCTGGGCAATGGGCTGGCGAATCTGACGGTAGGTTATTCCGCACCGAGCCGACTGGATACGTCGAGCATTCGCGTGGACCATGCGTTCAGCGACAAGTTCCGGATATTTGGACGGTACAGCGATGTGCCTTCGCAGAGCACGACGCGGCAGCCGACGGATCTGGCGCAGGTGAATGCGACGGTGCGGAACGTGAAGACAGTGGTGCTGGGCGCGGACAATATCTTTTCGAACTCGCTGGCGAACGAGTTTCGCGTGGGCGTGACGGGGAACGATTACAAGATTAACCAGTACATCGACAACTTTGGCGGAGCGACGGCGCTGAATGTGAGCAGTGCGCCGGGCTTGAATAACGGCGACTGGATGACATTCTTCCTGTTTTATGGGCTGTATCCGTACTACCTGCTGGAGCCGCAGAGCAACCGGCAGCGGCAGGTGAATGTGGTCGACTCGCTGACGCAGACGGTGCGGCGGCACACGCTGAAGTATGGCGTGGATTACCGAAGGCTGGTGACTAGCGAGGAGCTGCCGCCGTTGTGGGAGGTTGCATTTTACCTGGACGAGGCGACGGTGCTGTCGAACAAGCCAGCCGGGCTGTATGTGTACACGCAATCGATCGACATGAAGGCGGTGCAGCATGAGTTTGCGGCGTTTGCGCAGGACGACTGGAGGGTGAGCGACCGGTTGAGCCTTTCGGCCGGTGTGCGGTGGGACTTGAACCCGCCGCCGAGCGATTTGAACGGCAATGATCCGTACACCGTCACCCAGATTACGAACCTGAGCAACGTGGCGGCGGCGCCGAAGAACACACCGCTGTGGGGAACGACCTACGGCAACTTTGCGCCGCGCGTGGGTGTGGCGTACCAGCTGCACAAGCAGCCGGGGCACGAGACGATTCTGCGGGCGGGCGGCGGGTTGTTTTATGACACCGGCGTGGCGCTGAGCGCGCAGGGGTATTACGGCATTGGAACGACGGGGTTTGCGAGCTATGCGTCAAGCTTCCCGGCGACGCAAACGCAGGTGAACGCGGCGCCTACACCTTCGGCGGCGGCACCGTACAACGCGCCGATCTATGGCTATGATCCAAACCTGAAGCTGCCGTATACGGGCGAGTGGAACGTGGCGCTGGAGCAGGCGCTGGGCGAAAAGCAGTCACTGAACATCAACTATGTGGCTTCGGCGGGTCGGCAGCTGCTGGCGCAGCGGTTTTACCATCCGGAGTCGCTGGGGAACGCGGCGTTTGCGGACGGCAAGGGGCTGTACCTGACGACGGGGGCGGCGAGCTCGGATTACGACGCGCTGCAGGTGAAGTTCGACCGCAAGCTGGCGCACGGGCTGCAGGTGCTGGCGAGTTACACGTGGTCGCATGCGCTGGACACGGATACGACGAACTTTACGACGTATGCGCTGGAGCGGGCGAGCTCGGATTATGACATCCGGCATAACTTCCAGTTAGCGGGAAGTTATGAGGTTGGCGGGCATTACCGGAATGCGGCGGAGGCGTACGTATTGCAACACTGGGCTGTGGACACGCGGATTTCGGCGCGGTCGGCGCTGCCGATCGATGTGTTGCAGCCGCAGACGGTGGACCCGACCAGCGGAGCGACGATCCAGCTGCATCCAGACCGGGTGTTGAATCAGCCGCTCTATCTTTATGGGTCGCAGTATCGGGGCGGGCGGGCGATCAACTATGCAGCGTTCAGCACGTATACCGGGACGACGGGCGACGGTAGTGCGGGGCGCAACCTGGGGCGCGGGTTCGATGCGGTGCAGACGGATCTTACGCTGCGGCGGGATTTTCCGATTCACGAGCAGGTGGGGCTGCAGTTTCGGGCGGAGGCCTACAACGTGTTCAACCATGCGATCTATGGGTCGGTTTATAACAACCTGAGCGCCGGGAGCGCGCTGTTTGGGCAGACGTACAACACGCTGAATAATGAGTTGGGCGGGTTGAACGGGCTGTATCAGGTAGGCGGGCCGCGGTCACTGCAGGTGGCGTTGAAGCTGCACTTCTAACTCGGGGGAGCTGCGGTTTGCTGTGGGCTTCGTGGAGCGCCGGGGAAGACGCAGACTCCATGCGGAGATGACAAACAAAAAGGCAACAGCAGGTCCCCTGCGGGGATGACAAAGAAAAGGGCAACAGCAGATTCCCTGCGGGGATGACAAACCAAGAAGATGAGTACCGCGGCCCCTATCTCGCAGCCAGTTCTTCCCCGCCCCGCGCGTGGGCCGAATTGGCTGCGTTCGCCGCAGCGGGTTTGGCTGCGGCGGGCGGTGTTTCAGGTGCACCTTTGGCTGGGGCTGGCGCTGACGCTGTACGCCGTGGTGATTGGGCTGAGTGGAGCGGCGCTGGTGTTTCGGCCGGAGATGGAACGGGCTCTGCGGCCGGAGCTGTTTCACCTGCAGACGGCATCGGGACCGGCGGCCGCGGGACGGACTACGCTGGCGGCGACGATTGCGGCGGTGGAGGCGGGGCGGCCGGGATGGCGCGTGGGTTCGGTGCGGGACTTCGATAAGCCGGCGGAGGCGACGACGCTGCTGCTGCGGCCGGCGGAGGGCGTGCTGGAGGCAAACTACCGGATGGTTTCGGTGGACCCGTACACAGGGGCGGTGCTGGCGGACCAGATGCGGTTTGCGGGGGTGCTGGGGTGGTTGAGCAACCTGCATTTTTACCTGCTGGCTGGCGAGACGGGGCTACTGGTGAGCGGATGGATGGCCGGGGGCTTGCTGCTGCTGTGCCTGACGGGGTTGGTGGTGTGGTGGCCGGGGGTGAGCCGGTGGCGCGGCGCGGTGATGCTGCGGCCCGGGATCCGGTGGCGGCGGTTGAACTGGGATATGCATTCGGTGGTGGGGTTTTGGTTTTCGGGGTCACTGCTGCTGCTGAGCTTTACGGGGATGTACTTTGCGTTTCCGGGGCCGGTGGAGCGGCTGGTGGTAGCGGTGGCGGGCGGACGCGGTGTTGCTGAAACGTCGAAGCCGCGGGTTGCGGACACACGGGCGGGCGGACGCACGCTGACGGTGGATGAGGCCATTTTCGCTGCTCGTCGTTTGCTGCCGGCGGAGGCGCCGCCGGATTACCTTGGGCTGCCTGCCAGGCAGGGTGCGCCGTTCTATGCGACGGGGTATTACGCGGGCAGTGCGCCGTACTCGCAGCTGGTGAGTGTGACGCTGGACCCGGTGAGCGGGGCGGAGTTGAGCCGCAGTGATACGCGGCGCCAGGGGCGCGGGCAGCGGTGGGTGCAGATGTTTTTTGCGCTGCACTTTGGGAGCTTCGGCGGTGAAAGCGCACTGGGGATGGCCGTAAAGGCAATCTGGGTTTGTGCGGGGCTTTCGCCGGGGTTGCTGGCGTTGACGGGGCTGGTGATGTACTGGAACAGGACGTGGAGGCCGCGGTATGCGCGGCGTCAACAAAGATTTGGTCCTGATTAACGAATGAGTGTGGTTTTTTCGTGCAATCGATGTGCGAATACCGAGTGAATGACGTATTCTCCGCCTTAGCGGAGGCGCCAGGCCGGTGCCCGCACGCCGCGGCGGGGAATTCCATGGGAAATTCTGCCTGGTTTGAAACCAACCCCTGCAAGGATAGCGGGTTGGACTTACATGACCTTTGGCGTGACAAGCTCTTCGGGGCAAGAACACAGCGCAAGCGCGATCCGCAACGGCAGCGGTCGGCCGTGGAGCGTCTGGCGTACACGCTGGTTCTGCAGCCGTTGGAGACGATGCAGGCCTTTGCCGATGCCGCAGTGGCGCTGTGCGGGGCGGATGGAGCCGGGGTGAGCCTGAGCCGGTTTGCGCCGAACGGAACGCAGACGCACACCTGGGGAGCGACGTCCGGCATCTATGCCCATGCTCTGCGCGCCATGCTGCCCAGCACGATGACCGCCTGCGGCATTCACCTGGAACAGGGGGCTCCCCAGCACTACCGCAGCCTTCCGGCGGCCCTGCCTTTGGAGCAGGGTGAGATCAGTGCCGTCACGGATGGTGTGCTGATTCCCTGGGCGGAGGACGATCTGCACGGCATTCTGTGGATCACGGCCCATGGGCGCGCGGAGGCCTTTGACGTGATGGATGTGCGACACATGGAGGTACTGGGCAGCTTTGTTGCCATTTACCTGGCGGCGGATCGCGACGGTGGGATGACGGCGGGCAACAGGCTGCCTCCAGGCGGGGCGTTGAGCCTGAACGGCGCGCAGCTGGCGGAGGTCATTGGCGAGCTGCTGGATCTGCGGCTGGGGCCCGCACCGGCGCAGCGGGCCGGCGTTTTACCGTTTCGCGCTTGACGACCTGAGGCGTGAAGGTACGAACAGCACTCTTTACGCCGTTATCAGAGGGGGACGATCCTTCAGATCGTTCTAGGGGATCTGCTCGGATAGTGAGAGCAGATCCCCATGGAATGACAATTTAAAGTCGAGTACCCGTTGCGTTATGCGGTCGGGCTGCTGGCGGCCAGGAAATTGCGACGGCGCGCGACGAGGCCGAGGCCCAAAATGCCCGTGCCGAGCAGAAGCCAGGTAGAGGGCTCCGGGGTGACGGCGGTGGTGAAGCTGGCGCTCGCGATGTTGCTGTTGGCGAGAGACGAGCTACCGCCCAGGATGGTGAAGGTGCCTGTGTAGGCGCCTACGGCGGAGTTCGCAGGCACGAGGATGTCAAACAGCAGGCCCGTGTAGCTTTCACCGGCGGCCAGGAAGAACGGGGCACCGTAAGCGTAGCCGTTGTCGCTAAAAGTGAACGGGGCGCCGATGCTGTAGGAATCGCCGTTCAGGTATTCGACGCCGATGTTGCCGGCCGCGGCGGCGATGGTGCCGTAGTAGTCGACCTCGCCTCCCCCCTGCGTGGTGACGGAGGACGGGGTGCTCAGTGTGAGGGTGAGGGTGTCGGCATGGGCTGCTTTGGAAAGCAGACCCACCGAGCAGGAAGCGGCAAACAGGCAGAGCAGCGAACGGACGTTCATCGGATCTCCAAAAGTCTCACAGCGGTAGGTAGACACATCTTATAAAAGGTTGCTGTTACGGCAGTGTGACACGCAGACTGCCGCCGAAGCTGCCGCCCGTGTAGGTGCCAGTCGTGGTCGCCACGGCTCGGGCTCCGTCAGCCCCGGCGGAGGCTGGGATCTTGAGGACGGTGGAGGCAACGGCGCCGGGGTTCAGGTTGCCGAGAGCTACCGGCAGGTTGAAGGCAGAGGCACCGCTCACGCTGGCGCCGGTGAGGGTGACATTGCCGGCGTAACCCTTGCCGGTGTTGGTGACGGTGACGGTCAGCAGATAGCCTCCGCCCGCATTTCCGGTGAGGGTGCTGGTGGTGAGGAGAGTGACCGGACCGTTGGAGATTGTGAGCGGGGCGGCGATCGAGGTGGCACCGGCGTAGTTGGCGTCACCGGTGTAGGTGGCCGTGATCGTGTGGCTGCCTGGGGTGAGGGTGCTGAGATTGAGCGTGGCGACGTAGCGGCTGCCGCCAGGACCGAAGACCGGGGTGGCGGAACCGATGAAGGTGCCGTTGTCGGTGAAGTTCACCGTGCCGGTGAGTGGGACGGCGGGGACGCCGGCGGTGGGGCTGCGGACGATGTAAGCGTTGAACGAGACGGTCTGGCCGTAGGTGGAGCTTTCACCGCCGCTGAAGTCAATGGAGGTGACGTTTTTCGCGACCGTGAGGGCGTAGCTGCCGGTGCTGGTGCTCTGGGTTGCGTTGCCGGCGTAGGTGGCGGTGAGGGCGTGGGCGCCGGCGGTGAAGCTGGTCACGGACAAGGTGGCAATGCCGGTGGAGGTGGAAACCGTCGCCGAACCGAGCAGGACGCCGGAGTTATAGAAGGAGACCGCGGCGGCGGTGGAGGGTACGGGCGAGACCGCGGCGGACAGCGTCACGGCCGTACCGACGAAGGGTGCCGGAGTGCTGGGAGTCAAAGTCGTGGTGGTGGTGGTGAGACCGCCGACGGTGACCGTGGTGGCGGCGGAGGTTGCCGCGCGGTAGTTGGTGTCGCCGCTATAGGTGGCCGTGATTTTATTTGCACCGGAAGCGGTGATGGCGGTGGTGTTGAAGCTGACGGTGCCGTTGGCGAGGGTGCCGGTACCGAGCGTTGTGCCGGTGGTGGTGTCGGTGAAGGTGACTGTGCCGCTGGCGGGGGTGGCCGAGGCCGGGGTGGTAATCGTGAAGTTCAGGGTAGCGGTGCCGCCGGATTTGATCTGAGCGGTGCTGGTGTTGAAGCTGACGGCCGGCGTGGCTTTGACGACGGTGAAGGCCGTGCTGGAGGTGCTGGCAGTGAAGCTGGTGTCACCGGAGTAGGCTGCCGTGACGGTGTAGGCACCGGGCGCGAGCGTGGCGTAGTTGGGGAGGAGGTAAAAGTCGCTGATTGGCGGGCCGGCGAGCAGGTAGGTGGTGCCGTAGGTGTCGAGCTTGGCGGTGAGGCCGGGGAGGGCGACGCCGTTTTGCGAAACGGTGTAAACGACCGAGCCGCTGGCGGTGCCGTTGCCGGAGTTGGGATAGATTTCGGTCTCGAGATAGATCTCACCGGAGCCGTAGGTGAAGCTGGCCTGCTCTGTGACCGAGCCGGCGGCGGTGACGAGGTAGGGGAACAGGTTGGTGCTGGCGGCTTCCTTGCCGATGGTGACGGTGACGGGCGCGGAGTTGCTGGAGGCGAAGGTGGTGTCGCCCGCATAGTGCGCGTAGACGGCGTAGGTGCCGGCGGGCAGGCTGTTCACCAGGCCCGTCACCGTCCCGGCAGAGAGGGTAAAGACCTGCGGGGCGCCGTAGGCGGTTTCGAGCGAGGCGATGATGCTGACGTCGCCCGAGGGGGTGCCGCTGCCGGAGGCCGGCGTGACCTGGATGATGGCGGTCTGGTTGGCGCCATGGCTGCCGGTGGTGGGGGTGAGCGAGAGCGTGGTGGCCGTGGCGTTGAACTTGACGGTGGACCAGTTGGTGGCGACATTGGCGATGTTCAGCGAGCCGAGACCGGAGGCCTCGTCAAAGCCGGCACCGGCGTTGAAGCCGACGCCAGCGGTGCCGGTGATGGCCGTGGGAGCGATGTTGGAGCCGTTGACGATGTCGTGGAAGTTACAGGTGCTGGCCGGCAGCGTGACGGACGGGTTGGCGACCGTGCCGATGGGTGCCTGGCAGGCGGTGGTGGAGGCGGTGTACTGCTGGTTGGCCAGGGCGTAGTAATTAATGTTGGCGTTGCCCTGACGACCGCCGTTGGCGGCATCAATCAGCGCCTGAACGCTGGCCATGGCGGGCGCGGCGACAGAGGTGCCGCCGACGACGCCGGCGCTGATGAGATTGCCGCCCGCGTTTTCATAGCAGCCGCCTTCATAGCAGAACAGGGTGCCGTCATGACCGGAGGCCGCGATGAAGGAGAGATCGGGCACGAGGCGATGGAGGCCGGTGATGGGCGAGCCGGCGGCAATGCCCGTGCCGGAGTAGACGTTGATGGCGTCAGCGTTGGTTGGGATACCGGAGCCGGTCTGCCAGGAAGGACGCGGTGTGTAGATGCTGATCCCGCCGCCGCCGCCGACGATGCCGGAGCCGGCCTGAAAGGCGGTGTCCGTCGAGTTCAGGTAGGTGGAGGTAAGGCGGCTCTGGTTCCAGGGAGCCTCGGGGATGTAGCCGAGGGCGCTGGCGTAGGGAATGCCGGAGACGGCGCCCCAGTACTGCGTGGGGTTGAGGTCGACGAACATGCTGCCGCCGACGGCGACGTTGTAGGCGGAGGAGCCGAGGGCGTTTACACCGTAGCCGGTGGCCACGGTGGCGCTGGAGCTGTCACCGCCGGCGGCGTCACTGTCGCCGGAGCTGACGAAGACGGTCTGGCCCTGGGCGGCGGCCTCTTCCCAGAGGACGTTCCAGAAGGCCGTGCCATCCGCGCCATTGCCGGCTTCCCCGCCGCCGTAGCTGAGGGTGATGACGTCGCCGATGTTGTTGTCGACGGCGTAAAGGCCGGCGGTATCGATGCCGGAGCCGACCAGCGAGGCGCTCGAGACGATGAAGTTGACCTTGGCACCGGTGGCTAGGGAGCCGGCGAGCTCGGCGTCGAGGAAGGCTTCGACGTCGTCGCTGTTTTCACCGGGATCCGAACCGACGACGATGATGCTGGGGTCGTTTTTGGGCAGGCCGAAGAGCGAGCGGTAGGCTTCTACGTCGGCGAGTTGGATGTTGCTGCGGGCGAGCACGGAGATGGTGACGCCCGTGCCGTCGATGCCTTTGGCGGTGAGCGGGCCGGCGTTGAAGATGGTGGCGAGATCGCCGGGAGCGACGTAGTGGGTGCCAGTGGGGGAGGCGCCGAAGTCGGGATCCAGGGAATCAAAGCCGCTGACGGGGCTCTTCTGGAGGGCGACCTTGCGCGCGCCGGAGACCTTGGCCTTGGGGAAGAAGTTATTGAGCGACTTGACACCGCGGACGACGGGCGCGAGCGCGGCCGGGATTGTGACATCGGTGGTGTTGGAGATGTGCCGTTCGCCGTCGACGGTGACGTTGTAGATCTTGGTGTTGAAGGCGGTTTCGACGGTACCGACGTTGCCGGAGAAGGTGATGAAGCGGCCGCTTTTGGCGACTGAGTCGACGGAGAGGCCGCTGTCGGTGAGCCAGGCGGAGACTTTGGCGATGTCGGCGGAGGCGACGCCGAAGCTGGCGGCGAAGTCGTCCGGAGTGAGCCATTTGTGGAAGCTGGCGGAGCCCTTGTCGCCCTGCGCGTCAAGCAGGGTGTGGAGCGCGGCTTCCTGCTCGCCGGAGGGCTGCAGCACGAGGATCATGCCGTTGAGCTGCGTGGAGGCGGCGAGACGGCTGCCCCTCGTGGCGTGGTCGACCGCCCCGGGATGTGTGCCCTTGAGGGTCCGCGTGATCTTGCGATCGACCTTTTCCGTGACGCGCACGGACGGACGGGAGAGCCGGGCCGGCGATTGGGCGCCGGCCAGGACGGTGATGACGGAGAGCAGGCATGCAGCAGCGGAACGGACGCGATGCGTCAAGGGGAAGCTCCTCGGGACAGCGATGTACTGGACATTCCGTTCGTAACCCATTTGGGTCACTACGGTTACACTTTTGGGTGAGTCTGGTGATTGTGCATGGGTAACCTCGTGGCGTCAAGTAACTTTTTGGCTAATGGGTCGCTAGTAGGTTGCTAGTGGGTCGTTGATGCGCTGAGTCAAAGGTGCTTGCAGCAGGTGGTCCGCTCCTGCGATTGGCAAGCTCGCCGCCCGAGAAGAGTCGTATAGATTCGTCGTATGGAACTTTTGCCTGGTGTGACGGGGGAGTACGGCGTGTTGAGCCGCCGCGGACTGCTGGTGCGGGGTGGACGCCTGGGAGCCGGGATTGCGGCGCTGGCCGCGGGTGGGCGTCTGCTGGCGGCCGTGGCGGATCCGGTGGAGGTGGCCTATGCGGGCTCCATGGGCTCGGTGATGGAAGGGCCGGTAAAGACGGCGGCGGCGCGGTCCCTGCGCCTGGAGATGCGCGGGCACGGGCAGGGCGCGAGTGCGCTCGCACAGCTGATCGTGGGCGGAAGTTTGTCGCCGGATGTGTTTATTTCGGTGACGCCGGGGCCGATGGAGCTGGTGCTGCGGGCGGGCAAAGCGGCGGGCGCGGTGCCCGTGGCGGCGACGCGGATGGTGATTGCTTACAGTCCGCACAGCCGGTTTGCGCCGCAGTTTGAGGCTGCGCGCGAGGGCAAGGCGGAGTGGTGGAGCGTGCTGGAGTCGCCTGGGCTGCGGTTTGGACGGACCGATCCGGCGACCGATCCGCAGGGGCGCAACATTGTGTTCACGATGACCTTAGCGGCCAAGAAGTACGGGCAACCGGACCTGGTCGCGAAGGTGCTGGGGCCCCTCGTAAATCCGCAGCAGATCAGCATGGAGACGAGTGTGCAGTCACGGCTGCAGTCCGGGGAACTGGATGCGGCTTCGGCTTATCGCATTCAGCCGGGAGCCTTTCACCTGCCGTTTCTGGATCTGCCGCACGATGTAGACCTGAGCGGCAGCGATGTCCATGCGCGCAACCCGGAGATTCAGCTAAATGCGGGTGGAAAGACATTTTTTCCGGAGCCGCTGGTGTTTTACGCGGCGGCGCTGAAGGGCGCGAAAAACCCGGTGGCGGCTGAGGCTTTCGTGCGCTGGCTGACGGGGGCGGAGGCGCAGGGGCTGTTGCGGGGGGCGAACTATGACCCGCCGGGGAGCGCGCCGGCGCTGCACGCGTGAGCCGGGAGGGCGCCGGGTTGGCGGGAGGTTCGGGGCGGTGGTGGGGCCTGGCCGGGACGGGGGTTGTGGTACTGGCGCTGCTGTATCCGCTGTCGGGATTTCTGGCGCATATCGGGCCCTGGGAGTGGGCGGGTGAAGGGCGCGCGGCGGCGCTGGCGGCGGTGCGGGTTTCACTGGGGCTGACGGCGCTGGCCATGGGAATAATTGTGGCGCTGGGAACACCGGTCGCGGTGTACCTGGCGCGCTGCGGGGTGCGGGAGCGGCTGTTGTGGCAGGCGCTGCTGCTGATCCCGATTTTGCTGCCGCCGCTGGCGCTGGGGATCCTGTTTTCCCTGGCGTTTGGGCCGGGCGGGCCATTAGGTTCCGTGTTGGCGCGGTTGGGGTTGGAGTTGACCAATACCCCGCTGGCGTTTGTGTGTACGCAGGTCTATGTGGGCATGGGGTACTACGTTTTGGGGGCCGCGGCGGCTTTTGGAGCGGTCCCGGCGACGCTGGAACGGCAGGCGGGGCTGCTGGGCGCCTCGCCCTGGCAGACATTCTGGCGGGTGACGCTGCCGCTGGCGCGGCTGGGGCTGGCGGTGGCCGTGAGCATTACGTGGATCCGGACGCTGGGCGAGTTCGGCGCGGTGGCCGTGACGGCGTATTACCCGGCGGGCATGCCGGTACAGCTTTGGGTGACGCTGCAGAGCTTTGGGCTGCCGGCGGCCATGCCGCTGTTGGCCGTATTTCTGGCCGTGGCGCTGCCGTTGCCGTGGCTGGTGGGGGTGCTGGCGGAGCGGAGGCGGGATGGTTGAGGCTGGGCTTTCGGGAGTCTTGGGAGATTTTGGAATTTCGAGAATTTCAGGAGCTTCGGGAGTTTTGGCGCACCTCGTGAAGCGGCGCCGGGACTTTACGGTGGATGTGCGGCTGAGGGTGGAGGCGGGTGAAGCGCTGGCGCTGTTTGGGAGCTCCGGCGCGGGAAAGAGCACGGTGCTGGGCTGCCTGGCGGGGTTTGAGCGGCTGGATGTGGGCTTTGTGCAGGTCGGTGGGGCCGTTTGGTTCAGATCGGCGAGTGAGGACGGGGACGCGGTTTCGATACCGTTGCATCTGCGGGACGTTGGGCTGTTGACGCAGCAGCCGGGGCTGTTCCCTCACCTTTCTGTCGGGGAAAATGTGCTGTTTGGCGTGGATGGAACGAGCCGGAGGGACGCCGGAACGAGGCGCTGGGTGGAAACCTTGCGCGCGCGGCTTGGACTGGGGCCGCTGTGGAAGGCGAAGCCGCGGGCGATCTCCGGCGGGCAGGCGCGGCGGGTGGCGCTGGCGCGGACCCTGGCGCGTCGGCCGCGGTTGCTGCTGCTCGACGAGCCGTTTGCGGGACTGGACCGGCCGCTGGTGCGGGAGTTGATCGAGGATCTGGCGGTGTGGCGACGGGAGCTGGGTTTCAGCCTGATCGCGGTGGATCATCAGCCGGAGGTGTTGCGGGGGCTTTGCCCGGAGCGCGTGATGGCGATGGAGGCGGGCCGGGTGGTGCAGGAAGGGGCGTGGGAGACGCTGTACCGGGCGCCGGCGACGGAGTTGCTGCGGGATCAACTCGCCCCGCTTTGAAATTGCGGGAGATTGCGGTTCGGGAGATTGCAGTTGGGGGGGGTGCGTTTGAGCGGTGCGGTGGCGGATTTCTGCGCCGGGAGCCCACGCAACCTCTGCTGCCGCCCCGGGTTCCTACTATGTGTAGGGCGGCGGCGGGACAGCAGCGCCGGACACCCTTATTTTTGAACGCCTGAGCCGAAGGATTCGCCTCAGGAGAAAGGTGTACAAGCCATGAATATGAAATCCGTTTTGCTCGCAGCCGCGCTTGTCTTCCTGCCCGCTTCCACGCTCGTTGCGCAGACGACCACGTACAACCAGCGCCATACGATCGCGGGGCGCTCGGCCAATCAGCAGAATCGTATCAACAGGGGCGTGGCGGATGGGCAGATCACTCCCAGGGGCGCGGCGGCCGCCGATGCCCGGCAGAACCGCATCAACTCCGAAGACCAGCGCATGCGCAGCCGCGACAACGGCCACCTGACCGCGCACGACCGCCACCGGCTGGCCCGGCAGCAGGATCGCTCGTCGCAGGGTATTTACAACCGCAATCACAATGGGGCGACGGACCCGGGTGTGGCGCCTCGCTAAAGGGAGCTGGGTTATCGGTTGAAGGAGAAGCCCGGCTATCGCCGGGCTTCTCTGTTGTATGGCTGTGTGGAGTGATTCCGGAGCAATGACCGCGTTCGAAAAGCAGGTCCTTCGCTGCGCTCAGGAGGACAAGGTACCGCTCAGGAGGACAGAGGTATCTGGGTAAGAGGTTCAGGTTGCGGGCGTTCGATTCGCCTCAGTCGGCACCCGGTAAAGGGGCTGCCTATGGGGTGTGCAGATCGGGGTTTTTGCCGAGGCTGAGCAGGTTGGCCATGAGGCGGTAGGCACCGGGGACGCCGGCGGGCAGTTCGCGGAAGAAGGCAAAGGCTAGGTAGACGTAGGCTCCTTTGCCGTAGGGAGCGTAGACGAGGCCGCCTTTTTGGGGGTCCTGGCCGGCGTCGTGCATTTCCGTGAGGGCGCGATACCGCGGGTCCCAGGAGCGGAGGAAACCATGGCCGCGTTCTTCGACCCAGCCGTCGAAGTCGGCGGTGGTGATGCGGTTGGGGAAGTTCAGAAGCGGGTCGGTGGGGTTGAGAAGGGTGACTTTGGATTCTTCTTCGACGACTTTTTCGGCGTCGCCGGGCACGGAGAGCGGATAGGGGGCGTCGGTGCCGTTGTATTCGGGGGTCTGGTACTGGACGAGGACGACGCCGCCGGCTTTCGCGTAGGCGAGAAGGCGGGCGTTCGCGTTGCGGAGCTCCGGACGGGCGGCGTAGGCGCGGATGCCGAGCACGATCGCGTCATAGCCGGACAGATCGGCGGTTTCGATGTCTGCGGCGGAGAGGAAGGTAACGTGGACCCCCAAGTCCTCGAGCGATTTTGCGACGTCGTCGCCGGTGCCGGTGACGTAGGCGACGCGGAGGTTCGGCGCGACTTTTACGTCGACGCCGGTGGTTTCGTAGGTGGCATCGCGGTAGTAGGGGTAGGGGCGCAGGCCGGTGTAGCCGACGGTTTCGAAACCCTGGCGATATTGTTTGCCAGCGAAGTCGGCTACCGCGGTGATGTTGTAGGGCTGGGCTGCGACCGTGCCGGGGGTGACGTGGAAGTGGAGGGTGCGGTCGTCACCGTCGGCGGCGGTGGCGAAGTCGGCGACGGCGGGGTCGGCGTGCCAGCCTGGGGGGAGTTCGAGGTGGACGTGGCCCTGCGCGGGGCCTTTGACGCTGCTGTGGACGGTGGCGGAGAGCTCGAGGGAGTGACTGGTGAGAGGAATGATGCCGGCCTCCGGCGACAGGGTGAGGGAGATCGCCGGGGCGGTGAGCAGGGGGTGGAGCAGAGGGCCGGGACCTACAAAGCGCTGCGTGGTTTGCACGACGCCGCGGAGATGGGCCTGGACGCCGGCGTAGGTGTAGGTGGTTTCGGCGGCGAGGGGGTAGGGCATGTTGGGGAGATTGAGGTACTGCGGCTCGAGTAGGTCGTAGTACGCCTGCTCGATGTTTGGGCGGGCGAAGTAGGGGCGGGTGAGCGCGGCGTCGGCGGGAGTGGTGGTGGAGAGGACGGCGTCTTCGGCGCTGGCGGGCTGGAGATCGGCGGGAGCGGTGATTTCGGGGGTGAAGGCCCAAGTGCCGGCGGCGGCGGCGGAGTGCAACTCGGTGTGCACGGCGGTGATTGGGTCGGGGCCGCCGTCCGCGAGGTGGATGTCGACGTAGATCTTCTGGCCGGGGACGGCGGTGAGATAGCCGGGGTCGGCGGGGCCGAGATCAAAGGGGCCGGGATGCGGTTTGGAGGGGCCGGTGGTGACGGTGGCGAGCTGGTGCAGGCCGAGGGCCTGGCCGAGGGCTTCGTCGAACTGCGTCCGCTTGATTTCGAGCTCGTGGCGCATGTTGTAGGCGGCTTCGGGTGGAAGTCGGCTACCCGGGCTATCGAGTTCGGCCAGCAGGGCTTCGGTTTCTGCGAGGCCGCGGGCAAGCGCGGGGGCGCTGGCGGCGGGGGTTTCAGCGCGGAAGGCGGCGGTGGCCTCGGCTACGGTCTGGCTGAGAGCCGTGAGCCGGGTGCTCCAGAGGGGGCGGTCGGCGGCGGGGGCATAGCCGGCGATGCCGGGGAGGGTGGTGTCAATGCCTTCGAAGAAGCCGGATTCGTGGGCGGGGAGCGTGTTGGCCTGCGAGGGCACACGGGAGGCGTAGAGGTGATAGGGGGAGTTGAGCGGGCCGCGGGAGGGCGCGCCGACCCCGCCGTTCTGTGACTTTTGCTGGCCGAGGCCTTCGCGCCCGACGGCGAGGTAGGAGGTGCCGAAGAGGGGCTGATAGGTGCCTTCGGGAATTTCTACCGTGGCGGAAGGGATGCCTTCAATATCGGTGCCGGTGACGTAGTTGCGGAAGCGGACGGGTTCCCAGTGGCCGGTGGCGTAGTCGTAGATACCTTTGTCGGTGACGCGGGCGAAGGGGACGCGGGCGTAGACCTTCAGCGGGGACCAGGGGAGGAGGCCGGCGGCGATCTGGTCGGGGAAGACGGACGGGTTGCCGGCGGCCTTGTAGACCTCCTGCGCCATGAGGCCGGAGACCTGGTGGTGGCCGTGGCCGTCGGAGACGTTGCCGGCGAAGACGGAGGTGACCACGAGCGGGCGGGCGAGGCGGACGGCGCGGACGCAGTCGTAGAGGACGCGGTCGTGGCCCCAGTTTTTGAGGGATTCGGCCATGGTTTTGGAGAAGCCGAAGTCGATGACGCGGCTGAAGAACTGGTGGACGCCGTAGTACTGGTCCGCCGCCAGAAGTTCCTCCGTGCGGAGCAGGCCGAGCTGATCGAAGAAGTCCGAGGACATGAGGTTCTGTCCGCCTTCGCCGCGGGTGAGCGTGAGCAGCGAGGTATCGACGCCGCGGTCGCGGGATTCATAAGCAAGCATGCCGCCGTCTTCGTCGTCGGGGTGGGCGACGACCATCATCATGCTGGCGCGGGTGTTGAGCTTTTGCAGGGATTGCCAGAGGGCGGAGGCGCCGCTGTCGATCGGCAGCGGCTGGGCGAAGGCGCTTTGGTATGGAGTCGAAGTTGGCGGCGCGGCGGGCGGCGTTTGCGCTGTGGAATGCAGGCTCGCGAAGGCGACCAGGGTCAGAAGACCGAATTTTGCGGCATGACGACGACGGTTTGCGGCCATATCTCTAGGCATACCACGCGAGCGCTAGGCATACCACGCGCCGGACGGCGATGATGGCCTATGCCCTCCCCGTCCCGTCGCATTTCAACCGCTCCCCGTGACGGCTTGCCGGCGTTGCGGCGGGGGCTTTCGACGCGGGCGGCGCTGGGGATCAACCTGATCGACATGGTGGGGGTGGGGCCGTTTGTGACGCTGCCGCTGATTGTTGGGGCGATGGGCGGGCCGCAGGCGATGCTGGGCTGGGTGCTGGGGGCGGTGCTGTCGCTGTGTGACGGGTGTGTGTGGTCTGAGCTGGGGACGGCGTACCCGGAGGCGGGTGGATCGTATGCGTACCTGAAGCATATGTACGGGGGGCTTGGGTTGAACGGCGGGCTGGGGCGGCTGCTGTCGTTTTTATATGCGTTTCAGCTGCTGCTGAGTGCGCCGCTTTCGATCGCTTCGGGGTGTCTGGGGTTTGCGCAGTACCTTTCCTATCTGCTGCCGTGGGCGGCGCGACCATGGGCCTCGTTCCGGGTGCTGGGGGTACCGGTGGTGCTGAGCGGGCAGACGCTGCTGGCAATGGGAGTTTGCCTGCTGGCGGCGGCGGTGTTGCACCGTGAGGTGAGTTCGCTGGGGCGGGTGGTGCAGGGGCTGGGCGTGGCGGTGATCGTGGCGGTGGTGGCGATTATTACCACAGGGTTTACGCATTTTCATCCGGCGCTGGCGTTTGGTTTTCCACCGGGAGCGTTTCATCTGGACGGGCGGTTCGTCGCCGGGCTGGGGACGGGGTTGCTGATTTCGGCCTATGACTATTGGGGGTACTACAACGTTTGTTTTCTGGGCGCGGAGGTGCGGGAACCGCGGCGGACGATTCCGCGGGCGGTGCTGGGGTCCATTGCAATTGTGGGGACGCTGTACCTGCTGATGAACGTGAGTGTGCTGGGGGTGCTGCCGTGGCGGACGTTTCTTGGGGGCGACGATGCGGAGGCCAGGCGCGCGGCGATGGCGGTGTTTATGCGGGCGGCGTACCCCGGGGCGGTGGGGCAGGCGGCAGCGGTGGGGATCGTGGTGCTGATCGCGGTGGCGGCGGGAGCTTCGGTGTTTGCGCTGCTGCTGGGGTACTCGCGGATTCCGTTTGCGGCGGCAAGGGACGGGAATTTTCCGGCGGCCTTTGGACGGCTCGCGCCGGGGACGGGGGTGCCGTTTGTTTCACTGCGGGTGCTGGCCGGGGTGACGCTGGTGTGCTGCCTATTCCGGCTGGGCGAGGTGATCTCAACGCTGGTGGTGATCCGGATCGTGTTTCAGTTTCTGCTGCAGGGGGTGGCGGTGCTGCTGCCGGGGCACCGGCGGGCGCGGCAGGCGGGGGAGGGTTTTCGGATGCCGCTGTATCCCTTGCCGGTGCTGCTGGCGCTGGCGGGGTTCGGTTTTATCCTGTTTTCGCGGCCGCATCTGGGGCGGGAGCTGCAACCCGCTTTTGTGGTGTTGGCGCTCGGATCGGCCGTTTACTGGCTGAGGACCGCGCGGCAGGGCCGCTGGGGGAGCGCTCGCCACGATTAATGAAGCAGCAATTCTTC
>CAXSBL010000017.1:28330-71879 GCA_964235515.1 uncultured Bryocella sp.
TAATGAAGCAGCAATTCTTCGTGTGCCGCATAGATTCGGTGCCGGACACGGTAGCACGGATAACGCTCCGTGAAAATTGCCTAACCAGGGTATCTCCTAGGTCTCGGCGTGCGACTATAGCCCTACAGTTCCCCTATGCAACGCACCCAGGACACTTTCGTGGAGAACACGATGCCCGCTGCAGAATTTCACGCGATCTCTGGCGGCTCCGGCGGCGGCGGAAGGCTCCTGCTGCTGGGAAACGATGATGGCCTGCAGCACTCCCGCCGGCTGCTGCTGGAGCGGGCAGGATTCACGGTGTCGTGTCTGAACAGCCGGCAGGCTTTGGCGGGCGAGTGCCCTTCGGGGTGCCGGCTGACGTTGATCTGCCGTTCGATTGGGCACCGCGAGGCGCATTGGATCGCCCAGCTGCTGCACGCCGCGCAGCCTCGGATGCCGATTCTGCGCTTTGCCACCGGTGGGGAGGGACCTTCGCCGGAGTTCACCCTGGTACGGCGAGAGGCGGCTCCGCCGGCCGTTCTGCTGGCCGAGGTAGGCCGGCTGCTGTCGGCGTAATTCGGTCCTGCAGCGACAAACACAGATTCCCTTCGGGAATGACAACAAAAAGCCAGAACATATTTCGCTGGGTCGATCCGGCTACCGCGGCGTCGTTTGTGGCTGTGTCCAGCCATAGCTCGCGAGCAGTTTGCCGTCCTTGCCGATGAGCAGGAGCGCCGCGCGGCCGGGGGCGAGGCTACCGCTAAGGGTCTGGCCGCTGCGGTTATCGCGAAAGCTGACGATGCGGGTGGCAGCGGTCTCTGAGGTGAGCACGTAAAGTGTGCTGTCCGGGAAGCGGGTGGGGCAGATCAGGATGCCGGGGTCTTTTTCGCCAGTGGTGTAGGTGCGGGCGACGCCGGCCTTTGCCAGAGCGTAGGCGTAGACGGCGGCGAGGCTTTCCGCATTGCTGTTGAGTTCAAGGGGAAGCGCCGAAAACAGCACGGTTCCCTTCCCCAGCTTCACCTCCCGGAGGTTGGCACGGGTCGAATCGTCCGACAGTTCGGCGCGGTCCAGTTCGGTGGTCTTGAGGCCGGTGTAGTCGAGTGGAAGCGCGGGCCCGCCGCCCGGAAGCTGCAGGGCTTCGTAGCGCTCGGCGAGATTAGCGAGGGTGTAGCGGAGGCCGAAGAATGCGGCGCGGGCGGTGGGGTGCAGATGTTCATCGGCGGTGAAGGGGCCGGAGGCGAGCAGCGTGGCGCCGGCTTCGACCTGTGCCTGAATGTCGTGGAGGGCCTTGTCGTTGAGGGCGTACGCGGAGGGCAGGATGATGAGTTTTGGAGAACCGAGGGTATCGGTAGCGAAGCTGCCGACGGCGTAGGCCTCGACGCGGTCCCGGTAGTAGAGGGTGCGTACGGCATTCTGCTGGGCTTCCAGGGAAATCTTGTTCAAGACCGAAAGCTGCAGTGATTCCGGCAGAATGAGGGCGACTTCGGGAGGCTGGAGCGCCGTGGCGTGCGGGGCGGCGGCTTTAGCGAAGGCACCGAGATTGCGCATCATGGCTTCCCAGAGCTTTGCGGAGCCGTCCGAGCGCTGCATGCCGAAGTCGACCTCGCGGTCCCAGTCCCACTGCACGGCGCCGCTGGAGCCGGCGGCGAAGCCTAGCGCCCATTTGCGTTCCTCGAGGGCGAGGCCGGTGAGTTCGTCGTAGCGCCAGGTGCCGTCGGGGTTCCAGGCGGGCTGGTAGCCGGTTTCGCCGGTGATGTTGGGGAGGCCGGGGCGTTTGGCGGCGACGGAGTCCCAGAGCAGAGCGTCGTCCTGCCAGTAGGTGTGATTTGTGGTGAAGGTGACGCCGGAATTTCGGGAAGCCGCGTAGAACTGGTTGAGCAGACGGTCGGTGACGCCGCCTTCGTCCTGGCCGACGTCGATGGGCTGGGTGCTGCCCTCGTGATGCAGGGTGTCCACCATGCCGTGGACCCAGCCGGCGAACATCTCCTGCGCGAAGAGGTTGTAATCAAAGGCGCGGACCTCGTCCGGGTTGCCGTAGCGGTCGTAGGTGAGGTCGTGGGGGCTGGGCAGCGGAATCTTGTCGAAGCTGCCGAGCTGGTCAGGAGTGACGCGCCAGACTTCGGCGAGCTGCTCGAGCGTGGGGTAACGGTTCGCAAGCCAGGTCCGCCAGGCGGCCAGTTCGACGGGATCGTTGTTTGGCACATTGCCGTGGAAGATGAGGCGCGGGTTGGCGAAGGAGGGCTCGTTGATGAGGTCCCAAGAAAGGAACGGCAGCTTGTCGAAGCGGTGCGCGACGGAGCGGACGTAGGCTTGCTCCGAGGCGACGGCGGCGGGATCGAGGTAGGGATTGGGCGGGGGCGGGGTGGATTCGGAGTTGCCGTGCTGTTCGGTGCGGGTGTCGTCCGTGCGCGGGGTGAAGGCGAAGAAGGTGAAGTTGACGACGACCCCATGGCGGTGCGCGGCGGAGAGGTAGCCTTCGAGATTGCGGAGAAAGCGTTCGGTGACGCCGCCGTTGCTTCCGTCCGGCTCGTGCGTGAGGATGTCGCCGTAGCCGTTCCACACGCCGGTGCGGACGAAGTTGACGCCGTGACGCTGCATGTCGGCGAAGTCGCGCTCCCAGACGGCGCCGTTGCGGGGTCCGGCGAAGTTCCAGCCATTGGCTTCGGTGGAGAAGTAGTTGGTGCCTACGGGGAGAAAGGGTTGATTGCCGAGGGTGAGGAAGTCGCCGTGGGCTGCGAAGGCGGGGCCGGATTGGAGGGCGCTGAGGTCTTCGACGACGAAGCCGTTTTCGGCGAATTCGGCGGGGATGTCTGACCCGGAGGGAGTCCAGGTGGCGGTGACCGTGTAAACCCCAGGCGGCAGGGCTTTGGTGAAGGGGGCGACGGCGGAGTTATCGGAGCTCAGGGGGACGGTGGCTCCATCGAGGAGTTTTTCGTTCTGGCGGAGTTCGAAGTGGACGGCACCGGCATTGGGCGCGGACTTTGGGCGATTGGTGAGGTAGGCGTTGAGGACGGGCGACTCGCCGGGGCGGAGTGCGGCGTACTGTGTTTCGAGCAGCAGCGTGGCGGTACCAGAGGCGGCGTAGCGGGCGCAGGCGGAGATGAGCTCCATGCCGTCAGGGCTCGCCCAGAAACCGGGCGCGGGATGGAACGGGAGGGCGACGAGGCGGGAACCGGGCAGGCCGGGGGCGTGGTCGGCGACGATCACCGGGGCGGCGAGGTGGGTGCCATCGGGGGTGTCGAGGTAGCCGAGTCCGTTGAGCCGGCCCTCTTCGACGAAGACCTCCTTGGGCTCCAGTTGCAGGGGCGGGAGAAAACGGTAGCCGGGATGCCAGGCGAAGTGCAGCGGCTGGCCGTGGGCTTCGGTTTGGATTTGGGCCGCGAGCGGGGCGGGATAGGTGTGGCGGAGGTCAAGCAGACGGCTGTAGCTATCCTGCGGGGCCTGCTGCTGGAAGCTGCCGTCGGCTGCTCCCAGCACGGGGACGCGCAGGGGTTGGCCGCCGAGCACGAGCAGATTGCCGCCGCCCCTGAGAAAGCGCTGGATGGCGGGCCAGGCGGCGACCGGCACGGCGGAGCCGTAGGGCAGAACGAGGAGATTTGTGCCCTGGAGGGCGTTGCCGCTGCTGATTTGGGCGATATCGGCGAAGCGGGTGCCGGGGCCGAGCGCGGCGATGAGGGTTTGGTGGGCGAGGGGTTCGCTGGCGACGGTGGGAAAGCCCGGCTGCTCAAAGACGACGATCTGCGGCGACGGCGTCTGGGCGGCTGTGCGTGGCAGCCCCGGGAGGGCGAGGGCGGCCAGGGCGAGAATGCGGGTCAGGCGCACCGGAAGACTCCTGCCCTCGCTGGGGTGTGCTGTTCAGCCGGCGTTCTGCAGGGAAGAGGCAAAAGCGAACGGCAGGACGTCCGCCGCCGGCGAAGGTGGACAGGTGTTTGCATTCCTGGGGACAAGGTTTACACGATGCCGACGAGTTGCCTATCACCCGTTTGCGTCGCGTGCGGCGATCATCCGCCTCGATGGCGAGGCGGAGGTCGGCCGCAACGCCAGGGAGAGGAATTGGCGGAAGCGCGTGTGAGTCGAACACACCGTTGCCCTTGTCGGACGACCACCGGTTTTGAAGACCGGGGGGACCACCGGATCCCAGGCGCTTCCCTGCTACTGCCTCGCCGCGAAGAGCCCTGCCCGGGGTGGAGGAGCCAAACGCCTGCAATTGCATCTACTTGGATGTATGCCAGCGGCTATCGAACCCATCTTCGAACAAAGTTCCGTCTCGCACCAGGACGCAGGTGCCCAGCCCGCGCCGGCGACAGTGCGGTTGACCCAGCAGGTAAAGGCGGGTGGATGTGCGAGCAAACTGGCGCCGGGCACGCTGAGCGCGGTGCTGGGCCGTCTGCCGCGGTCGACCGATCCGAACCTGCTGGTGGGGTTTGAGACCTCCGACGATGCGGGGGTGTACCGGATTTCGGACGACCTGGCGCTGGTGCAGACGGTGGATTTTTTTACGCCGATGGTGGATGACCCCTATACCTATGGCCGGATTGCGGCCACGAATGCCCTGAGCGACGTGTATGCGATGGGTGGGCGAGCGGTTACGGCGCTTTCGGTGGTGGGATTTCCGCCCGAGGGTGATTCGGCGGTGCTGGAAGCGATCCTGCGCGGCGGGTTGGCGGTGATGGCGGAGGCCGGATGCACGGTGGTCGGCGGGCACAGCGTGCGGGATCCGGAGATGAAGTTCGGCTACGCGGTGACCGGGCTGATCGACCCGAAACGGGTGCTGCGGAACACCGGCGCGCGAGTGGGGGATGCGCTGGTATTCACCAAAGCGCTGGGCACGGGGGTGATTACGACGGCGCTGAAGCAGGGCAAGGCCGAGGAAGCCTGGGTGGCGGGCGCGATTGCCTCGATGACGCTGCTGAACAAGGCCGCGGCCGAGGTTGTGAACGGGGCGGAGTTTGAGGTTCATGCGATGACGGATGTGACCGGATTTGGGCTGATGGGGCATGGGCGGGAGTTGGCGCTGGGCAGCGGTGTGCGGCTGCGGATTGATACGGCGGCGCTGGAGATTTTGCCGGGAGCGCTGGAGGCGATTCGGCTCGGGTGTGTGCCGGCGGGGCTGGTGGCGAACCGTGAGTTTGCGGAGTGCGTGGTGGAGGTTGAGGACGGGGCGGCAATTGCTCCGGAGCTGTTGACGGTGCTGTACGATCCGCAGACAGCAGGGGGACTACTGATTTCGGTGGCAGAGAGTGAGGCGGACGGTCTGGTGGAGGCATTACGCGCGGCCGGGTACCCGATGGCTGGGCGGATCGGGACGGTGGGTGAGGGGCCGGGGTGGATCGTGCTAGGTTGAGCGGACCGCATGCTGGTTCATCGGCGCTACAAACGCAGATTGCCTACGGGAATGACAAACAAATCATGACTGAAAAAGCCAAGTCTGAACTCTACCGTCTGTTGCCCCAGACCGGCGAGCTCCTGGAGAGCGAACGCTTTCCCGAGTTGCAGGCGCGCTTTGGCCGGGACCTCGTGGCCGAGGGTCTACGCAGGGAGCTGGCCGGACTGCGCGAGGGGGTACGAGTCGGCTCCCTGGAGGAGTCCTCCCTGGCTGAGGCGATTGCGGGGCTCGGAGGGTCGGTCGAGCGGCGTCTTGGAGAACGGTTACGGCCTTCCTTGCGGCCGGTGATCAACGCGACCGGGGTAATTCTGCAGACAAATCTGGGGCGGGCCCCGCTTTCGGCGGCGGCGATTGAGGCAATGGTGGCGGTCGCGAGCGGGTACTGCAACGTGGAGATGGACCTGGAGGCGGGGGAGCGGAGCCGGCGCGATATGCACGTCGAGGGGCTGATTCTGGAGGTGCTGCGCGGGCGCGGGGCGTTCGCGAAGGCTGCGGGCCGGGCGGCGGCGGTGGTGAACAACTGTGCGGCGGCGACGTTTCTGGCGCTGAATACCCTGGCCGAGGGCGGCGAGGTGATCGTTTCGCGCGGGGAGCTGGTGGAGATCGGGGGCGGGTTCCGGGTGCCGGATATTCTGCGAAAATCCGGGGCCGTGCTGCGCGAGGTGGGCACGACGAACCGGACGCGGGCGAGCGATTACGCCGAGGCGATAGGGCCGGCGACGCGGCTGATTCTGCGGGTGCACCGGGCCAATTTTCGGATTGAGGGATTTACGGAGCAGCCCGCATTGGCGGAGTTGGTGGCGCTGGGAGCGCGGGCCGGGGTGCCGGTGTTTGATGACCAGGGCACGGGCTGCGCGGTGGATCTGGCAGAGTATGGGATTCCGGGCGAGTCGACCTGGGTGGAGAGCGTGGCCGGCGGGGCGGCGCTGGTGGCTTCCAGCGGCGATAAGCTGCTGGGCGGGCCGCAGTGTGGGCTGCTGGTGGGGTCCGAGGAGATCGTGGAGCGCGTGCGGCGGAATCCGCTGTTCCGGGCGCTGCGGGTGGACAAGCTGACGTATGCGGCGCTGGAAGCAACGCTGCGGGCTTACCTTTGCGGGCAGGAGGAGACGCTGCCGGCGATCGGGATGCTGCGGCTTTCGGCAGGGAGCGTGCGGGCGCGGTGCGAGCGGCTGATTACGGAGCTGGCGGGAGACGATTACGTCGCCGAGGTAGTGGCGGTGCGGAGCCTGGTGGGTGGCGGGACGACGCCGGGGGCCTCGGTGGAGAGTTTTGCGGTGGCTTTGGAGGCCAACGGGATGAGTGACGACGCCCTGGCGACGCGGCTGCGCGGGTGGGAGCCGGCGGTGGTGACACGGACGCAGGGTGGGCGGGTGTTGCTGGATCTGCGGACGGTGTTTCCGGCGCAGGATGCGGTTTTGGTGGAGGCCCTGCGAGGTGTGGCGGCGGCGGCACGGAAGGCCGAGACGCTGTGAAGTCTGCAGTTACGCCTGCCGTGAAGTCGCCCACGCCGGCGGTCCTGCAGGAGCCGGGTTCCGCGCGATCCGTGGTGCTGGGGACGGCGGGACACATCGACCATGGCAAAACGGCGCTGGTGCTGGCGCTGACCGGGACCGACACCGACCGTCTGCCGGAGGAAAAATCTCGCGGGATCACGATCGACCTGGGATTTGCGGCACTTTCGCTCATCGACGCTTACGGGAGGCGATTCGATCTGAGCCTGATCGATGTGCCGGGGCACCATGCGTTTATTCGCAATATGCTGGCCGGGGCCGGCGGGATCGATTGCGTGATGCTGGTGGTGGCCGCCGACGAGGGTGTGAAGGCGCAGACGATCGAGCACCTGACCATCTGTTCCCTGCTGGGCGTCCAACGCGGGCTGGTGGTGCTGACCAAGGTGGACGCTGTCGGTGCGGAGCGGCTGGCGGAGGCGCGGGCGGAGGTCGGGCGGCTGGTAGAGGGGACGTTTCTGGAGGGAGCGCCGGTGGTGGCGACCTCGGCGGTGACGCGGGCGGGAATCGCCGAGTTGAAGGCGGCGCTGGTTCGGCTGGCGGCGGCGGTGCCGGAGCGTAGCCGGGAGCGTGTGGCCCGGCTGCCGCTGGACCGGGCATTCACGGTGAAGGGCTTCGGCACGGTGGTGACGGGAACGCTGCAGGCGGGGAGTCTGCGGGCAGGGGCTTCGTACGTTTTAGAGCCGGGTGGCCGGACGGTGCGGGTACGGGGCGTGCAGGTGCACGGCGCGGCGCGGGCGGAGGTGGAGGCGCCGAACCGGGTGGCGCTGAACCTGGCGGGGGTGGAGGTCGGAGAGGTTCACCGGGGCGATGTCGTCGTAGCGCGGGAGACGCTGCGGGCGGCCTCGACCATCGACGCAATCTTAACGCCGGTGCCGGGTGCTCCGGCCTTGCGGCACCGGTCGCGGGTGCGGGTACACGCCTTTGCGGCGGAGTCCGCCGCGACGCTGCTGCTTTACGACGACCCCCAGGCAAAGCGGACAAATGGGACGGTGCTGGGACGGCTGCGGCTGGCGAAGGCGATGGTTTTGGCGCCGGGCGACCGTTTTGTGGTGCGCGGGCACTCGCCGGCGGTGACGATGGCCGGGGGGCGGGTGCTGGATGCGTCTCCCCTGCCCCGGCAGCGGCGGGCGGCGGCGCGGGTGTGGCTGGAAGCGGTGATGGCAGCCGACGAGGCGGGGCAGGTGCTGTTACGGATTGCACGGCGCGAGGTGCAAGGGTCCAGCCTGCCGGCGCTGGTGGCGGAGACCGGACTGACGGTGGAAACGCTGCGCCGGCTGCTGGGACCGCTGGTGGTGGAAGGGGAGGTGGTCGGCGCAGGTGAGGGAGCGCATCTGCTGACGGCGGAGGCACTGAAACGGGCTTCCGGGATGATCCTGGCGGAGGTGACCAGGGCGAGGGGAGCGGTGCCGGCGCCGGAGCTGCGCTCGCGCACCCGGTTAGAGGATTGGGTGTTTCAGCTGGCGTTGCGCGGGCTGGAGCGCCGCAAACAGCTGGCCGCTACGCCTGCGGGGTGGGCTGTGCCGGCCGCCCCCGGCGTTGAGGCGCCGAAGGGGGATCCCCGGCTGGCGGCGGTGGAGGCGCTTTATCGCCGGGCGGGGCTGGCTTCACCAATTCTAAGCGAGGCGGCGGCGGCGCTGCGGATCGATTCGAAGCAGCTGCCGGGGCTGATCACCGAGCTTTTGCGGGCGAAGAAGCTGGTGCGGCTGGGATCGGATCACCTGCTGATGCATGCGGAGGCGGTGGCGGGGCTGCGGGCGGAATTGGCGAAGCGGCGTGGGTCGAGGATCGACGTGGCGGGCTTCAAAACGCTGACCGGGCTGACGCGGAAGCATGCGATTCCGCTGTTGGAGTATCTGGATGGGGCTCGGGTGACGCGGAATGACGAGGGGATGCGGGTGATTTTGTAGCGGTTTTCCGATGTGCGACTAGAGAATCCGGCAGGAGCATGGCTCCTAAGTTCAATTTGACGAGGTTGCCGTTCACGTTAGTAGCCGGCCTCGCGACCGTGCCGCACGGCGAGAATTACGACCTGTTCACCCTCGAAGTGGTAGAGCGCCACGTAAGCACCCTGGCCAAACTCCACGATCCACTCGCGAAATTCTGGCAGCATATCTTCGACAGGGCGGCCGATCTCGGGATGCCGGCTGAGCTCCTTTACGCCGTTCCGGATCGCTTTCACCACACGCTGCGCAGCTTCACGGCTTTTCGGTGCGAGAAAGGTGTGGAGGCGGGCCACGTCCTCAAGCGCTGACGACGACCAGACTAGACGTGGCACGAAGGCGGCGCAACGTCCTCACCCGCTTCGAGTTTAGCCAGCCAAGTGTCCGCCTCTTCGGCCGTAGCGTGGAGGCCGGTTGCCTGGTAGTGAGCCCAGGCCGCCTGCGCATCCTGCCGGAGGTGCTCGCGCTTTTCTTCCCGCTCAACATATTGCTCTACGGCCTCGCGCAAGATCCAGTGTGGGGTCCGACGTCGAGCTGAGGCGAGCCGCTGGATGCGTTCCTTGATTGCGGGAGCAAGCTTGAGGCTGGTTACGGATGAGGGCATGGTAGTACCAGGTAATACCCGTTTATACCACGGTCACTTTGGCCAGACTTCGTTACGGCGCGGCGATCTCGCCCAGGCGCATGCGCTCGGTTTGTCGCCAGGTGTAGCGGATGCGGTGAATGACGGTGAGGGTGGAGAAGGTGGCGAGCACCCAGAGGGCGGCGGCCATCATGTCCCAGCGCTCAAAGAGCGCGCCCAGGATGATGAGCACGATGCGCTCCGGGCGCTCCATGAAGCCGACCTTGCACTGGCCGATGAGGGCTTCGGCGCGGGCGCGGGTGTAGCTGACCATGAGCGAGGCCGTCATGCAGAAGGCGACCAGGATGACGTAGAAGAAGCGGTTGCCGCGGGCGTAAAAAACGAGCAGGCCGAAGAAGAGGGCCACATCGGAGTAGCGGTCAAGCACGGAGTCGAAAAAAGCGCCGAAGAGGGAGACCTGGTTGGTCTGGCGGGCGACGCGGCCATCGACCATGTCAAACAGACCGGCGCCGATGATGACGAGGCCGGCGTAAAGGAACATGCGGAGGTAATTGTCGGCGCGGGCGTAGCCGAAGAAGACCGCGGCGACCACGTTGATGAGCAGGCCGATAAAAGTGAGCGTATTGGGCGAGATGCGCGACAGGGCGAGACCGTTAACGATCTTTTGCAGCAGCCAGCCGCTGCCCTTGCCAAATGCGCTTGTCCAGGTCATACCGATATCGCAGGAACGATGTCCGTCCGGGCGTGGAGCCAGGCGGCCGTTCAAGAAAACGCTCGCATCAGTGTAGCGCGGTAGCGCGATAAACACGGCTCCATGTAGGCGGCGAAGTGGCTGAGCCAGCCTCCCAGGGCAAAACCTGCATCAGAATCCCAAAGAAGGCGATCAGATTTAACCCTGCCATTGGGCAGGGAGCGCCGAAAGGACTCAAGCCAAATGGCAGACAAGAAGACGATGGAACCGACGACCGTGAAGCGCATGTACAAGAACCGCGTGGACCTTCCGGATGATGTGAAGACCAAGGTGGTTGAAGTGATGCAGCCCAAGCTGGCGGCCGCCTTTGACATGTACTCGCAAGCGAAGTTTGCCCACTGGAATGTCAAGGGCATGAACTTTTACCAGCTGCACCTGGTATTCGACGCGACCGCGAAGGTGATTTTTAAGCAGATCGACCCAATTGCCGAGCGCATCACGCAGCTGGGTGGCGTGGCGAATGGTACGGTACGCATGGCAGCGGCGAACTCCCCGATCGAACCCTACAAGGTGGAGTCGATCAGTGGACCGGAGCACCTGACAGCATTGGCCAACTCGCTGGGCAAATACTGTTCGGAGCTTCGCGATGCCTCGGACAAGATTGACGACCTGGGCGACGAGCCGACATCGGACTTCTTTAAGCAACTGGTTGTCGAAGCTGAAGAGGAACTTTATTTCATCGAGTCGCACCTGGAAGCCGGCGACGTTCAGTAGCCGGTGGCGAGTGATAAGGCCGGGACCTTGGGTCCCGGCCTCGCTGTTTGTGGACCCAACCGCTTATCCGGCAACGGTTTGGTAGAGCAGGAAGAAATTGAGCGCAAGCACGATGCCGGTCACCGTCCAACCGGCGGTGCGCACCAGGCCGGAGCTGCGGAAGTCGCGCATCACGGATTCTCGCTGGGTGAGGATCAGCAGCGGGATAAGCGCGAAAGGCAGCGTGAAGCTGAGCATGACCTGAGAGTCGTCCAGGATACGGAGCGGATTGAGGCCCATGCCGATGACAATGAGCGCCGGGATAATGGTGATGAACCGGCGGACGAAGATCGGGAACTTAACATCGAGAAAGCCTTCGATGATGACCTGACCCGCCATGACGCCGACTGTGGAGCTGGAGAGCCCGGAGCACAGCAGGGCGACCGCAAAGATAACCGCGGCGCTTTTGCCCATAAGGGGGCCGAGGGTGTGAAAGGCGTCCTGAATGGTCGGTGCGATGGAGGGACCCTTGGCCAGGGTGACGGCCGCCATGACGAGGATGGCGGAGTTGATCAGCCAGGCGCCGTTCATAGCGACGAAGACGTCGGCCAGCTCGAAATTCAGGAATTGCCGCAGCAGGCTGGGTTTGGGCTTGCCGGGCGGAGGGGCGAGCTCCAGCCGGCGTGGTTGCACCAGGGCGGAGTGCAGGTACACGACGTGCGGCATGACGGTGGCACCGAGGATGCCGACCGCCGCGTAGGTGCACTCTTTCAGATGATTCTTGTCGAGCGTGGGCAGCAGGGTGGAGACGAAGGCGGCGTGCCAGTCGGGGTGAACGCGGAAGATCTCAAAGCCGTAGCAGAGCCCGATGACGCCCACAAAGGCCATGATGCCGCGTTCCAGCCATTGGTAGCCGGCTAGATCGAGCGCGAGAATGCCGGCCACGGCCACGGTGGTGACCATCGCGGCAAAGAAGAGCGAGCCTGTAGGGGAAAAGCCGTGCGCCTGCAGCGCCGGGCCGATCAGGAGGTCCAGCCCAAGGGCGGCGCCAAGAAATTCAGCGAGATCGGTCGCAATGGCGGAGATTTCACCGCAGATCCAGAGAAAAATGACCCAGGGCCGGGAGAAGGTCTGGCGGCAGTTCTGCGGCAGGCTTTTGCCGGTGACGATACCCAACTTGGCCGAGAGGTACTGAATCAGGATCGCCATCAGGTTCGACCACAAGAGCACCCAAAGCAGCCGGTAGCCGAACTGACTGCCGCCGAGGATGTTGGTGGCGAAGTTGCCGGGGTCGATGTAGGCGACGGAGGCGACGAAGGCCGGGCCGAAGTAGCTCCAGATGCGATCGGAACGGAAGCTGGTCGGCTCTTTGGCCTTGGCGGAGGAGTCGATGCCGGTTCCGGTGGATCCGGTAAAGGCCGTCAGTTTGGATGAGGAGGAATCGGCCACTGTATGCAGTTTAGAATGCGCGACGAACCGCGGCCTTCTAACGGCCGGTGGAACCGAAGCCTTTGGCGCCGCGAGGAGCCTCGGCGAGGGTGTCGGTTTCGGCGAAGACGGCCTGGATACGCTCGACGACGCGCAGTTGGGCGATGCGGTGGCCGGGGGCGATCGTCTGGGGTTCAGGAGAAAGATTGGTGAGAACGACCTTTAGCTCGCCGCGGTAGCCGGAATCAATGACGCCGGCGAGGGTGGTGAGGCCGCGCAGGGCGAGACCGGAGCGGTCTTCAACCAGAGCGCCGTGAGTTTCGGGCAATTCGAGGGCGAGCCCGGTGGAGATTGCGCGGATAGAGCCGGGTTCGCCGACCGGCGCGAGCACGGCGGATTCCGAGGCGAAGAGATCGGCGGCGAGGTCGCCATACGGTCCCATGTGGGCGTAGCGCGGCAGCTGCGCGGCCGGGTGAAGGCGTTGGACGAGGACCGTGGGCTGCGTGCGGGCGTCAGGCATGGCGTGAGAAAAATTGTCGCACGGCGTGAGGCCGGGCTGTGTCCTGAGTTGGGACACACCACCTGGAGGAAACCACGCATTACGGGCAGATTGCGTGGAGCGCACTGGCGCGGGAAATCCACGGAAAAACTTTGGCGGTACAGGAAGTTGCGAAAGTTGTGCTCCAAAGGTGCGCCCAGGTGCGTCTACCTGCACATGTTGACTGAACGGCGCATAGGCGCACGTAGACCTTTGCTGGTCATGCTGCACTGGCTGGGCGGAAGCGCCCGCACTTGGGACACAGTGGTATCCGGGCTCGCCGCCCGTGGGGTGGAGTGCGCCCCGCTGAACCTGCCCGGCTTTGGGACGTCGGCCGACGTCGCCGGCTATACGGTCGAGGCCATGGCGGATCACGTGCAGGCCGAGGTGGAACGGCTGCGGCGAGCTCTTGTCACCCCGGAGAACGAGGGCGAGGTGGCCTGGTTTTTGGCGGGCCACTCCATGGGCGGCAAGGTGGCGGCGGTGCTGGCGCGGCGATCGCTGAACGATGTTGCGGGGCTTGAAGGGCTGCGCGGTCTGGTGCTGGTTTCGGCCTCGCCGGCCGGCCCTGAGCCCATGACAGAGCAAAAACGTGGGGAGGCCTTAGAGCAGTTGGGCGAAAGCACAGGCGACGACGATAAGGACCGAAAGCGCGCCGAAAAATGGGTGGACGAAAACACCGGCAAGGTGCCACTGCCTGAAGCCGTACGCGAAACGGCAGTGGAAGGCGTGCTGGAGATGAACCGCACGGCGTTTCGGCGCTGGATGGAGGCGGGCAGCAAGGAAGATTGGGGTCCTTTCGTGGGCCGGCTGCCCTTGCCTGCGTTGGTGTTTGCGGGAAGTGAAGATTCCGGATTGGGCGAGACGGCGCAGCGGGAGAAAACGCTGCCGCATGTGCCGGCGGCCGAGGTGATCGTGCTGAAGGGCGCGGGCCACCTGGCACCCATGGAGCAGCCGGGCGAGCTGGTGGAGCGAGTCACGCAGTTTATCGCCAGCACGGGTGTCGCACTGCCCACGCCGCAGGCGATGCCGGAAAAGACGTTTGAGGGGCTGATGAACTCGGACCACACCTCGCCACTAACGCTGAAGGTAATGCGTGACCGGCTGGAAGGGTCGGCAAACTGGAATTATCAGCCGCAGCTGTTCTCGGAGGAAGAGTTTCGGACGCTGCGCGCACTGGCCGGGCGCGTGGTGCCGGACGCAGGGTTCGATTTGGCGGCGCGGGTCGATGCGGACATGCACGATGCGAAGGGTGACGGCTGGCGCTATGCCGCGCTGCCGCCCGACAACGTGGCCTGGAAAAAAGGTCTGCGTTCGCTGGATCTGGCCGCTCAGCGGACTCTGGGTGTGTCGTTCACGGGGCTGCATCCGGATCAGCAGGATCTGCTGCTTCAGCAGGCAACGGCGGGCAAGCTGGGCAAGGGCGTGCTGGGCGGCCTGCAGGATGCGCTGCATCTGCGCGAGGGTGCGGACGCCTTCAGCGCCGATGAGATGAAACGCTGGTTTGAGGATGTGCGCGCGGCCTGCACGAGGCGCTATGTGGCCGACCCGCGGACCATGGACCGGATGGGCTATACCGGCTTCGCCGACGATCTCGGCTTTACACAGATTCGGCTTGGGGAATTAGAGGAGTTCGAACGTTGAGCGGCATAGGGTACAGGCAGTCGGATTTGGGAAAGAACGAGCTCGGCAGGTTGCGGGCTTCGATGAAGCAATACGGCGAGAACGAAGAGGTGGACGCCATTGTCATCGGCACGGGCGCGGGTGGAGCTCCGCTGATGGCGAAGCTCGCCGCCGCGGGACGCAGCGTGGTGGCGCTGGAGGCCGGGCCGTGGTTTGAGTCCCCTGCCGAGCAATTTGCGACCGATGAGCTTTCCGCAGGGCATATCTACTGGCTGGGCGAACGGCTCTCCGGAGGCGAGACGCCGGCGGTCTTTGGAGGCAACACCTCCGGCACCGGCGTGGGTGGATCGACGCTGCACTGGGGGGCCTTTTGCCCGCGTGCCGATGAACGGGATTTGAAGCTGAAGACGGACTCTGGCGGCCAGGGCGTAGATTGGCCCATCAGTTATCGCGATCTGGTGCCGTTCTATGAAGAGCTGGAGGAGTTTTTCGGCGTGTCCGGGCCGAGCCCGTACCCTTGGGAGCCCTCTCGCCGCTATCCAACGCCACCGGTGCCGATCAATGGCCCGGGACAGCTGATGGTGAAGGGTTTTGAAGCCATGGGCCTACGCGCGACGGCCGCGCCGATTGCCGCGCTGAGCCAGGACTACTCACGCCCAGAGTACGGCACGCGATTGGCTTGCGTGAATCGCGGCTTCTGCCACCAGGGTTGCCGCAACGGCGCCAAGGCGACCATGGACACGACCTATCTGCCGTGGGCGGTGCGTTCGGGGGCGGAGATCCGGCCGCACTGCTTTGTAACCGGCTTCGAGCGGGATTCAACAGGCCGGGTGACTGCGGTGATTTACCGGGACGGCACCGATCCGGCGAATGTGGTGGAGAAAAGGCAACGGGGGCGCAATATCTTCCTCTGCGCCGGCGCCATCGAAACACCCCGGCTCCTGCTTTACGCGGGTTTGTGCAATGGCAGCGGCCTTGTCGGTAAAAATTACATGGCCCATGTCGCGACGCAGGTCTGGGGCACCTTTGATACACCGGTGCGCATGAACAAGGGGTTCCCGGCGACGGTGATCTCCGAAGACCTGATGCGGCCAAAGGATGCGGACTTTGCCGGCGGCTACCTGGTGCAGTCGCTGGGGGTTGTGCCGGTGACCTGGTCGACGGGCGTGGCACGTGCGCGGGAGTTCTTTGGGGAGGATCTGAAGCGCTATCTGGCGGACTACAACTTCGTTGCGGGTATTGGCGTGAATGGGGAGACGCTGCCGACGGAGAAGAACTTCCTGGCGCTTTCGGATGAGCTCGATGTAAACGGCATGCCGAAGCCGGTGATCAGGTTTTCTTATCACGAGAACGAACAGAGGATGCAGACACACTCAATCAAGATCATGACGGAGGCGTGGAAGGCGGCCGGTGCGCGCGATACATGGGTCAATCCACGCACGGCGCACACCATCGGCACATGCCGCATGGGGACGGATCCAGAGGCCTCGGTCGTGAACGAGTTTGGGCTTTCCCACGAATTGCCGAATCTTTGGATCTGCGACAACTCGGTCTTTCCGAGTTCGCTGGCAGCAAACCCGGCGCTGACAATTATGGCGCTTTCGCTGCGGACGGCGGACGAATTTCTACGGCGATAGGTTGAGCTTTCGGGCTTAGACAGACTGGTCCACGGCCTCGGGGTACATTGCTGCCCTGAGCCGTGCGGCTACGTCATCGTTCCAGTTAACGGCAAAGCGACGCTTTTCGGTTTACCTGTCGATATATGTCAGAGCCTTAGGTGCGTGTACAGCCATGTTGCAGGCTTCCAAGATGCACGGCAGGTTTACATGACCCCACTGCCGGTGTTCTCGTCCGGGTGCTGGGTCGGCGGAGTGGTGCGCTGCCGCATCATGCGATAGACGTCCAGGAGAAGGATGACGCCCAGCACGGAAAAACAGAGCACACCGACGGTGCGGCCTGCGCCTCCCTGGCCGTGAATGACTTTGCTGAGCCAATCGAGCGTCAAGGGAATGGTAAAGAGGCAGAGAGCTCCGGCCAGGGTTTCCAGGAGAATGCGGGGTAGTGCCGGTGTTCGCTTTTGCAAGGGCATGATCGGACCTTCGTTGTATGTCCTATGCGATGTGATTTCCGGGCCGGAGTTTGGCCGCACACGGACGTAGTTCGCTAGGCACCGCGCAATTTACCGTGTAGCCAAAGCGGAGCAGCGGGAACGAAATCTGCGGCAAAGTGAACTCTCTGCATCCGCACGGACCGGAGCGAACGCTTAGGAAGATGTAAGGCGATGCACCTCCAGACGGCCGCTGAACCATGGCAGCGGACGGCAAGGGCAAAGCAGAAAGAGGACTTTATGAAGCTGCGCACGATCCCCTCCACCATGGTTGCCACCGTTTGCCTGCTGTCCGGACCCGGACTGCTGGCCGCCCCCTACCTGAACCAGACGAACCCGACGGCAGTGCAGTCGGCCAAGGTTCACAGGATCGCATTTCAGCTCCGCAACGACTCGGGCCAGCCCATGACGGTGCAGGCAGGCGACCAGGCGCTGGTGTTACGTCCGGGCAGAACCTTGTCGGTGAAGCTGCCGCAAGGGCAGTCGTTGACGGCCGCCGAGGCGACGTCGCACTACACGGTGGGAGAGGTGCTTGCGGTGGTCGATGGTCGTCTCGCCGGCAACGTGTTGGTGTTCCACTAGAACCCAGGCTGCCCGGGAGCCTTGTTTGTGCAGAGATGAGTTTGTGCTTCCGTGGCGCTGGCGATGGTTCTTGACCGGGAGCCGCTCCCCCGGTAAACTCATGTAGTTTGGCACGGCAGACCGCTCTTGCGGCTGCGGCGCTGGTACAGCCTCCACGCAGAGATGCGTCTGGCCGCTCCGGCAGGACTGAAACTCCGGGTTCCGGAGCGGTTCCCACAGGCAAAAGATTCCCGAAAAGACGCATGGGCGCTACTGACGAGCCCACTGCGATGAGGTTCGCACCATGTATGCAGTGATTCGCACCGGCGGCAAGCAGTATCGCGTTACCCCCGGCGACACCCTGAAGGTGGAAACCGCCGCGCACGAAAACGGCACGCTTGAGTTTTCCGACGTTCTCGCCGTCTCCGGCGAGGAAGGCAAGTTTGAGCAGGACCTCGGCGGCGCGAAGGTGCTGGCGTCTGTCGTCCGTGAAGATCGCGGCGAGAAGATCCTGGTCTTCCACTACAAGCGCAAGAAGCAATACAAGAAGATGCAGGGCCATCGCCAAAACTTTCTGGAAGTGAAGATCAACTCCATTCAGGTAGGCGGCCGTACCTTTGAGGCGGAGCAGAAGTAAGCTCGCCTCCCGCTTTTAGAAATGGCGATTTGCCAATTTGTGCGAGATTCGATTCACCTCGTAAAATTGGACGCCCCCATCCTGCGGCTTCGCGCCGCGTACATGAGGCAAAGCAATGGCACATAAAAAAGGTCTTGGCTCCAGTAAAAACGGCCGCGACTCTAATGCACAACGGCTGGGTGTGAAGCGCTTCGGTGGCCAAGTGGTCACGGGCGGCTCCATCCTGGTTCGCCAGCGTGGCACACCGCTGAAGGCCGGCACAAACGTTGGCCGCGGCTCCGACGACACGCTCTTTGCCAAGATCGATGGTGTGGTCAAGTTTCAGGATCGCGGCCAGCGGGGCCGGTTTGTTTCCATCGTGCCCATCACGGAACCGGTAGCCACTTCTGCCGCCGCATAGACTCTCGACGTAACAACAAAGGCCCCGGATGCCGGGGCTTTTATTGTTGCGCCAAGTCACAGAGGCCACGGCTTGCGCTCCATCGTAAAGAGATCCCTGGTGGTGCAATAGCCACCTCCGCCGTGCATGCGGCCTATCAGACGCATCTTCGATGGATCGATGTGCAGACGGTCTATCTCTTCAAACGCTGACGTGCGGACGTGTACGTAAACAATCTTCGCCAGCATGATCGTGCTACTGCCGCCCAGGTTGATTGTTTGGAGGAACTGGCACTCCAGCGCTACCGGCGAGCCCGCGATGCGGGGCACGTTCACGACTTTGCCGGGCGAAAGCGCGAGACCGGCCAGGTTGGTCTCGGAGAGCCCGCGAGGGGCATTGGTGGCGGTGACGTTCATGGCCTCGGCCAGTTCCTCCGACACAAGATTGACGACAAACTCCCGGTGCTGACGGATGTTGTGGAGGGAGTCTTTTACGTCGCGGTCCGGGGCTGAGGCGAAGCTCACGGCAATTACAGGCGGATCTGAGCCGAGAATGTTGAAGAAGGAGTAGGGTGCGGCGTTGATAGCGCCACTGTCATCCTTCGACACGATCCAGGCAATGGGCCGTGGAAGTATCACGGAAGCAAGCAGTTTATAGACATCCGCCTGCGGCATTGTGCCGAGATCGAACTGAGAGAAAGGCTCTGCCGCATGTGCGTCGGGGGTAACCGGATCAGACATACCGATTAGATGTTTGAGAGTAATCGAGTCGATGTAGGAGTTTTGGGCGTGAATGAATGGAAAGAGGCGACCCAAAGGGCCGCCTCGCCAACTTTTAAACTCAAGGCCTAAGCAGCCAGTGCGGGAACAAAGCCATCGCAGCCGGAGATGGGGGAGACCTTGAGGTGGAGTGCTGCATGCTTGGGATGACCGCACTCGTCGAGGAGGGTCAGGTCCGCAGCCTTGCTAGTGAGAATGCTGACGAGTACATCCGACTTGTGTTGCTCGCCAAAGTGACCGCAAAGACCACACTGCCCGTTATGAACCGATTCCATGGTGAACCTCCCGTGTACCCTTTGATAGACAAGCTTGACGGCATAGCTGTTGCCTTCAGGATCGAAGATAGCTAGCACGTTTTTATTTGTAAATCACGACAGAATCGGTCGGATTGATGATTTTTCAAGCATGGCTGCACCGTCGAACCCGCGCTGGGCTAGGATGGGTTGGGCAGAGGAGATACATTGGCGTCTGTTGAAACAAACAAGATGCTCGCCGTGGCTGCGGCGGCGTGCGATGACAAGAAGGCGGAGGATATTCGTATTCTCGCCCTGGACCCGGCGGAGAGCGGACTTTCCGACTACTTCCTGATCTGTACCGGAACCAACGACCGCCAGACGGTGGCCATTACGGATGAGATCGAACTGCGGTTGAAACACGAGTTCGGCACCTATCCGAACGCCGTCGAAGGGCGGCGGCAGGGTGAGTGGATCCTGATGGATTATGTGGACTTCATCGTCCACGTGTTCTTGCCGGAGAAGCGCGCTTTTTACGGTTTGGAACGGCTGCGCACGTCGGCGACGACGCTGAGCGTGGCGGATCTGAATGGGGAGATCAAGGCGGCCATCCGAGCGGAGCGAGCCCCGAAAAAGGTGAAGGCCGCCGCTGACACTGCACCGACCGATGCCGACCAAGAGACGGAAAGGGCACCGAAGGCGTCGCGTAAGCGTGCCGCGGAGGGCAGTCGGGAGATAGCGACGGAAAAGCCGGCAGCAAAACGTGCGTTGAAGAAGGTCAGCGCGAAGAAGTCTGTCTCCGCGAAGGCACTGGACACGCGGGGTGCGGCGAAGGCGGCCGTCAAAGGAGCGCGGAAGACCGCGGCCAAGAAGCGGACCCCAAGCGTCGAGTAAGCCCGGCAGCTCCTTCTCATGGATTTGCAACTTGCCTACATTAGCTCCCGCCAAGGGCTTAAGTCCGGCGGAGCCCAGATGCTCGTGGAGGAGTATCTGCGACGCTCGCAACGCTTCGCCAAGGTGCTGCTGACGAGCTATCGAAGCGAGCTGGCGCTGCTGGAGGCGGCAGCCCGACAGCGTGGCCGGACGGCACCTGGACTGGCATTGCTGGACAGCCGCGGTCGGGCTCTCACCTCACCGCAGATTGCCGAATACCTCGGCACCCAACGTGATGCTGGCGTGCAGGAGATCATCCTGGCGATCGGACCGCCGGACGGCTGGTCGGCAATCGCCCGGGAACAGGCGCGCATGATGCTCTCCTTGGGCGCGGTCACGCTGCCTCACGAGTTGGCGCTTGCTGTGCTGAGCGAACAGGTCTACCGAGCCCTGACGATCCTGGCGGGGCACCCATACCATGGCGGGCATGAGTGAATTTTGGGCGAATTCAAGCGGTTCTTCTAGGGTGGTTCAAAGCTCCGACTTGCCGATCGACGGCTCAGTCCTGCGCTTCAGCTTCCCGTACCGGCCTGTGTGGAGGAAGGGAACGTTGGCCAGATGGTGATCAGGTGACTTATGCGGGCATGACGCGGAAAGGACAGAAGCAGTTCGCTCAGAAAAAACGAGTAGATCATCAAGAGCGCCTCAGGAGACCCTTCCATCGCGGTCCATGGTCCGCAAATAGGACGAGGGACTTGCTCGTCGGGTAGAGATGGGTACGTACCTCCGGAGCGAATAAGGGCAGAGAGCAGAGCTCCCTGCCTTTATGTTGTGGATGAATTAGAAGGTGAGCTGCAGTTGAAATTCCGTTGTACGGGGAGCACCCTGATCGAAGGTGCCCGACTGACGCACTACACGAGCGTTATTGTACGTCTGGAAGTCGGTAGGACCGTTCAGACTACCGCTACCCGACTGCCCCAAATCTCCACCGAAGGGAGCTACAGAGGGGTTGCCGGAGCTACCACCGAAGTTAGAGAAGTTGCCAACGTTATAGAAGGCGATCCGGGGTGTAAGCATCGCCGACTCACCAAGGGTGTGAACGTATTTCGCGAAACGAATCGGATAAGAAAGCGTTAGGTCGATTTGCCGGAAATCCGGATTGTAGGGTGCGTCGCCGCTGACACCCAAAGGCAGAGTTTGCACCGTCCCTCCCAAAGCCACGAGTTGCGCCTGAGTCAGAAGACCAGCGCTTACGAGAGCCTGACCAGCGGGAGTGATCTTTCCGGCAGCTGTTGCGTTGAAGTTGCTGATATAAGCACCAAGATTTGTCGGCTTAATGCGGTGCATGTAGTCCCCAGGAAGGGTACCTGGAGCCAAATCGCCTGAGGTGCCGTCCCCATCGAGATCCGAAGTGAAGATGTTGGCGATAGGATTGGCTGTCGCATCCAGCGTCAAGGTCTGCGGCAGGGCTGAATAGAAATGCCCGATGATGCCAACTTCCGGGCCGTACTTGATCAGGAAAGATCCACCTAGAGAGACCTCATGCTTACGGTCAAGCTGATCGCGCCCGATGAAGGCAGTAGGATTGTCGTTGCTGTAGGATGCGCCGCTGAAAAATTGATCTCCGGTGGAGTTGTTCGACGTAGACACGATGCGAGACAGGTTGTAGGAGATCTGAAGATTGGAGCGCACGATGCCCGGTACCGGGCGGGATTTCTGCTCGCGGAAGACAACCTGTAAAGCGTCATAGCCCGAGCGGCCGACAGGTAGGAGGAAGTTGCCGCTGCCAAGTAGGGGATTGATCCCTGGGAAAGCGGCACCCGTTGCCGCAGTGACGCCGTTAGCAGCGGGTGAGTTACCCCCGAGGTATTGGATTCCCGAGTCCAAGCCGTTGTTTGCGAATGTGTTAATTGTGGCACCATTGCTGATTGCACAATTAATGGAAGCCGCACCGAAACCCTGCGGACAGGTTGGGTATGCGGCAACGGTTGCCGCGATGGCGTTACGAGCTGCGGTCGGGTTCAGGTATCGAGCTGCGCCCACATGGTTTACATCGATTTCCTGAGCAATTTTAAGCGTGCTGTTGTGGACGTAATCCGCCGAAAGCACTCCGCCTTTGAAGAGTTCACGTTGGATACCGAAATTCCACTGCTCGGAATACGGGGTGCGATAGGGAGCACCGTACACTCCGGTGGCATTCAGGGTCTTGCCGACGAATTGGGGATTGGGACCGGTGGGGTTTCTTGCAGAAATTGCCTGGTAGCTCTGCGAGAGAGCCAGGACGAAAGGTGCGGCTGTTTTGATTGGAGCTGCACAGACCTGTGCGATGCTCATCGTCACGCCATTTACGGTCGCACCTGATGTGATGGTACCGTCCGCGTTCTGAAATTTTCCAGGGCCGCAGATGGAGCCACCGGATGCCTCGGCAAAAAATGGGCCCTGAGCCAAAAGGGAGGTACGGGCGTTGGTGGTGTTATTGAAGACGTCGCCTTCATAGAAGATACCGAAGCCGGCCCGGAGCACCGTTTTGTGATCTCCTGGAGCATAGGCGAAGCCGGCCTGCGGACCGAAGTTCCCGTAGGGCTGATGAACCTTTCCACCGAACTGCGATCCAAACTGTCCGAGCAGAGAGGTACTGCCAGTGCAGGGTACCTGTGTGGGATCTGTGTAGATGTTCGCTGTATCCAGGGCCGAGCATGGGATGGGCGCTACGTCCTGATTGGCCCGATCCGTATCTATGCTCCAGCGCACGCCGGCACTGAAGGTGAAGTTCGGGGTGATCTTCCAGGAATCTGCGACATAGGCACCTTCGCGCCAGTCATGCACACCACTGCCGATCAGGCCGAAACCAGGATTTTCAGTAAAAAACCCAAGTCCATTCCCAAGAACGATGCTGCTCGCATGGTACCCGTTGAGAGGATCAGCCGCGCAGGCTGCGCCGCCGGTGGCGCAGGTCGCCAAAAGGGTGCTGGACGTCTCCCGGAGCCGTGGTCCGAGGCCAAAGAAGTTGGCAAATCCGCCACCAAGGATATGGTTGATGCTGTAACCGTATCGAACGGTATGCGCCCCCTTGGTCCAGGAGCCGTCATACCGCGCCTGCTTGTCGGATTGGAACGTGCCCTGAGGCGCATCCACATTCGGACCTGTTGCAAGCAGCGAATTTGTCCCTAGCCGGTACTGCAGCGTGATCCCAGGCAAGAGGTTCACCGGAGCCGAGTTTGAGGTATCCACGATCAGGTTGTGGAACTTCTCGTAGCTGCCGCGAAAAGAATGCGTGAATGCTCCCCTTTGGAAATCGGCGCCTCCGGCGATACCGGGAGTGTTGTCCCGATTGGCATATGTTTCAAACTGCTGACCGAAATTGCTTTGCAGAGAATTGACGTTGTAATTGATTCGCGCAAAATACCGCCCCGATAAGGGGCCGTTGTAATCCAGCCGAATGGTGGAATACGTTTCGCGATAAGGTGAGGCCACGCTGAGACCGGCATATTGTGCAGCGAACGGACCGCCTACCTGCGCCGGCTGCGACGAGTCCTGCTTGATGCGTTCGGCGTTGCCGAAAAAGTAGAGCTTGTCCTTAATCAAAAAGCCGCCAAAGGAGCCGCCAAACTGATTGCGCTGGAACTGCGGACTGGCATCGAATTCTGTCGCGAACAGAGCCCGGTAATCCTGGAAGTTATAGAAGAGCTCTCCGTGGAACTGATTCGTGCCGGTTTTCGTGGTGACCAGGACCTGCCCTGTTGAGGTAACGTCGCCGGAGACGTCCTGGGTTGAGCGATTCAGTTGAAACTCCCCGATAGCGCCTTGCGAGACGTTGAAGATGGTAGTTCCGACAGTCTCGTCCGTGATGTCCTGGCCGTCGAGAAGGATGCGGGTAGTACGACCCGAGACGCCGCCGACTGAGAGAGCCGAGTACCCGGCCTTGGTCGGATCGAAGGAGCCGCCCGCCTGCAGAACGACGCCTGGCTCAATCTGGGCGACGTCAAGGAAGTTACGGCCGTTGATCGGCAATGAATTAATCTGCTGAGCCGTAAGCACGTCGCTGACGCCAGGCTGCTCCGTATTGACCTGAATGGCTCCGGCGTTCACCTCAAGTGTCTCGCTGGACTGGCCAATATTCAGCTTGAATGAGCCAGAGGTTGCAGTGCCGACCCGAATCACGGTGTCAACCTTAAGGCTCTGGAAGCCGGACTCTACGATGGTGACTTGGTAATTGCCGGGCGTCAACGGACCCACGGAGTAGTATCCCGCGCTATCGGCCTTCACTGTCCTCTTCAGGCCAGTCTCGGGAGAGCTAATCACAATGCTTGCGCCGGGAATTGCCGCACCGCTGCTGTCAGAGATGGTGCCCTGGATAGAACCGCCGTTGGTGGAGACAACCTGTGCAACCAAGGGTCGAGCCAAGAAAAGCGGAGAGAGCAGCAGGGTAAGGCCAACGGATGCCGTGGGGACAAAGCGGTTCTTCGGATGCAAGGGTGACTCCCTGGTTGATCTGAATTCCTGTTCATGCACGCGTAGTGCCAAATTCGAAGGTGCGCGATCTGAGAAAAAGAAGCCATGTAGCTCAACAAACATTTCAGAATTAACATTGAATTACTAAAATTTGTAGATCTAGATCGATCAACCCTGAATTCAGCGAGTTTGTTTGACAGAGTTAGACACCATCGCCGCGATCTCAACGCCTCCTGGCCGGGGCGGTATTGGCATTGTTCGGTTGAGTGGGCCCTCGGCTGTGGCGCTGGCTACCAAGCTGGTGCGCGTTGCCGGGCCGTTGGAGCATGCGCGGGCGCGGTTTGGGCGGGTACTGGATCCTGAGCGGCCGCAGGGAGCGCCCAGCGCGGCAGGCGACATCGCACAAAACGAGGCCACTGCTTCGATTGATCAGGCCGTGGTCACGGCTTTTCTAGCGCCGCGCTCCTATACGGGAGAGGACGTGGTGGAGATTGCCATGCATGGCTCGCCGGTGGTGCTGGAGGCTGTGCTGGCTGCGGCGTTGCGGGAGGGCGCGCGGCTGGCTGAGCCCGGGGAGTTCACGCAGCGGGCCTTTCTGGCCGGGCAGCTGGACCTGACCCAGGCCGAGGCGGTGCATGACCTGATCGCGGCGCGGACGCTGGAGCAGGCGCGCGCCGCCGCGCAGCAACTTGGCGGCGCACTGAGCCGGCGGATTGCACCCGCCAAGGAGCTGCTGCTGCACCTGATCGCGCTGCTGGAGGCGGGCATGGATTTTGCCTCCGGAGAGCTGGACGACGTGGATGTGGTGCCGCGGGAGACCATCGCCGGCGAGATCGACGCAGCGTACCGCACGCTCGACGGGCTGGCGCGCAGCTTCCGTGGCGGCGCTCTGCTGCGAGCAGGGGCGCGGCTGGCGCTGGTAGGGCGGCCGAACGCGGGGAAGAGCTCTCTGTTTAACCGGCTGCTGGAGCGGCCGCGCGCCATTGTGACGCCGATCCCCGGTACGACACGTGACACGGTGGAGGAAGGCTGGTCACTGGGTGGAATTCCGTTGCAGCTGATCGATACGGCCGGGCTGCGACTAGGGGGCGACGCGGCTGCCGATGAGGCCGAACAGCTGGGCATGGAACGGTCGCGTGAGGCGCTGGCCGACGCCGATCTAGTCCTGCTGGTTCACGATGCGACCCTGCCCGTGTTGCCGGAAGAGCAGGCATTGGCGGAGGAACTCGCGGGCCGGCCACACCTGCTGGTGCGCAACAAGTGTGACCTGCTGGCGGACGATCCCGAGGCAAGAGCTCTCGCCGAACCGGCTGGGGTAAGAGGAGCGCTCGCGGTGTCAGCCTTGACCGGGATGGGTCTTGAGGCGCTGCGCCAAGAGATTCTGCAGCGCTTGCAGGCGGGCGGCGGCCTGGCCGAGGCAGGCGCCCTGAATAACAGGCGTCAGCAAGCGAGCGTTCTTGAGGCGATCGCGTCGCTGGAGGCCGCCGCGGAGGCAAACGCCAGCGGCCTGCCGCACGAGATCCTCCTGCTATCCCTGCATCAGGCCTTGCAGGCGTTGGACACGCTAACCGGCCAGACCACCGCAGAGGACATTCTGGCACGCATCTTTTCTACATTCTGCATCGGCAAATGACATCAAAGCTCAGCAACGTTTGGCGACGTTCGTGAGTGGTTGTTGCATTGGTCACGCCCTAGTTTCTCGTGTACGACAATGCATGCCATAAACCTGATGGACGCTTTGGTGGTAGCGCAACGTTCCGGTATGAGGAAGGGCGCTGTGGGGGAGCAGCCGTGTGGCCCATGGTGCGAAGTGGGGTGCATGATGTGGCGTGCCGGGTCCCTTGAGCTACAGGTTGGCCAATGGCACGTCGGCGCTCGACTTTCCCGAAGCGAAGAGGAGGGCTACCCGATTGCGCGCGGCGGTTAGAATACTCGCGATTCACCAGATAGGCTGCGCTCGTCATGAATCGTCGATCCTTCTTTCACCTGCTCGCTGCCACCGCCGCCGCCCACCAGTGGCGGTCCGCCTCGCTCTTTGCCTCCGTGGCCTCTCCAGCGAACGGCAAGGCCGCTTCCATCCCGAACGACTACTACCGATTCCTTCCCGGCGAGCGCGACGCCCTTGCCAAGACACCCCTTCTCACTGGCATTGAGGATGGCTCCGTACTTGCTGGTGGGCGGCGCTTGCGGCCCAATGATTCTCTTGAGGGTTGGCGTCTGCTTACCGTCACCGATATGGACGGCGTCCCCACGGCGGTCTTCGAAAAGCGCTGCACGTACCGCGGCGCGATCGTTTACCTCACGGTGGACCGCGGCGCTTTCGCGACGATCCCCACGTTTCTTGGTGATATTTCCAATATCACTCCACGGCCCATTAGCGCCCCGGCGGACAAGCAGCTCACGCGCAAGATCATGACGCATCCGGGCCCCGATATCCCCGGTGACTACATTCTCTCAGCGAGCGGCGATCCTTCCTGGAACACCGTCGCAGCTCTGGGCCCTGAATATCTTGGATGGACCCTTGTGGGCAATCAGATCTCCGGCCCCGAGCGCTCGCTTTTTCTTGCGGAAGACGGCACCTCCCGCGAGTTGAACGATCGACCTCCGCAGGCGGCCTGGGCTCCTGACGAGCTCAGCCCGGTGCTGAATCCTTCCGACTTCTTCCCCACCGATGCCGCCGAATTATGGCGGTACAAGATCGGCTGGAGCAAGCGCACGCTTTTTGGCGGATATACGCCCACCGCAAACATCGGTGTTTGGAATCCCGATAGCCAGTGCGGCTACGAGATTGCCGCCATTCTTCCAGAGATGCAAGATGCTTCCCCGCTCCTCCGTGTGCTCGTCACCGTGCCGGAGGATCAGATCACCCCGGGAATGCAGGTGCTTCGCGACGCCCATGGCCGCGGATTTACGGAGCACTATCGCAACGGTGATGCCGCTCGCTTTTTCTCTACCCTTCTGGGTATCTGGCTCGAGTGGCACACCCTTTTCGAATCCAACATGCCCGTCGAGATCCCCGACGAAAATCTGCGCGACTGTGCCCGCGCCGGCATCATGCTTTCACGCTGCTCCTACCGCGGCCTCCGCCCTACGTACCAGATCGGCGAAGGGGCGTACACCATGATTCCGGAGCGCTCGCATGCGCTCTTTCCGGTGGCCGCCTATGAGTTCGTCTGGGCTCAGCAGCTGTGGGGTCTTGCCTCCGATGGTGATCAGTACCTGCAGTTCTATCTTGACCACTACATCCTTGCGGACGGCAACTTCCTTTACAACACGCAGGATCAGGTCGAAGCGCCCTTGAACGTTGGGCTTTTCCTTCGCAACTCGGCCCGCGGCTTTTTTTACACTCGCGATCTGGCTGGCTTTCAGGCCCGCATGCCCGTTCTCCGGCGCATGCTTGACTATGTCGTCGAGCGCTACCGGTACACCCGTACCCATTTTTCGCCGGATGATCCTCACTTCGGCCTCATCTGGGGCTCGCCGGAAGCCGACCTCGGCGACACACAGAATGACTTTCCGGCCTCGCATCCCTTCTATTTTCAGAATGCCGCGAACCTTTGGCGTGGGGTGCAAGACTACGCCGCCGCCCTTCGTTTCGCCGCCGGCACCACGGCGCCACCCGATGCTGCACTCGCGGCTGAAGCCGGCAGACTCGCCGCCCTTGCGGACTCGATGCACGCCGATCTCGAGCGATCTCTGCGCTCCACCATGGAGCGCCGGAATCCGGCGATGAAGCAGGCCGGGATCCCGCCCTTCAGTCCCGACGACACGAACCGCGACCCGCATCACCTGACCTCTTATGAGACGCACCGCTTCATGCAGGACTGGTTTCTCGCGGACTGGACCGATCCCGAGATCGACCGCGGCCATCTTCACCATCGCGAGCTAGCCGGCCTCGTACGTGCCGGTCTCACCATCAACGGCCCTGGGCCCCGCATGTCCAACTTCATGGAACACGGCACGCTGGCGGCCCGCATCCGGCAGACCGACTACCGTCCCTTTCTGCTCACCCTCTACGGTCTTCTCTGCTATGCCTCGGACTCCGGCTCCCGCTACTCGCCGGAGGATGCCCTTGTCCCGGGCGGCTACGCCGGCGAAGGCAACAAGTACTCCTTTTCCGCGGTCGTCAACTCCGTCCTGCAGCCCACCCTGGCGCTCCGCTGGCTGCTCTGTTACGAGGAGTCCGATCAGCCCTTGGTTCACCTGCAGAAGGCTGCTCCGTGCGAGTGGTTCGCGCCCGGCGAGCGCATTCACGTCGGACGCTGCCCAACGCGCTTCGGCGCGCTGTCCTGGACTACCGAAGCCCGTACGCGGGAGTGGCTGATCTCCCTCAGCCTTCCCGTTCCCTTCAACGCCGACCTTCTTCTACACGTGCACCCACCCTCGCGGGCTGCGCTCAGCCACACCTCGCTGGGCTCGATTGAAGGCAGCGCCATACGCCTCACCGCCGCCCAGCTCGCCACGCAAACAGAGCTCTCCCTCACCGTGTCCTGAGCTCCGTCAGCAACGCGAATGCGGTAAGAGCTTTAGCGTTCGTTGGCCCGACTAGAGGGTGTTATGGACTTTGCACCTGAACTGAAGAAGAGCGCCACGAGTGATGTGAGAGCAGCTTTGGGAGATCTAACCCGTAAAGCTGCACCACACACAACCCCGACTCATGAACAAGTAGCGCAGCGCGCTTACGAACGCTGGGAGGGCGGAGGGTGTAACCCGAGCATGGCCGAGGTGGACTGGATACGAGCAGAACAAAGAGCTCACAAACATGGTTCTGTAAGCGAAATGAATTTAGAAGCCCTCACGAGGGCTCGCAGGAAACGAGGAGCATCATGAAGCCAATTGAATCTTGTCACAGCTGCACGGTCTCAAAAGAGATTCCTTACAGCGTCAGTGAGACATCCTCTAAAGGAACACAACCAGGCGTGGGCGTTCTTCAGATCGGCAGGGTCATTTGGCTGGATGGAGACCTCGAGGGCAGCGTCGTCAAGACAAGCGTGAAAGCCTACGCCGAGGGAGTTGGATCTCATGGTGGATCCAGCTTCCCTTTCCGTCGTTTGTTAACCCCACTGCAGGCGAGACGAAGCCTGTTGCCTGCAGTTTCCAAAGGGTAATCACTCAAACTCCCCTTCCTGTCCTACCCCGGAGCGAGGCTTCAACGGATAAGAATGAAGCCCATTACAGCAGGACGTCGGCGTTCGATCCTGCGCTGACCTGCAGGATCCACGCTAGGCGACTTCCAAGTACACATGTGCATGGCAGATCCTCAGTGTCAGCAGCCGAGGATCGCGCTTCGCGAGAGCTGCCCAGTTCGTTAACGACGACCAATTGCCGCATTCTCTCAATAACCGAATCGACCCCTGCCCAACCGATCCGTTCATCTGCTTTGTAGTGGTTTCGAGACGGATTCGAGCGATTGCCCGGCCGCTTCGACACCGATGAAGAACTCGCAAATTGCCGCAGCAATCATCAAGGCAGCTCCAAGACCATAACCAAGAGCAACGTTCGTCTTGCTTCCAGTTGCAATCAAGATGCCGAACAGGTACGGAGCACCAACACCTCCGAGCAGCGTACCGATGGCATAGAAGATGGCGATGGCGAATGCGCGAATTTCCAATGGAAAGATTTCGCTTACAGTAAGGTAGGCAGCCGATGCAGCGGAGCTGGCGATGAAGAAAACGATCGACAAGCAAATGCCGAACCCGCGCGTGCCAACTGATCCCATGGCGAAGGGTACCGTCGCTGCGACGAGAAGCACGCCAGCAAGGCCATAGGTCGCAGTGATCATGGGCTTGCGGCCGATCTTGTCAAAAAGACGACCGAGCGTGAGTGGCCCGAGAAAGCTGGCGATCGCAAAGGGAAGAAGGTGAAGTGGAAGGGATTTGTCCGATACGTGGAAGAACTTCTTTACCACCAACCCATAGGTAAAAAAAACGGCGTTAAAGAAAAAGGCCTGCGCAATCATCAGCATGAGGGCAAGAAACGACCGCTTCCTGTTCTCACCGAGCATGTTGCTAAAGATGTCTCTCCATGGCGTGTGATCGCGGACAGAGATCTTGAGTTTTTCGCCTGCCGGTGGAGGCAGATTGCCTTTCTGCTTTGTGATGCGATCTTCTATGCCGCAGACAACTTTGTTGGCCTCATCCTCGTAACCGCGGAGCATTAACCAGCGGGGGCTTTCTGGAACGCGAAGACGCAGTAACAGAACACCGCCTCCAAGCACGGCACCGATTCCAAAAGCAATTCGCCAACCCAGGTTGGGGGCAATCCCGTGTCCGCTGAGCAGGTAGAGCGAGGCGAGGGAGCCGATCGCCCCCCCGACCCAGAACGTTCCATTCACAACGAGGTCGACAGTCCCGCGAACCTTTCCGGGTATGAGTTCATCCACCGCAGAGTTGATCGCCGCGTATTCCCCTCCAATACCCAGGCCGGTCACAAGCCGGAAGGCAGCGAAGGAAGCAAAGTTCCAGGACAAGGCCGTGGCCAGTGTGGCGACAGAATAAGTGGCGAGGGTGATGAGGAACAACTTCCGGCGGCCAAGACGGTCGGTCAAATACCCGAAGAGGATCGCACCCAGAACAGCGCCCGCAAGATAGGTTGTGGCCCCTGCTGTGACTTGTGGATCAGTGAGTGCAAGACCGGATTTGTCCTCAAGAATGCCGGCGAGAGAACCCGCGAGGGTAACCTGCAGGCCATCCAGAAGCCAGGAGGTCCCAAGGGCGCTGACGATCATCCAGTGCCAGCCTGACCATGGCAGACGATCCATACGAGCAGGGATGTCAGTTTCTATAGTGTTCTCACCGGCTTGCTCTTGCTTTTGCTCAGGCATGCAGGACCTCACTTCCTGTAAAGGTGAATGGCATCGCGCCTGCCAGGGGTATAGTGCCGGATCGATGGGCTTTTGCTACGAGTCGGTTTTGATGATGCTGATTCCACCATTGCGTTCCAGAATGGCGTACTGAATATCGAAGATCGATTGAACTCCCTTTGTCCGACCCGCCGCCATGACGTCCTCGGGATCGATGCGCATGCCCTTCATGTTTTCGTTTCGCCAGTGCCCATCTTCAATCAGCACCAAGGGTGTACCGTCCGTGATTGCGCCGAACTTGGGGAAGCGGGACTTTAACCACGACACCAGCCGATGCATAAACCCGACCGTGAGGATGGCGGCGGCACAGTTGGTGATAGACCGGTCCTTGCCGACGGTGGCCAAGATGATCACGCCACCGATCAGGAAAACGATGACGAACTCGAACAGCGTCATTTGAGCTCCTGGCCGGCGAGAAAGGACACGTACGACGATCATCAGGAATACGTAGCCCAAGGCAGCATGAACGATAGTAGACATCGAGTCTCCTTAATGCAGTCACGATTACGGAACGACATAGACTTTCGCATCTATTGAGGATTGCGAGTCAGGCAACGTGAGGGTGAAAGGGAACTTGCCCGGCCCTGAAGGTTCTACGGAAAAAATCACGGTTGATGGCGATTGAAGGGCCGGAAACACGTAGGTCAGTCCCTTGTCCCCTAGATAGGTTCGCTCTGGTTGTGGACTGATGCGTTGCGCGCCGATCTTGGTAATGAGGCTCTGGCTTACGAAGAGGCGGATCTGCCCATCTCGGACGGCATTGTGACCAAGCACAATCGTAATATCGGAAGGTGTACCGGTACGTTGGATCCTGTCGTACTTGGCCAGGATGTCGTTATCTGCCGAGTGGCTTTCGGCTTTCGCGAGATAGCCTCGGCCGAAGCATCCCAGCACGGTCATGACTAGGATGATCGCAAAGAAAATCCAGATCAGGCGCTCGAAGATCCACCATCTCCGCTGAAAGGCAATGTCTTCCCCAACTGCAACTTCCTCATTGATCTTCGGCACCGAATCGAGTACCGGTGAAGTCTGGGCGGTAGGCATAAATGTTCTCCTGGCTGATTAGAAGGGCTTGGGCCTCAGGACGCCTGCTTCAACGGGGCGATGCTGATTTCCCCGTTTCGCTCGAGGATGGCTTTATCGATCTGATCGAGCGTTTTCAGACCCTGATCTCTAGCCATCGCCATAACGTCATCGTCCTGAATGTGCATCTTGCTCAGAGTTTCTGTTTTCCATTGATGCTTTTCGAGCAACACCAAGGGTGTTCCATCAGTAACCCGGGCCAAGTGGGACGACCAGGAACGGATCAGGACAAGGCAGTAATGGGCAGCCGCAATCGCAATGATCTGCGTCAACGCGTTGGTAAATGAGGCTTCGTTGCCAACCATCGCCGTAAGGGCAAGCCCTCCAATGAAGAAGATGAGCACGAATTCGAATGGGGTCATCTGCTTCCCGGGTCGCCTCCCAACGATACGAACCATGAACACAAGGAAGAAATATCCGAAGAAGGCGCGAAGAACAGGAACCATGACAGTCCTCTCAGCAGTGTCGTCAGTGCCTATGACCAACGAATGTGATTGACGTACGGAGTCGAACGAAGGATTTGCCGAAGTGTGCCTCGTATCAACGCAAGGCAGCCCGCAGCTGAGCAGAAACCACCTACGGCAACTGCTCCATAGATGCCGGCAAAGGAGTAATCGCTGCCTCTTGCGGCTCAGGCGATTGTCATTGGCTAGGTGTGAGCCTTCCCACCGGCGCGGCCCGTCGATCTGATATCCAGCAACCTTAAGCCGTTCCGCCACCCCCCGGCAGATGCAGGTCAACCCGGCTGCCGCTAGCGCAAGACGTATCGTTGCCCTTCTGCTGCCTTGTCGTAGGTGACGTTGCATCCCTGGTGTCGTTTGATTCCTATTAACAACCCGTCTTGAAGTCGAGCCTCAGCTCTGCTGAAGCCTGAGTCAAACCGCATCCAAGGTGCGGTGTACCAGAGGTGCCCATGATCCTCGCTTACCTGTTCATCGTCGTTGCGGCCATCCTCAACACGGCTCAATCAGGAAGCAGCGCCACACTCCATAAGCAAATGAATCATCCCATTCTGCCCGGTATCGTCACCTGCGTGACGAGGATGACAGCCCTGTTGATTGCTTTGGTCGTCTACGGATGGTTTCGAAAACGCCATTGCCGAGTTTGGAGCAGTGGCACAGGCTGGCTGCTTCCGGCCCGTGGTGGATGTGGATCGGTGGAGTTCTAGGAGCGGTATACGTGATGGCCATGGTGAACGTGTCAGAGAAGGCCGGTGCAGGCGTCTTCATGGGACTTCTGTTACGGCCAGCATTCTAACTTCCCTGGCCCTGGACAACTTCGCCTGGCTCGGGTTTAAGCAACACACAGCTTCAGTACCACGTCTGATTGGCGCAGATCTGATGATCGCCGGGTTGGTGCTTATCGGCAAGTTCTAAAAGCGAACGGCTTCCACTGCTCGCTAGGAACTCAGCACGCAACCAGCTTATGGCGAAACGAATCAGGGCAGTGAGGAAGCTAAGGCTGAGCACCTCAGCAACAGCGCTTAGCGTGGCCCTGCATCCCAAATGCAGAAGGCACTCGAGCACGCCTACGTGTATGACGGGCAGTATTCCAGGTATCGTAAGCGACGACACGGCCGTCCGGCGAATGGTCTTTCGGCGCATCATTTCATTCACTTCAACCAAAACCATGACCAGGTGGGTAATTGTGGTTGGGGCGAACGCCTCGAACATCTAGTGGGTCTGTATGCCGCCAGGTGGCAATGGGCCTTCTGATCACAGCTCCCTACGTCCCACTGCTATTCATGGGTGAGGAGTGGGCCACCTCAGCGCCGTTTCTGTATTTCGCGAATCATGAAGATGAGCAAATGCGCGAGTCGGTCGCCAAAGGACGCAAACGTGCGTTCGGCTTCGAAGGTGACGTACCAAACCCGGAGGATCAGGAAACATACGAGAGGTCAAAGCTGAAGTAGAAGGAGCAGGGTGAAGGTAAACACGCGGAGATGCTCGCCTGGGTCAAGGCGCTTATCAAGCTTCGTCGCAGTCGAGTATGCTTCAATGACGGCGACATGCATCGTGTGCTGGTGTCAGCAGACGACAAAAAGCCATCGCTCCTCATGCAGCGAGACGAGGCCCGAATAGTAGTGAACTTTGGTAAAAGGCCATACGCGATTACCCTGTTGGAGGGCGAGGAGCTTGTGCTCATCTCACGGTCAGGACTCGAAGCACGACATAATCGCCTGGATCTCCCGCCGATGACGATGGCAGTGCTGCTGTCAAGTACGGAGGAGTCAGAAAACCGTCAGGTAGTCTCGGATACACGTTAGTTCAAGAACCGCCATCACACAGGCAAGCCGAAGGCACGGTTCGCCTTTTTTAGAGGCCGGCACTGCTCTATATCTAGGGGCGCTCGCAATGAGCGCCCCTAGATTATTTACTTGGCACCTTGTGCGGGGAATCTACTCACGATCTTCTTAACTACTTTTTCCAACGTCTTGCTGTTCTTGTCTTCATTGTTGGAAAGGGTGTTGTTGGCCATGCCGCGGAACATAAGCTGGTGATTGTCGTCGTATGCATCTATGACCAGGCTTCCAACTGGAACGTTGATCACACTGGTATTTGTTACACCCTCACCCCCGAAACCACCGCCAAACCCCCCGAAGCCGCGACCGCGCCAGCCATACCCTCCTCCACCCAAACCTTCATAAAAGCTGTTGTACTCTTTCTGGTCCTTGCGGGAGCCGACGGCTGTAATGCCGAGGTCACCCCCTTCGGGAACCAACTGGAGACCACGCGCGGTGAGATCTTGTGTGAGGTCGTCGCGTAATCGCTGCTCAACCAACGAATCTGACGCCTGAAGCTTATAAATCGAGAAGGTATGGAATTTGCTGAAATCTGCGTGGTGATCGTAATCGGTAGAAACCTGCTGCGCTACTAGCGGAGAAGCGCTGAAGGCAACGCTGAAAGCAAGACCAACAAGGGTTCTTCCTCTTGCAACACAAAAACTATGGAGTGAGCTCATTCGGGTTCCTTCGCGGTGATCTGAATCGGTCGAATCTCATTTGGTGAGGCTCACCATCTGATCCGTAACAGAATATGAGATGCCGAAACTGCTCGAAAATCTGTGCGCACCCGCAGGAGTTTGACAAATAGGCAGACCACCAGCTCAGGCGGCTGGACAGTTCTGGGTAGGTGGTCTGGCTCGCCCTTTGTAACTTGTCGATACGGAAACCTGCTGACTGAGATGGTGGCGGTTCGCAGCTCGTGCCGACGGTTTCTGACGCGCAGGATGGCACCGCACAAAGGGTAAGCATCAAATCGCACAGGCAGTTGTACGATGCTCAACCCGGGTGTAACCACGGTTCATCGGGAAGTCTCTTAAGTTGAACGGAGTTTGAGGTTTCATTGAAAAGCTCGTGTCGTCCTGTTAGATCACGCATCACTCCAAGAGGGAGCAACAGATGATTGAAGCAGTCCTGTGTGACATTGATGGAACTCTGGTCGAGAGCAATTGGCTGCATGCGGCAGCTTGGAAAGACGCCTTCGAGGTGGTCGGGATCACAGTAGATCTGGAGGAAGCACGGCGGCAGATCGGCAAGGGCGGAGATGAACTGATCCCGGTGTTCGTGCCATGGTGGAAGCGATCAATCATCAAAGAGCCGTTGACGGCCTACCGGCAGTACGTGTTCCGCATGGACTACCTGCACCAGGTCAAGCCATTCCCTAAAGTCCGTGATCTGCTTCTCAAGATGAAGGAAGTCGGTATCAGAGTATCGATCGCGTCCTCCGCGGACAGGGATCAGCTCAAAGCCTACGAGAAAATTGCAGACATTGGCGACCTCATTGAGGAAAGCAGTACAGCCGATGACGCGAAGCGTTCCAAGCCTCACCCTGACATCTTCGAGGCCACTCTAAAAAAGCTGGGCCTACCTTCTTCGAGAGTGCTGGCTTTAGGAGACACTCCGTATGACGCCGAAGCTGCCGGAAAGGCGGAAATCTGGACTGTAGGGGTGATGACGGGAGGATGGAGTGAGAAGGATCTCCTGCAAGCTGGCTGCATCGAAGTGTACAAGGATGTTGCGGACTTGCTGACTAACTTCGACAGCAGCGCCTTTCTACGATAACAACACCCCACGCAGCCGCTATAGAGAGCTGCGCAGCAAACATCCAGGGGCCTGTCGCTCATGCAACGCGTAGGTAGCGGGGGCCAAACATGAGCGCCAAGCCGGATGCAGCTTTGGCCTTCCCCGCCATCGTTCCTTATCTCACTAGTAGTGTTCTTCATCAAGCTTGAGTCTCTAGGAGTTGATCGTGGTTCGGCGACAATGGATTCTGGATCGGACGAAACGGCTGCTTGGCTAAAAAATGAAAGTGAGGCGGACTGTAATCAGGCGCTACATTCCTGCTAGAACATCAACTTGCCGTCCATTGCCAATCCATGATCTCTGGCATGTCTTCTCCGTGTTCCTTCACGTAATCCCGGTGCTCGTCCAGTTTGCCTGCGAAGAATGTGAGGGTCTGCTCTGCGTCAGGGATGCCGGAGTGTCGAATGGCATCCATGGCGAGGGTGAAACGATCGAGTCCATTGAGCACGGTCATATCAAAGGCCGTCGTAGCAGCGCCCTCCTCAAGGTAGCCATGCACATGGAAGCTTTGGTGATTCGGCCGCTTGCCAGTAAGCCGATGGATCAACGAAGGATAGCCGTGGAATGCAAAAACCACTGGACTATCGGAAGAGAAGAGATCAACAAAGGCATGGTCCTCCAACGCGTGGGGATGAGTTCCATCGGAACCGAGTGTCATCAGATCGATCACGTTGACAACGCGAACCTGAAATGAGGGCAACCGTTCGCGCAGCATGGAAACAGCTGCAAGCGTTTCAATCGTTGGAACGTCGCCACAGCAGGCCATTACGACATCCGGTCTCCCGCTACTGTTGCTTGCCCAGGGCCAAATGCTGGCTCCACGGGCGCAGTGCTCGACTGCCTCTTCGACGGTAAGCCATTGAGGCGTCTCCTGTTTGCCCGCCACAACCACATTGATATTGTCTCGGCTCTTCAAGCATCGGTCCGTGATTGCGAGCAGACAGTTGGCGTCTGGTGGCAAGTAGATTCGAACTACATCTGACTTCTTGTTGGCCACATGATCCAGGAAACCGGGGTCTTGGTGAGTGAATCCATTGTGGTCCTGCTGCCACACATGTGAGGTCAAAAGGTAGTTGAGCGAAGCGACGGGCGCACGCCAAGGTATGTCCTGCGCCAACTTCAGCCACTTCGCGTGCTGATTAAACATGGAATCGATGATGTGCACAAATGCTTCGTAGCTTGACAACATGCCATGGCGACCCGTGAGCAGATACGCCTCCAGCCAGCCTTCCAGCATGTGTTCACTTAGCACCTCCATCACGCGGCCTCCCCGTCCGAGGTTCTCGTCCGTCGAAAGTATTTCCTGCTCCCATTCCTTGGAAGTCACCTCTAGGGTCCGATCCACCTTGTTGCTGGCGACTTCATCAGGAGCAAACAACCGAAAGTTTCGTGTGTTCTCGCTTCGCTTAAATACCGCGGCCAAATAGTCACCAAGGACCTTCGTCGCGCTGGCTTTCACGATGCCCGGTTGGTCGAACTCGACAGCAAAGCTACGAAACTCGGGCAAATCGAGATCGTCGAGTAGCATGCCACCATTCGCATGAGGGTTCATTCCCATGCGGCGCTCGGCTTTCGGCGTAAAGACCTGGAGTTCAGGCCGTAGGTGGCCACCGGCATCGAAGAGTTCTTCAGGCCTGTAGCCTCGCAGCCACCTCTCCAGAATCTGGAGGTGCTCAGGATTGGTACGGGGCTCACTTACAGGAATCTGATGAGAACGCCAGCTACCCTCGACCGGCTGGCCGTCAACCAGCTTGGGACCGGTCCAACCTTTCGGTGTCCGCAGGATGAGGACCGGCCACCTCGCACTTTTGGAAGACGTTCCATTTCGCGCGGTCTGCTGGATACTATGAATGTCTTCCAGTATCTTTTCGAGAACCTCAGCCATAGCAGTATGCATCTTGTTCGGATTGTCGCCGGTCAGGAAATATGGCTTGTAACCGTACCCAAGGAAGAGATGTTCAAGCTGGTCCTCAGGCATGCGGGCTAGAATCGTGGGATTGCTGATCTTGTACCCGTTAAGGTGCAGGATCGGAAGTACGGCACCATCCTTGATTGGACTGAGGAATTTATTGGAGTGCCAGCTTCCCGCACAGGGACCAGTCTCAGCCTCACCGTCTCCTACGACGCAGGCAACAATGAGATCGGGATTATCGAACGCCGCACCATAGGCATGAAGGAGCGAATAGCCCAACTCCCCACCAAAGTGGATCGCGCCAGGCGTTCCAACATCAATGTGACTTGATATGCCATAAGGCCAGCTGAACCTTTTGAAAAGCTCCTGCATGCCTCTTGCGTCTTGAGTAAACTCCGGATGGCGTTCGGAATAGGAACCCTCCAGATATGTTTGCGCGATCACAGCGTTGCCACCGTGTCCGGGACCGATCACGTACATCATGTTGAGGTCGTGTCGACTGATTAGCCGGTTTAAATGGGTGTAAATGAAATTCAGACCGGGAGTAGTGCCCCAATGCCCGAGGAGACGTGGCTTTATGTGCTCCGGAGCAAGTGGTTCGGAAAGCAAAGGATTCTGCTGGAGGTAAATCTGGCCGGCTGCCAAATAGTTGGAGGCGCGCCAGTAGGCGTCGATGGTGTCGAGATCCAGCTTAGAAAGTACGGAGGACAAGGCCTCTCCTTGATTTCGGGTTGGTATTACGTGCACACCTATTGTTTTCCAAAAACGTACACAACGCCGAAGGGCGCGGTCGTGCATCGAAGGCGGCCGGCGAACAGCTCGCTGGTTCTTTCAGACAGGTACACCGCGGCTGTAGAGCGATTGATGCAACCGTTGTTTGATGGAATAGCAGCTGCAGGCCGCAGCTTCCAGCTTTGTGCGGTTCAGGATTCGTACCTGTCCGCGACTGTAAGTGATGATCTCCCTGCTCTGAAAAGCCACGGCAAGCACGGATACGGTTGAACGGCGCGTGCCGAGCATGGCTGCCAGCAGATCCTGTGTCACCTCTAGAAGCTCCGACTGCGTGCGATCCTGCAGCACAAGCAAGAGGCTGGCCAATCGCTCTCTCGCCTCGTGATCAAGATGGCAGGCGGCGTCTTGATGAAAAATAGCAACCTGCTCCTGAACAAGTTCAAGCAACCGCCCACGGATCTCGGTCGAGGACCAGAAAGCCTGCTGCAGGTCGGCGAAGTCGATTCGCAACGCAGTGCCCGCCAGTTGCATGAAGCAGCGGCTTGGGATGCCGGCGGGCCCGAGTAAGTGGAGACTGCCGACCACCCCTTCATCACCGAAACGTCCCACGCCGATGGCTCTGCCCCCGGCAGTGAAGGCAGCGGTAGAGGCAAGGCCAGAGGTTAAGAACCAGCCGAAGGGTGGGATCTGGTCAGGCTCATAAAACACAGCGCCCGCAGGTACGGAGACCGCTGTACAGCGAGCCAGCAGAAGCTCACGGCTTTCATGCGACAAGGATTCGAGAAGGCGATTTGTGTATTGTTGCATCATCAGCGTCTTTGCACGTTCTGGACGAGAACCACGAGGCTGTCGTTACGTGCTTGAAGACCCTGTTGATCAGTATTCATAATTCAGTGTGCCATCTGCTCCGCGAAGACGATGTCGGCTAGCGCACGCAGACGTGCTGAAAGGTTAAGTGGTTAGGGTTGCAACTCATTCAGGGGGAGAACATCACAGCAGCTCAGGGATGTTCCCACGTGTTGCTGAACTTTAGCTCTTGGGCCTCGCATGTTTCCGCGAACTTGTGTGCGCTACACGGCATACCCGACTAGGCCGAAGTCTCTATAAAGAGATTACCGATGTGCTCCATCACCCATGGCTACCTTTTGGCGGTCGCAAGATGCCGGCACTGAGAAAAGGAGAATTACCAATGGCTCAGCTCACAGGAAAAGTAGCGTGGTTTAACAACGCCAAGGGATTCGGCTTCCTTCAACATGAGGGCGGGCCGGATGTGTTCGTGCACTTCAGTTCCATTCAGGGGAATGGCTACAAGAGCCTGAAAGAAGGCGATGCCGTTCAGTTCGACATTGTCCAGGGAGACAAAGGGCCCCAGGCGGATCTGGTGACTTCCCTTGCGACATCTGCGCTGTAAGAAGACTGAAGTTACTCTGCACAGAGCCATGCAGGCTCATGTGATCTGCAATTGCTCCGAAGCGAGTTCGTGGCTTCGGAGCACCCTATTTGGGAGTTCTATGCACAATGCCCTACCCATAGCGGAAGTTTTGCCACTCGGTTCGCTACCGTACGGTGCTGACGGCAGCGCCAGCCATAGCATCGGGTTCGTACCTTCCATGAACTCCGTCTACAGTTATCGTCCTCGCGTTCTGTGCTTCAGCCAGGATCGCGTACTTGGCACAACCCGTCGTGCGATTCTTCAGCGCCAATATGATGCCGTGTTCGTAGACAATCTCCAGGACCTTGCTGCGTTGACTACGGGCGTCCCGTTTGATGTCATCGTGCTCTGCCATACGTTGTCTTTAGACGAGCGTATCGCTTGCTTCGAGGTTGCACAAAGTGCCTGGCCATCAGCCAGGTTCGTCTCTATCACCACTCGAAGCCGCGGCGGGCAACCTGTGAAGGGTGCAGAAGTGGGTGGCCTCGAAGGGCCACAGGCACTCCTGAGCTGCGTGCAGCAAACGCTTGAATCCACTCTGCCAGGAAGCGGGCCGAGTTAGGTGATCGTGTTTCTTGAAACACCGGCAGGAGCAGCTCTCCTGTTAGCGATACAGGTTATCGAAAAGCCTGCGCGTGATCGGGTAGCACTCGCAGGCCGCGTCTTCCAGGCTCTCTCGATCAAGAATCTGGATATGTCCGCGCCGGTAATTTATAAAACCGCTGCGCTGCAAGGAGCTGGCCGCAATGGTCACGCTCGATCGCCGGGTGCCGAGCATCTCGCCTAAAAATTCCTGGGTCAGCTCAAACTCCAGATCACCGGTTCTGTCAGCGACCATCAGCAGCCATCGAGCCAGGCGTTCTTCAATCTCGTGGAGGCGGTTACAGGCAGCCAGCTGGCCCATAACGAGCGCTTCGCTTTGCACAAAACGCAGCACAGCCGTGTTCAGCGCTGGGTTCAGCCTGAACTCCTGCTCGAAACGCTTGAATTCCATGCGGAGGCCGGTACCCGCCACCTGCATGAAGCCACGCGTGTCGCCCCTCTCGGGGCCAAGTAGATGAAGCGCCTGGGGAAAGCCCTCACGCCCGGTCAGTCCGACCTCCACCGCATCGCCACCGCCCATCACGGTCACAACCGAGCACAGGCCCGAGGTGATGAAGTGGACGTACCTTGGGGTTTCCCCGGCATTGAAGCTGACTGTTCTGAGTGGGAGCGCAACCGGCTCCAGGAACTTCAACAACTCCGCCTTCGCGGCCGGGGGAAGACAATCAAGCAAACGATTCGTAAGTGGATAAGCCAAAACAAGCCTTCTTCCGTGAAATGCGCAAGGAATGGCCGCTGGCAACAGCGAGGTGAATTGCGTTAGAAGATAGACTATGCCGAACGCATCGTTTCTTGTGTGCGGTACTAGACAGTTGCAGCAAATTGCCTGGATCTGCTGGCTTTAGTCTGAAATCTCATCGTCGTGCAGAATCTTCGTCCCGGAGTTCACGAGCAGTTTCTTGATTTCTTCGGACTCCACAAGGGCAGAGGAACCATTTGAAAGGCTCACCAGGATCGAGGATTCATCCATCACACTGGCCTGCAGGATGCGAGCATTTTCCAGCGATGTATCTTTTGTCTTCTTTTCGTCACTCATGTAACAGGATCTCCGCCCTCCATCTGTTCGATGCGCGATCCTCCATTTGCGATGGAGAGACCTGAAGTCTTCCCAAAACCTTGAAAGGCAGCAAAAGAATCAGTGCAGTGTTCGATACGCTACATACAAGCGGCAAGGCGTGCTGTACAGCCCGATTGCCTGCAAGTCACTCCCCCGCCCCGGTGTCGAGATCTGTGTAGCTGTCCAGGTGGTCTTTCACGATGCGATAACACTCGCAGGCCTTTTGTTCCAGGGCCTGGAGGTCCGGTATGCAGATATGAGCGCGGCGATACTCAATCAGCCCTTCATCTTTAAGCCGCTGAGCGGCTATGGCGACGCTTGACCGGGTCGCTCCGAGCATGTCGGCAAGGAAATCGTGCGAAAAATGCATGTCGGTGCTGCCGACCCGGTCCGCGCAGAGCAACAACCAGCGCGCTAGTCGTTGACCAATCTCGTGCTTGGCATTACAGCCGGCCGATTGCGCTGTTTGCGTGAGTTGCGCCTGCACATAGCGCAAGATGAGGTCATGGAACTGACCGTAACGCTTGAACTCCGCCGTTCCCTTCTGTAGTGAGGTGCTGTAACCGTGCCCTGCCGCCTGCACGTAAACGCGGTTCAGACTCCGTCTTGTGCCCATCAGCGCAGAGGCGCCCATCACAGATTCGAAGCCAAACATCCCGACCTCCACCTGTGATCCATCTTCAAAGGTAGTAGTCATCGAACCGATGCCTTTCTCGATAAAAAAGAGATTGTCGATCGGTCTACCCGGAAACTCGATCTCACGGCCGACCTCGAATTTCACCTCACGCAATTGCAGTCGCTCGATCACCTCTGGTTTAAGCAGTTTCAGTAACTTATTGTTGAATGGGGTAGGCATTCGTTCTCCATTGCCCGCTCGGGTTGGTTCTGTTCGTGCGATAACAGGAGAGCACAATACGTCGGCGACAACAACAGGTGAACATGAACGTTGACCTGCTCGATTCGAAGTGTCAGCCTGCAAGGGGTCACTGGCCGACCGAAAACCGACAAGTATCCTTTCCGTTTAATATGGCAGAATATTTAAGTCGCTCGAATGGAGCTTCTGACCGACACGACCCGGCAAACGGTTCCGGACTCGTCCCGAAAAGGATGTCACAACCTTCCATCCCGATCTCGGGTGATATTCCAAAACCACTTGAGTGACGGCTACCTTCGCCTGCCTTCGCTAAACAGTCTTCTTCGCAGCTTTCTTCTTGGCCGGAGCCTTATTGGCCACCGACTTCTTTGCAGCAGACTTCTTCGCTGGCGTGGCTGGGTCTCCAGCCTTGGCGTCGGCGGCGGTGAGGCGATCCTTGATCGCGGTGAGTTGAGCA
>CAXSBL010000018.1:0-30492 GCA_964235515.1 uncultured Bryocella sp.
AGAAAGGACTCGAACCTTCACGCTGCTTGCGCGTCGGTCCTGTCATGTGGTGCCGAAGAAAGGACTCGAACCTTCACACCCTTGCGAGTACATGGACCTGAACCATGCGCGTCTGCCAATTCCGCCACTTCGGCTCACGCAAGCCGGCGCCAGGCGCCCGCCTTGTGAGGTTTTAGTGTCCCAAACCTGGGACTCTCTGTCAAACATCGCGGCAGTTGCGTACACTGGCCGAGCAACAAGATCGCTCGCCCGGCCACTGTAACGGATCGTAACGTTTACCAAGCAGAAGGTTCTTCATGACTGATTCCACGCCCGCCAACGCCGCCTCCACCGCGACCATTCCTGATGAGCTAGCGCGGGAGATTCGTCGCATCGCGCATGACCTTTCCAACTCGCTGGAGATCATCGTGCAGACGAGCTATCTGCTTTCACTGGCGGAGTTGAAGGAGCCTGCGGCCGAGTGGCTGAAGATGCTCGACGGCGGCGTAAACAAGTCCCTGGAGCTGAACCTGCAGCTGCGCGAGTACATCAGGGCGCATACGCCTCGGTAGCTCTCTCCCCGTACCTTTCTGGTCATATCGATTCGCATCTTCTCTTCGCTTCAGTCGAGATGGCAGCGTAAAAGGCTCGGCGGTTAAAGATGTCAGTAGAGCTCCGCGATGGCCTCGACGATTTTGTCCATGGTGACGCGATCGGCGGAGGTGCCCGGCTCATGATCGTCGTCGAGAATGGCGAAAACCACCTCGCGGCCGCTGGCGCAACGCACATAGCCGGCCAGCGCGCGGCTTTCACCCAGCGTGCCGGTTTTGGCGAAGACCTTGCCCCTGAGCGACGGTTGCGTGAATCGGTTTGCCAAGGTCCCGTCCACGCCGCCGACAGGGAGCGCAACCTTCCATTGCGTAAACCATGGCTGCGTGGCGGCGTAAGCCAGCAGCTGCGCCTCGGCACGTGGCGTCACGAGGTCCTTTGTGCTGAGGCCGGAGCCGTCATAGAAGACAAAGTCGTGGTCGGAGATACCTGCATCCATCAGGCGCTGATGCACCAAACGGGCGCCTTCGACGGCCTGTCCATCCCCGTAGTTCGGCGGCACACCGGGGGCTTCGCCCAGCCGGCGCAGCATCAGTTCGGCATGCAGATTTAACGACTCCTTCAGCGTCGCGACGACATCCTGGGCGAGTGTGGGCGAGGTATGCGCCACGGTCACCGCAAGCCCCAACAACGGTTCCGGACCTCCGCCCACGTTTTCCCCTGCGGGCGGGAGAGGGGTGCGCGCTGCTTGCAGGAAGTTCACTTCGTCTGGCTTCGGGTGGCGTGACTCACTGGCGCCCTCCACCGTAATGCCTTGTCTCAGCAAGGCCTGGCGTAAAAGGAAGGCGGCGGTCGCGGGCGGATCGTCCATGGCGAATTCGGTGCTGAAGCTCTTGCCTGCCTGCAGCGAACCTCCTACCTCCACGACGCTGTCGCCCGGCGTGTGATGGACGGTAATGTGCGTAGGCGCATTCTCCTGCGGTGCGGGCAGGGTCGAGACGACGCGGAAAAGTTCGGTCTCCGGGAAGAGCGTCACGACGGGAGGACCGGTCGCCGGCTTAGCCTCCTGTACGGTGACGCGCACCGTGTTGTCGTGCACGGAAAGCATGCTGACCGGAGCGCCATAACCTGCCGCAAGATCCTCAGCCTCCCAGCCCTGCGGGTACGGGTCCCAGACGCCGCTTTCGGCTACGATCCTGCCGGTCACGTGGTGCACGCCGTGGGCGGCGACAGCGTCCGCCAACTCGTCCATGTCATGCAAGTTAGATAGGGAGGTGTTCGAGGCGGATGCCATCGCCAGTGGTCCCTGGCGGCTCCACGGCACGTCCTGTGCTCCGAAGTTTGCGTCGTTGCCACCCTTGAGGATGAGGTCGCTCTGGACCGTACCGCCGCTGTCAGGCTTGGAGAAGGACAGCGTTGTCTTCACCGTGGAAAGAGGTCCGAGCTCCGCCATCGCAACGGCTGTCGTGAAAAGTTTGGCCGTGGACGCGGGACGGAACAGCTTCGCTTCGTCAAGACCATAGAGTGGCATGCCGTCGAGCGCAGTTACCGCGATTCCCCAGTGCGCGTGGTTGACCTTTGGATCCGCGAGCAGGCCAGCGATGCGAGCATCCAGTCGCGTCGCGGTTCCGGTGGGATACAGCGTGGGCCAGCGGTTCGCGCCTGGCTGCGGCGGAGCGATGGCCGGCTGCGACGCCACGCCTGGCGATGGGGACGTCTGCTGCGATGGCCCCGTCGTTTGCCATGGCCCCGCGTGGGCCTGGGGCGAACTCCCTATGGCCAGCAGCAGTATGGTCGTGAACACAATGGCTTCAGGGGCACCCATGCGCGCGAGTGTATCGCACGTACGCTCCGTAGAATCGATGGTATGACGTTCCATGCGCGCCCCCGCTTCGATTGGCAGCTGCGCAGTCGCTCCCTTCTGCTTGGCGGGCGCACGCTGCTGATGGCGATCGTCAATCTGACGCCGGACAGCTTTTCGGGTGATGGGCTTGCAGGGCAGGGTGTGGACGCGTCCGTAGAGGCTGTCTGCGCTGCCGTGGATGGCGGAGCAGACATCGTCGATCTCGGGGCCGAGTCAACCCGGCCGGGGGCTACTGCCTTGAGCTCCGACGAGGAGCAGGCGCGGCTGCTGCCGGTGCTCTCGGCGGCCCTGCGCGCTCGGCCGGATGCGGTGCTCTCCGTGGACACCTACCATGCGGCCACGGCGCGAGCTGCCGTGGCCTGTGGCGCGGAGATCGTCAATGATGTCTCGGGCCTGCAGTGGGACCCAGGCATGGCTGAAGCTGTTGCGGCGCTGGGGTGTGGCCTGGTGCTGATGCACACACGCGGCCGGCCGGGGGAGTGGTCGTCCTTGCCTTCGCAGGGGCGCGTGGCGATGCGGGAACAGGTTCTCGGTGGGCTTACCGCGGGCCTGGCTCTTGCTGACGAGGCCGGCGTCGCGGCTGAACGGATTGTGCTTGATCCGGGCTTTGGTTTTGGTAAGCGGGGCCGGGAAAACTTCGCGCTTTTGGCGGAGCTGCCCGGGCTGCGGCGGCTAGGGTGCGGTCTGCTGATCGGGCTTTCGCGTAAAGGCTTCTTAGGGGCGGCCGTGCGTGGTGTGCAGCCGGTGATGGCTCAGCCGCCGACAGCCGCAGAAGCAAGACGGGATGCCACGCTGGCCGCCAACGTGGCAGCGATCCTCTCCGGTGCGCATGTGTTGCGTGTGCATGATCTGCAGGCCTCGCGAGAGGCCGCCGCGGTCGCCGATGCCGTGCTCGCCGCGGCAGCGGAGTAGCTCCGACGAGCGATGCCGGGGACTAGCGGCCGGTGTTCGGATTCGGTGGCACCTTCGCGCCCTCGCGGCGTGCTTTTGCCAGGCCGATAGCGATGGCCTGCTTGGGATTCGTCACCTTCTTGTCGGATCTTCCGATGCGCAGCTGCCCATGCTTCATGGCGTCCATCTCTTCGCGCACATCTTCGCTGGCGCGCGGACCGTACTTCCGCCCAGAGGTCTTTCTAACAGAGCTTTTCTTTGCCGAGCTTTTCTTCGCGGAGCTTTTCTTTGCCGACGTTTTCTTTGCAGAGCTCTTGGAAGCACTCTTCTTGGAAGCGCTCTTACCTGTACTTTTTTTCGAGCTCTTCGCGGCCGACTTCCGGGCGAGGGCTCCTTTAGCGGTCTTCTTCGCGGAGGCTTTCTTTGGCGCTGTTTTCTTTGCGGCGCTCTTTTTCATTGCGGACTTTGTTCCCGGTGCCTTTGCGGCCGTCTTTTTTGCCGTGGCGCTTTTAGAAGGAGATTTCTTCACAACGGTCTTTGCAGCCGACTTCTTCCCAGAGCTTTTCTTCCCTGTCGCCATGATGGAGGACCCCTTGAGAATAAGAGCATGCAGTGCACCAGTTTCGTTGCATGTGAATCAACGCAATTGTCTCGAATCGGATACCCTCAGCTATCTCAGATCGCATAAAGAGGCCCGCCGATGAATGTCGGCGGGCCTCTTCGTTACATTGCTGTCACATGGCTGCTTGCCTTACGCTGTGGGCTGCTTCAGGATCGCGGCAAGTGCGTGCAGACGCTTGGAATCTACGGCATCCTTGGCGGTTGAGGCATTCTTCTCGAACTCGGCTGACATGTCGCTCAGCTTTCTGAGATCGTTTGCCCCCATGCCGGACTCCTGGCTATGTGCCATCAGCTTCTCCAGTGAGGAGACCTGCCGGGAGGACAGCGCCTGGGTGCGGGCCAGTTGATCGACATAGGCACGCGCGACAACGAGCGTTGAAGGCCAGGTGATCTGCTGCTGGTTTTGCACGTTCAGTTCATTGACGTGGACCTGGTTCGCGGCATCGATCTCACCCTGCGTCAGAAATTTGCTCGGGGTCAACTTAAAGACATCGATACCGCGTGCAATCTCCGAGCCATAGATGGAACCGTTGTACCAGTATGCGGACCAGTCCCCGCCGAGCACCAGTGTCTTTGCATCGATAGGGCCACGATCGAAGTAGGCGATCTCAAACGGATGCGTGGGATCGGTGAAGTCCATGACGGAGATGCCGCCCTGGTACCAGGCCTGCACCTCAATATCGCGGCCGGGTACGGGAATCAGCGAGCCGTTATGCGCGACGCAGTTTTCCGTGTCGCCCTGCGCGGCCGGCAGCTTGTAGTAGCTGGCCAGCGAGAGCTTGTCGTCATGCAGTTTGAAGATCGCATCCGCGCCCCACTTGTTGGGATCGTTCGGCCGGCAACGCGCGCCGAGACCTCCGCCCCACTCATCGGTGAACACCACCTTGCTGCCGTCGTTGGAGAATGATGCCGAGTGCCAGTAGCTGTAGTTTGGATCGTTCACCGCATCGACGCGCTTCGGGTGCACGGGATCCTTGATGTCGAGCAGAATGCCATTACCCGAGCACGCGCCCGCCGCCAGGCCGATCGCCGAATATGCCGTGATGTCATGGCACTGATTGGTGTCTGCCGCTTTTTCCGCGCCCTTGTCATGGCTGCCGCCGTTGTTCAGCCCGTTCAGCGCGCCGGTGCGCGGATCCATGAAGACGCGCGGGCTTGAGACGATGGCCGCCTCCTGCGGTGCCGCGAGCGGAATCTTAATTACATCGATGCGGAACAGCGAGGTGTTGGGATCCTTGTCGGGCTTTTCTCCGGAGCAGCCTGCGAGTTCCTCTGACTGCCGCACGAACGACGTACCCGAGACGTACACGTACACGTTGCTCTTGTCGTTCGGGTCCACGATGAGCGTATGCGTATGCGACCCGCGACAGGTCTGCACGGCGGCCACTTGCTTCGGGTTCTGAATGTCGGAGATGTCGAAGATGCGTACGCCGCGGAACCGCTCCTTTTGCGCGGTGGGCAGCTGACGCTCCTTCTCGTGGCCCGCGGCGGGCGGCGGATTAGCTGGAAAGCCCTGTGCGCTGCAGTTCAGGTGCCCGTTCGGCATCTCCACGGACATGAACAAGAGGTTGCCGTACACCGAAACGTCACCCTGGCCGCCGGGGCAAACCAGCGTGGTCAGCAATGCCGTTTTTGCGGGATTGGCGATGTCGTAAATGCTTACCCCGTAGAAGTTCCCCTGGAACAGGTGATTGCCTTGGAAGGCAAAATCGGAGTTTGCATAGGCCAGCTGCGCAATCACCGGCTTTAACGAGGGCGGCATCTTGGAGGAGCTGGCCCCGAGCATGTCCAGCGTCTTCTGCACCTGCGGATCGTCGGGCGAGGTGGCATCCAGGCGAAACGCATCGGGCTTTTTCAGGAAGTCAATGTGCTGCATGCCCATCGCGACCTCGCCTGCGTCGTACAGGCCGGCTTTAAGCGTGTAGCGCGGATCATTTGTGTTCGAGCCTGTCATGCCGGGCGGCAGAGGCGGCGCCGGCTTGGGCGCAAACTCGTCAATCTCATCGGTCGGTGTGGGCTTGGCCGCGGCCTTGGCATCAGGCGGCTGCGTGATCGGGCTTTTGGGGGACGGTGTTTGCGCGGACAGCAAAGGCGCGGTAGTTAGCAATCCAGACAGCAGAACGGCGGCGGTGAAAGGAAGGCGAGCCAAGCGAAAGGGTACAGAGCCAAGTTGTTTCATCACATCTCCTGATACGACGATTCGGGTGCGGGGGAATTTTTATTTTGGCTGTGTTGCCAACAGGCCTTGCATGATTTTGATTTCGGCACGCTGAGTGTTGTCGGCATCGGTGGCGAAGTTGAAGAGATCGGCATCCTGCCCCGCACCTTCGGTGTCGAACAGATCCTTCACCATGACCAGAGCACCGTTATGGTGCTGAATCATGCCGGCCAGAAACAGCCGATCAAACTGCGGGCCGCTTGCGTGCCCCAGCGCCGTCATCTGCGCGGGTGTGAGCATGCCGGGCATTGCGGGCATAGCGTTACCGCTCATGTCCATCTCCGGCATGCCAGGCATCGCCATGGAGATGGGTTCGCCTCTGGCGGCCAGCCAGCGTTTCATAAAGTTCATCTCGTCGGACTGGGAGGCGCTGATGCGTTCTCCCAGCAGGCTCACCTGCTTGTTGTCGGTGTGCGAGGGAATCATGGCGGTCATCGCCACGGCCTGCGTGTGGTGCATGATCATGCCCTGCATGAAGCGGATATCTTCGGCGGAAGGCTTCAATGCCGTGGGCCGGGTGGAGGGCGGAAGAACGCGGCTGGGCTCGCCCGGTGCGCCGGGCTGCACGACGACCGCGGGCTGCCCCGTTTGTGGCGTTTGACTCCGCAAGTCGCAAGTCGCGCAGCAGAACAGCAAGGAGGCACAGCTGGCCGCGGAAAGTCCACTGAAACAGTCCTTAAGGGGAACGTTCAGGACCGAGCCACGGCCTCGATAATTCGACCAGCCTGAGAGACGGAAGCGAAGAAGCATGGAATGTGCCTTTAACGCTAACACGCTTCCACGGTTCGCTCCGACCTGTGTACGCCAGTGGCTAGAGGGAACGCCGGCGCGCAAGCGTGAAAGCCAACACGCCAAAAATCAGAACACCCAAACCCACACCGGCCGTTCTCGCGACATAAAACAGGCGGCCATGGGTGTGTCGAAGTCGGCCTGCCTGCCAAGCTGCGTAGCTTACGGTGAGATCTTCGGCCAGGCCGGGTACGGTGATGGCGGAAAAACGCCCTCCCGGACCGGGAACGGCAGGCAGGGAGCCGAAGACACGGTCCGCCCCGGGCAGCGCTCCGGACCGGTCCTTGGGGATCGCCGCGAACAGCGTGTTGACCTCCCCATCACGAGGATCGTTGAAGAGTGCGGCATCGGCTGTGTTGGGAAACAGCGTGGTGCGGCCGGTCAGCTTCATCTCCACGGCGGAGACCGGATCCTGACACACGCCCAGCGTGTAGTAGCCGCCAAAGGGCAGGGTAGGGCGATCGGCGTGCAGGTGCATGTAGGCCACCGTAATCCGATCGATCAGCCGCGTCACCTCCAGGGCCTGCTCCCCGGTGTAGGTGTGGGCGTAGCGCTTGAGCACCCAGGCCTGGTCGAGCGTGTCCATCGTGCGCCACTCGGCCTTGCCGTCCACGCCGAAGTAGTGGCTCACGTCGGCGTGGAGGTGCGGTCCGCGAATCTTCCACTCGAACTCCGCGTGGGACACCGGCAGCAGCAGCGGCCGTGGCCTGTGCAGGAGGTCGCCCGTGCCGGGAATCGCGATCCCCGTGTTGACCCAGAACGGCATCATCACATCCTGGCCCCGGTAGTGCAGATGGCCGAAGTTGGCGAAGTAGCGCGCGTCGTACACGGTGACGGTGTGGCCGCTGCCTGCCAATGCGGCGATGAGATCCTGCGGTGTACGGACCTCGTTGCCGGCGATCGTGGCCGTAAGCGGTTTTGCTCCCGGCAGCGCGTTGGCGCTCAGCCGGTTCAGTACGTCAGCCAGGCGCTGCGAGGCGGCGTGTTCGGGAGCGAGCTCGTTGGGACCGTCGCCACGCACCACGCCCATACCCAGCGGTGTGACGATGCCCTGCGTGGTGAAGCCACGCAGGGGCGATGGCGTGTCCAGATCCACCCTCTGCGCCTGACTCAGGGGGTAGGGACCGATGTCGAGAAACACGCGTGCCTGCGGGTCGCCGAGTACCGGTGCCGGCGAGCCCGGATGCACCGAGCTCAGGCCTTCTAACTTCGGCTCCTTGCCCACAAAATGGTCGGCCAGGCGCACTGTGGGGTTGATCTCGCGCATCGTCCAGCCGGGGAAGCGATCCAGACCCTGCCAGTTCTTGCCGAGGATGCGCTTGCGCAGCTCTTGCAGGAGGTCCGGCGTAAGCAGGGCCGGTCCTTTCTTCCCGGGCTTCCGGCCCTCAAGCTGCCCCAAAAGCTGTTCTGTAAATCCGGGTTGCACGGAAAGCTCGCGCATCATCTGCGAGAGCAGAACCGTGTTTGGCGGCATCGGCGCAGTGGGCGGGACCTCGCGCGAGCGGCAGCCGGTGATGGTGAGCATGGCCCAAAGCAGGGCAAGCCGTTGGGAAAGACGCATTGGGAAAGGTTAGCTGCTTCAGAGGGGAAATGGGGCCGAAGCTGGGGTTCGCGATCTTCGGGGGCTTGTCGGACCAAAGTCACTTCGCCGCTGGAGTCGGGCAAATGCAAATCTGGATGCAGCAAAATATTACGCATCCTGGACGATGAAACCATTCGCCCTCAACCTTGATGCCGTATCCTACGGCCAAATCCGGCACTCAATTCATTTCCGGCACCTTGCTATGCACGTTGAAGGCTTCCATGAAAAACGCTCAGTCGATTTCCGCGGTTCTGCTTCTGCTTGGCATCGGCGCCCCCGCGCACGCCCAACCAAACTCCCAGATCAACGACCAGCCCAACCCACAATCTGAGGTTCATGCGGCGGGCGAGCAAGTGCCCGTCACTGTGGTGCAGATCGGCGCCCCCGCGAACGCTCACACAGAGGCGCAGACAGCCGCGCAGCAAGAGCGCCTGCCGCAGGCGCCCTCGCATTCCCTGCTGAGCCGGGTTAGCAATAACGGTGCCGGGGTCTCCGGCAGACCTGCCTCCGGGCCGGTGGTGAACGGACGCCCTTACGTCAAGCCAGACGAGCACATGCTGGTTGCCGATTACCTGCACGACACCTACGGCCTGCCCGGCATTGCCCGTACCACGGTGCGCTCGCTGTATGCGGAAGGGCGTGGAAAGCCGACCGGTTGGGGAACGGATGCGGCTGGCTTTGGCCAGCGTTTCGGCTCCTCGGCCGCTGTGACCGCGATCAACGGCACGGTGCGCTTCGGCTTTGAGAACGCGTTTCACGAGGATCTGCGCTACATTCCCTGCCACGGCTGCCGCGCCAGGCAGAAATTTGAAAACGTCCTGCTCTCCGAGATCACAGCTCGCCATGGCGAGGACGGCCATCGGGCCTTCTCTCTCACGCCGACGATCGCCGACATGTCAGGCCCCATCCTCTCGCATACGTTGTGGTATCCCGGCAGCAGCGGAGGTCCGCTGGAGGGCGCCATCACCGCGCGCACGGTCTTTGCCACGCGTATCGGCGCCCATCTCTTCGAAGAGTTCGTCTGGGAGCGACGTCATAAGAGAAGGCACGGCGAGATGGTCTCTCGACCGTAGCAGCCCATCATCCCCGCTTGCCCTGTCTATGCGGCGTCGAGCTTCTTCACGACCAGATCATTCAGCAGCGCCGGGTTGGCCTGGCCTTTGCTCAGCTTCATCACCTGACCGACGAAAAAGGCGGACACGGTGCGTTTGCCCCCTTTGAACTGCGCCAGCTGCGCCGGATTCGCGGCAATCACCTGATCGATCATGCCTTCGATCGCGGAGCTGTCGGAGATCTGCTGGGGCTTGTCGCGGTCGTACACAAAAGCGAAGTTGCGGCCTTCGGCAAAGCAGACGTCGAGCAGCTGTTTGAGCTGCTTGGAGCTGATCTCACCGGCTTCGCTGAGGTCGGCGGCCAGCACGATGCCTTCGAGCGTCACCGGCGATTGATTGAAGTCGATCTCGGCGGCACGCAGGCGTGCGGTGATCTCGCTCAGCAGGATCGAGGCCACACGCTTCGGCGACTTCGCCAGCTTCGCTGCAAGTTCAAAGCGGTCCGCAAAGGCACGGTCGGCGGCAAGTGTAGCTGCATCCTGCGCCGAAAGGCCATAGGCGGCGATCAGGCGGGCACGCTTCGCTTCGGGCAACTCCGGCATGCCAGACAAGATGTCGCGCTGCCACGCTTCACCGACCACCAGCGGCGGCAGATCGGGTTCGGGGAAGTAGCGGTAGTCATGCGCCTGCTCTTTGCTGCGCATGGAGAAGGTGCGACCCTCGGCGTTGTTCCAAAGCCGCGACTCCTGCACGATACGGCCGCCGTCCTCGACCACGCCAATCTGGCGTTCAATCTCGTACTCCAGCGCCGCGCGAATGTAGCGGAAGCTGTTGACGTTCTTGACTTCGACCTTGTTGCCGAATTTTTCCGCACCCTTCAGCATGACGCTCACATTGGCGTCGCAACGCAGGCTGCCCTCTTCCATGTTGCAGTCGGAGACGCCGGTGTAGAGCAGGATCTCTTTCAGCTTGGTGAGGTATTCGAAGGCCTCGTCCGGGGTACGCAGGTCGGGTTCCGAGACGATCTCACACAGCGGCGTGCCGCAGCGGTTCAGGTCGATGTAGGTGCGCGAGGCAGAGTCGGCGAAGCCGTCGTGGAGGCTCTTGCCGGCATCTTCCTCCAGATGCAGCCGCGTGATGCCGATCGGCTTCGATTGCCCGCTCGCATCCGTTACGGTGAGGGTGCCGAACTCGGCGAGCGGCTTATCGAACTGCGAGATCTGGTAACCCTTGGGTGAGTCGGGGTAGAAGTAATTCTTGCGCGAAAACACGCTGATGTGGTTGATCCGGCAGCCAATGGCGGCCGCAGCCAGCACGGCTTTTTCTACGGCGTCGCGGTTCAGCACCGGCAAGGCCCCAGGCAGTCCGAGGCAGACGGGGCAGGTATGCGTGTTGGGCTCGCCACCGTACTCATTCTTGCAGCCGCAAAAGTTCTTGGTCGCCGTCAGCAGCTGAACGTGTACCTCCAGGCCGATAACGGGCTGGTATTTAGCAAGGATCTCGGGCGAGAGTGCGGCAACGGCGGGCATGGTCTGATTTTATCAACCGGCTGCCACGGCGAAGGCTGCGGAGCATCACAGAGGGGAACCGAAGACTGCAAGATCACTACCCGAGGTTAAGAGCATGGCCGATGGCCGGAACAGCGAAGTAGTCGAACAAGAGCCAAGCGTGGCCGGCGGGCGACAACAGGAGAGCGGCTGGTCCACGCCGGCGGACGAGGAACCGGAGTCGTCGTCCACCCCCGAAGCGGATTCCAGCTCCCAAAAAGATCTGGCTCGGCCTTCCGCCGAGGATATCTACCGTCAGGTCGCGCAGAACGCAGAGGAGGAGCTGAAGCGTTCCAGCGTTTCGCTCGCCATCTCCGGCTTCACAGGCGGGACATTTATGGGCTTTTCCGCCCTTGGGGTCGGCCTGATCCTGGGAATGCTGGGCAATGCACCCGGGGCCTTCGTCCTGTCGCGGATGCTGTACCCGCTGGGCTTCATCGTCGTGATCCTCGGCCGCTCCCAGCTGTTTACGGAAAACACGTTGTACCCGGTGGCCCTGGTGCTGGCGGAAAAGAAACAGCTTTGGAATACGCTCCGGTTGTGGGCGATCGTGCTGCCTTCCAACTGCTTTGGCGCGTTGGCCTTTGCGGCGCTGATCTCGTTCTCGCGCGCTCTGCCGCCCGCCGCGCTGGAAGCAATCAACAAGCTAGGGCTGGATTCTGTAAATCACCCAGCCGGTACGATCTTCTGGTCAGGTGTGATGGGTGGTTGGATCATCGCGACGGCCGCCTGGCTGGTTTCGGGTTCGCACTCCATCTCCGGTTCCGTCATGATCATCTGGCTGCTGACCTTTGTGGTCGGGCTGGGCAGCTTCGCGCACTGCATCGCGACCTCCGGCGAGGTGCTTACCTCCGTGCTGACGCACCATCTTCCGTGGTGGCGTTACTTCACCTGGTTGGGGCCGGCAGTCGGCGGCAACATCTGTGGCGGGGTGCTGATGGTGACGCTGCTGGAGTATGGCCAGGCCATCTATGGCACGGCCATTGAAGACAATGTCAAAGCAGGCTCTCACCAAGCCTAAGCCATTCGCCGGATGGGTTCGCTCACCGGATTGCCCGTCTTCTACGACGAATGGGGTAGCCGGCCGCTAGACGTCCGACCGCCCCGCAGCCACGCCATGGTGATGTGAAGGCCGGCGGGACCATCTAGCGTAAAGAGCGAGGGGAAATCACGCTCATGCTGACCGCCAGCTGGCCCACCGCCGAACCAAACACCGAAACGAATACCGAGCCGAATCTGATGATCCTCACCAGCCGTGAGGCGATTTTGAATCTAGCCCCCGTGCTGCAGGCTCTCGCCGCACGTACCGGGCAGCCCGGTGCCATGCACTGGCTGAGCTACTTTCTGGACAAGGGCGTCGCCGGCCGGCGGGTGCCGTACCTTGTATTGCTGCTGCATCCGGAGGAGCACCAGGGCAGCTCCCTTTCGGCGCACGAGCTCCAGGCGGCGGCGCTCTTTTTCGAGTACCGCATCTGCGGTATCGGCACGGGTGCCTTCACCACCGGGGATGCGACCGGGTTTAACAGCGTGATCGCTCCCTTTGCCGACCGCACGCAGGTCGCTGCCATCGCACTGCGGGCCTTGGTAGAGCGGGGAGCCCGGGTCGTGATGGCCACCTACGAAGGGCACAAGGCCCCGCAGCCGCGGGACGTGCTCGCCAGCCTGCCCGGCTTGCAGGCGGCCTCGCGGCAGCGTCACGTGGAACGCAGCATGAAGCTGCAGTCCAGTTTTGAGGCCACACTGGCGCAGATGGGTAAGCATACGCGGTCGAATCTGCGCTACTACCGCCGCCGGCTCGAAAAAGCGATGCCGTTGAAGTTTATCGCTGACGTTGGACCCCTGCTGGCAGCCGTCGACCTTCAGACGATCAATGGGGGCGCCCTGAATCCGGTGGCCCCGGCGGAGTTTCTCCGCCGGGTAAACAGCGCCACAAAGCTGCCGGGCAGTTTTCTTTGCGGTCTCCAGGGGCCGGAAGGTCAATGGCTAAGCCTGATCGGCGGTTGGCGGCAGGCCGGCGTCACCGTGCTGCACTGGCAAATGAACACGGCAGGCTATGAAAGGCATTCGATTGGCACGGTGATGCGCAGCTTCTTCCTGGAGTCCGAGATCGCTCTTGGCGCCGAAGAACTGCTGATCCACGGCGGCACCCCGCACAGCATGCATCACGCCTTTGAACAGCAACCGATTGCCGACCTGATCGTCCGCCGCAAGGGCCTGCCGTCACTCATCCTGCGCACGTTGGCTCACCTGTTTGCGACGCGGAAGGGAGTCCTGGGCCGGGCAAACTTCTTCGCCTGCACCCTGCTGGACAAAAATCTGGAATGGGAGCCCGGGCCGACCCGGAAGCAATTCGGTCTCGCGAATGCGCCCAAAACACGGCATTTTGGGTCACCCGCCTAGCCCGCCGTCCCGTGTTGCCTCGCACCTCTTGGGAGCGGGGAAAGGAAACGTTAGAATCAGATCTGCATGATTCTTCCTTTTGTCCGCGAGCTGCTGGCGGACCTGGAGAGCCCCGACGCCTTTCAGCGTGTGCGTCGCCATCTGGCCGGCGGCACGGGGCGCCGTCGTGTTTCCGGTCTCACCGCCACGGCGCGCTCCCTCTATCTGCCCTACTTTGTGCGTTCCTCACCGGCGCCCGCACTGGTGATCGTCTCGGACAACAAGGCTGCTGAAGCCTTGCACAGCGCCGTCTTGGCCGCCTGCGATCTCACCGGTGCCCTGAAGCCGGCCGAGGTGCTGCGCTTGCCCGCCCATGATGTGCTGCCCTTTGAAAGTCTTTCGCCTCATGGAGAGATTCAGGAGGCCCGCGCCGCTGCGTTGTGGAAGATCGCCAGCGGACAGGCTCGGCTGGTTATCGCGCCGGTCGAAGCCGTCTGCATGCGGTTGTTTGGCCGCGAGCACTACGCCGGCCTGGCGCTGGAGTTGCGCCGGGGCGAAGAGCATATCCCGGAGATGCTGCTGGAGCACCTGCTTTCGGTCGGCTACACGCGGGTGGATGTCGTGGAGATGACCGGGCAGGTCACCTCGCGGGGCGGCATCATCGACGTATACGGGCCGGAAATGGACCGCCCGGTGCGCCTGGAGTTCTTCGGCGACGAGATCGACTCGATCCGCCGCTTCGACCCGGACACGCAGCGTTCCTCGAATCCGGTGGACCACGTTCTGCTGCTGCCGCTGACGGAAACGCCCGCGACCGAAAGCTTGCTCCAGGCAATCAATGCCCGACTGACACGGTCCGGCACAGCCGGTGCGTTGTTGGAGGGCGGCGACACGCCGCGCGAGCTGCAAACGCATGTGCAGCACGCGAGCGGGCGGGAGTCGAACGCCGGGGTCCCCAGCGACGATCGTCGTTGGGGTGGAAACGCAACCATCTTTCCCGGCTGGGAATTTTATGCGCCGGTTGCGGGGGCAACATCGACGCTGCTGGACCTTTTGGGCCCGGGGACGCGCGTCTTCACCGAAGAACCCGCCATGGTGCAGAACCAGGGGGAGCGCTGGTGGAACAAGGTGGAGCAGCGGCACGAGCGTTCGGGCATCGGCAATCTGGTACGCGCGGAAGATCTTTACCTCTCCCCGTGGGGCCTGGAGGACCGTGTGCGGCTGCTGCCGGGTTGCGATCTGGACCAGCTGGGCGCCGTCGACGTGCTCGAAAGCGACCGCAGCGAGGGTTCGGAGATTGAATTTTCCACGCGCCCCACGCTGCGCTTTCACGGCTCCATCCCCGCAATGGTGGATGAGCTGAAAAAGCTGATGGAGGCCGAAGCGCGTGTGCTGATCGCCGCCCCGAACCAGGGCGAGGTGGAGCGGCTCGCCGGTCTGCTGCAGGAGTATGGGGTGCCGTACAGGCTGGGCTGGCGCGTCGACGCGGCTGCCGGTGCCTCGGCTACGGTGTATTCCGAGTCTAGCTATCTTGCGGGCGATCTGCGCACGCCGGTGATCGTGCGTGCGGCTGTAGCCAACGGCGTGCAGGTGCTGGATACTGAGCAGCGTTCCGCACGGCAGCTCGTGGTGTTCGGTGCCAATGATCTGAACGATGACGCCGACGTGCATGCAAGGCCGGTTGCGCGTAAGTCCAAAACCGCGGCATTTATCTCGGATTTTCGCGATCTTGCCGTGGGGGACTACGTGGTGCACGTGGAGCACGGCATTGCGCGCTACGACGGTTTGCGTGTGCTGGAGCAGAGCGAAGGCTCCGCCGAGCCTCCGCTCGAGTTAATGATTCTCACCTTCGCCGAAGAGGCAAAGCTGTACGTTCCGTTGACGCGGCTAGACCTGATTCAAAAGTACCGTTCGACCGACACGGGGCCCGCGCCGCAGTTGAACCGGCTCGGCAATCCCGCGTGGCAGAAGACCAAGGCCCGTGTAAAGAAGGCCATGGCCGATATGGCCGATGAGCTGTTAAAGCTCTATGCGCAGCGAAAATCCGCGCTGGGTTTCAGCTTTTCACCGGACACAGCCATGATGCGCGAGTTTGAAGAGGCCTTCGTTTATAACGAAACCGACGATCAGCTAAATGCCATCTCCGACATCAAGCAGGACATGGAAAACCTGCAGCCCATGGACCGGCTTCTCTGCGGCGACGTGGGTTACGGCAAGACCGAAGTCGCCATGCGCGCGGCATTCAAGGCGATTCAGGACTCCAAGCAGGTCGCCGTGCTGACGCCCACGACGGTGCTCTGCTTTCAGCATTTCGAAAGCTTCAAGAAACGTTTTGCGAACTTCCCGGTGAAGGTCGAAATGATCTCGCGTTTCCGCACCGCGAAGGAAAAGAAGGATGTGCTGGAGCAGGTCGCCGAAGGCAAGGTCGACATCCTGATCGGCACCCATGCGGTGCTGGCGGAGAACGTGCATTTTCAGGATCTTGGCCTTCTGGTGGTCGATGAAGAGCAGCGTTTTGGTGTGCGGCATAAGGAGCGGCTGAAGAAGATGCGCGCCTCGGTGGACGTGCTCGCGATGAGCGCCACACCCATCCCGCGCACGCTGCACATGAGCATGATCGGTCTGCGTGACATGAGCGTGATCGAAACGCCGCCGAAGGATCGCATGGCCATTCAAACGGTCGTTGCCAAGTTTGACGAAAAGCTGGTGCGCACGGCGATTGAGGTGGAGTTGGAACGCGGCGGTCAGACGTACTTCGTCTCCAATCGCGTGGAGACCATCTACGAGATGAGTGAGCGCATTCGCGAACTCGTGCCGCAGGCGCGTGTGGCCGTCGGCCATGGGCAGATGCCTGAAGCGGAGCTGGAACGGGTGATGCTCGGCTTCATGAACGGCGATTTCGACGTGCTCTGCGCCACCTCGATCGTAGAAAACGGCCTCGATGTTTCGCGTGCGAATACGATCATCATCAACCGCGCCGACCGTCACGGCCTCAGCGAGTTGTATCAGCTGCGCGGGCGTGTGGGGCGGTCCAATCGCCGCGCGTACGCCTACCTGCTGATCCCACCGGAGCAGCAGCTGACCGAGATTGCACGGCGCAGGCTCGCGGCGTTGAAGGAGTTCAGCGACCTCGGCGCGGGCTTCAAGATTGCGGCGCTCGATCTGGAGTTGCGCGGCGCAGGCAACATGCTCGGCGGCGAGCAGTCGGGGCACATCGAATCCATCGGCTTCGAGATGTATACGCAGATGCTCGAAGAGGCCGTCAGCCGTATGAAGGGCGAGGCGCGCGAGGAGCGTCCGTCGGTTACGGTGAATCTGGGTGTCTCGTTGCGCATAGATGACAGCTATATCCCTGAAGAAAATCAGCGGCTGCGCATGTACAAGCGCATCGCCGGCGCGGAGTCCGAAGCCGTGCTGACGGACGTTCGCGGGGAGTTGGAAGACCGCTACGGCAAGCCGCCGGAAAGCGTGTTGCACCTGCTGGCGGTGGGCGAGGTGCGGCTGGTGTGCGAGCGCCTGGGCATCGCGCAATTGGAACGCAAGCGTGTAGCGGTGGAAGAACCGAAGAAGGCCGCGCCCGCGCCCGCAAAGCCGGCGATCCCGTTGCGCTCCGCCGTTCCGTTGCGCCCGGCGGCACCGTTGTGGGGCACCCCCTCACGCTTCGGTGCACCGCCGGCGCGGCCATCACAGCCGTTGGCCGGTCGCCATGGGCAGGCGCCGCAGGTGGCCGCACTCAACTTCTCCAGCCGCGCCGCGCTGAACAAAACCGGAGCCACCAATGCGACGCAGGCGCTGCGGGAGACCGCCGCGGTGCGCCCGGCGAACGCGCCGGTGGTCGCCAAAGCGGGCCAGATCAAGCCGATGCGCGACATGCTGTTCCTCAGCTTCGACGAAAAATTGCACGCCGCCCCGGCCGAGCCCGGCAAAGGCGTCAATGTAGGCGCATTGATGAAGCTTGTAGGCCGCAGCGCAAAGGACGGGGCGCAGCTTACGCCGCAGGGGGTGCTGCGCTGGCCGTTGACGAGCGGAAAAGCGGAAGACGTCATCCGGGAGACGCGTGATCTACTGACGGCCCTGGAGTTGCAGGCAAGCGTTCCGCAGTAACAACCTTCAGAGCGGGGGGAGATCGAAGGATGCAATGCCATATTTGCGAAAACACGGCAGATCTACTCGGAACGCAACGTGTGCTGTTCAAGTACCAAGTCCGCTATCTTCGCTGCAGCTCCTGCGGGTTCATTCAGACCGAGGCTCCGTATTGGCTTGGGGAGGCCTACACGGAGGCCATCGCCAGCCAGGATGTCGGGGCCATCGGCCGTAACGTCCAGAACGCATTGCTTACAAGCAACCTCCTGACGATGCTGTTTCCCGGGTTCCGGCGCGGCGTCGATTTCGGCGGTGGCCATGGTGTCTTTGTCCGCCTGATGCGTGACCGTGGGTTCGACTTCTTCTGGAAGGACCTCTACGCCGCGAACCACTTCGCACGCGGGTTTGAATATGACCGCAGCCAGCCGTATGACCTGGTCACGGCATTCGAGGTGTTGGAGCATCTGGTGAATCCACTTGCCGATCTCGAAGAGCTAATGGCTCATGCGCCTAATGTGCTGGTCTCAACCGTGCTTGTGCCGGAACCGGTCCCTGCTCTCGATCAGTGGTGGTATTTTCTGGCTTCCAGCGGCCAGCACGTCTCCTTTTACACGCCCAAGGCGTTGCAGATCATTGCAGAGCGGTTCGGCCGGCATGTGCAAAGCGCTGGACCTTACCACCTGTTTACTCCGGAACCGGTAAGCTCTCTCCGTTACCGCCTGGCGATGATGGCGAAGTTTGCCAAGGCATACGGTTTAGTGCAGCGGCGCCCCAGTCTTGTGCCCGCCGACTACAAGAAGATGACTGGGGAGTAGAGTTCCGTACCATTCTCTTGGCGGGCGAGTACGGCAAGGTGTTGGCTAAAAGATCTGAAAATTAACGTCGATGGTGAGCGGCATCGCCACGGGCTGCCCGTCGGCCTCCGTGGCCGGCTTGAACCGGTATTGGCGCACGGCCTCGACAGCTTTTTCGTCCAGCCCAGGCCGACCCTTCACCACGCGTATGTCTTTTGGTCTCCCGTTCCTGTCCACGATTAAGGCGACCATGACGTCCCCGGCAAAATGCTTCTTCCGGGCGCTTTCGGTGAACTCCGGGTCTACGGAATACACCAGCACGGCTTCATGGCCGCCCCTGGCCAGGAAATTGGCGTTGTCTGCTCGCTGCAGGGCGTCGCTGCCGGGTGATGGAGATGCCGGGAGCGCGGCCGACTGAGGCGAGGTAAGGACCAGCGCGAAGGCACATGGAAGCGTAAACATGCTTGGCTCCTGGCTTGCAAAATACAGGCTGTCCGTTACAGCCGAGGTCTCTCTCCAGGGTATGACGCGGTGTGCTCCATCATCACGGCTGGATCTTGGCTTTAGACTGACTGCATGCGCTCTTGTCTAGCCGCTGTAGCCGTGGCCGTCTGTAGTCTTGCCGTCTCCTCTCCTGCTCAGCGTGTGTCGGCCGATGGTGCCGGGCAGACACTTGACTACCTGGCAAACCAATACTTTGAGCAGGTGCTCTATAAGTACAATCCCAGCGAGGCGACGCAGCTGGGTCTGCACCAGTACGACACGCAGCTGGAGGACTACTCCGCCGCGAACGTGGGGCGCGAGACGGTTGCCTTGCATGACTGGCAGCGCAAGATCGCGGCGATTGACCCGGGTGCACTTGACGCGGAGCCGCAGGCAGATCGTGAAATCCTGCTGAACCAGATCAAAAGCCAGCTCTTGCAGCTGGAGGTGATCCGTGGCTGGGAAAAGAACCCAGATCTCTACTCAAGCGGTATCACGGGCTCGGTTTTTTCACTGATGGAGCGTCCGTATGCGCCGGTCAACACGCGCCTGCGAGCAGCGATTGCTCGCGAAAAGCAGATGCCGGCGGTGTTTGCGGCGGCACGGGCGAACTTGAAGAACCCGCCGAGGATCTATACCGAGATCGCTCTCGAGCAGATCGATGGGCTGGTCAGCTTTTTTCAAAGGGACGTTCCGGAGGCCTTTGCGGCAGCCGATGACGCCAGTGCCAAGGCGGAATTTGCCAAAACAAACGCCGCCGTCGTGAGCGCGCTGCAAAGCTACGCGCAGTGGATGCGGACCGACCTGCTGCCGCGTTCCAATGGCGACTTCCGCTACGGTGCGGACACCTATGCTAAAGCTCTGAGCTACAACGAGATGGTGGACACGCCCCTGCCGCAGCTGCTGCAGGTCGGACTCGATGACCTGCACAAGAACCAGGCGGAGTTTGCGCGCGTAGCCAAGGAGGTTGATCCCACCAAAACACCGCAGCAGGAGTTGGCGGAACTGGCCACGATCCATCCCGCGCCGGATCATCTGCTGGGGTCGTTTCACGACCGGTTTGCCTCCGAGATCGCCTTTATTCACGCAAAGAACATCATCACGATCCCGAGCACGGTAGAGCCCACGCTGGAAGAGACGCCGCCCTTCGAGCGTGCGACGACACAGGCTTCCATGGACCCCCCGGGACCGTTTGAGACGCACTCCACAAAGGCGCTCTTTAACGTCACGTTGCCCAACCCGGCCTGGACCGCGGCTCGCACCGACGAATACATGGCTGCGTTTAACGTGGGCACGATCGTTTCCACCAGTGTGCATGAGGCCTACCCCGGCCATTACGTGCAGTTTCTATACCAGCCGCAGTTTCCGTCGGCCATCCGCAAGGTGATCGGCGCGAACACCTACATCGAAGGCTGGGCTCACTATTGTGAGCAGATGATGCTTGATCAGGGATACAACGCCGTGGGTGTCGGTGCAAAGGACGAGCGTGAGTCGAAGCTGATCCGGCTCGGACAGCTGCAGGATGCACTTCTGCGCGATGCGCGTTTCGTGGTGGCGATTCGGATGCACACCGGCGTGGGCGGAGCCCTGACGATCCCGCAGGCGGAAGACTTTTTCGTCACCGAAGGCTACCAGGCGCGGCCCATCGCGGAGGTCGAAACCAAGCGCGGCACCTCCGATGCGCTGTACCTCTACTACACGCTGGGCAAGCTTGAAATCTTGAAGCTGCGCGCGGATATGATGGCGAAACAGGGCTCTGCCTTCTCCTTGCAGCAGTTCCACGATGCTCTGATGAAGCAGGGGCCGGCACCGCTGAAGGTGATTCGCAAGGCGATGCTGGGCAACGATTCGCCTGTCTTATAACGTGTCCTGTAACGAGTCACAGCGGGCCTGCACAAGCCCCGTTCGGTAGCCGTTGTCCCTCGAAAGGGTCACGTTACCGGAGGTGGTGAACTCCTATAATCGGCGCTATGCAAGGGGAGAATCTGCAGTTCGGCTGTGGCACATGCGCTCCCGAATCATGGCTGAACTTTGATGCGGGCCCGGCGTTTCTATTAGAGAAACGGCTGCCCTTTATCAAGGCGATGCTGGTGCGCAAAGGATTTCCGGATTACCCGGTCAATATCCACTACGGGGACGTGATTAAGGGATTGCCGGTGGCGCAAAACTCGGCCAGCCGGGTGTACTGCTCGCATGTGCTGGAGCACCTATCGCTCGATGACTGCCGCAAGACGCTGCGTAATGTCTGCAGCTATCTGGTGCCGGGCGGTGTCTTTCGCTTTGTGGTGCCGGACCTCGAGTTTTATGCCCGCCGCTACCTGGAGTCGAGTGAACCGGAGGCTGCGTCGCAATTTATGACGGACACGTACCTGGGTGAGCAGCAGTCGGTGCGCGGAATGCGGTCACTGCCGCGGGCACTGTTCGGCCGTAGCCAACACCTTTGGATGTGGGACTACCGGAATTTTTCCGAGGAGCTTGCGGCTGCGGGCTTCACAGCGATTCGGCGGGCCACCTTTGGGGATTCCGGCGATCCGGCGTTCGCCGCGGTGGAGAGCGAAGGACGCTGGCAGAACTGTCTCGGCATCGAATGCCGCCGTCCCGAAGCAACGCTTTTGCCGGCAAGTGGAGGTTATCGTGCAAGTGCTGTGTTGAATGGATGACTGCTGTGCTTGACGGATGACCTTGATGCCAACTACAGATTCAAAATTTGGTAAGGGCAGCGTGGTATCGTCGCCTAAGAAACTGACGCGCTTGAAGGAAGCCACTGGGGAATGACATCGCACAAAGTTAGAAAGGCAGTGATACCTGCTGCCGGCATGGGCACTCGGTTTTTGCCGGCGACCAAGGCAATTCCGAAAGAGATGTTGCCGCTGGTCGACAAGCCGCTGATCCAGTACGGTGTGGAAGAAGCTGTGGCGGCTGGTTGTACCGAGATCATCATCATCACCGGACGGGGCAAAACGCCGCTCGAAGATCATTTCGACCGCGCGCCGGAGCTGGAATGGCAACTGGCGGCACGCGGCAAGCATGAGCTGCTGGAGCTGGCCTGCTCCATGTCCAAGCTGGCGCACATCACCTACACGCGGCAGTCCGAAGCCCTGGGTCTGGGCCACGCGGTTCTGCAGGCAAAGGCGCTGGTTGGCGACGAACCCTTCGCCGTGATCTTGCCCGACGACATCGTCTATGCCAAAACGCCCTGCATGAAGCAGATGGTGGACGCCTATGCGGAAAAGCACGCCACCATCATCGCCTCCGAGGTGGTGGAAGGCGCGGCGATTCAGTCCTACGGCTGTCTGGATGCGGTAGCAGAGACGGACGACCCGCGTCTATTGAAGGTCCGCAACATGGTTGAAAAACCAAAGCCGGAGGAGGCGCCGAGTCAGAACGCCATCATCGGCCGCTACATCCTCACGCCGCGCATCTTCGAGATGATCGAGGCATTGAAGCCCGGGGCCGGCGGTGAATTGCAGCTGACCGATGCCATCAAAGCGCTGCTGGAGTTTGAGTCCGTGTACGGCTTCCTGTACGAGGGAGAACGGCACGACGCCGGCGATAAGTTTGGTTTTCTAAAGGCGACCGTCGAATTCGCCCTGAAGCGCGAGGACCTTGGGCCCAAGTTCCGGGAGTGGCTGCGCTCCCGAAACTTCTAGCCCAAAGGCCAAACCCGTGCCGGCGCGTACAACAGAGTGGGACCGGAGACCCCTCTGACGGTGTAAAAGACACATCATGGATAAGAGCATAGAAAAGCGCCGGATCACCCAGCCGGAACACCGGCGTAAAGCCAAGGGTGGTCCGGGCACAGAGCCGCGCTGGGCCTCCGGTGCGAAGACTCTGGTGGGTACGGCCACTGCCGAGAGCAGCCGTATCTGGTTCACCATCAACAACGGCACTATTGCTGAGGTGTATCACCCGGACGTGGACCAGGCCAACACGAGGTCGGTCCGGTTTCTGGTCACCGGCCCGGATCAATTTTTCTCCGACGAGATCTGGGACGCCGAGCACCGGGTCGAATGGATGGAATCCGGTGTGCCCGGCTGCCGCGTCCATACGCAGTGCAAGCGTGGACGCTACGTGATGTCAAAGGAGATCGTGACCGATCCCCTCCGCGACGTGCTTCTGCTTCGGGTCACGTTCACTCCGACAGACGGCCAGAACCTCCGGTTATACCTCGCGGTCGATCCGCACATCGGCGATAAGGGAGCTGAAAACCAGGCGTGGGCAGGCGCCTACAAGGGCGTTCCGATGCTGTTTGCCTGCCGTGAGCAGGTGACCTTGGCCGTGGCGTGCGAACCCGCGCCGAAGCTGCTGAGCGTCGGCTACATGGGAATCACGGATGCCTATACGCTGCTCTCACAGCAGAAGCCTCTGCCCTCCACCAACATCACCGGGCAGGGCAACGTCGCTCTTGGCGCCGAGCTTGACCTGCAACCCGGCTCCGATGGTTCCTCCACCTTTACGGTTGTGCTGGCTTGTGGAAACGAAGCAGCGGAAGCGGGTCAGCAGGCACGTGCCGGGCTGCGCCAAAACTTCACCAAAACCCGTGATCTTTTCGTGCAGGGCTGGCACGAGGAACAGTCCCAATACGCCGAGGTGGAGGACCTGGCCGGCACCGGCCTGGACATGTACCGCGTCAGCACGGCTGTGCTGGAAACGCATCAGTCCAAGCGGTTTCCGGGCGGGTTTGTGGCCAGCTTGTCACTGCCTTGGGGCTTTGAACGGACGGACAAGGACATCGGCGGCTACCATGTCGTCTGGCCGCGGGATCTCGTCGAAACAGCTATGGGCAAACTCGCCAGCGGCGACGCCCGAGCTGCCCGATCCACGCTGTTTTACCTGGCCTGCACGCAGAATGAGGACGGCGGCTGGAGCCAGAATATGTGGCTGGACGGTACACCGGAGCTCGGCGCCATTCAAATGGATGGCATAGCGCTGCCTGTGTTGCTCGCCGATAAACTGCGCCGGGACAATGCGCTCGATGGCTATGACCCCAAGCCTATGATGCATGCGGCCTGCTGCTTTGTGCTGCGGCACGGTCCCGTCACCCAGCAGGACCGTTGGGAGACCACGCCAGGCTACTCGCCCTACACGATGGCGGTCCAAGTAGCGGCCTTATTGGCCGGTGCCGACTGCGCTGACCTGCGCGGTGCCCCGGACGAGGCACAGTTTCTGCGTGAAACCGCCGACGCCTGGAACGACAGCATCGACGAGCTGACCTACGTCGAGGGCACGGAGCTGGCAAAAGAACATGGTGTACAGGGCTACTACATGCGCATGACGCCGCCGGAACGGATTGAGTCGCGGGGTGTAGGCAAGCTAAAAATCCTGATGCCCAATCACCCGTTTGGGCGCAAACACCAACCTGCCGTGGAGATCGTGAGCCCGGATGCTCTGGCCCTGGTGCGATTTGGCCTGCGCGCGGCGGACGACCCACGCATGCTCGATACCCTGAAGGTCATCGATGCGACTCTTCGCCGCGAGACGCGCACCGGGCCGACGTGGAAACGAGCTACCCGGGATGGCTACGGGGAAAAACCGGACGGCTCCCCCTTTAAAAAAAGTGGTGAGGGCCGGGGCTGGCCGCTGTTGGCCGGTGAACGTGGGCACTACGAGATCGCTGCCGGCCATCGGGGTCAGGCCCTGGAACTGCTCAAGACAATGGCGCGCCAGACCAGCGAATGCGGCATGTTACCGGAGCAGGTCTGGGATGCCGAGGACATCCCCTCGCGTCAGCTGTACAACGGCCATCCCACAGGCTCCGGCATGCCCCTTGTGTGGGCCCATGCGGAGTACATCAAGCTGCTGCGCAGTCTGCACGCCAATGAGATCTGGGACGCTGTACCCCAGGCGATCGCCCGTTATGTCCACTCGCGGCATCCTGCCAGCTTTCAGATCTGGCGGCCCGAGCAGCGCCGCACCTTTCTGACCTCAGGCAAAGATCTGAGGATCGATCTTCGTGGCCCGGCAAAGATATCAGCGCGGCAGGGCCGTCGTGAGTTCCGGGTCGAGACGAAAAACAGCGGCCTGGGAATCCATTCGGCGGCATTGCCCCTCGCTGGGCTGGGTGCCGGGGAGGTGGTGCGCGTGCGGATTGAATACATCCAGCCTGCGAAGGAGGCCAAAGCCGATGCAAGCCAACTCGCTGAAACCGATGCCTTTCTGGTGCGCCTCCGCTCCGGCAATGGCGAACGCGAGTGAATCATCGTGGGTGAATTTCGGATGGCCTCTTGGCGTTCCGGCTCGGGTGGCGGCCGATGGCTGCCCTGTTCCGTGCTGGGACTTGCGCTCAGTGCGGGACTGCCCATCGCTGCGGCCCAGGGACGGCACCCGCTGGAGCCGCCCATTCCTTCGCAGCGCGAGACGCCGCAGCACCGAACCCGCCTGATTCTGCGGGACGGCGGGTATCAGACGGTACTCAGCTATCGTGTGCTCGGCGATGTTGTACGGTACCGCTCGGCGGAGCGCGACGGTGCAGAAGAGGATATTCCCCTGGCGCTGGTAGACCTTCCCGCCACAAAGGCCTGGGAGCGTGCCCACGATCCGAATCAGCCCGTCGAGGCCCAGGCCTCGCCCGTTCTAAGCCCCGAACTCGCCAGGGAAGAGGCCGCCAGGGCAGCACGTTCGCCGGAGGTGGCCAAGGATCTGCGTCTGCCTGAGGATGACAGCCTTCTCGTGCTCGACACCTTTCAGGGCACCCCGGAGCTTGTGCCGCTGCCGCAGCAGAATAGCGATCTCAATCGCGAAACCGCCCATGCCGTTCTACGGAAGGAGATCAATCCCCAGGCCAGCCCGCACGATCTGCTCTTTCTGAAAGATGAACGTGCCGATGTGCAACTGCACGTACCGGATCCGGCCTTTTTCGTGCACCTTGAAGATCCGAAGGCGGACTCGACCGCCGAGGGTCGCGGCAGCTTCACCGTGGATACTGCGGGTCACGCCGGCCGCGCCACGCCCGGCGGCGGCTCCCCTCAGAGCCGCTACGTGATCGAGCGAGTGGACGTCCAGCGCGGGCAGAGGGCGATCAGCAGTTTTGTGTTGCGATTGCTTGACAGCGGCAAGGCGCAGCCCGACCTGGTTGAGACCCGTGTCGACCTCCTGCCAGGGGGACAATGGGAGCGGGTCACGCCCCGCCAGCCGCTGCTCTTCGGGGAATACGTCCTGATTGAGGTTCTGAATGACCGCGCGGTGAACAGCAGCGTCTGGGACTTCGGCGTTCATCCGACAGCCAAGGAGAACGACGAGGCTCTGAAGCCGGAACCAAAACGTCCGGCGCGCCTGGAACGTCGCGAACCGTAGAAAGCAAGTCCGAACGAAAACCTTACATACCGGGTATTCGCTTGGCCGGTAAAAATATGGGGCCTCTCTATATTTTGAGAGGCCCCATATCTTTTGCAGGAGTGCGGTTACTTGGTCATGTCAATACCGCCGGAGTTGGCGCGTTCTTTGGCAGCTTCGTTAGCCTTGGCCGCACCCATGGCACGGTGTACCCAGTCATCAGCCTTGGCGATATCGCTCTTGCGAGCGCCATCGTTGCCGCATTCGATATCGGCTTTGCGCCGCCAGTCGAGGTTGAGATACTGCATGGCGTCGTCATAGTTAGGGTTGATGTCGACAGCCTTGTTCAGGTACTGTAGCGAGCTATTCAGCGGGGCCGCATTTTCCTGCGCCAGCTGCGAGCAGATCCTCGGAGGCAGTTTGGCGTTGCCCTGCAGATCGTCCGTAACCTTGTTCGCCTTCATTAGATCCGTAGAGTTCTTGTCCGCTTTTTGGAAGTCGATGACACCGATCGCGTAGTTTGCCTCGGCATCCTTGGGATCAAGTTGAAGCACTTTGAGCTCATCCTGACGCGATTTATCGAAATTCATGATATTGCGGTCAATGGAGGCGAGCTGCCGCCACGCATCCACGTCATTTGGATTAGTCTGCAGCACCTCGTTGAAGCCATCCAGCGCCTTCTGCGCGACTGCCAGGTTTTGCGGAGTGTTGTTGTTGGGTTGTACCTGATAGCTGTAAGCCGTCGCGAGATACGTGTGAGCGTTCGGATAAGTGGGATCGAGCCGAATCGATTCCTGAAAGCGATCGATGGCCTGCTCGTAGCGGCCTGCCTTGAACTCCTGCACACCCTTTACGAGTTGGTCGCGAGCCTTGAGCTTGGAGCAGCCCGTTGTGCCTGCGAGCAGAAGAAGGAGCGCCAGGCCCCCAGGTACATATGCGCGTCGTGCGCTTTGTGTCATCAGCCTCATCCCCTTGCGACGATGGCGCCCGGTGTGGCCTCGAAAAGGTCACGCCTGCACTCTGCAACCATCAGGTCAGCTTGCCGCTTGATTGTAAAGGGAGAAAGTGCAAAACAGCTAGAGCCTCCTTGTAATGAGGCAGATGGTTACCAATGATTACGAAGCGGTGTCCGTTTCGGGTCCCCCGTGGGAGGATGGAAGCACGACTACATTCTGGAGATCCCTTTTATGGCGACAACGAAATGGACGGCATCGCAAATGCTCCCGCAGACCGGCAAGACGGTGCTGGTGACCGGCGCAAATAGCGGCATCGGCTACCAGGCGGCCCTGGAACTGGCGAGGCACGGAGCCCATGTACTGCTGGGTGTGCGCAACCCGGCCAAGGGGCAAGACGCTCTGGGACGACTGAAGCTCGAGGTCCCCGATGCCAGCGCCGAAGTGGTGGAACTCGACGTGGCTTCGCTGCAATCGGTGCGCTCCTTTGCCGAAGCTTTTCTCCGCCGCGAGCAGGCCCTGGACGTTCTGCTCAACAACGCGGGGGTGATGGGTCTGACGAAGCGGCAGTTGACCGCCGATGGTTTTGAGCGGCAGTTCGGCACCAACCATCTTGGGCACTTTGCCCTTACCGGCCTGCTGCTGCCGGCACTGAAGCGAAGCTCTGCGGCCCGCGTGGTGACGGTCGCATCGCTGGCCCACCGCAACGGAACGGTGGAAGAGGACAACCTCCAGGGCGAGCGCAAATACGATCCCATGGGTGCCTACAACAACTCAAAGCTTGCGAACCTGCTGTTTGTCTATGAGTTGAATCGCCGTTTGAAGAACGCCGGAAGTCCGCTTCTCAGCGTCGGCGCGCACCCAGGCGTAGCCATTACCAAAGTCTTCGAAAACGGACCCGGCGAGGGAGGCGACTTAAAAACAAAGGTCATAAAGTTGCTTGTACCGTTCCTGGCGCAGAACGATGCCATGGGGGCGCTGCCTCTGGAATATGCGGCTACCGTGCCGGACGTAAAGGGTGGCGAGTACCTTGGGCCGGACGGCTTCGGCGAATTCAAAGGACATCCGAAGGTGGTGCAGCCCCGGGCCAAGGCTCTTGACGAGGCAGCCGGGAAGAAGCTTTGGCAGATCAGCGAAGAGCTCACCGGCATCTCGTATCTGTGAAGGTCGCGTATGCCCCTGTGCTCTAGCAGTGTCACGGATTCGGCCTTGAAAAGGGATGGGACAAAAGCGGCAAAGCTCCGCACCAGTGGGTACGAAGCTTTGCCGTGGCGGTACCGGATGTCGCGTTTTGCTACAAACCGCGTGGGTCACGTAATCCCAGGCTAGGGAGCGATGACGCTGCTCGCCTCCGGCTCAGCGGGAATGAGCGCCTTGGCGGTAGTTTTCTTCTTGGCCGGCTTCTTCGCAGCAGCCTTGTCCGACGCAGTCTCTGAGCCGGGATCCCCTGCTGCGGCCAGCGACAGGCGGGACAGCTTGGCCGAGTGATTTTCCAACAGCTTTTCCAGTTGCTGAATCAGCTGAGCCGTTTGCATCGGCTTCACGAGCATTTTGTCGGCGCCCATGTCCCGCCAGTCCTCGTCCGAGGTGGGAAAGGCCGTCAGCAGAGCCACAGCAGGATGATAGGGGGCCGTGCGCGCAGCCAGGATGACCTCACGGCCAGCCGCGTCGGACTCCATGCGCATATCCGTGATCACCATCTGGTACTCATTTTTCTTGATGCGGGATTTGCCTTCCCGGGCGCTGGTGGCGGTGTCCACGTCGAAGCCGGAGATCTCCAGAACCGCCTTCATGGTGAGTAGAACCGGTATTTCATCATCAACAAGCAGTACGCGACGCTTAGGCAAGTTCGTTGGTCTCCTTCATCTTCGCTATGGCTTTCTGGCCGGACGGACTTGGCACCGGCCTCTCGGCCGCCGGAGTCGGTGGCAGCAGCCTGGCCGCCCGTTCCGGCCGCCCACCGTCCTCGAGCTCGGACCTGCGCCCTATGTTCGCAGGGGAGCGCCCCGGGTGCAAGCGGCGGCCGGCGCGCGTTGGCGGTCAACGGGCAATCTGCCTCGTTGAGGTAGCCAGCCAACCGCACTCGAAGTGAAGTGGTATACTCGCGTGTGCCATACCCCGACTGGTAAACACCAGACCCGGAAACTACATCATAACCACACAGGATCCCAGCGGGTCCGGAGGCTGCCCATCCCACCGTTTAACGACAAGCGTTCCCAGAAGTCCTTTATCCGCACCAACGACCGTATCCGCGCCCGTGAAGTCCGCGTCATCGACGAAAACGGAGACCAGCTCGGCGTTATGCAGCCGTTCGAGGCATTGAAAATCGCTCGCGAACGATCCTTGGATCTGGTAGAGATCTCGCCCAATGCCGTTCCGCCAGTCTGCAAGATCCAGGACTACGGCAAGTTCCTGTATGAGAAGGACAAGAGCGAGCGTGCGGCTCGCAAGACGCAGAAGGTCATCGTCATCAAGGAAGTAAAATTTTCCGTGACGGTCGACGAGCATGACTACCAGACCAAGAAGAATCAGGCAGTTCGGTTTCTTGGCGACGGCGACAAGGTCAAGGCCAGTCTGCGTTTTAAGGGCCGGCAGATGGCGCATCGCGACCTGGGCTACAAAATCATCAACCGGCTGATCATGGATGTCGGCGAGGTCGGTGTTGTGGAGTTCATGCCGCGTATGGAAGGCACCACGCTGCACGCCATCCTGGCGCCGAGCAAAAAGGCCGTACCCGCCGCCCCAAAGGCTCCCAAGCCTGTTGTGAGCGAGCCGGCTCCCGCAGTCGCGGCTCCGGTGGCATAGCCGCCCGCGCACTGCTATGCCACAGGTTTGAGAAGAAAGGGCAGCCTGCTCAGCAAGGGCTAGGTCGCAAGCCGGGATCTAGCTTCGGGCTTACCCTGTTCGGCTGAAGGTTTGACTTCCCGCCTGACTTTAGCGGAGCTATGCGGCATTCCGGCTGTATACTGACCACTGGTCTCAATTCGTAGTTCACCAGCAGGAATTTATGCCCAAGATGAAAACCCATTCGGGTGCGGCAAAGCGCTTCAAAAAGACAGCCAGCGGCAAGTTCAAGCGCGGTCAGTCGAAGATGCGCCACATTCTGACCTCGAAGGATTCGAAGACAAAGAGCAGGCTTGGCAAGATCACGCTTGTTTCCGTTGCCGACACGCCGAAGGTTGCTCGTATGCTGCCCTACGCCTAAGCTCAGGCCTGGATGTAGTGCATCGAGCGCCGTAGTTCGAAGCTCAGAAGCTCAGTTATCCGTGTCTCAATCTTTGGATCGAGCCGTTCGGTGTCAAAGCCGAACAAAGGGCCGCCCGCGTTGAAGGCCCCTGGACCAGCTCCCCGCGAGCCGGTCCACCGAGATCCCGAGCAGCGAAAAGCGTGTAAAGAGGCCACCCTTGCCTTCAGCCGCCAACCATTTCAGCAACGC
>CAXSBL010000018.1:30592-43579 GCA_964235515.1 uncultured Bryocella sp.
AAAAGCGTGTAAAGAGGCCACCCTTGCCTTCAGCCGCCAACCATTTCAGCAACGCAAACAGGAGACAGTATGCCCCGTGTAAAACGGAGTACAAAGCGCAGTGACCGGCGCAAAAAGATTCTTAAGCGCGCCAGTGGATATTTCCTCACAAAATCCAAGCTCTACCAGGCAGCGCAGGAGGCCGTTGAGCGCGGTCTGAAGTTCGCGTACATCGGACGCAAGCAGAAGAAGCGTCAATACCGTTCCCTCTGGATTGTGCGCATCGGCGCCGCCTCCAAGATGCATGGCTTGAGCTATTCGACCTTTATCAGCGGCTTGAAAAAGGCCGGCGTCGGCCTCGACCGCAAAATCCTGGCCGATATCGCGGCGACGGATCCGGCGGGATTCGCAACGCTGGCCCAACAGGCAAAAGGTGCTCTAGCCACCAGCGCTCCTCAGGGGCAAGCCGCCTGAAGGCTGCCCGAGCACAGGGGAGGGCGCGGCTTCGGCTGCGCCCTTTTCACTTTCTCCCCTTCACATGCTGTTCCCTGTTGGGTAATAAGCCAACGATCGATCTGGCCTTGAGCGCAATTCCTATGGACCGCAGCTACACTCGCTGCCTGAAGTTACCCAGGCGGCTAGCCCTTCAGCTAGCCGTGTCTTTCTCCTTGTGCTGCTTTGGACTGGTGATCGCTCCCGCACAGGCACCGCAGATTGCCATTACCTTTGACGATCTGCCGGCCCACGGTCCGCTTCCCCCGGGGATGGGGCGTTCCGAGGTGGTAACAAGCCTGCTAAAGACGTTTAAGCAGGAAGCGCTGCCGCCGATCTACGGTTTCGTGAACGGCTTCCGCATCGAGCGGTTCCCGTACCAGATCCACATCTTGCAGGCCTGGCACAAGGCGGGCGAGCCATTGGGCAACCACACCTGGTCACACCCGGAGCTGGACCGGCTCTCAGCGGCGCGATATGAGCGGAACATTGCGCGGAATGAGGCCCTGCTGCGGGAGGTTGATCCGCACGGGGACTGGCATTGGTTTCGCTACCCGTTCCTGGAAGAGGGCAACACGGTGGCCAAGCATGAGGACGTACGCCGTTGGCTGACGGCGCATGGCTACCGCGTCGCCGAGGTGTCCATGGATTTCCAGGACTACCTGTGGAATGACCCCTACGCACGTTGTGCCGCAAAACACGACGAAGTAGCGATCCGGCAGCTGCACGACACCTATCTGGCGACGGCAGACAGGTATATCAGCGTCCACCGCGAACTCGCACACAACCTCTACGGCCGCGATGTCCCGTATGTGCTGCTGATGCATGCGGGTGCTTTTGACGCGCGCATGCTTCCGGAGTTGATCGCCCTCTTTCGCGCCCGCGGATTCCAGTTCGTCACGCTGGAGCAGGCCATGGCGGACCCCGTGTACCGGGTGGATCCGGGGATTGCCAATGCCGGCGGGTCGACTTTCAATGAGATGGTCGCCGCCGTACGGCAAGTCGCGATTCCAGATGCGCAGGAGCCGGATGGCTTGCTCGATCACCTTTGCCGCTGAGGTCCCTCAGCGTCGCGCGAATGCCCGGTTGCCTTTCATCTCACGGTAAAGCCGAATCTTGGCCAGGGTTTTGAGGAGCATCCTGCTCTCTGTTGTCCCGCATCACACCCAAAACTGTCTATCAGTAAATGGATGTTGCTTGCACGTCCATCTACGCGGAAATCACGTGGGAGATCCCGTACTGCTTCGATACGCGGGCCAACGTGTCTTCCGTTTAACTCCAGCCGCTCCAGATCACCGGAGTCCTCTTCAGGAGATTGTTATCCATGTTGAATGCGAAGTTCAGATCGCTACTGAATCCAAACGAAACGGTTACCGCGGACCAGCTTGAAACCGACCGTAAACTGCTTGGGTTTGACCAGGCGGTTAACCGGCTCACCCGCCGCACCTTTGCCGGCAGTTTCGCGGGCGCGATCGCGCTTGTTGTTGGTGGAGGGTTTATCGAAACTCCCAAGGGTTTCGCTCAGACTGCCGCAACCCCGCCGATCACCGATGTACTGAACTTCGCGTTGAATTTGGAGTACCTCGAAGCCAATCTGTACTCGATCGTGTCCACGGGTAATCCGATTTCGGCCACCCTGATGGGCTCCGCTCCCGGTACGATCAGCGGCTCGCCAGGCAAGCTTGCGTTGGGCTCCATGACAACTGCCCTGATGCAGGCCCTGGTGCAGGATGAGACGAATCACATAAATTTGCTGCGCAGTACGATCACATCGCTAGGTGGCACGCCCATTAGCATGCCCAATATCAACTATGCAGCGAAGGGTGCAATTACAACCGAGACCCAGCTGTATGTGGTAACACGCCAGTTTACGGCAACAGGTAATGGAGCCTACGCCGGTGCAGCTCAGTTCCTGATCAGCAATCCGGCGGTTCTAACTGTCGCCTCGCAGATCTTGGGCGCGGAAGGCCAGCATCTCGGCGCGGTAAACTTCCAGATCAATGCTGGTGGTGTGAATGCGATGGCCGGAACCCAGATGGCGATCGATTTGCAGGACACCTTGCCAACGGCCACACAGTACTTCGATGTATTTGTTACCGGTGCGGCAAACGCAAACACCTCGAACCAGGCTCCTGGATTGGCCCCGGCTCGCACGACGGCACAGGATCTCGGCATCGTGTACGGCGTGTCTACTCCGACAACCTTGACTCCTCCGACGGGCGTTACCTCCGGCGGCTTCTTCCCCAACGGCGTCAACGGCAACATTAACAAGACCTAGCGCTGAAGCGCTGACCGAAGGCGGGCCATTAAGGGCTCGTAAACCGAATTCCGCAACGCTTCAGGAGAAAACATCGTGGCTATGTCTTCAAAGAATGGAAATTCCGCCGTGCTAGATCGTACGGATGAGCAGATGCAGGAGGAGGCGCTGGCATTCGAGCAGAGTGTCATAGCTTCCCGTACAAATCGCCGCAAACTGATCTCCAACCTCACCATGGCTGCCGGCGCAGTCGGTGCCCTCGGCCTGGCCGGGTGTAGCTCTGCCGGTCCGGCAATGATCAGCACTGTGCCCACCGGTTCGCCTTCGGTGGCGGACGTGCTGAACTTTGCTCTCAACCTTGAGTATTTTGAGGCGAGTTTTTACTCCTACGTCGTCACCGGCAGTGGTTTGTCAGCGGCGGACATGGGACCCACTCCCGGCACGGTGATGGGAATCCCGAAGATCACCTTCACCAACTCCTACATGGCCAACATCGCTGCCAATCTGATGACAGAAGAGGTCCTTCACGTCCAGTTGCTGCGTGCGACGATCCAGACCGCCCTCGGCGTCACCCCGGTGTCCATACCTAGCCTCAATTTGGCGCCCAGCACGGCACTTACCGCAAATAGTGACGCGACCTTCGCTGCCATCGCTCGCCAGGTTGAAGGCGTCGGCGTCAGTGCCTACGCCGGTGGTGCGCAGTACCTCACCAGCAACGTCGCCGCGCTGAACTACGCCGCGCAGATCCTGGACGTGGAAGCGCAGCATTCTGGCGCCCTGCGACTTGCCTGCATTAAGCTGGGAGTCACTTCCCCGGCAGCTGATGCATTGGATCTGGTTCCCTCCATGAGCCAGATCTTCAACACGAATAACAGCACCGGATTAAACCCCGTTCGCACTCCGCAGCAGGTGCTGGGTATTGTGTACGGCGTTTCCAACTCCACTACAACTACGCCGCCCGCCGGTGTGGTCAAAGGTGGATTCTTCCCGAACGGGCTTAACGGCAACATCTTCAGCACCTAGGTCTTTCGCACCCAGTCGCTTCCGAAGATTTGACGTTCGAACCAGAGGGACAAGCAAAGGCCGCCGGATATGGCGGCCTTTGCCGTTGAGTCTCAGACCTTCAGCCCAATCAACCGCATAAGGTCCAGACCGTTGCTTCGGGTGATGATGCCTTCGCGCAGTGTGTAATCGAAGCTCAGCCCGCCTTCTGCGATACGGTCTTCAAAGTGTGCATTGCGTACCCTCGCCTGCAGGTCCGCCCCGAGCTGTGTCAGTGCAAGATCATGGGTGCTGAGCAGGCCCAGGGCGCCAGCTTCCAGCAGCGTGGCCACCACACCGGTGGCGCCGGCGAGACGATCGTGTGAGTTGGTTCCCGAAAGCAGCTCGTCCAGGAGAAAGAGCACGGGCGGCTCGGTCCTTGCCAGCTCACAGACTGCGCGCAGACGGAGGATTTCAGCGTAGAACCGGCTGCGGCCGCCCTGCAACGAGTCCTGCACCTGAATGCTCGCCGCCACGCGCAGAGGCCCCAACTGCAGATCGTGCGCACGGACCGGGGCTCCCGCCATGGCCATCACGCAGGCCACGCCCGTGGACCGCAGCAGGGTGCTTTTGCCGCTCATATTGGAGCCACTCACGATGAGCAGTTGCGTGCCCCCGTCCAGCGCCACGTCGTTGCGAACGCATTGCGACCGGGGCAGCAGGGGATGACCAAGTCCTCGTGCGCGGAAGATGGTGGCGCTGGCGACCTCGGGGAACGGATCGTCCGGGTGCTCGAAGTGGTAGGCGGAGAGCGCGAGCAGAGCTTCGGTTTCGCCCAGGGCGCGAAACCAGTGGCGCAGCTGCTTGCCGTGGATCTCCCGCCAGCCTTGCACCACCAGCGCCAGCTGCACGGAGTACAACACACCGAAATCAAGCAGCCTGGCGAACAAGTTGGCTCGCTGCTCGATCGCGCCCGCAAGACTGGCCAGCCTGCGCACCGCCTTTGAGGCAGACGTTCCTTCCGCCTGCAAGACTTCCTGGCACGAGCGCAGCAGCGGTGCCTCAAACTTTTCCTGTTCCAGTGCCGCAAAGAGCCCGGCGAGCAGCTGCAGGGGCCGGGCTACCTGCTCCGCCGTTTCGAACAACGGTTGAAATCGGCCCCTCAGCGAGAAGGTGACAGTTCCGTTGACCAGGAGAGCCGCAGAAAACAGTGCGGGCGAGTGTCCGGCGGCCCACCACACGGCGGCAGCTACGGTGAGCAGAGTCAGCACGGGAGCGAGCCAGCGGAACAGGGTGGGAATCGGCAGGAACGTAGCTTCGCCCCACATCGCAAGCGCTTGCGGGTCGAGCGAGAAGGTCGCGGGTCCGCTGGCGCTGGCCATGCTCTCGCGCAGGTCCAGCCGGTCGCGGAGTTCACGAACCGCTCTTTGGCGCGCGATCACCCCCTCGCGGCTCGCCGGCTGCAGCAGCCAGTCCGCCAATGTGCTCTCGCCAAGGCCCGTGCGCGTGGTGCACAGCAGTTCAAACAGGCTGCCCGGCCCGAACAGATCGAGATCGCCGGCATACAGGCTATCGCGGGCGGCCTCGGGGGTTTGGCGCGGCTGCAGGCCGGACCATCGGTCTTCGAGCCGCGCCAGACCAAGTTCGTACCAGTTGATCGCCCGTTTTGCCTGCAGTGCTGCGGCCAGCACCATGGTGTGCCGCCGCGCGGTGAGGCCGAAGCCCAGGCAGGGCAGCAGAAGCCAGGGCCAGCGCACCGCGTGCCGCCCGAAGACGTACCAGAGCAGAACCACCAGTGCCACCGCCCAGAGCAGCCGGAGATAGCCAAGCAGAAGGTTCTGCCGTTGCAGGGCGCGTGCCAGTTGCCGGCGTCCTTCCAGCCGGCTTCCGTAGCTGGAGGCCGGTACTTCGCTCACTTGGCTGGCCTGGCCCAGGGAAGATGCGTGCTGGGTCATGGTTACTCCCGTGCGAAAACAGGCTGTGTAGAAAGTGTTGCCATCGCAGGTCCTAGGCTATCCTGAAGCTATGGCTGCCACTACGGAAACTCGTCCTTCGAATGCGGTCCCTCCTCCCGCCAAACCGCCCGAATCCGCCTCTGCGCCGTTCGAGTCCTGGGGAAAATATCCGATGTATGACGCCGATGTGCGCCAGTTGCACTGGCAGGGCGACTACCCGGCGATGATCCAGGGGGTGCACCATGGCGCGCTCCCTGTGGGCATGGGACGCAGCTACGGCGACGTTTGTCTGCTAAAGGATGGCACCCTTCTGCAGACCACGGGGATGAGCCGTCTGCTCTCGTTCGATCAGGAATCAGGCCTGCTCACCGCGGAATCCGGCATCAACCTGGCACAGATCCTGGACTTCGCCGTGCCGCGCGGCTACTTTCTGCCCGTGACGCCCGGAACCAAGTACGTGACCCTCGGCGGCGCGATCGCCAATGACATCCACGGCAAAAACCATCACATCGCCGGTACCTTTGGCTGCCATGTCACCCAGTTTGAGCTGGTGCGCTCCGACGGCACGCGCATCCATTGCTCCCCGACGGAAAATCCCGATCTGTTCTCTGCCACTATCGGCGGCATGGGGTTGACCGGGGTGATTACCTGGGCGCAGGTGCGCATGAAGCCGATCGTGAGCCGCAAGATCGACTACGTGGGTATTCAGTACCACGGCATTGACGAATTTCTCGACCTCACCGAGCAATCGCAGCACGTCGAGTACACCGTCAGTTGGGTGGATGTGAACTCCACCGGCAAAAACTTCTGCCGCGGCATCTTCATGCAGGGCGACCACTCGCAGGTCCCCGACGAACTGAAACCCTCTCCCGAACCAAAGCTCACGTTTCCCATCGATTTGCCGTCGTTTGCCCTGAACAGCACCACTGTAGGGATGTTCAATACGGCCTTCTTTCACAAGCAGATCAAAAGCCGGGTCACGGCGCTGCAGGACTACGAGCCGTTCTTTTACCCGCTTGATGCGGTGCTGAAGTGGAACCGGATGTATGGCGCGGCCGGACTGCTGCAGTTCCAGTACGCCATTCCGTGGGAGAACGCACGGCAAGGCACGGTCGCAATCCTGCGCGAGGTTTCCAAATCCGGCCTGGCGAGTTTTCTGGCCGTTCTGAAGGCGTTCGGCGATGTACCTTCACCGGGCATGATGAGCTTCCCGAAGCCGGGCATTACCCTTGCTTTGGATTTTCCGATCCGCCCGGAGAAGAGCTTTGCCCTGTTTGACCGCCTGGCTGAGATGACGCACGAGTTCGGCGGCCGGCTCTACCCCGCGAAGGATGCGCGCATGACGGCGCCGCAGTACCAGGCCTTCTATCCCCAATGGGAGCGATTTGCCCGGTACAAAGACCCGGCAATTACCTCCAGCTTTTGGGAACGCGTAGTAGGCGAGAAAGGAATGCGCCGGTGAGTACGATTCCGAGTACGAAGCCAAATGAACCCGTTATCGTGTCGAGCGTAGCCGAGGAAAGGCCATTGCACGGCGCCGAGTCCCGTCGCGCTCTGCAAAAGAGCCTGCCTCTCCAGAGAAACGAGGCTCCAAAGCGCATTCTGGTGCTCGGCGCAACCTCCGGTATCGCCGAAGCGAGCATTCACCTCTGGGCCGACCGCGGCGAAAGTCTATTCCTGGTGGCGCGCAATGCAGATCGCCTCGCCGCCGTCGCCGCCGACGCACGCACCCGCGGCGCCCGCCTGGTGGAAACCTCCGTCGCCGATCTGGATGACCTCGGTATTCACGCTGAACTGCTCGCACACGCGATCAACGCCCTCGGCGGCCTGGACGTCGCCTACCTTGCGCTCGGTGTACTTGGCGATCAATCCCGGGCCGAGCGGCATTTCGCGGAGGCAGGCCAGATCCTGCACACCAACTTCGTGGCGCCGGCAAGCCTGCTCACCTGGCTGGGCAATTACTGTGCGCAGCGCCGTGCGGGCACGCTGGCCGTCCTCAGCTCGGTTGCGGGCGACCGCGGCCGTAAATCCAACTATGTGTACGGCTCGTCCAAGGCTGGCCTGAGCGCGTTTGTGGATGGCCTCCGCAACCGGATAGACCGGGAGGGCGTCCGCGTACTGACCATTAAGCCCGGCCCGGTAAAGACGTCGATGACCGCCGGCATGAAGGGGCAGGCCAAGTTCGCCGACGTAAACAAGGTAGCCGCCACCATCGTAAAAGCAATCGACCGCGGCCCCAAAGGCCCCGACGTCCTTTACGTCCCGGGCATCTGGCGCTACATCATGACCGCCGTCGGTGCCATTCCCGAGTGGAAGTTCAAGACGATGGATCTGTAGCTGATCTACTTGCCAAGGTACGTTTGCTATAGAGACTTCTGATCTGTCGTTTCGCGATGCTCTATGTGATTCGAGAGGTTGTCTCCGCAGACTTGCTTTTTCACGCCGGAGTAGCGGCAGGTTTTTGGTACTTCAAGTAGATGAAATTACAAAGAATCTGCGATAAAGGACGTTCTTCAAACGCTTGACTGGTTTGGCATTCCAATTGCAACTTCCGTGATATCACCTCATTTCAGCACCGTACAACGGTTTGTATTGAGAATCTCTTACCGGGGAAGATCTGCATGAAGTTGCAATATAGCCTGCGCTCATTGGCGCTCCTGGCAGCTCTTGGCACTCCAATGACCTACGCTTTTGGGCAGGTTGAAACAGCCCAGGTGACCGGTACTGTGACCGACGCCACAGGCGCGATCGTTCCGAGTGCCACCATCGTGATTCGCAACGCCGATACGGGATTCCAGCGCACCGTGATGAGCAACGGCGAAGGTCTGTACTCCGCCGTAGAGCTGCCCGCCGGCCCCTATACCCTCAAGATCACCGCACCCAGCTTCGGCAGCTTTGAGCAAAAAGTCGTTCTCACCGTTGGTGAGCCCCTCACCCTGAACGCCAAGCTCGGGGCCGTGGACACCACGGTCATCTCCGTCGGCGCGCAGAGCGACATAGCTACGCTGAATACCACCACCAACGAGGTCTCACAGGTCATCACGCCGGAGCAGATTATCAATCTGCCCAGCCTTACGCGGAACCCGTATGACTTCGTCGCCCTTTCCGGCAATGTTTCGAGCGATCCGGGCGGCTCTACCCAGCAGGGTGTGGGCGCCTCTCTAGGCGGCGGACGCGCTTCCGGCACCGAAGTTTTGCTGGACGGCGTTGAGAACCTGAATCTGTACTCGCAGACCGTCGGCCAGACCATTCCGTTGGATTCCGTGCAGGAATATCGCATCATCACCAGCGGCTTCGACGCGCGCTACGGTCGTGCCACCGGCGGTGTCGTGAACCTCACCACCAAAACCGGCACCAACAGTTTTCACGGCTCCGCTTACGAGTACAACCGCATTTCGGCGCTGGCCTCCAACACCCACTATGAAGACGCTACCGATTACGTGCGCCGTGCGGCTGGGCTGGCTAACAATCCTGCCGATCATTTCGTTCGCAACCAGTTCGGGTATTCGCTGGGCGGTCCGGTTCTGAAAGATAAGCTCTTCTTCTTTTCAAACACGGAGTGGATCCGGATTCGCAGCTCCGCCACCCAGAACAACTACGTGCCGACCAGCAACTTCCTAGCTACGACCTCCACGCAGACGCAAAATTTCTTCAAGCAGTACGGGATCCTGCGTCCCGGAGCCATCACCGGCGCTACCGCGAATATCACTTACACGCCGCCCACGGGCCCTGCAGTCGTCTTTCCCAACGCTGTCCAGCAGGTAACCTACGTTTTGCCTGCAACCACCACGGCCGGCACGCCGCAGAACACCTATTTCACGCTGGATCGCGTCGATTACACCCTGTCGCAGAAGACCAACATGTACTTCCGCTACGGTTTGTACAGCCTGAATGCCTTTGCGGGCTCCAATGCCTACAGCCCCTACGCCGGATTCGATACCGGCTCAACCTCGTACGATCAGGCGGGTCTGTTCTCCATCACGCATTTCTTTGGCGAAAATCTGATCAATGTTTCCAAGGTCTCCTACTCTCGCGACAACGAGCAGCAGCCACTGGGGAGCAATCCCGCCGGCCCCACGCTCTACGCGCTCGGCTCTGCGGCCACTATCAACGGCCTACAGCTTGCCTTGCCGGGATACCTTCCTTTTAACCCGGGCAGTGCCATCCCGTTCGGTGGTCCACAGAACTTCTACCAATTCGACAACGACCTCGAGTACATCCACGGCCGCAATGACTTCCACTTCGGGGGCGACTTTGACCAGCTCCGCGACAACCGGACCTTTGGCGCTTATGAAAATTCGGTCAACACGCTCAGCTCCAAAAACACCGGTGACGCCTTTAACAATTTGACGATAGGCCGTCTGTACAGCTTTTCCGCAGCCATCTACCCTCAGGGCGAACTGCCTTGTGCCAACAATCTGACGACCGGCGCGCCGGTGGTCAACGCGGCCTGCACGCTCCAACTGCCGCTCAGCCTGCCGAATTTTGAACGGGAAAATACCTTTAACGACGGCAGCGCGTACGGACAGGACTCCTTGAAGATCGCCCAAAACCTGACCGTCACCGGCGGCCTGCGCTGGGAGTACTTCGGCGTTCAGCACAATCACAACCCCAATCTGGAATCGAACTTCTTCCTCGGCACCGGCAGCAGCTACCAGGCGCAGTTCCGCGCAGGCAACCTGCTCACGACGCCCAACAGCCCGGTGGGAGGCCTTTACCAGAAGCAGTTTCATAACTTCAGCCCGCGCCTCGGCTTTGCCTACGATGTGTTCGGTAACGGCAAGGACACGGTTCGCGGCGGGTACGGCATCAGCTACGAGCGGAACTATGGCAATGTGACGTACAACGTCATCCAGAACCCGCCCAACTACGCGGTCGTTTCGTTGACCGCGGTCGACGCTGGCGGCGGCGACGTTGCGACCCTACCCATCACCACCAATAACTTCGGCCCTCTGGCTGGAACCAGCGGCAAAAAGGCCTTCCCTGCCACCAGTCTCCGGCCGGTACAGCAAAACCTCCCCACCGCCTACCAGCAGAACTACAATCTCTCAGTCGCCCACAGCCTTGCTCGCGGCGCGCTGGTCGAGGTGACCTACGCCGGTGCACGGGGCGTTCACCTTTACTCAATCGCCAACGTCAATCGTCTCTATTTTGGCGGCAACTACCTGGGTGATACCCGCGCCGTTAACCGTCTTCAGACGCAGTACACCGCAGCGAACCTCCGCGGCGCCAATGGCGATAGCTATTACAACTCTGTCAACGTCCGTACCGAGTACGACCGCTTCGCCGCGAACGGTCTTCACTTCACCGCGAACTACACGCTGGGCCGTTCGCTGGATGACAACAGCTCCACCTTTGACACCGGCAACGGCAGCAGCAGTCCAACGGGCTTCCTTGGGTATCTGGACCCGTTCAATCCCCGTTCAAGCTTCGGCAATTCGGACTTTGACGTTCGTCACCGACTCGCGCTCTCGGCCATCTACACCGCACGCGTGCTGGAACGCCACGGAACGCTGCTGAAGGAAACCCTTGGCGGCATCAACTTCGCACCCATCATCGTCGCCCGCAGCGGTGCACCGTTTACCGTCTTCGACAACAGCAACACGGACGGCCAGGCCACGCCCAACATCGTCCCGGCGGCAGGATTGAAATACCACGGCAGCTCGGTCCTGAACGGCGGAACCAACACCTACAACTACATCCAGATCCCCTTGGCAGCCAAGAATCGGGGCGTCAATCCGGTCAACGGTAAGTCCGATCTGCCCTGCACCCCGGGCCTGAACGGATGCACCTTTACCAACGGCATGGATCGTAACCAGTTCTACGGCCCGCTCAATTACTCAGTGAATCTGGGTGCCTATAAGACCTTCACGATCTTCGAAAAATACCGCCTGCAGTTCCGTGGAGAGTTCTACAACCTCTTCAACCACGCCAATCAGTACGTCCTTTCGGGCTCGGCGGCCGACTATGCCGCTGTGACGACTACGGTCGGTGGCACACCCACACCCGGCTACATCCAGACCTCCAAGGGAACCAGCACCCCCGGCAACCTTGGCACCACCGGATCACAGGACGAGCGCCGCAATATTCAACTCGCCGCACGATTCGAGTTCTAGCCGTACTTCAGCACAACAAGAAAGCCGGGCATCTGCCCGGCTTTCTTGCGTTAGAGAAGTCTTAACCTGCTGTTTTGGAACCAACCGGATCAGGCACGACTCGAGAGAGCTTCACCAGAAACGCTTGTCCGCGGGCAACACGAGATACACCGCAGAACTGGCGCCAGACATCGCGGACTACTGCTGCTGTTGTGCCTGTTGGTGCTGTCGCCGGGGTACTGGCGGTTGTTCGGGCAGGGCTTGAGCTTTTTCTACCAGAATGGACCAGTCTTCGGGGATGGGGAGTTCTCGGTCGAGCGATGGGGTGCCTTCGCTGGGGGTGACGCGCACCGCTACCGTGAGGTGGCTTTGCGTCCGCCCGCGAAAGATGCCGTGGGTGGGTGGGACGTCGGCGTAGTCGCGGCCGATGGCTGTGCGCACGTGGCGCTCGCCGGTGCTGAGATTGTTGGTTGGGTCGAAGCCCACCCAGCCTAGCTCTGGCAAGAATGCTTCGACCCAGGCGTGCGTGGCGGTGTCATCGGAACGGTCGGTCCCCTTTTCGCCGTGGTAGAGATAGCCGCTGACGTAGCGGCAGGGAATGCGCAGCTCCGAGCGCACCAGCGCGATCATGATGTGGGCGAAGTCCTGACAGACGCCCGCGCGTGTTGTGAGCGCTTCGTCAATGGGGGAATCGGCGCTGGTTGAATGCGGCTTGTAGTCGAAATACTCATAGATCTGGCGGTTGAGGCGGTGCAGCACGCTCAATGGATCGTCGCGGCGCTGGACGTCAAGCACCGCGGCCAGAGCTTTGAGCGCAGCGGTCGGCGCAGCAAATTCGCTCGGCAGCAGCATCTCCCAGAAATCACCGCCATGCACCAGTTGGTCCAGCTCGGCCCAGGCGGAAGGCGGCAGCGCCTCGGGCAGCGGGGCCTGTGGCTGCACCTCGACGAGGGCTTCGGCCACGATGACCAATTGCCCATGGCCGGCGGGGATGTCGAAGTGGTGCACGTGGTTGGCGAGGTGATCGCGATAGCTGAACACACGGCAGCGCGGCGTTACCGAGAGCTGAAAGGTAAGGCAGCGCTGGTTGGCATCGGAGCGCGGGTGCATGCGCGTCTCCATGATGCTTTCCGAAACGGCCTTTTCATAGCGAAACTTCGTGAGGTGCCGGATGGAGTAGTACATGGGCGCTCGCTTTTGCAGTTAGAGGTGCGGGTTCTTCGCTTCG
>CAXSBL010000018.1:43679-65437 GCA_964235515.1 uncultured Bryocella sp.
GGAGTAGTACATGGGCGCTCGCTTTTGCAGTTAGAGGTGCGGGTTCTTCGCTTCGGAGGACAATTTGAAAGCCGGCAAGAGCAGAAGCAGGTCCTTCGCTTCGCTCAGGATGACAAACCTAACGGGGACGCAGCGCTTAGCCGGCCAGTGCCATCTGGATGGAGTAGTCGACGTAAAGTTGGTAGATGCTTTCATGGATCAGCTGGCATTGCTGCTGGATTGAGTGCAGGTATTCGGTGACATTGCCGTTCAAGACCTCATCGATGCCGGAGTAGTTGAGCTGTGCGCCGAGGCGGCCGGCGATGCGATGCAGCTGCTCGCCATGGCCTTTGGACCCGTTGAAACCGCTCTTGCTGTGGATTTTCTCCAGGGCGCACTCCACGCTGTCGATGGAGAATCGCAGTGAATGCGGAAACTCCGGATCGAGCAGAAGAAACTCCAGAATGCGCTCCGGGGTCAGGTCGGCCGTATACACCTTGCAGTAGGCCTCAAACGCCGTCGCGCTGCGCAGGAGCCCCATCCACTCCAGATATTGATTGCTCTCGCCGGTGCGTTCGGGCTGCGCCCAGAGGTCGTCCTGATACGCCTCCAGCAGCTTCGCCGTCGCACTCGCACGCTCCAGGAAGCGGCCCACCTGGATGAATTGCCAGCCTTCGCCGTGGCTCATCGTGGAGTCCGTGACGCCCTGAAACTGATGGATGGCTTCCATGACCTGGCCGAGAAACGCCGACGGAGCCTCGCTTGAGGCCTGTGGAGACTCCACCTGCATCACCCGGCGATGCTCCGGTCGCGTGACGTCGAGATACAGGGAATTGAGCCGGTGCCACTGCTCGGTGGAGATCTGCTCGCGCACGTGCCGCGAGTTTTCCCGCGCCTCCACGATGCAGCTCAGCACGGAGGTCTTCAGCTCCTTGTCAAAGGTAAGTTTGCTGGCCAGGGCATATGGATTGCCCTCCCAGCCGATGTGGGCCGGGTCGCCCAGCGAACGCAGCAGGCGCGGCCAGCGGTGGTCGGCGCTGCTGGCGCTTTCATCCAGCATCAGGTGCAGGTTCACGTCGAGCAGGCGCGTGGTGTGCTCGGCACGCTCCAGATAACGGGACATCCAGTAGAGCGAATCGGCGACGCGGGAGAGCATGTCAACCTCCGGTAAAAGGCGGATTACTGCCAATCTACACGGAACGCCTCAGGAGGTCACCGGCAGGGCCTGTATGCGTTCCGTAAGGAGCCGGTGGAAGCGGACTGGATCCAGATCGCCGCTGCACGTGCACCAGCTGCAGATCCGATTGCGTGGGTTTGTGAGTGCTGTTGCAGGTGAGGGGGTGCGGCCCACGCTGGAGGGGCTCGGCTTCACGAAGATGAAGCTGCAGTACGGGTGTTCACGGGTGAGCGCGACTTCAGGCGGGCTGTGAGAGGTTGCAGGTAGACCATGAGTAACCCGTCCTGAACCACAACTAGACCGCAACTAGGGCTGCCCAAGGTGCGTCCAACGCGTTGTGACCCCCTCGCAGGTTGAAGATCAGCCGGCGCCAACCTCGACCGGCGAGCGCGCGTTGCAGATGCAGCCCGGGGCGGTGCAGGCAGCCGAGCGCAGGCCCGCGCTGCCGGCGTTGACGGGGCTGCGCACACTGCTGGCACTGATCATTTTGATGTTCCATTTCACGCCCTCGGGCTTGGCTTGGGCGCGGCATCCGGCCCTGACGCTCTATCCAATTGTGAATATCGGATACGTCTTTGTCAGCTTCTTCTTTCTGATCTCCGGCTTCATTTTGTCGTACAACTACGCGCACCGGCCGGGTGGGGTGCGCCTGGCCGACTTCTGGATGGCGCGGTTATCGCGGCTTTACCCGGTTTATCTGCTGACGCTGCTGATCTCCGTGCCCATGCTGACGGTGGAGTGGCACACGCGCAGCCGCACCGATTTCTGGATGGGGGCGATCGCGACGCCGTTGCTGGCGCAGGGATTCTTTCCGCACCTGGCGACCTTTTGGAATGTGGTGAGCTGGACGCTTTCGTGTGAGATCGTGCTCTACCTGATATTTCCGTATCTGCTGAAGCTGCGCTGGCCGGCGAAGCCGTGGATTTTGGCGCTGATCGTGGTCGGATTCTGGGCATTGGGGCTGGTGCCGCACACCATCTATTGGCTCACCAACCCCGATCACCTGCAGCAGCCAGCCGATCGCTACAGTGATGGCACGTGGCTGAACACGCTGAAGTACACCCCGGTCGCCTACCTGTGCACATTTCTGGCAGGGCTGACGCTGGGCCGGCTCCACGATGCGCTCCACTTTACACCGCGCGGGCGCATGATGGCCGGCATCGCGGGATTTCTGCTGGCGTGGTTTGCGGTGTACCACGTCGCCCCAGCGGTGCCGTATATCCTGGTGCACGGGGGGCTGTTTACCCCGGTCTGGTCGCTCGTCATTCTGGGGCTTGCAGGAGTCAGTCCGCTGGCCCGGGTGTTTTCGCTCCGCCCACTGGTGGCGGTAGGAACCTCTACTTACGCGCTGTATCTGCTGCATTTCAACGTATTTACGCTGTTGCAGTGGAACCATGTGACGGAACGCCTGCACGTACAGGCGTGGGATCCGTGGATCAGCTACATCTTTGTAATTCTGCTGGCAATGGCAGTGCGCCGATGGGTGGAGCATCCCTGCCAACGGGTGATCCAGGGCTGGTGGAAGCGCCGCAGTGTCGCAGTTTGAGACAGTGTGAGTGGAATGTTCCCCACTTGTGGGACCGCGCCCAACGCAGCTCGTCGGTATGATGACCACGAGGACTATTCATGGAAGAGCTCTGGCGCAAGGTCTCGGAGCTGATGATGCAGCGCCCCCTGTTGTGGTTACCCGTCCTGGTGGCGGATCTGCTGGCGTTTTTAGTAGGCTTGGGCGGCAAGGTCTGGCTGCAGCACATTTTGATCAGCCGGCTGGAGACGCGTTCGGTAATGGGTGGGCCGGCCGTAATGGCTCCTGTGTCACCTTCGGCGGTGCAGAGTGTGGTGCAGGCCGTGGCACCGATCGAATGGGGGACCAGCCTGCTGCGATTGTTGCTGTACACCCTGGCTTTTCTGGCCACGGTCGCGCTGGTGAGGGCGTTCCGGGCACGTAGTCAGAAGCCCGCCGACGAAATGGCGAGCGTCCTTCGCAGGCAGTTTACCGATGTGCTGCCCGTGGCCGGAACCGCCCTCCTGGTCTACCTGGTAACTTCGTTCGCCGCCAAATTCCTCAGCGCCTACCTGATTCGGCATGGGCACCGCGCGGTGCTGCAGAGCGGAGCCTATATCGGGGGCTGGTTCGGTTTAGCGGTGGGTGCGGTGACCATCGTGTTATTGGCGCTGCTGGTAGCGCCGGCCGCCGTGCAGGCCCTGGCGCACCGAGCGCTGGACGTGACGCACCGGCAACAGGCACAGATTCTGGCGCTTAGTCTGGGGATGGTGGCGTTGGTGCTGGGACGGTTTGTAGAGGCCAACCTGCGGGAGTTGCGGACCGCCTCGCCGGTCGCACAGGCTTTGCTGGGCCTTACCGGTTCCTGGATTGCCGCATTGCCATACGCCGTGCTGTTCGCCGGCCTTGGATTTCTGGCCATCAAGGCCGGATGGGGCATGGAGGCAGGGCCGGGCGTGGAGGAGTGAGGGCAGGCGGCAATTGAACGGCTCGAACAGTGATGTAACCGCGCGCCACGGAGCGCACAAGCGCCAGAGTGCAACGGTTTCGGGCGGCCGGTCAATCGTCTTTGCTGATCGGCCAGGCCCGCCCTAGGCTGTGACGAGCGACCCCATCTTTTCGCCCTGCACGACGCGGACGATGTTGCCGCGTTCGCGCATGGAAAAGACGATCATCGGCAGGCTGTTGTCCTTGCAGAGGGAGACAGCGGTGGTGTCCATGACCTTCAGGCCGAGCTTCAGGATGTCCATGTAGGTGATGGTTTCAAATTTGGTCGCGTCCGCATCCTTTTTGGGGTCGGCGGTGTAGATGCCGTCCACAGAGGTGGCCTTCAGCAGCACCTCGGCGCCGATCTCCATGGCGCGCAGGCTGGCAGCTGTGTCAGTGGAGAAATAGGGGTTGCCGGTACCGGCGGCAAAGATGACGATGCGGCCTTTTTCGAGGTGGCGGACGGCGCGGCGCCGGATGTAGGGCTCGGCGATCTCGTGCATCTCGATGGCGCTCATCACGCGGCAGAAATGGCCGGTCTTTTCAATCGCATCCTGCAGGGCGATGGAGTTGATCACGGTAGAGAGCATCCCCATGTGATCGGCGGCGACGCGGTCCATGCCGACGGCCTGCTCGGCGACCCCACGAAAGAAGTTTCCGCCTCCGACGACGATGCCGATCTGACAGCCGGTGTTGGCGACCTCGGCGATCTCCTGGGCGATCGCCTGGATGAATACCGCATCGACACCGAAACCGCGACCCGCGGCCAGGGCCTCACCAGAGAGCTTGAGCAGAACACGCTTGTACATTGCCTTCAGTGTACAAGCGGCCGAGCCGGATTTTCGCTGCCGCCGGGAAACGACGGGGCAGAAACGTGGTTACCGATGGGTCATGGGCGGGCGGTTCTGGGAGGGAGTGGCGGGAGCCAAAGCGGGTACTTCGCTGCGCTCAGGATGACAACTAAAAACGTTGACCTTTCCATTTCTCAAACTTGCTCAAGAACGCTTACATTTCCCACCTTCTCAAAGGACGTTTATACCGCCTGAAGAAAGCTGGTTACAAGGCGTTTCAGGCCGTCTTTGGGGAACTTAATCATGGCGTTGGTGCCGTGGATGTCGCGTACTTGCCCGATGCCGAAGCGGGAATGGCGCACACGATCACCTACCTTGAACGGATCCGGGGCGGAGTGCACCAGAGTTTCTGGGGCGGTGGTGTGGATGTCGCCGTGCAGGGTGTGAACCACGGTGGTGCCGTGGGGGTCGACGGGAGCGCCGTCAACCTTGCCTGTGAGTCTGGAGGTCACCCGCTTTGGCTGCACCGGGTTTTGGCGTAGACCTTTTTGGACGGCGCGGTCGGCTTCGGCATGGGCGGCCAAGTCGTGCTCGGGGTCGTGACCACGTTCGCAGTTGTCACAGCGGCCGCAAGGCTCGCCTACCTCTTCATTAAAGTAGAGCCGCAAGGTTTGGGTGCGGCAGGCGGGCGATTCCGCGTAGTGCATCATTTCGCCGAGACGCTGTTTATCGTGCTCGGCGCGTTCCTCATAGTGCTTCAGCAGCGCGGTGATCTGGTCGAGGCTGGGCGGTTCGCTGATGCTTAGAACGTAGCCGTTGCGCTCCTGGCGGACCATGCCTGCGTCGGCGAGCATGTAGAGAATGACCTGGGTGCGTTTGCAACCGACGCCGGAGTACTCGGACAAGGTCCGGTTGGTGAGTGGAAGTGCCTTTCGCCTGTCCGCGCGCATGGCGTCTGCGACCTCTGCGGAACTTTCTTCGACGGTTGCCTGCGAAATGACCGGACCCTGCGCGATGGCGGCCTCTTCGGCTTCCGCGCTGGGCACCGGCTCGCAGCAAGGGTCACCGACCGCGGTTTCAGGCTTCGGTTTCGCGGCGACGCGGGGCAACATGCGGCCGAGTGCCAGCGCTTCAAAGACGGCGTTGACCTCGTCGGCGTGGGGATAGCGGCCGGAGAGAAAGTATGTCTGGATGCGCTTGTCTTCGAGCCGATAGAGGAGCACGGCGCGGGAGGGCAGACCATCGCGCCCGGCGCGCCCGGCCTCCTGCGCATAGGTTTCGATGGAGTCTGGGAACTCGTAGTGGTAGACGAAGCGAATATCGGCTTTGTCGATGCCGAGACCGAAGGCCTTGGTGGCGATCATGACCTTGTGCTCGCCGCGCATGAACTCGCCCTGCACCTTTTCTCGATCCTTGTGGGTCATCTTGCCGTGGTAATGACCGACGGAGATGCCATGCTCTTTGAGCCAGTCGTGCAACTCATCCGCGGAGCGCACGCTGGCGGTGTAGATGATGCCGGTGCCTTCCTCTTTTTCGAGCATGGCACCAATTTTGGCGAGTTTGGCGTCGTTGTTCACGGCGGGCTGCACGGTGAAATGAAGGTTGGTGCGCTCGGAGCCGGTGTTGACAACGACGGAGTCTTTGGCGTGCAGCACCTCAAGGATTTCGGCCTGCGCTTCCTGCGTAGCGGTGGCCGTAAGGGCAAGGACAGGAGGGTTGCCGAGTTGTTGGCGGGCGTAGCCGAGCCCGAGGTAGGCGGGGCGGAAATCGTGTCCCCACTGCGAGATGCAGTGCGCTTCGTCGACGACGAAGAGACCGATGCCGCCGGCCTGCATGAGCTCGGCGATGAACTCCGGTTTTTCGAGCTGCTCCGGGGTGACGTAGATGAGCTGCGAACTGCCTTCCTCCATGTGTTCGTGCGCACTGTGTGAGGCTTTAACGCTGAGCGTGGAGTCGATTTTTTCCACATGGATGTGGGCCTGCGCGGCGTGCTCCTGCTGGTCCTGCATGAGGGCAATCAGCGGGCTGACGACGACGACGGGACGCTTCAGAAACAGTGCCGGCAGCTGGTAGGTAAGCGATTTGCCGCCGCCGGTGGGCATCAGGCCGAGAACGTCACGGCCCGCGAAGACGGCCTCCAGGATCTCTTTCTGTCCGGGGCGGAAGCCCTTGATGTCGAACCGTTTGCGGGCAACCACTACGACCCGTTTCCAATCGGGGATCTGCCCTGTTTTTGCAACTGCTGTCTCGGTAGTTCCTCTCTCGGTAGCCTTTCGTGCCGGCGCCGCGGACTTTGCTGCACGCTTGCGAGAATTTTTTACGGTTGCAGCTACGGCAAGGCTGGGCGGTAAGGCTTCTGTGTCGACTTCGGCAGCAAGGGTTGCAGGCATCCAGATCACTCCAAAGCGATTTGGATGCGGTACAGCCCGCAGCCTCTGGCGAGGATTGCGGGTCTCTGGAAAAGGAGGCTGTTGAAATTTACCCTCGCGAAAACCAGGCGGCTGGGTTGCGGTCGCAGGGTACTGTGGTGCGGCGAGCGAGCCGGGATTATGATCGGCGCATGACCGAAGCGCAACCGCCAAACCCCGCCGACCAAACCGCCATCAGCCCCGAAGACCGCGCACGCCGTGTGAAGGTGCTGCTGTTTGATGTGGACGGCGTGCTGACCGACGGCGGCATCACAGTGATGCCGGGCGCCGATGGCAAAGCCGTAGAGGTGAAGACGTTCTCCGCGCATGACGGCATGGGCATCGCGCTGGCGCATGTGGCCGGGCTGAAGATTGGCTGGGTGACGAAGCGGCAGTCGCAGGCGGTGGCGATCCGGAGCAAGGATTTGCGTGTTGACCACGTGTACCAGGGGCAGCACTACAAGGTGCAGGCGCTGGAGCTGATCGTGAAGGATGAGGGCTGCACGCTGGAGGAGATTGCGTATGTCGGGGATGACATTATCGATCTGCCGGTGATGCGCAAGGTCGGCTTTGCGATTGCGGTAGCCAATGCACGGCCGGAGGTGAAGGCCATGGCGCATTACACGACGGAGCATCCGGGCGGTTATGGCGCGGGGCGTGATGCGATCGATTTCTTGTTAAAGGCGCGTGGGGTGCTGGCGTCAACGATTGAGAAGTATCTCGACCCGAATGACGAGGAAGCGAAGAGCGCGGATATTGGTGTGGGAAATATGTAATGGTGGAGAACCGCGTTAGCTAAGACTTGCAACGATGCGTACTTGCTACGATGCGCCCTATTGTTACCAATCTTACTGGTGCTTCAAGCATGCTTTCTTTCAGTCAAGCGATTCCGTCCATGTTCTAACAAGACTCATTTTTTTGTTCAGCAAAGAGGAGTTATGGGAAGAAAAATGGAGCCCGACGACTTACTCGCCGGACTCCATTCGTTAGTATCGGTTCGCCTACGCAGCCGTCACGAACCGTCGCCGCAGGATCCCAACGCCCCCTAGCAGCCCCGTTCCCATGAGCAGCAACGACCCTGGCTCCGGCGTGGCCGCCATCTGCGGTGCAACCGTCAGCGAGTAGGTCGGCAGCGCCGTGCAGGTCTGGGGGCCGTCCGGGTCCTCGCCTGGGCAGAAGACCGCCTGCAGGTTGAACGTGCTCTGGAGAAAGGTCGGTGCCGTCACGCTGCCCGTGAATAACTGCGGCCCGCTGAACGAAAAGTACTGAATCAGGTCATCGCCGTCCTGCAGCGCAAACCCGCCGCCAACGTCGCTGACGAAGAAGTCCGCAGGCGAGGCCGTGTAACTCTGCCCATTCGCCGTCACCTTCAGATTGTCCAGGAAGAACCCCAGTGTCGGGTCAGAACTCTCCGGCTGCGGCGTGGCGGGTGCGGTAAAGCTCAGATTCAGACCGTTACCAGTCAGAGTAAATACATCCAGTGGAACGGCAAGAGCAGACAGGGGCGAAGCCAGCATCGCTGCAATCAACAGGGTAGAACGAGTAAAGCGCATAGCGGAAAAGTCCAAAATCAGAGTCGGCACAAATGCGAAAGAACTCGCAAGTACCGCCCTTTATCAATAACACAATCGCGTTAACGCTTTAGCGGGAGTGTATCGAGCGGGCGCTGGTCATCACAGCATTGCGAACCGGCGCGGTAATCCGGTCAATACCGAAACGCGTTTACGGAACGGATGCTGGCTTGGTCGTGCTGGGTAAGCGGTGATGGTGTACAGTCCCTGCCCTGTAAAAACAATCGATGTGGGTCGCGATGGAGGCTGCGTGACGGATGGCCGCCTAGCTGTCCTTGCTGTAGAGCATGTTTTTCATGACCTTGCGGCGTTCGGCGTTCATTTCGCTGGAGGCGTCGTCGCCGCGAAAGTTGCTGGTGGCGGCGGCGGCGCGAGCCTCTTCGGCGCTGCATTCGGGGCAGCGGTTGGCGAAGCCGGGCTTGTTGGGGCGGAGCTCGAATTCTTCTTCACACACGACGCAGGTTTTGAGGGGAAAGGCCATAACGATTTCATTTTATCGACAAAGAACGCGTCGGGGTGAATGCACCAGGATCGAGGCGTAGCGAAGGTTTGGGGCGAAGATTGTGCGAAGGCGGCGATAGAATTCTTGTATGAACGCCGGGCCCCTGATCGCAACAGAACCTTCTATCGATCCAGCACTTGCCTGGGCGCATCCGGTGATCGCCGAATGGTTTACGGCGCGGTTCGGGACGGCGACGGAGCCGCAGGTAGAGGGCTGGCCGGCGATTGGGCGGGGTGAGGCGACGCTGATCTCGGCGCCGACGGGATCGGGCAAGACGCTGGCTGCGTTTTTGGTGTGCATTGATGGGCTGCTGCGGCAGGCGCTGGAGGGAACGCTCGCGCCGGTGACGCAGGCCGTGTACGTGTCGCCGCTGAAGGCGCTCTCAAACGATGTGCAGAAGAATCTGGACGGGCCGCTGCGAGAGATTCAGCAACTGGCGCTGGAGCGCGGGTATCTGTGCCCGGAGATTCGTACAGGGGTGCGCACCGGGGACACGCCGATGAAGGACCGCGCGGCGATGCTGCGGCAACCTCCGCACATTTTGGTAACGACGCCGGAGTCTTTGTATTTATTGCTGACTTCGGCGAAGGCAAGGCAGAATCTGTGCGGTGTGCGCACGGTGATTGTGGATGAGATCCATGCGGTGGCCGATGACAAGCGCGGCTCGCATCTGGCGTTGTCGTTGGAGCGGCTGGATGCGATTGTGTGTGGGGAGAACCGGCTCGCAGCAACAACGGACTCACGTACAACGTACAACCTGAAACGTAAAACGCCTCCGCAGCGGATCGGGCTTTCGGCGACGCAAAATCCGATTGAGCTTGTGGCGGATTTTCTGACCGGGGCGCATCCGGAGCGGCCGCGCGCGACGATCGTGCAGGTGGGGCAGCGGAGGGTGCTGGATGTGGCGATCGAGGTGCCTTCGGACGAGTTGAGTTCGGTAGCGACGAACGCGATGTGGGGCGAGCTGTATGACAAGCTGGCGCGGTTTGCGGAAGGGCACCGGTCGACGCTGGTGTTTGTGAACACGCGGCGGCTGGTGGAAAAGATCAGCTTTGAGTTGGCGGAACGGCTGGGGCCGGATGCGGTGGCGGCGCACCATGGGTCGCTGTCGCGGACGCTGCGGCTGGATGCGGAGCAGCGGCTGAAGGACGGCGAGATCAAGATCCTGATCGCGACGGCGTCGTTGGAACTGGGGATCGATATCGGGACGGTGGACCTGGTGTGCCAGATCCAGTCGACACGTGCGGTGGCGGTGGCGATGCAGCGGGTGGGGCGGGCGGGACACTGGCGTGGAGCCATTCCGAAGGGCAGATTTTTTGCGATGACGCGCGATGACCTGCTGGAGCAGGCGGCGCTGCTGCGCAAGATGCTCGCCGGGGAGCTGGACCGGTTGGAAGTGCCCGAAGCGCCCATTGATGTGCTGATGCAGCAGGTGGTGGCGATGTGCGGCGCGGAAAGCTGGGAGGAGGACGCGCTGTACGACGTGGTTCGGCGCGCGTGGCCGTACCGTGCGCTGACGCGTGAGGCGTTTGAAGAGGTCCTGGCGCTGCTGCACAACGGCATCGAGAGCACGCGTGGACGGTATGGGGCGTACGTGCTGCGCGATCGTGTGCAGGGGCATCTGCATGGGCGGCGCGGGGCTCGGATGACGGCCATTGGCAATGGTGGGGCGATCCCGGATACGTCATTATTTGCGGTAATGCTGCAGCCGGAGAATGTGCAGATTGCGACGCTGGATGAGCACTTTGCGGTGGATTCGCATGCGGGCGATGTGGTGCTGCTGGGCAATACAAGCTGGCGCATTCAGCGCGTGGATCCGCAGGGAAAGGTGCTGGTGGAGGATGCGCATGGAGCGCCGCCGAGCATTCCTTTCTGGGAGGGTGAAGCGCCGCAACGGACGGAGGCGCTGTGCGATGGTGTGAGCGATCTGCGGTCGGAGATCGATATCCGGACCCGTGGTGTGAAGCCGAGTGCCATTGTTGGTGCGGGTAGTGCGGAGGATGTGTCTTCTACGCCGTACGTGGACGGGCGTTGGGGTTCGCTGCACCCCGAGGTGCGCGCCTGCATGGACTGGCTGCGGCGTGAGTGCTTTGTGTGTGAGTCGGCGGCGTTGCAGCTGGTGACGTACGTGGTGGCGGGGCGCAGCGTGTTAGGTGCGGTGCCGACGAAGTCGACGATCATCGCTGAGCGGTTTTTTGATGAGGGTGGAGGTCAGCAGCTGATCCTGCATGCGCCGTTCGGTGGGCGATTGAACAAGGCGTGGGGGTTGGCGCTGCGGAAGCGGTTCTGCCGTGGGTTCAATTTTGAGTTGCAGGCTGCGGCTACCGACAATGGCATCAACATTTCGCTGGCCGAGCAGCACAGTTTTCCCTTGATGGATGTGTTTCAGTTTTTGTCGGAGCACACGGCGCGGGAGTTGCTGGAGCAGGCCTCGATTCCATCGCCGCTGTTCAAAAATCGTTGGCGTTGGGCGGCAGGGCGCAGCTTACAGCTGCTGCGGATGCAGAAGGGTAAGCGGGTGGCGCCGCAGGTGCAGCGGACGCGGTCGGATGACCTGCTGGCGAGTGTGTTTCCGCATGCCTCGGCGTGCCCCGAGACGATGACGGGCGATATTGAGATTCCGGACCATCCGCTGGTGCGCGAGGTGATGCGCGACACGCTGACCGAGGCCATGGACATCGATGGGCTGGAGGCGTTGCTGCGCGGGATTGCTTCAGGGGCGATTACGTGCCTGGCGGTGGATACGCCGGTGCCTTCACAGTTTGCGCATGAGCTGATCAATGCGATGCCGTATGCATACCTGGACGAGGCGGATGCGGCGGCGCGGCGCGCGCGGGCGGTACAGCTGCGGCGCACGCTGCCGGATGCGGTGACGGACGGCGCGGGCAGGCTGGATCAGGCGGCCATTGACAGCGTGCGCGAGACGCTGTGGCCAGATGTTCGCGATGAGCATGAGCTGCATGATTTGTTGCTGCAGCTGGGGGCTCTGCCGCTGGCATTTCTGGAGGCGCAGGCCGCGCTAAAGCCGCGTGGGACGCAGCACTGGAGTGAGTATTTCGCGCGGCTGGAGAACAAGGGACGAGCAGTGCAGCTGCAGGTAGGCGAGGCGCTGAGCTGGGTCGCCGCCGAGCGGTTGGACGATGCGCGTCTGCTTTGGCCCGAGGCTGAGGTATTGGCAGCTGGCGGTGATCTGCCGGCAGTCAGCGAATCACGTGAGGAGCGCATGTTCGCGGGCACGGAATATCGGCCTGCGCAGCCGGTTTCGCCGCGCGATGGTGCGGTGGCGAGTGTGGTGCAGGGCTGGATGCAGCTGCTGGGACCGCTGACGGCGGAATCGCTGGGGGCACTGCTGCAACTCGATGCGACGGAGCTTTACCAGTCGCTGCTGATGGCCGAGATGCAGGGGCTGGCGATGCGTGGAGTATTTGAGCGGGCGAAGCCCAGCGAGGATGCGCCCGAGAGGATCGAGTGGTGTGAGCGGCGGATTCTGCAGCGCATCCATCGGCTGACGCTGAGTGGTTTGCGCAAGAGTGTGGAGCCGGTGTCGGCGGCGGTGTTCAATCGCTGGCTGCAGGATTGGCAGCATGTGGCACTGGACTCGCAGATGACGGGTGAGGAGGGTGTGCTCGCGGCGCTGGAACAGCTTGAAGGGTTTGAGGCGCCAGCTTGTGAGTGGGAGCGGACGCTGCTGCCGATGCGGGTGCGGGACTACGATCCGCGTTCCCTGGATCAGCTTTGCCTGGCGGGCGTTGTGGGCTGGGGGCGCATTTCGCCGCATCCGGCATGGAGCGAGGCTGATGGCGGAGCGCCGCGGCGGGTAATTCCGACGGGTGCGGCGCCGATTACTTTCTTTCTGCGGGAGTCGGCCGAGTGGTTGCCGGAGGCGTTGGCGGCCAAGTGTGTGGACGCAGCGGTTCTGGCGCAGGCGCTTTCCCCCGAAGCCCAGAAGCTGCGGACGCTGCTGGCGGAGCGTGGAGCGGCCTTTACGGCGGACTTGCAGCGGATGAGTGGGCTGACGAAGCTGCAGGTGAATACGGGATTGTGGGAGTTGGCGACGGCGGGGCTGGCCTCGGCGGATGGATTCGATCAGCTGCGGGCGTTGATGGATCCGCGACGCAAGAGCGTGCATCTGGAGCAGACGCCTGCGGTGAGTTTGAAAAAGCGTGCAGCGGCACGGACGACGGCGGGGCGTTGGTCGTTATTGTGCGAAGATCTGACGGCGCCGCTTTCAACCGACAAGGGAGAGATTGCGATTCAGCGGGCGCGAGCGCAGCAGGCGGCCTTGGAGTCCCATGCGCGGGTGTTGCTGTGCCGCTATGGTGTGCTGTTTCGCGAGCTGTTGACGAGGGAGTCGAATGCGCCGAAGTGGAGAGACCTGCTGCCCCACCTTCGCCGGTTAGAGGCTCGTGGCGAGGTGCGCGGTGGGCGCTTTGTGAGTGGGCCGTTTGGCGAGCAGTTTGCGTTGAACGAGGCCGTGGAAGGGCTGCGCGAGGCACGGCGGAAGCAGGGGGAGCGGAGTGCGGATGCGGTGCTCACGATTGCGGCTGCTGATCCGCTGAATCTCGCCGGTATTCTGGTGCCGGGCGAGCGTGTGGCTGCGATCCCCGGGCGTACGGTGCTGTTTCAGAATGGTGCTGCCGTCGATCCATTAGGCTCCGCTGCAAGTGCGGCGCCGACAGCGGCCAGCGCGGCGCGCAAGCCGGTGCGCTCTGTGGCGGCGCTGCTGCGTGAGACCGTGCGTCCGTCGGCGGTGCGAGCAGGCGGTGCAGCGCAGGGCAGCCTGGGGTTATTTTCTTGAGCCTGTTGCCACCGGAGGATTCCGTGACGCGAGACGGGGAAAGCCATGCCAGCGAGAGTGTGGACGATGTGCTGCAACCCGGCGACACGTACCTTGAGGGACCCTACGTGGTGTTCACCGCGCAGTACCACCTTCGCCGGGGTTCTTGTTGCCATTCCGGCTGCCGGCATTGTCCTTATGGCGTCGGGGAAGCGCATGGCTCTCGCGCTCTATCTGAACCGCGCTAAAACAGGGCATGGATGTTGTGGAGCAGCGATAACGCAGATTCCCTGCGGGAATGACAAAAAAGGGGTCGGAATTTTCAATCTCAGCAGAAGTCCGCTTTACGGACATTACTGCGGAACCGGCGCGGCTCCGAGCGACGGGATCAGGGAGATGGCGTGCAATGTCGGCCCATTCCGCGGAGTCGTGCTCGCCGCCGCTTTGCATCGCCCCGGGGAGGTTCTGTGCGGGCGCCAAAGGACACAAAACCAGAACGGCGAGCGCCAGAGCCGCGCAGGCGAGGCTAACGCTGCCGACCGCGACGGGAGCTGCTACGAAGCGACGGAAGGCATCACGCACGGCCGCACCACCTGAAGAACGAGAGGCCACCATGTTGCGCTTTGGCCACACGTTCGTCAAGCAGCGAGGCGTACGTTGTGTAACTTGCTTTGGGTGCTGAAGTCCCGGGGCTTGGACGAGTCGTGGCCGAGCAAGGCGGGTGCTTGCGGCTATGGCTGGGTGTAGAAGCCCTGGTCGGTTCGTGCCTTTGCTTCGGGTTGGGCGATGCGGACTTCCAGGCGGTGGTAGCCGTGATCGCCGTCGGGCGCAGAGGTCGGGGGTGGCAACGTGATCTGGTATTCGGCCGTTGTGTCCCGCATGGCTTTGGCTAGCAGACCGCGAACATCGTTGCTGCTGCTGAGGGCCAGACCGCCGCTCTGCACGGCCAGCACCTGCAGACCAAGATCGCCGAGTTGCGCTTGGGAGGGTTTGCCAACACCCTTCAGGAACTCCTGGTAGTAAAACGTACGGCCGACGCTTTCCTGTGTTCCCAGAGGGTCGATGCTGTAGAGCGTCACATTGGCGCGATGCATATTGGTCGAGAAGCCGACGATCTCCCCAAAGATCCCGTCTGCCTGCCTTGCGGTGAGGTCGATTCCCGGGCCGGAGAGCAGCGGCCAGCCAGGCGAAATCCAAAGGACGATCTTGTGACCCTTTGCTTCTGATGCCTTCGCCAAAATCTGGCTCAAGCCTTTCAGCGAAATGTCCAGCCGCTCCTGGGCGCCATAGAAGCCGGAGCTGCGGCGCAGGTCGCGCAGGCCGATGGTTTTATCCTGCAGCACTTTGCTGAGGCCGTTGCCATTGGTGGTAAACGGAGTGGCTTCAAGCGAGGTGTCACTCAGCAGCACGAGCGATGTAGGAAAGGGGAGCTGACCGTTGTTTTGCTTCAGGAAGTCGGCCAATTCCTGCCTCGCATAGGCGAGTTGCGTGTAGCGGATGTTCACGGAATCCACGACGATCAGCACCTCGGTGGCCGCCTCTTTTCCGGAGACCGCGCGAAAGCCCGCGATGGTCTGCGGTTGTCCGTTGTCGAGCACCGTGAAGGCGCTCTGCGGAAGGTTCGCCACTGGTTCGCCGGAATTCGGCGCCACCACGACATTCAGTTGCAGGGGCGTGGGGTGGGCAGGTGCGGCTTCCTTGGCGTTGCCTTGCGCAACACTCATTGACGGTAGAAGAGCAGCCAGAAAGAGGGCTGCGACGGTTCCCAAGCGGTTGGATGTGAGGCCTTGCATACGCTTTTCCTCGGCGGTCGTTCGGCGTGAGAAGCCTCACCGGGACGCGCTGGTAATTAGACGCCCTGCGGGGGACTGCTGTCGCAGTGTGTCTAGTCCGCGCTCCGGTTTACGGCTTCGGGGTTGGTGTGGCCGAAACGGGTGTGGCGACTGGGGGCGTCGTCGGCGGGGCGCCCACTCGTAAGGCAAGCCGTGGAAAAGCGAAGGAACCACCAGCGTCATCGATTACATTCACCTGGCAGATGTAGTTGCCGGGCTTGAGCTGCGCGAGGGGAACGTCGAACTGAAATGCGACCGCGTCCCGGGCCGGCACGTTGAGTGTGTCGGCGGTGATCAACGGTGTTTCGTAGACTTTGGCACCACCGGAGAGGAACTCGATGGAGGTGAGCACGTGCACGGGACCGCCCTCACGGCGTACGAGTCCCGGGGCGTTGGCGGGCTGCGGCGCGTTCTTTGCGCGGGCTGGATCGTAGAGCTCGTACAGCAAATAGAGGTGCTGATCCTGCCGGAAGACGTGCGCGACGTTAGGGATGTACTGCTCGCCGTCGCGCACCAGGAGGTTCGGATTGTCCTTGGTTGCATCCGGCGTTCGCTGGCTGGCGAGCATGACGGAACTGAGTTTTACAGGAAGTTTTTTCAAATCGGGAACGTTGAGATCGGTCTCAAAGGAACCGGTGTTGCCGGTCTCATTTTCACGCACGACGAACTTCAAGTGATAGTGGCCCGGGGCGAGCAGAAAGCCGGTGGAATACTGAATGTTACGCTGCTTGACACCCTGGGCTTGATTAACCGCGAGCTTCACGGTATCGCGCACGTTGCCCACGGGAATGCCCTGCGCGTTGCGTACCTGGCCGAGCACGTCGAGTGTGGCTTTGTCCTGGTCCCCCTCGCGGGACCGGCTGCGGGTGAAGGGAATCTGCGAGCCCGGCACGATGAGATTTACAGGGACGTAGAAGGTGTTGGCGTTCTCGCGGAAGTAGAGTGCCTGCAGATAGACGGCAACGTCGAGCGCGGGAAGATCGCTGCGCATCTGGTCTTGAAGAGCCTGTTCGCGGTCTTCGGTTTTCTGGTGCTGGAAGTCGGCGGGAGCGTAATAGCCGGGACGGTATTCGAGCTTTACGTCAGAACGATTTGCCTTGATGGTGAGGTGGCGAAAGGCACCGTCGCGGTGCGGATCCGAGGAGTGAAAGCCGAGAATGTAGTAGGCCTCGGTATCGCGCTGGACCTGCTGGAAGGCGGGGCCGAAGTCGTTGGAGTCAAAGAAGGCTTTGCCGCCGGTGTCGGTGGAAAGCGTGCTGAGGAGTTCCTGCGAGCTGAAGTTGCTGCTGAACTGGTTGGCCACTGCCGTGCCGGTGTAGGCGGCGGTACCGCGCAGGCTGCCTTGTGTGGCGTCGCCTACCGGTGGCAGCGCCTGCAAGCCACGGGCGTCGACGGAGTAGATGGCGAGGTTAGCCTTCGCCGCAGCATTGGTTGCCGCGCGCAGGCTGGCCTGGTTTTCAATGCCGTTGCGGGAGAGACCGCCGGAGAAGTAGAGCATGCTCTTGCGCTGCGGCACGCGTTCGAGCGACTGCGCGATCTGGCGGATGGCATAGAGTTCGCGGTCGGTGTTGAGGTTGTTGTATTCGGTGTCGTCGGCGACGAAGCTGGAGCCGTCGTCGCTGGTGCCATTGGTGCTGCCGGTCGTGGTCGTGCTTGTGGTGCTGGTGTTGGTCGTCGTGGTGCTGGTGGTGGAACTGCCAGTGGTGCTGGAGGTGGCCCCGTTGCCAAAGGCGGTTTGATCGGTGCCGTTGTACTTCGCGAGGCCGTGCAGCAGGGCCTGTTTGTTGCTGGTGAAGTCCTGATCCATTTTGAGTGCGGTGGAGAAGCTGACGAGCGCAACGAGATCGGCGGGCTGCATCTGCGTGTTGATGTATTTCTGCGCGGCTTCCACGGCGCGGTCGGTGTCGTCGTCCTGCAGTGTGCTGAGGTCAAAGAACATGACGATGAGCCGGTGATCCTTGAGCTGCTGCGGGTCGGCGGCGAAGTTGCGTTCGAGCAGGTCGGCGACGGAGGCCTTGCCGCTGACGGTGGTGTTTTCCGCGAGTTGTGCGGCCTGATCGACGTTCTGGTAATCGAAGCTGACGACGCGCTGTGGCCTGCCGTTTTCAAGGATGGTGAAATCGGAGGCCTTGAGACCCTTGACGACGGCACCGGTTTTCTTATCGCGCACGACGACGTTGGTGAGCACGATGTTGGCGTTGACCGTGAGCGTGTAGTTGCCGTGCCCGTTCTGCGCGGGTGTTTGCTCGCCATTCTGTTGCAAAGCTGGCGCTGTCTGCGCGCCGCACAACATCGCCGTAAACGGAAGCAGAAGAGCTGTGAGCAGAGAGCGCGACAGGTGTGAGTGCTGTTGGAATCTCATCAGAACCTGTACCTGCCAATGAAGGTGATCTGCCGCATGGTGGCAGCGCCTGTGACCTGGCCGAAGGTGGCGGAGTCCAGCTGCGTGTTGATCCCGTTGTACTGCACAGTGTTGAAGACGTTGTTGGCCGTGATGCGCGCTTCAAAGGAGCGCGTTTCGCCGAGCGGTACGGTACGCGAAAGCGACATCGCGATGAGCACCTGACCGGGGCCTTCGATGGAGTAGCGTGAAGCCGTGCCGTAGGTAACGGGCGAGGTGAAGGCGGCGCTGTTGAACCACGAGTGCAGCGAGCCGGCGCCGGCGATGGGTGCGGCGAAGTTGCGGTTGGGGCGCAGGGTGTAGGTGCCGCCGGCGGCTATTTGCGCGGCGGTGGAGGTGTAGTTCGGCGTGAAATACATGCCGGAGGCGAGTGTAAAAGCACTGGAGATGTTGAAGCCATCAAGCAGTTTTGAGGCGACGCCGCCGCGGTTCAGGAACAGGCGGTTGGGGCCGACGGGGAGCTCGTAGAGCCAGGTGCCGGTGAGCTTGTGACGCTGGTCGAAGCTGGAGTTGGCACGCTCGGCGTGCAGGTCATCGTCATTCTGGAGGGTGGAGGTGGTGGAAGCGCCGCCGAAGCTGGAAGCGTCATCAATCGAGTGCGCGTACTGGTAGTTCAGCGCGAGGGCCAGGCCTTTTTGCAGGCGCTTCTGCGCGCTGACGGTGAAGGCGTTGAAGGTGGATTCGGCGTCGGAGCTTTGGTAGGTGAAGGCGACAGCATCGGGCGTGGTCACTTTGGTGGGGTTGTGATTGGGCGCGCGCACCACATTGAGGCCGGAGCCGTGCGAGCCGTTGTAGCCGATGTTCAGCACGATACCTTCGGGCAGGGTGCGCTGGAGGTTGGCGTTGTAGATCTGCACCATGCCGAGGCGGTAGTCGGGGTTCACGGCGTAGGTGTTCTGGTAGAGCTTGTTGGAGCAGTTGAAGCCGTTGGCCAGCGTAAGGTTGGCGGCCGCTGTTGTGCTGGTCTGAGCGCAGCCGGTGTTGTTGGTCGCTGTGGAAAGCACGTTGTTCTGCGAGGCCGCAAACGGGGCCTGGTAGGAGAGCGACTGCGCGAAGCTGGCAAACTGCGTGGTGTTGAAGTTGATGCCGTAGCCCGCGCGTAAGACGGTCTCTTTCAGAAGCGTGGGGAAGACGTGCGGTCGCCAGGCCACGCCGAAGCGTGGCGAGTACATCACGTGGTCGCCGTGCAGCAGCGAGGACGTGGGGCCGGGGGCGCAGGTGAGCACGCCGGCAGAGGTCTGGATCGAGATGCCCGTGGGCGTGATGCAACCTACGCTCGTGGTTTGCTCCGTGACGCCGGAGAGGTTCACGAGGCGGTTGTTTTTCTCGTTGTAGGGGCTGAAGTATTCGTAACGCAGACCACCGTTGAGGGTGAGGCCGTCCGCCACGCGGAAGTCGTCGTTGGCGTACCAGTCATAGATGTTGGCGCGGAGATAGATCTTGTTCAACCCGGCTTGGATCGCGGTCTTTTGCGGAAGACCTAGCAAGAAGTCGGCAAAGGCGGAGCCGCTCGCGACCTGGCCTGTGGTGGTGGTGGAGAGAACCTGGTCGGCGCTGCTTTGCGTGTTGTAGCCAGTAAAGGTGAAGGCGCCGAGCGGCGTGCCGCCGCCGAGGTAGTCCTGATGAACACGGCGAATATCGCCGCCGAAGCGCATGTTGTGCTTCTTGTGCCGGTAGCTGACCTGGTCCGAAAAGGAGATTGTTTGCCCGATGTTGTCCTGCGGGTTGGTGTTGGTGACCGAGAGGAAGTTGGTGAAGGTGAGCGCGGGCAGGCCGTTGTAGAAGTTTGGTTGCGCTCCGAGAACGCCGGTGCTGGGCAGGGCGATGCCGGCTGTGGCGGCGGGGTCATTGCTTGTGTTCGTGAAGTAGTTGCGGGTGTCGGCGTGGCTGCGATTCCAGGTGATCGTCGCGGTGTTGTTGAAGCGGCCGAAGCCGACGACATAGCCCTCGCTGACGTTGTAGCCGTCGGTCTGCGTGGCGCCGGAGAGCGGAAGGATGATGTTGCGGATGTCGGAGGCGGAGTGCGAGTAGCTGAAGCTCGTGTTCAGGCTTTGCCGCAGCGTGGCGGGGGCGTTGCGATTGCCACGGCCACCACCGCCAAAGCCGCCGAAGGGACCTGAGTTGTTCGCTCCGATATTGCGAATGAAGCGTGAGGACAGGTTGGCGGAGTTTTGGCCGGCCGTGGTGTTCGTCTGGTAGTTGTAAGCCTGCGTGCCGGCTGCCGCGACGTTGGCATGCGGGTAGAAGTTGTTAAGAACGTAAAGCGCCTGCGGCGTGATCCGTGCGGGGTTGATGACGTTCTGTTGGCCGTTGTAGTTGAATTGGCTATTCGTAGTGGGATCGAAGATGGGTGTAACCGCGGTTGCGCCGTTGACGGTTTGGGTGAGGCCGCTGAAGTCACCGTTGCGCTCGGCGTCGGTTGGTACGGTGCCGACGAGCACCTCCGGATTGGTGTTACGGGAGTAATTGAAGTTCAGGAAGCCGAACTGTTTGGTACTGGGCTTGGTCAGGCCGGGGATGTACGGCGAACCGGCCAGGGTGGCCCCGAAGGTGTCCTTCGCGTAGGGCAGTTTGGTCTGCGGCAGCAGGGTGGCGGACCACGGGGCGGAGTCGAGTGCGGAGTACTCGCCCTGGTAGTTCAGGCCGCCGTGCAGCTGGGTGGGATCGATGTTGCGAAAGGCCCCGGAGCCCCGGCCGAATCCTCCACCCCCGCCCGGGCCGCCACCGCCGGGTCCGCCGCCGCGGCCTCCACCACCGGGACCGGGGCCGGACATCAGGTTGCCGAGCAGGCCGACGATGGCGTTGGTGGGGTCCACGCCGGGGGGCAGCTGGCCGTTGGCGCGGGCCTGTTCGACGCCCTGCTGGATGCGCTCGCGCAGCTCATCCTCGCTGAAGTTGGCAAGGCCATTGGTCTGGCCGGTCTGGCCGGAGACGGCGACGGTTTCAGTTCCTGCGCCGGCGGTGTCGCCGAGGCCGCCGCCCTGGCCTCCGAGCTGGGGCAAGGCCGCTCCCGCATTACCGCTGCCGGCGCTCGCATCCTCTGCCCCGGCTGCCGCCCCATTCAGACTTAATCCCTGCAGGCCGCGCAGCAGGCTGGCGGCGCCCGTGGTGGAGGCAGCGGCGGAGGCGTTATCCGCAGCTTCGACGCGGCTGGCGAGCTGCAGGCCGAAGTCGGCGGCTTTTGCGGATTCCGGACTCAGCGGGGCTGTCTCGCCTGTGAGAAGAACTTCAGCGGTGGCTGCGGCAAAGCCTGCGAGCTCGGCGCGAAGAACATAGCGGCCGTTCCGGGGAATCTTCAGCGTATAGGCGCCGTCGGCGTCGGTAGCGGAGGTGTACCGCCGGCCGGTGAGGGTGTTGGTCGCGGTGATCGCTACCCCCGGCAACGGGACACCGCCGGGTTTGCCAGCAATACCGGCGATGACCGTGCCGTGGACCGTGCCACCGACCGTGCCACCCCCGGCCGGCACGCTGACCTGCGACGGCGCGGGAGCTGCGGTAGTCGAGGCGGGGTTGGCAGTGGAACTCTGACTAGCGGCGACCTGCGCTGACAGGATAAGGTGCGGCAGCGAGACGGATCTCCGGGCGATTCCGGCCACCGTTTTTCGCGAGGCGTGTCCCTCTGCGGGGGACAGCAGGGCACACATGGCGAGCGCGCCGCATACCGCAGCCAACGACGGAACGGCGGAGTTCCTGGCTGGCTTCGCCGGGGGATGCTGCCAGACTTTACGGAAACGGAGGTGGCGCACGGTTGCCTTCACGTGAGCTTACCGCTGGCCGGGCCCAGCACCGGGCCCAGCAGCACCAGATCCGTTTGCCGCGCCGCCTGGTG
>CAXSBL010000019.1:0-3723 GCA_964235515.1 uncultured Bryocella sp.
GCGGAAAGGGCGCTGGAGAAGGGGGTGGGCGGGTTTGTGGACGAAGCAGGGATGGAGGAGTTGCTGGCGCGGATCGGGTTTGCGGGGTTGCCGGAGCCTTCGCTGGCGGTTGAGTTGGAGAAGTTGTGTGTGGGGCTGAAGAGTTTTGCGGAGTTGCGGGAGGCGGCTCGCGGGATGGCGGGGCTGTTGGAGGCTGGGGCGCCTCGGCTGCAGGAGATGGCTCCGGCGACGGTGAAGCTGGCGGGTGGGCGGTCGACGCGGGTGCATTATGAGCGCGGGAAGCCGCCGTGGATCGGCTCGCGGCTGCAGGATTTCTTTGGGATGCGGGAGACGCCGCGGATCGGGCGGGACAAGGTGCCGGTGGTGGTGCATCTGCTGGCGCCGAATGGGCGGGCGGTGCAGACGACTACGGACCTGGCGGGGTTTTGGGAGCGGCTGTATCCGGAGGTGCGGCGCGGGTTGATGCGGCGGTATCCGCGGCATTTGTGGCCGGAGAAGGGTTGTTGATAGCTTGTGGTTGGCTGCAGCTGTCAGTATTGGTAGTTTGGAAGGGTCTGACCTAGGGTTTGCTAACACTACGCGCCTAAGAGTGCGGTGTTGGGGAGATTGGAAATCACCCCCGGAGCAGTATGCGCGTGTTTAGGACAGCATGCCGGTGCAGCGCGGCAAAGTAAAGCTGTCGAACCTGCAGTTTCTGAACGCCTTGCTGTATGTGGCCGAGCACGGCGTGAAGTGACGCGGTTTGCCGGAGGGTTTTGGCAACTGGCACACGATCTACACGCGCATGCACCGCTGGTAGAAGAACGGTGTGCTGGGCAAGGTCTTTAAGTAGCTGCAAGTGGAGTAGATCGTGCGTCTCCGTATCGACGCCATTGCCTGGAATGCGCCTCGATCAAGGTGCACTCCGGACGGCACGGGCGCTTTCAGCAAATGGACCGCAGGTCATCGGCAAAAGCCGCGGTGGCTGGACTACGGAGGTTCATCTGGTCGCGGCGGAAGCTCGAACGGCGGTGACCGTTGCGCGGTCGCCCGGCAATGCCCACGACGCGCCCGAGGGCCGTCAACCGCTGCGCGATCTGCCGTTCATGCCAGAGGGTTTGCCTTTGCTGATGGACCGCGTCTACGAGCATCACAGGCGATCATTTTTTGCCTGTGCGACCTGTCGTTGCCGATCAACTCGGGTAGCAAAGGTTTGACTCCGGTCACGTTGGACCTGGTCAATCTGGAGGGGGCGAGAGATCTGAGGTGGGTGAAAAGCCAGAAGTATTTCGCTCCTTGCCTTCGGCTTAGAGTATTTGTTGAGATCGTCTCGGCCGTTCCTGTTCTGCTGCAATTGTTCCCCGGTGGCACATTTTGCCGGTCCGGGCAGCGAAGCTTTGCGGGCTACTGCTCCGCGCCCTCAATGATCCTGCTGCTCCTTGCGCTTGAGGTGAAGGGAAGTGAATCAACCTTCACCTCTCCGCGCAAGCTTAACCCTATGAAGCTACTGCACGACTTCGACATTGCCGTGGTTGTCGCAGTGCCCCTGGTGTGGGTGATGCAGGTGACCATTCACCAGGTAGTCCACGTGGTCCCCGTGCGGGACGGCTTCGTGGCCGCAATCGGCGCCGTGCACATGCTGCGCATCGTGGCCTTCGCACGGGTGCCCCTCGGTGCAATCAGCCGGGTTTGCGGCGCTTACCTCGAGCTTGTGCTCGTCGATGTGACCGTCATGCGGGTGGTGCAGGTGGCCGTCATGCAGAAAGTCGGTATGGCCGTCATGCTTGATGGCGATGTGGCCGCAGTCGTCGTTGTGCTCATGGGGGTGATTCGGGTGGGTGATGTGCTCGCTCATGGTGTTCTCCTTTTGGTTCGAAACAGAAAATGGATAGGGGCTGTGCACGAGTTCAGCGGCGTGCGATAAGCCGTTCAGGATCAGGCTGCGGGTGTGCTCGTCGGCTAGGGAATAGACAACGTGTTTTCCCATTCGCTTTCTACGCACTATGTCTTCGGTGCGAAGAATGCGCAGACGCTGTGAGATAGCGGCCATGGTGTCGTCAGCCACCTGGACCAGATCTCCGGCACAGGCTGGCCCTTCAAGAAGAGTAGCCAGCAGACGCAGTCTCGCCGGATCGCCCATGGCGCGGAAGATGCGGGCGCCACGCTCAAGCAAGCGATCGTCTGCCGGGGGTGTTCGCTTTCCACGGTGATCGGCTTCTGTGCATTGTGGTCGCATTTCCTGCCCCCAACACAGTTATATATACACTTGCGTAAATGCGCAACTGTAGTTGTTAGCATCTTCGAGCAGCCGCTCCGCTAGCGGCGCACCCTTGCAGCTTCCGCCGTAGCTCCAGCCATGGGTATACGGTCCGGAGGGGGACGGAGGCGATCCTTCGACGCAAGTTTCTGGAGAAGGGTTTGGCGTGCCGTGCCGTTCGATACCGCCGCTTCTGGCATTATGCGAGATCGCCTCGAGAGGTCGACTGAAAAGACACACGGCGAGGGCACTCAAGCGCAAGCCACTTATCCTGAAACGCTTAAAGCGGGCAGCAAACCAAGGGCGGAGTGCACAGGCGTGGCGTTCGGGATCGAAATCGGCACCACAACCAGTAAATATTCGGCATCGCAGAATCTGCGACGGATCCGGCTTGGCGTCAGTTGAACCGGTGAGGCGTGGCTACCGCATCCTGTCGATCGGCTAAAGAGTGATCAATCTAAGAACTGCAGCTACACTCGTTTCCCGGGCTGCCGCAGACATCCGACGACAGCTTCGCCTCAGGTTGCCGGGATTGTCTATAAAGCTCGTCCACGTTGGAACAATGTAGAGACCAAGGTCAAATTCATCAGCTACGTCGGCCGTACATCAGAGGCCTGATTCTGAAGGATCGCATACCCTGCCGCTGATGGAACAAATCCGCTGCAGCCTGCAGGATATTGAGATCCGTCCGTGTGAGCTGTACTGCTGCCCCCAGATTTCACGCTCACCAAGGCAGCCTGCAGCAAAGAAGTTGGAGGAGCGGCAACGACCTTTGCCGCTCCTCTCATCAACTAGGTGCCATACCCTTACACGTTCTTCGTGACTCGAAGCGGGTCGGCCTGCGGTCGTCCGTTTTCGCCCTCGACGATCTCGAAGGTGACAGGATTGCCTTCCTGTAAATTCTTGAACCCCTCGGACAGAAGGGCGCTGTAGTGCGTGAAAACATTATCACCTCCCTCATTGCGACCCACAAAGCCGTGACCCTTTGCGTTGTTGAACCATTTCACACTTCCTTCGTACTGTGACACGTCGACCTCCTTGGGTTCGGGTGGGGTGAGTTTATGAGAGAACAGGGATCGCACCTTGGCGATGAGGCCGACGGGCCCCACATTGATGTTGAATGTCTCGGCGATATTCGGCGAGCAGCCAGTTTGCCCGGCTTCGAGTCCGAGAATCTGCATACCTGGTGCGTATGAGGTCACGACAGAAAGGGCCGTCACGCAATCCATAACGGAAACCGTGTAGCAAAGAATCAGCACGCCGTGGTGCTTCTCGGCGATTGCCGTCTCCAGGCCGACAAGCGTTGCCGTCGTGGTTGTCGGGAAGCCGGCCTTCTCCAACACCCATCTCCTGGTATCCAGGAGCAGGGCATCTTCACCAAACATCAAAATGGAATCGGGATTGGTCATTCGCATATTGGATTGCGGCGATTCCAATGGTGCCCTGATGATCCGGCAATGGCTGCCCGATACCGGGCATAGGGTAAA